>JANOCI010000001.1:0-16466 GCA_031412095.1 Allobosea sp.
TGCGTCGCTGCTCGGCGCCGACCGGAACCTCGACCCAGCCCTGCAGCTCGCGCCGCACCACGTTCTCGATCACGCGCATGCCGAGTTCCCCGTCGTTGAGGCAGGGGATGTAGGCGAAGTGCTCGCCGCCGTTGTCCTCGAAGTAGTGGCGGTTCTCGCCGTCGAGCTCCTCCAGGGTCTCGAGGCAATCGGCGGTGAAGCCGGGCGCCACGATCGCCATGCGCTTGACGCCGCTCTTCGCCAACGCCTGCACCGTTTCGTCGGTGTAGGGCCGCAGCCACTCCTCGTTGCCGAAGCGCGATTGGAAGGTGGTGCGCATGCGCTCGGGCGAGAAGCCGAGCGCCTCGCGGATGAGCCGGCCGGTCTTCACGCACTGGCAATGGTAGGGATCGCCCTTGAGGAGGTAGGATTTCGGCACGCCATGGAACGAGGTCAGGATGACCTCGGGGTCGAAATCGAGCTTGGCAAAGCCCTCCCGGATCGAGGCGGCCACGGCCTCGATGTAGACGGGATCGTCGTGATAGGGCGCCGAGACCCGGACCGTGGGCTGCCAGCGCATCTGCATCAGGGCCTTGAAGGCCTGGTCGCAGGCTGTCGCGGATGTCGGCGCGGCGTATTGAGGATAAAGCGGGACCAGGAGGATGCGGTCGCAGCCCTCGTCGAGAAGCGCCTGAAGCCGCCCCTTCACATCGGGAAAGCCATATCGCATGCCCCAGTCGACGACGACCTTGTCGCCGGTGAGGGCCTGCATACGCGTTTGAAGCTGTTCGGCCTGGCTTCTCGTGATGGTCTTGAGCGGGCCTTCGTTGCGCTCCTTGTTCCAGATGGAGTCGTAGTCCTTGCCCTTCTTTCCGGGCCGGATGGTGAGGATGATCAGGTTGAGGATGGGCCACCAAATCCAGCGCGACGTCTCGATCACGCGGCGGTCGGACAGGAACTCCTTCAGGTAGCGGCGCATCGACCAGAAATCAGTGGCCTCCGGCGTGCCGAGGTTCATCAGGAGCACGCCGATGCGCCCCGCCTTCACGGGCTTGTGGTCGGCCGGCAGCTTCACCGGGCTTGCTTGCGTTCCACGCGGAACATTGACGTTCATGGCTTGTCGATCCGAATCCGGCTCGGTCTTGTCACTGCGGCTGGACGGCGTCCAGTTTAATGTGCGCTCGCCCACATCGCAAACCTGTCATCGGCGGGCTGGCGATTTAGGGCTTTACGGCCGAACGCCAGAATCGGATGATCGATGCAGCAAAAGATCCAGGGCCCGGAGGACGCCATGACCAACCCCATGCCGACCAACCTGACACGCCGGAAGGCGCTCAGCCTTCTGGCCGGCACGGGGGCGGCCGCGACGGCCGCCTCGACCGGTGCGAGGGCGCAGGTGCCGCAGCCGCGCCTCACGCTCTTGCTGGTCAATGACATCTACAAGCTCGGCGAGGAGCGGGGCCGCGGCGGGTATGCGCGCCTCGCGGCCATCGTCAAGCAGGAGCGCGCCCGCGGCGTGCCGTTGCTCTTCGCCCATGCCGGCGACTGCTATTCGCCATCGCTTATGTCCGGCTTCGACCAGGGCGCGCATATCGTGGAGATGCAGAACAAGCTGGGCATCGACGTGTTCGTGCCGGGAAACCACGAATTCGATTTCGGCAAGGAGGTCTACGCGAAGCGGATCTCAGAGCAGACCTACCCCACATTCGCAGCGAATGTTCGCGATGCCGCGGGAAATATCCTGCCCGGGCACAGGGATAGCCAGGTTTTTGAACTTGGCGGGATCAAGGTCGGGGTCATCGGGCTGGTGCTCGAGAACACGCCTCAGGTCTCCAGCCCCGGCGACATCAGGTTCCTGCCTGTGATCGAGACGCTGAGGTCGCAGGCGCGCGAACTCAGGGCGGCGGGCGCCGAGCTCCTGGTCGCCGTCACCCATACGGATCGACGGGTCGACAACGAGATCATGCGCTCGCGCCTCGTCGACGTGATCCTCACTGGGCACGACCACGACCTCGCCATCGCCTATGACGGCCGGACGGTGATGGTCGAGTCAAACGAGGAGGGGAACTACGTCACCGCCATCGACCTGACGGTGACCGTCACGGGCGAGGGCGCCGCCCGCCAGGTGACGTGGACGCCGACGTTCCGGGTCAACGACAGCCGCGCCGCGACGCCGGACCCCGACATGCTGGGCATCGTGCGCCGGTATGAAGGCGAATTGTCGCGGGAGCTGGATGTTGACGTCGCGACGTTGGCGGTGGAGCTCGACACCAGGACCGCATCGGTCCGGTCCGGCGAGACAGCGTTCGGCAACCTCATCGCGGATGCGATGCGCGAGGCGTCGGGCGCCGAGATCGCCATCACCAATGGCGGAGGCATCCGGGCCAACAAGCAGTATCCGGCGGGCCACAAGCTCACGCGCCGCGACATCCTCAGCGAGCTGCCGTTCGGGAATCGGAACGTGTTGACCGAAGCGACAGGCAAGGCCATCCGCGCCGCGCTCGAGAACGGGCTCAGCCAGGTGGAGCAGCGGGGCGGGCGCTTCCCGCAGGTGTCGGGCCTCGCCGTGGTGTACGACCCGAGGGCTCCCGCCGGGTCACGCATCGTCTCGATCACGGTAGGCGGCGCGCCTCTCGACGAAAGCCGGACCTACCGCGTCGCGACCAATGACTTCATGCTGCGCGGCGGCGACGGCTACGCAGCCCTGACGCCGGCCGGCGGGAGCGACCTCGACGTGCAGGGCAAGCTGATGGCGAACGACGTGATGAGCCATGCCCGCAAGCTCGGCCAGATCACCGCGAGGATCGAAGGCCGCATCGCCGCGCGCAATTGACGCCGGCGGGCTTGATCGATCCCATGACCCGGCGGCCGTCGCCGCGCTTCAGCGGCATCTCCCGATGAGCCGGCGACAGGCGCTCGAGGATTTCCTCAACTCTCCCGCCGGTCAGGGCTGGCGCGGCCTGCCGTTCTTCCGGGATGGCGCGGCGGCGCGCCTCGCCGCGAGGCTGGACGCCTGCGAAGCCGCCGGCGACAAGGTCCTGCCGCCGCCGGGCCAGATGTACGCCGCTCTGAGCTTCTCTGCTCCCGCCGACGTCAAGGTGCTGATCGTCGGGCAGGATCCCTATCCGACGCCGGGCCATGCGCATGGCCTGGCCTTTTCCTATCGCGGGGACGGGCCGCTCCCCGCTTCGCTGAAGCGCATCTTCCGCGAGTTGGGCGATGACCTGGACGTGCCGCCGCCGAAATGCGGCGACCTGACCTCTTGGGCGACGCAAGGCGCGCTGCTCCTCAACACCGCGCTCAGCGTCGAAGCCGGCAAGGCGGGCAGCCATCTGCGGTTCGGCTGGCAGGCGCTTGCGGATCAGGTGATCTCGGCCGTGAGCGCGCAGGCGCCATCGGCCGTCTTCATGCTGTGGGGCGACAAGGCGCGGGCCAGGCGCGGTTTGATCGATCCAAGGAATCTGGTCATCGAAAGCGCGCACCCGTCGCCGCTGGCGGCACGCGGCGACTTTCTCGGCTCGAAGCCGTTCAGCAAGGCCGATGCGTGGTTGAAGGATCATGGCGTCCGGCCGATCGCCTGGACTTGAGGTCATCCAGAGCCTGCTGTGGCGCGCGACGCTTCCAGGGGCAGCGCCGCATCGGTTCAGCGCGTCAGGACGCCGCGAAGCGCCAGGTTGGCTGCAGGCAATTCGGCCGCGGCCAGGTCGTAGCGGCCGGCGAGCCTGACGGTGCGGACCTGCTCTTCCGAAATGGGCGGCGCGACCGCCACAAGCATCGAGCGGGCGTCGACCCGCCTCCAGAAAGCCGGATGGGCTTCGTCCTGGATCGACCGCCACTGGTAGCGGACGGCGGAGACGGGCCGGACGTCGCGCCTCAGATTGTCCAGCACAACGTCGCCGGCGCTGGTCCTCGCGACGAGGACAAGGTGCTCCTGCCCGTCGGGCAGGGTGGCCGAGACCAGAAGCAGGCTGCGGCTCGACCAGCCCTGCGTCAGGAGCCGCGCCCGCTTGCTCACGGCGTAATCGTCGCAGTCGCCCCGCGCCGGCGCGATCGACCAGGTGTCGCCGAGCAGGCCGGGCGCATCCGCCTTGGGGGAGATCGCGGCGTTGACGGCGTGGTTGACGCTGGTGAGCGTGGCCATGCGTTCGGGGGTCAGGCGCATCCTGCTCTTGCGGATCGAACTGCGCTGCACCTGGCATTGGTCGCGGTGCATCGCGCAGAAGCGCACATGCGCGAAGGGCGCTAGGACCTGCTCCGCCCCGGAGATGACGTGCCCGCTGGCCAGCGCCGATACGCGCGGGCCTGCGTTGGCGGTGGCTGCGGGCAGAAGGACGGCGAGCGAGCCGGCGACCATCGCTAGGTGGCGGGCGCGCCGCAGGTAACTTTTTCGCACGCTTGCGGAAAACATTGGCCCATCCCCGGATCGTCTGGGGAAAACCATACATATCAGCGCTTTAGGTCCGGTTCAGCAAACCTGTCGGGTTCGATGGATCACATCAATCAGCTGTAAACCAAGAAGGCTGAAATGACGAAGCGGCCGGCAGAGACCGTGCCTGGCTCGGATGATGCTGCGCTTCAGGATTTGGCGTGCCTGAGGACGAGGAAGGCGCCTGATGCAAGGATCACCGACCATCCGGCAATCGCCGCGATCGCGGCGGCCGCATCCTCTCCTGCAGGCGCCCACACGAAGGCGAGGACAGCGGCGAGCGCACCGCCTGCCAGATGCCCGTATGTATGCTGGCCGAGCGCCTTGGCGTGGGTCACGAACGTGTCGGTGATGCTGTTGAGGTTGATCAACATCATGATCAAAGCCCACATGATGAAAGTCGGGAGATGGGCATCGAACCGGCCGCCATAGACGAAATGCAGAAGCCAGGGGCCTAACAGCAAGATCGGCAAGGCCACCGCGCCGGTGATGGCCGCCTGCCGGGCAATGGCCGCCACGTAGGCGCGCCCCGCGGATGCGCGCCCCGCATGCTGGGCGTGAAACCGGGTCCGGTCCACCATCTCGAGGCTCCGCACGATGATCTGCATTGGCTGGTAAAGCGTCCGCATGGCGGCGTAGGCGGCCGTGGCCGTCGGCGTGGACAGCGCAGCGAGCGCGAAGACGGGAGCATTGCTGCACGCGCCTGCCCCGAAGAACTGGGCGAGCGCCGGCATGGCGAAACGGGGAACCCCCAAACGAAGCGCTTGCAATCCTCCGGCTGGAGAGGGAGCGGCCACCGCCCCGATGGAGCTTGCGAGCTTTGCGAGGCCCGTCGCGGCCAGGCCCGCCATGAAGGCGCCGTAGCCGATCAGGCCCGCGAAAGCGGCGGCGCAGAGCATCGCGACGCACAGCATGGCAGCCAGCCCCAGCGTCGCCAGCCGGACATGGCGATCAAGCTTGATCAGCATCACGCGCTCGAACTCGGCGCTCGCGACAAGCAGGAAAAGAGCCGGGGCAGCCTTCGCCGCAGCCCACCACAGCGGCCGGCCGGTCTGCATCGCCAGGGCGACAAGGACGCCTACGCCGGCGGCGCCAAGGATGCCCAGCATCAGGAGATGCGTGCCTGAGAGCGCGGAAGCTCGGCGCTCGAACCGGGCGCGGCTCCAGATGGCCGATGGCGTGACCAATCCGACGCGCATCAGCACCTGGCAGGAGAACGCCACCGACAGGGCCGTGCCGTATCCAGCGGCGGCATCCGGGCCGAAGCTGCGCACCAGCGTGATGAAGATGAGGAAATTGGCGACGGCGAGCATGCCCGATTCAACGACCGCGAGCACCTTCGGCGCCCTGATCGCCTGAGCGGGCGTCATGGCTGGGTCTTGTCCTGCGAAGTCTTTTCCTGCGATTCCGCTGGAACCTCGGGCCGGGTGTCGAAGAACTCTGGATTGGCTTCGATCACCACGGGGAAATGATACTCGCGGATGTCGATGCCTGTTTTCTTGACGCGCGCGGGGATGCCGACCGCGAGGGACCGTGGCGGAATGTCGGTCGTCACGACGGCATTGGCGCCGATCACGCTGCCAGTCCCGATGCGGACCGCGCCGACAAGGACCGCGCCGGTGTGGATGATGCAGTCATCCTCGACGGTCGGCGCGCCCTGCTTCGGCCATCCGCCGACGAAGACCACGCCGACGCCAAGCGTCACGCGGGCGCCGAGCCGTGAATCGCGCGTGACGAGGCTGAACAGCCCGCTATGCGCGAAATGCGCCGTCGGATGGATGGTCGCGCCGCCAGGGATGCTGGTCTGGAAAATGATCCGCATGCCGACATCGATGATTTTCGACACGAACCGCAGATTTTTCCGGTAAAAGAAATTGGAGATTTTATGAAGCCGAACAATGAGTTGCATGGTGCCGTATCCTGCGCGGGCGCGTTCGCCCCATCACTTGCCGACCCTCCTGTCGGACGTTTGGCCGGAAGGGTCAACCCGCCTGCCTGCCAGGGCGTGCATCATTGCAATGCAGGAACGTCAATCGCGAAGGAGCCTCAGGCGCGTGCCGGACCATTTACCCTATGGTAAACGGTTCTTTGCGGCAGCACGGCCCGTATGTTACGGAATGCCACGTTTCCAAGCCGAACCTCATCCGCCCAGATATGGAAGATGCGCCGAAACATTGCACGAAGTCGCTGCGCTTGTCATTTTAGATGAAGTCAAATTCGATGCCGATGATCTCAGAATTTGACCGCTCGATTTTGAAGCACAACAAGAATGTCATCATCTACGTATTCTGTCTTTCAGGCTGCGTGAACTTCCTGATGTTGACCGGTGCGATCTACATGCTGCAGGTGTATGATCGCGTCCTTCTCTCGAGAAGCGGATCGACGCTCTTCTTCATCACCTTGATGATGCTGATCCTGTACGTGGCGCTGTATTTCTTCGATGTCTACCGCCAGAAGATGCTCGCCATCGTCGGGCGGGACATCGAAGAGCAGCTCACCCGCCCGCTGTTTCACGTCAGCATGCACACCTCGCTGCGGCGGGCCCAGCATGACCGCCAGAATTGGGCGGTGAGGGACCTCGAGGAGGTCGGCCGCTTCATGGCGGGCTCCGGGCTTCTGGCCATTTTCGACCTGCCCTGGATGCCGATGTTCGTCATCGTGTGCTTCCTCTTCCATCCCCTGATCGGGCTCATCACGGTGGGCGCCATGCTCGTCGTCATCGCGCTGACGGTCGCGGGCGAAATGATCGCGAAGCGGCCTACGAGAGAGGTCACCGCGGCGAGCCGGGCACGCCAGCGGGCCGCGGAATCCGCCCAGCGCGGCGCCGAGGTGGCCGAGGCGATGGGCTTCGGTCAGGCGCTGGCCAACCGCTTCATCGATCTGAGCCGCGAATATCACCGCACGTCCGGCCGCCTCGCGACGCTGCTGATCGAAATCGGTACGATGACCCGGACGATCCGCATCGCGATCCAGTCGTTTCTGCTCGGCATCGCCGCCTGGCTCGTGATCAACGACCAGGCGACGCCGGGCGTCATGATCGCCTCATCCATCATCGCATCGCGGGCGCTGGCGCCGATCGACCTTCTCGTGGGCCGGTGGCGCTCCATCATCCAGGCCAGGGACAGCTGGGGCCGGATCAAGCAGCTGCTAGAGCAGGCGCCTGCGCCGTCCGCGTCCATAGCCTTGCCTCTGCCGCAGCGCGACCTCACAGTCGAGAAGCTCGCGGTCGGGCCCTCGGGCAGCCCGAACGTCACCGTCCGCAACGTGACGTTCAGCCTGAGCTCCGGCGACGTCCTGGGCGTGATCGGGCCGAGCGGATCGGGCAAGTCGACGCTGGTGCGGGGCATTTCCGGCGTGTGGGCCGCGGCGGCCGGGCAAGTCAGGCTCGACGGCGCGCTTCTGGAGCAGTATCCGCCGGATCAGCGGGCGCAGATCGTCGGCTACCTGCCGCAGGACGTGCAGCTCATCACAGGCACCGTGGCCGAGAACATCGCGCGCTTCAATCCGAACGCCACGCCGCCGCAGATCATCGACGCCGCCAAGATGGCGGGCGCCCACGACATGATCCTGACGCTGCCTTCGGGATATGCGACCCCTGTCGGCGAAGAGGGGCTGATGCTCTCGGGCGGGCAGCGGCAGCGGATCGGCCTGGCGCGGGCCTTGTTCGGCCAACCCTTCCTGCTGCAGTTGGACGAGCCGAACTCCAATCTCGATTCGACAGGCGAAAAAGCGCTGATCCAGGCCATCCGGCAAGCGCAGAAGCGTGGCGCGATCGTCGTGCTGGTGGCGCACCGGCTGAACATGCTTGAGGAGGTGAACAAGCTGCTGCTCGTCGTCGATGGCGAAATGCGGGCTTTCGGCAACAGGGACGACGTGCTCGCCACCATGAACCGGACGGGACAGACAGCGCTTCAGTCCAGGAACCGGAGCAAGCCGGCCGAGATCGCCTTGCAGCAGCAGACGGGGCAGGGCGCATGAGCACGCCTACGAACCGCGCTCTCGCCCTGCCTTCGCTGCGCAACAACGTCGATGCGAGCAGTCAGGTCAGGCGCGACATCGCGGCGCTCAAGCGCCGCAGCATCGTCGCCGGGCTGCTGGTGTTCGGAGTGGGCGGACTGTGGGGAGCGTTCACGAACATTTCGGGCGCCGTGATCGCCTCGGGCTTCGTGATCGTCGAAAGCAACACCCGCAGCGTTCAGCACCTCACGGGCGGGATCGTGGAGAAACTGCTGGTGCGCGATGGTTCGGTCGTCAAGGCGGGCGACCTTCTGGTCAAGCTCGACGAGACGCAGACGAAAGCGCAGCTGCAGATCCTCCTGACGCAGATCGACGAGCTGCTGATCCGCCAGGCGCGGCTGGACGCTGAGCGGACCGGCGAAGGCGAGATCAACCTGCCGGCCTCGATCGCGTCACGCGCCGAAGAGCCCGCGCTGAAGCGGGTCATCGGGCTCGAGAACATCGTGCTCGACAGCCGCACGCGCGCCCTCGATGGGCAGCGCTCGCAGCTCGACGAGCGGATCCGCCAGATCAAGCTCGAGAGCACCGGCATTGAGGACCAGATGCGCGCACGCGAGCGTCAGGCCGAACTGATCGGCTCCGAACTCAAGGACCTCGAGCAGCTTTTCGCGCGCAACCTCGTGCCGCTGCAGCGCGTCTCGGGCCTGCGCCGGGAGCAGAGCCGTCTGCAGGGCGATATCGGGTTCCTGATTTCGGAGGTCGCCAAGGCCCGCGCGCGGGTGGCCGAGACGGAGCTGCAGATCATCCAGCTCAATCAGCAGCGGCGCGCCGACGTCACGCAGGAGGCCAGGGACACCGCGTCCAAGCTCGCCGAAGCGCAGGAGCGCCGCATCGTGCTGGAGGACCAGCTCAACCGCATCGAGATCCGCAGCCCGATCGATGGCACGATCCATCAGCTGGCGATCTTCACGATCGGCGGGGTGGTGCGTCCCGGCGAGACGCTGATGCGGGTGGTGCCGAACAATGACGAACTGACATTCGAGGTGCGGATACAGCCGCGCGACATCGACCAATTGACGATCGGGCAGAAGGCGTCGATCCGCCTTGCCGCCGCGAACCAGACAACCCTGGTCGGGATCGACGGCGTGTTGACGGCGATCTCCCCCGATATCGTCGTCGATGCGGCGCAAGTGCAGATGCCGCGGTTTTTCGTCGGCCGCGTCCATGCTCCCAAGGAGGCGCTGCTCGCCGCCAAGATGCCGCGCCTGCAGCCAGGCATGCCGGCGGACGTCTTCATCAAGACGGAAGACCGATCACCGATCTCGTATCTGTTCCGGCCGATCTACGACCAGGTCCTGCGCGCGTTCCGGGAACGTTGAGCGACTGGCGGACAATGAAACGATAGACCGATGCGTGCGCGCAAGACCGGCGCCGCTTTTGTGCGCAGCGCTCCAGTTGCGCGTCAGGCCGGCCACGGAAACTGCGACACCGGGCTCACGACCTTGCGGAGCATGGCGGCGCTGATCTTCAGCACGGTGGTTCCGGCGATGTCGGCCCG
Organism: Allobosea sp.; assembly: GCA_031412095.1. GTDB lineage: Bacteria > Pseudomonadota > Alphaproteobacteria > Rhizobiales > Beijerinckiaceae > Allobosea. The sequence goes on from JANOCI010000001.1 coordinate 9,921, forward strand.
GACCTGCAGGTCGAGCTGGGCCTTGATCGTCGGGCGGAGGTCGGCCTGCATGCGCGGCGTGATCAGCCATCTCCGGTGCGCGCCGCGGATGGGCATTTCCCCCGTGAGGCCGCCAAGGTCGCGGACCGAGACGTTCGGCGAAAAGATCCCGCCGCTGCCGAGCGCCGCGCTGACGGACACGCCGGGGCCGCCCGCCGCGTGCTCGATCTCGAAAAAGCCCTGGAGCCAGTCGGCCGGGGCGAACCCCGATGTTGGCGGAGCCGTGGGCGCAAGCCGAATGATATTGAAAGAGCCCGGCGCGCCGCGCCCCGTGCAAATGCAGGTCAGGATCAGCGATGAACCGCCCTGGGCCCGGGGCTCGGCCGACGCGGTGACCGCAACGGGCTGATTGGCGCCATTGATGTTGGAGACCTGCCAACCCAAGGGCACGCGGCCGGCCACACCAAGCCCCGCCACACCGTCCACCCCGCGAAAAGCGCCGTTCTCGAGCAGGTTGGCGGCTCGGGGGTCAGGATCGAACCATGTTCCGCTGGCGACGAGCTTCGCCACCGCTTCGGACATGCTGCGATGGCCCCGGAAACCGCCGGCCGATGAAAGATGCGCCCCATCGCGCAGGACGCCGGCATCCGCTTCGCCTGGCTCGCCGGAGGGCGGCGCAGGGTGCCTGAGGTCATCCCATGGATCTTCAAGCACGGCGCCGAGGCGTGACGCATTGGCCCGTATCCAGGCATTGATCTCGTAGTAGCGCCGCCAGCGCGGATCGCCGGGCAGGAAGCCAAGCTGATGGCCGGGTCCCAGCCTGTCGACGATGACGCGGCCGCCGCCCGAGGCGGTCTGCGACGCGACCTGGTCCATCATGTCAAGCACCAACGCGTCAGGCGCATTGCGCTGGTCGGCCACTGTGCGCCGGATCTGGCCGCTGAAGGCGATCCCGCCAACCCGGTCCTGCGCCTGGATGCGGATGTCCGAGCCGATCTGGCCCCCGCGCATCCCGTGTCCGGGCAGCGTCACCGTCACCAGCGATGAGCCTGCCACTGTCGCGACGCCGCCGATCTGCTCGCTGCGGATCCCGGCGCTGCGAGGCAGGATCGTCGAAACGATCACGGCTCGACCGGCACGGCGATACGCGGCCACTTCCTCTGCAATTCGGGCTGTGACCACCGCAACGGGGCTGTCGGTCGTGCCCAGATTGGCGCCGGCGGCATAGCGGACGATCTCGGCCTGGGTTGCGAGCACGGCGCCGCGCCGCCTTGCGGCGCCGGAGGCGGTATCGCCGGACAAGCCCAGATTCGCGCCCGAAAAGTAAGGGTTCCCCGTAGCCTGGGCTGTCGTCGCTCCAAGCACGTTCGAGCGCAGGGCCCCGGTCGCGCGCGGATCGAGCCAGATCTCGTGGACGAACCGCGGGTCTTGCCCGCGCGCCCAGGAAATCTGCCCGCCCTGCCGGTACTCAAGGACGGCGCCGTAGGATGCGGCAAGCGCGCTTGTGGTCGCAGCGGAGGTGCGGACCTTCGCGCCGGAGCCCGAGCCGCCGGCGAGCGCATAATCGTGCCCCGCTTCGACATAGCGATAAAGCCCATGCCTGAGGAGGGATGCGCGCGCGATGCCGCCTCCTTGCGTCACGGCCTCTACCGACAGGGCGGCGGGCTCGTCGACCACGAAGCTGGCGACCTCCACGACGTCCCCCACGCGGTAGCCGCTGCCGCCCGTCACCAGAAGGTTGAAACTGACCGTGCAGCCGTTGCCGCCGCCGCCCTCCGCCGGAGCCGCGCGCCACGGCGGCGGGCTGCGGTAAGCGCCGAACGAGACCAGTTCGAGCGCCGTGACCCGCCCAGGCCCGGACACCGCGGTGACGCGAACCTGGCGCGGCGATATCTGGCCCTCGCCGCCCGCAATGGTCAGGACATCGCCGGTACGGTAGCCGTCGCCCGGCGCGAGGGGAGCCACGATCGGCGTGGATTTCGAGCCGCACAGCACTGCGAAGGTCGCGGCGGCGTTGAACTGCGTGCCGCTGTCGCCGACAGCCGCCAGCCGCGCGCCTGGCCTGAGAAGTCCGGACGTCGACATTGCGAGCGACCTTAGCGGGCAGGCATGCGCGCGCCGCGCATTGGGGCAGGCTTCGCACCGAAGCTGGCCTGCCGCGTCTGGGCCGTCTGCCTCGCAGGGCGAAACAGAGCCCTCGCCGCCATCCTCGTCTTGTCGGCGTGGAGGCGATGTGGCACAAGGCGCGGCGATGGCGAGCGAGCCAGATCCGCCCGGCTTCGGCATGTTGGCGTCCTCATGTCCATTCCTGTCTCAGGCGCCGACATATTCAATGACCTCCTAGATGCAATGACGGATAAATGACCAAACGCATTCTCATCGAAATCCGCAACCGGACGCGCCTCGTCCTCGTCGAAGGCCTCCGGCAATACTACAACCGCTTCTGGGGCATGAAGATCGAGCGCGGATGCATCATCTCGCTCGGCGCCAAGCTGGACAAATCCAATCCGAAGGGCGTCGAGATCGGCGAATACAGCACGCTCGCGTTCGGATCGGCCATCCTCACTCACGACTGGGTCGGCCAGGCCCACAAGACGACCCGCATCGGCAAGCAATGCTTCATCGGCTGCAACGTGCTGATCATGCCGGGGGTCTCCATCGGCGACAACTGCATCATCGGGGCTGGATCGGTCGTCGTCACGAACATTCCGCCCAATTCCGTCGTGGTGGGCAACCCGGGCCGCGTCGTCGAGCGCAACGTGATGACGACGAATTGGGGAGTACGCGTGCGCGCCGACTGATTCAGGCATTTTCATGTTGTAAATAAGTCCGTCCGTGCAATAAGGCTCCGAACTAAGGAGATTTTGCGCGCGTGACAAATCTGGCATCGAAGATAAACGAGATTTATGGCGAGATCTGGCGCGAGCAGAAACCAGGCGAGCCGCCCCTCTTGACGAACGAGACGATCCTGCTCGAAGCAGGCCTCGACAGCCTCGGATACGCCATCCTGGTGGCGCGCCTCGACGAAGAGCTGGGCTACGATCCGTTCACGGTGGCCACCGAAGCCTTCTATCCGGAGAATTTCGGGCAGTTCGTCGCTTTTTACGAAGCAAACGCACCGCGCTGATGATCCTGTCGAGCGATGCGGCATGGACGGCGCTCGATCCGGCGCGCCGGGTGGTGACGTCTTCCGAAGGCTGGCTGACCGCTTCGCAACTGATTGAGGCCCGCGTCAGCCGCGACTTCGCGCCGGCAGGCTCGTTCGCTGTCTCGATGAAGTCCCCCGCGCGCATGCTCAGCGCATTGTTTGCGCTGGACGGGACGGCGGCGGAGATCCTGCTGCTGTCGCCTGGCCTGAGCGCGCCGCACATCGCGGAGATCATGGCGTCGTTCCCGAGCATGATGCTGGTCAGCGACCGGAGCGATGCGGGACCATGCACGCATCCTGACGTCCTGTTTGCGGCGCCCGCCGCCTCCGCGCGGCCGGCCGTGACGACAAGCTGGATCATGACGACATCCGGCACGACCGGCGTTCCCAAGGCGGTCCGCCATACGCTTGCGGGACTTGCGCGGACGGTGAGACGTGCTGAGCCTGCCGAAGGAAAAAGCGCGCCAGTCTGGGGATTGCTCTATGAGCCAAGCCGTTTCGCAGGCCTTCAGGTGGTTCTGCAGGCCATCCTCGGCGGCGGCATGCTGGCCGTTCCGGCGATCGGCGACCGCATCGACGCCCGCATCGACTTCCTGGCCGCCGCCGGCTGCACGCATCTTTCGGCGACGCCGACCCTCTGGCGCGGCATCCTGATGACGGCGGCTTCGCGAGGCCTCGCCCTCAAGCAGATCACGCTCGGGGGCGAGATCGCCGACGATGCCGTGCTCACGGCGCTGGGTGCGCGCTTCCCGCAAGCGCGCCTGACGCACATCTACGCATCGACGGAGGCCGGCGTCGGCTTTGCGGTGAAGGACGGCAGGGCGGGGTTCCCGGCTGCGTACCTCAGCGAGCCGCCGGCCGGCGCTTCGATCCGGATCGCAGATGGCGAGCTTCTCCTGAAATCGGATCACGGCGGGTCTTCGGCGGCGATCGGCGAGAAGCTCGACGGCGACGGGTTCTACCGGACGGGCGACCGTGTTGAACTGGTGGGCGACAGGGTCATGTTCCGCGGCCGGGACGACCTGCGCGCCAACATCGGCGGCGCGAAGGTGCAGCTCGAGGATGTGGAGCGCATCGTGCTGGGCCATCCCGGCGTGGCGTTCGCAAGGGCCGAGGCCATGCGCAGCTCCATCGCCGGCAATCTGCTTTCGCTCAGCGTCGTGCCGGCGCGCCCTGATCTCGACCCTGCCGACCTGCGGCGGGGCGTCATGCGCTTTTGCGCCGAACATCTGCCTCCTGAAGCCCGGCCTGCGCTGGTCAAAGTGCTTCGGGAAGTTCCGGTCGAGGCCTCCGGCAAGACAATGCGAAGGATGTCATGATGAAGACGGTGCTCGTGACAGGCGCTTCGCGCGGGCTGGGCCTGGCGATCTGCGCCAGGCTGCTGGCGGACGGATATGCCGTGGTCGGCGTGAGCCGTGCGAAGACCGACGGCTTCGCCGCTCTGGAGCGGCTTCATCCCGGCGCCGCGCGCTTCACCGTGGCGGACCTCTCGGACACGGCCACCCTGCCTGACATCGCGCGCGATTGGGCGAAGCAGATGCCGGGCCTGTACGGGCTCGTGAACAACGCCGCGGTGGGGCTCGACGGCGTCCTCGGCACCATGCATGTCAGCGAGATGGGGCGCGTCCTCGACACCAACATCCTCGCGCCGATGATCCTGACGAAATACCTGTCGCGCGCCATGCTGTCGCGCGGCGTCGGGCGGATCGTCAACATCTCGTCCATCATCGCGCGCACGGGGTTCAGCGGACTGTCGGTCTATGGCGCCAGCAAGGCTGCGATGGAGGGCTTCACCCGCTCGCTGTCGCGCGAACTGGGCCGCAGGAGCATCACCGTCAACTGCGTCGCGCCCGGCTACATGGAGACGGCGATGACGTCGGGGCTTCAGGGCGACAGGCTGGACAGCATCCGCCGCAGGGCGCCGCTCGGGCTGGCGGAGCCAAGCGACGTTGCGGGCGCGGTCAGCTATCTGCTGAGCGAGAGCGCGGCGAAGGTCACCGGCGCGATCATGACCGTCGACGGCGGCAGCACCGCATAACATTTGAATCATGCGGCGTTTCTCGGCACGAGTTACGCATCTCAAGTTTCTCTTGGAGCATAAGCGGTACTTTTGCGATTAGATTTTGTTCCGATAACCAACAAAGCCAACTTCGGCATTCTTTTCAACAATAAATGTAAAATCACTGGACCCACGATTCCAATTGCAACCCCAAGGATGAGTAAAATTTCTGGAATCTGCAAGTTGAGAAACTTAGTTAGCACAATTCTCGCGCCTGCAGTAAAGAAATTATGAAACAGAAATATAGTGAACGCATATGGGGCCATCCATGATAGATATTTTATGTTTGGCTGCCATGCATATAGTGTAATACAAACTGCAAATGCTCCTAGTATGTACTTTTCAAAATCAATATCATTCGATGTTAGATCATTAGTTAATTCAGTTGGATTGAGATATATATATACAAGAAGGCCAGTCCACGCCACAATACTAAAGAAATTTGCTATCAGGCGGGAGGGCGTATGTATTGATGTGATAACGCCCAAGAAAAAATATGGTGCCAGATAAATGGCCTTGTATGCGCTCAACAAATCTGGCTGCCAACGATCGACAAACATTGGAGCTGTAGTTCCAACTATCATCATTCCAACAGCAAAAAACGTAAAATCGCGTTGTTTGAAAAATAGTCCAACTACAAGTGATATTGATATTAGAATTATAATTGATTGTATAAACCAAAACTGTTGATAGCCAATGACAAAAATATGTAAAAAAGGTATATCTCTTTCAAAACCCATGAGTATTTGGCTAAAATATGTCAAACTGGAAACAATAATGAAAGGTGGGATAAGCCTGAAAACTCTCGAATTCATTTTCTCATCAAACTGAAACGTAGTTTCAGAAAATACTTTTAAGGTGTATCCAGCTATAAATGCAAAAAGCGGCATTCGAATAAAGTCGATTAAGTGATTCGCGGTACGCAAATAATGAGTTTCTGGCAATCGTAATCCAGTAATGTTCGATGCACCTACGACATGATAAATAACAAGCATCAAACAGGCAAGTGCTCGACCAGTATCGATAAAAGCAAATCTCTCCGTAGGCACTGATTCTGACAATTTGAAATTCCTATAAGTTAATTCTTGTTTTTACTCGGTTGGTGGGCATTAAAATCGCTACGGAAACGTCGTCAAGATTAAAGTTTAAACGTGCTTGCTCCCCATTTCCCAGACGCTCGTCTTCGTGCTGCTGCCCTACATCGGCGGATGGAGCGCGGCCTCGAGGGTGCTCACCGTCGCGCTCCTGTCGGTCATCCTGACCTTGATCTTCGCAAAGCTGTCCTGGACCCTCGTCGAAAAGCCCTTCCTCAGGCTTCGCAAGCGCTTCATCTGAACTTCGACGCTGCCTCGGGGCGAGC
>JANOCI010000002.1:0-29161 GCA_031412095.1 Allobosea sp.
AAGGCGCTTCTGGCGGAGGCCGGCTACAAGGGCGAGCCCATCGTCCTGCTGCACCCCACCGACATCTCGTTCCTGTCGGCGGCCACGCAGGTCCTTGCGCAGGATCTGCGCTCCATTGGCATCAACGTCGACATGCAGAGCATGGACTTCGCCACCATGGCGCAGCGCCGCGCCAACCGGAACGCGCCGGCGCAGGGTGGCTGGAACCTCGCCCTGACTTGGTGGAACGGGGCCGGGTCGGCCGATCCGGTGGGCAACGTCCCGATGCAGGCCAGTTGCGCCAGGGCCTGGCCCGGCTGGCCCTGCGATGATGCGCATCAGGCCCTGATCGACGCGTTCGGGCGCAGCCGGAGCCCCGAAGAGCGCACGGCGAACGCCGTCAAGGTGCAGGAAAGCGCCTACGCGATCGTGCCGTACGTGCCCTTCGGGCAGTGGTTTCAGCCGGTGGCCCATTCGCCAAGATTGCAGGGCCTGCTTGCGGTGCCCGGCGTCATGGCGTTCTGGAACGTCGAGAAGGCGCCGCGCTGACGATCGCCGGTTTTGCGCGTGAAACTGGCTTTCGGCGTGAAACTGGTTTTCGGGGTGAAACTGTCATGGGCGGATGCTAGGGTCGGCTTTAACGAGGGTTCGACCATGTCTGCATCCGAGCTCACCCGCCGCGCTGCGATCAAGGCCGGGGCCGCCGTCGGCGCGGCGTCCGTGCTGCCGTCCCTGGCCGAAGCGCAGGCCCCCGCGCGCGTCAAGCTGCGGCTCATGGAGACGTCGGACCTTCACGTCAACATCGTCCCTTATGACTACTACCGCGACGGCGAGGACAACACGGTTGGCCTCGCCAAGACCGCTACCCTCGTCAAGGCGGCGCGGATCGAAGCCCCGAACCACCTGCTTTTCGACAATGGCGATTTCCTGCAGGGTTCATCGATGGGCGACTGGATCGCCTACAAGAAGGGCCTGAAGTCCGGCGACCTCCACCCGATGATCGCGGCGATGAACAGCCTTGGCTACGCCTGCTCGACGCTCGGCAACCACGAGTTCAACTACGGGCTGGATTTTCTCGACACCGGCGTGAAGTCCGCCAATTTCCCTTTCGTCTGCGCCAATCTGGTGAAGAGCGACGGACAGCCGTTGGTGCGGCCTTGGCTGGTCATCGACCATAAGGTGACCGACGAGGCGGGCGCGCCCCGGATCGTCAGAGTCGGCGTCATCGGCTTCACGCCGCCGCAGGTCATGCAGTGGGACAAGGCGCATCTCGAAGGCAAGGTGCGCGCTGGCGACATCGTGCAGGCGGCGCACACGCATGTGCCCGCGCTGAAGGCTGCCGGCGCCGACATCGTCGTGGCGCTCTGCCATTCCGGCATCGCGGGCGGCGAAGCGAGGGGCGGCGAGGAGAACGCGGCCCTGCACCTGTCCATGGTCGATGGCGTCGACGTCATCCTCACAGGCCATCAGCATCTCGTCTTCCCGGGCGCAAAGGCGTTCGACGGCATCGCGGGCGTCGACAATGCGCGGGGCTCGCTCAACGGCAAGCCTTGCGTGCAGCCCGGCTTCTGGGGCTCCCACCTCGGCATCGTCGATCTGGAGCTGGAGCGTTCCGGCGCATCGTGGAAAGTGGCCGGCTTCAGGTCCGAGGCGCGGCCGATCTTCGAGAGGACGCCCGACCGCAAGATCGTCTCCAGGGCCGAGGCCGATGCAGGCGTGCTGGCCGCAGTCGCCGCCGCGCACGAGGCGACGCTGGCCTATGTCCGCGAGCCGGTCGGCGAAACGTCCGCGCCGATCAACAGCTACTTCGCCCTCGTCGCGGACGATCCGTCCGTGCAGATCGTGGCGGAGGCGCAGATCGCCTACGTGAAGGGCCTGATGGCCGGCACCGCGTTCGCAGGCCTGCCGGTCCTGTCCGCCGCGGCGCCGTTCAAGTCAGGCGGCCGCAGCGGCCCGAGCTTCTACACCGACATCAAGGCTGGCCCTCTCGCCATCAAGAACGTCGCCGACATCTATCTTTATCCCAACACGGTCCAGGCTGTGAAGGTGACGGGCTCTCAGGTCAGGGAATGGCTCGAGCGCTCCGCCGGCATCTTCAACAGGATCGATCCCGCCCGGACCGACGAGCAAGCGCTGATCAATCCCGCTTTCCCGGCCTTCAACTTCGACGTGATCGACGGCGTCAGCTACCGGATCGATGTCACCCAGCCCTCCCGCTATGACGGCGAGGGCAGGCTGGCGGCCCCCGACGCGCGCCGCATCGTCGGCCTCAGCTTCGAAGGCAAGCCCGTGGGCGACGTGCAGGAGTTCATCATCGCGACCAACAATTACCGCGCCGCCGGCGGAGGCAACTTTCCCGGCACGAAGACAACCGTCGTGCTGGAGGCTCCCGACCTCAACCGCGACGTCGTCGTGCGGCACATCATCGACAAGAAGCGCATCGATCCCACAGCCGACGGCAACTGGGCGTTCGCCCCCCTGCCGCCCGGCGTGAACGTCACGTTCGTCTCCGGTCCGGGCTCGGCCGCGCTGAAGCCCGCGTCGCTCAAGGCGGAACTGGCCGGCGACGCAGGCGACGGCTTCGTCAAATACCGCCTGCGGGGCTGATCAGGCGATCAGCCGTGGATTCGGATGCTCGCCCCGGACTGGTCCTGCACCGGGCCGCGTCTTTCGCCGGAACGGCGTCCGGGCCGCTCCGCATCGACGACGGCGGAAGGGACGCACGCCAGATGCCGGCAGGCGTCACCGTCGGCTGGCAAGCACCACGCCGGACACGGTTAGCGCCATTCCGGCGATCTGGACCATCGTGAGCTGTTCGCCAAACAGCACATAGGCCTCGATTGCGACGGCCGGAGGCACGAGGTAGATCAGCGTGGCGGTGCGCGAGACTTCGCCTCGCCGGATCAGGACCAGGTACAAGCCGATGCCTCCCAGCGACAGGCCGATGACCGACCAGAGCAGCACCAGCACCATGGTCGTGTTCCAGGTGATGGCCATCGGCTCCAGCGCCCACGCCAGCGGCAGCGTGACTGCGATCGCGCCGACATACTGCACCGCGGTCATGGTGCGCAGGTCGCCGCTCTGCTGGAAGCGCTTCTGGTAGAAGCTGCCGAACGTGACGGCGAGCATCCCGACGAGGTTGACCAGGATCGGGACGAGTACAAGCCAGAGCGTCTCCGGCAGGACGCCCGCCAGCTTGGGAGCCAGCACCAGCGAGATGCCCGCGAACCCGACCAAGATGCCGAGCCAGCGCAGGGGTGATATCCGCTCACGGACCAGCAGCGGGGAGAGCGCGGCTGTGAGGATCGGCTGCAAGGCTGCGAGGAGCCCCGAAATGCCCGCCGGCAGCCCATGCCGCACGGCCCACCAGACGCCAGCCAGATAAATGCCGTGCAGCAGCGCGCCCGCCACCAGCGCATGCGTCCAGCCCAGCGCTCCGCGCGGCCACTCACCGCCGACCGCGAGCGAGATCGCTCCCAGCAGGATCGCGGCACAGGCGAAACGGACGGTGAGGAAGGTCAGCGCGTCGGCATGAGGCGCGGAATAGCCGGCGGCCACCCAGCCGGTGGACCAGATCAGCACGAAGGCGAGCGGCGTCAGGCGCAGCAGGATGGCGTCGAGAGACATGAGGGTCCGGGGCGAAGTCCCACCTGCTCTACGCGGCGCTGCGGGACTTGTCTCCCATCCGATTGGCCATCGCAGTCATGCGCGGCATGCCCGCCCCGCTGGCCCGGCTGCAAACGCGCTTTCCTGCCGCAGCAGGAGCCGAAGCGCGAGCCTTCATCAGCGCTCGGTGATCTTGAATTCGATGCGCCGGTTGCGGCGATAGGCTTCATCGTTTGCGCCGAGCTCCAGAGGCTGGAATTCGCCGAAGCCGGTCGCCGCCAGCCGCTCGGCCGGAAGGCCCTTGCTGGCCATGTATTCGACCACCGCGACGGCCCGCGCGGTCGATAGATGCCAGTTGGACGGAAACTGCGCGGTGCGGATGGGCCGCGCGTCGGTATGGCCGTCGATGCGGACGATCCAGGGAATGTCGGGCGGAATCTCGCGCGAGATGTCGGTCAGCACGGCCGCCAGCTTGTCCAGCTCGGCCTGGCCTTCCGATTTCAGCAGCGCGGCCCCGGCGTCGAAGAACACTTCAGACTGGAAGACGAACCGGTCGCCGACGACGCGGATGTCGGGACGGGTTCCGAGGATCTGCCGCATGCGGCCGAAGAAGTCGGACCGGTAGCGCGCCAGCTCCTGCACGCGCTGCGCCAAAGCGACGTTCAGGCGGCTGCCGAGGTCGGAGATCCGCGTCTGCGATTCCTTGTCGCGCGATTCAGATGCCGCAAGCGCCTCCTCGAGCGCCGCGAGCTGCCGGCGCATGGCGGAAATCTGCTGGTTGAGCATTTCGACGGCGGATTGCGCCCGCTGCGACAGTTGCCGTTCGGCGCCGAGCGCGCCCTCGAGCTGCGCCGCCCTGCCCTGCGCCGCGCTGGCGGCGCCGGACCCTCCCTCCAGAAGGCCCTGGATGCGCGCCCTCTCCTGATCGGTGCGGCTCAGCGTCGACTGAAGCAGGGCAAGGTTTTCCTCTACCGAACGCTTCTGGGTCTTCTCCAGCGCCAGCAGGTCCGTCAGTTCCGAGACCTGGTTCTCCAGCCGGCGCAGCGCCGTGTCCTTGCCGGTGATCTCCTGGCTCAGGAAAAACTGCGCCAGCACGAACACGGACAAGAGAAAGACGATGCCGATCAGCAATGTCGACAGAGCATCGACGAAGCCGGGCCAGTAGTCTGCGCCCTCGCGGCGCCTGCTGCGCGACAGGGCCATCGCTCAATCCGCCCGTGTGCGCTCGGACAGAAGGCGCTCCATGAGGCGGCGCGTCTCCTTCTCGCGATGCGACTGGGCCTCGACCCAATCGCGGATCAATTGCTGCTCCGACCGCATATGCTGCACCAGTCCCTGGATACCCTCGGCGAGATTGGCCATGGCCTGCGTGGCCTGGCGGCCGCTGCCCGCATTGTCCGAAAGCACCTGCGCGGTCTTCTGAAGCTGCGCGGCCACGTCCGGCCCGAGCGAGGCGAAGCTCGGCGGCCCAGAGCTGGCGGAAGGCAGCGAGGGCATGAATACGGTCTGCTGCGAAGACATGGGCGCAGCGCCCAGCCCTGCGGCCATCCAGTCCTCCACCTCGGTTCGGAAGCGCCGCTGCGCCTGCCCGAGCTGCAGGTCGAGGAAGCCGAGGACCAGCGATCCCGCCACGCCGAACAGCGATGACGAGAACGACAGGCCCATGCCCGACAGCGGCGCAGAGAGCCCGGCCTTCAATTCCTCGAACAGGACGCCAGCCTCGCCGCCCGTCCGGAGCGTGTTGATCACCGCGCCGACCGAACTCACCGTTTCGAGCAAGCCCCAGAACGTGCCAAGCAGCCCGAGAAAGACCAGCAGGCCTGCAAGATAGCGCAGCGTGTCGCGCCCTTCGTCGAGCCTGACCGCGATCGATTCGAGGATCGTCGCCGATTGGCTCGGGGCCAGCGCTCGCCGCTGCATCGCCGGAAGCACAGGAAGCAGCGGCCCGAGGATCGGCAAGCCGCGATGATCGTCGGCGGGCCCCCCGCCCTGCAGGGCGTTGCCCGCCGCGGCCTCCGTCTTCAGGCGCCACGCCTCCCTCAGCGCGACGAGGACGCCGACCAGCAAACAGCCGAGAATGAGGCCGTTCAGACCCGGGTTCGCCATGAACGCCGACATGATGGGCCGATAGAGGATGAACGCGGTGAAACCGACGAGCGCGAGGAACACCAGCATCCTGATGATGTACCGCACGGGCTTTGAAAGCCTCTGAGCCTCGCCTGGCCGTCCGTTCGCGGGCAGGCCGGCCTCAAGGGGAATGGATTGGGTCATGGCGTCTCGCATGTCCGGATCAGTATCGGCGGAATGACGCAAACCATATCACGCTTACGCGGCAAGGCCACAGCCGGACGCAAGGCCCTGGTTCCGCGCGCCCGCGCCGCCTGGCCCGTTAACCACAGATCGTGACGCCCCGTTCACCCTGCCGCCGGAAAGCGGCCGTACAGTAACCCTCAGGTCATCCCGGTCGCCCAGCATGAGGCTGTCGGCTTGCCAGCAGGGCTCGCTGCCGATCTTGCAAGAGGGCGATGTGGCGTGTCGATGATCTTGGCGGACAAAGCATGGCTTGCGCCCATCACGGCATGGCTGGCGCCGGTCGCGGCATGGCTGGCGCCGATCGCGCGTGTCGTCGCGCGCCTTGCGGACCGATGCCTGATCCTGGTCGCGCGCGCCGCGGTGCAGCTTGGCTGGCGCACGCTGGCCGCCTGCTGCGGGGTGTTGTCCGCCGGCTGGATCGCCAGCGCCGCGCCGGATTGGATCAATGCTTCCCCTGGCGGCGCAATCGAGGCGGCCGCCCAGCCCCTGACGGCCGCGGCGCGGCCGGAGCATGAGCGGTCCGCCCCGGCGCGAAGGCCTGAATGGATCGCAGTCCAGCGCCCGATGGCCAGCTTCGCGCTTGGCCTGCCGGACCTCGGCGGCCAGCAGATACGTCATCGGTCCCGCCGCGACCTGCATTCCCCGCAGCGGGAGGAGCAGATCATGGCCGGCGGGTTCACCGTCGACGCCGCCTATGCCGCGATCACGGTCCGCACCTCCGTCCCGGCCGGGAGGCACGGGTTCTTCGTCGACATGACGCGGTCCGCCGCGGATGCGGGCCTCGCCGTGACGCGCGCGGCCACGCCCGTCGCGGCCGCCAGCAAGTTCGGGCTGATCGAGACCGCCGACATGATCCTGGATGCAGGGAGCGAAAGCCGCGCCTGCATAGGCTTCCGTCATGTGGCCGAAGGCGCTGCGTTCAGCTTCCAGGGCTGGCTATGCGGCGGCAAGGGCCGGGCGGCCGACCGCCAGCAGCTCACGTGCCTGATCGACCGGCTGAACCTGGTCGGCTCCGGCGAAGACCGGAGCCTGCGCAACTATTTCAGCAAGGCGGAATTGAACAGGCAGCCTGGATGCCTGAGCCCCAAGCTTGCGGCGGCGGGACGCAGGACGACCTGGCTGGACGGGGACCAGGCGGCGCCGCAGCTCAGGCGCAGCGGCGGCTGATCGCGATATCGCGAGATCGGGCAGTTTGCGCTTGAGGTCGCCGCACGAAATCCGTTAACCACCACATGATAGTTTCGCTGTGCCATCAGCGCCCGGAGTCCGACATGCGCCGCCTTGCCTTCGCCATCACCGCCCTTGCAGCCGTTTCGGTCTTTGCCGCCCTCCCCGCCCAGGCGCAGCCGAAGCGCAAGCCGCTGCGCGTCATCGTCGAGGGCCGCTCGTTCCTTGACGCGGGCAAGGTCGTGCCGGTCGGCCGCTATGACCGCCACCTGTTCGTCGCCAACACGATGCCGAGCTCGCCTGCCGGCAGCATCAGCAACATCGGCCGCGACAACCTGCCTGACCGTTTCGCAGGCCCCAACCCGTTCGCCAACAGCTTCTACGGCCCCAGCATCCGCTGAGGTGCCGCACGCTTGACGTTGAAAAGCCCGCATCGAGCGGGCTTTTTTGCGTCACCTGACGAGGATGTTGCGGAACTGCCAGGCATCCGTGTGGTCGACGTCTTCGGGAAACAGCTTTTCGCGATCCTTCAGCGGTGTCCAGTCGGTGTAGTAGCCCTTGACCGGCCCGAGATAGGGCGTCTGGACCGCGAGGCAGCGCTTGTAGTCCATCTCGTCGGCCTCGACGATGCCGGCCTTCGGATTCTCCAGCGCCCAGACCATCCCGGCCAGAACCGCCGACGTGACCTGCATGCCGGTGGCGTTCTGGTAGGGCGCGATCTCGCGCGTCTCCTCGACCGATAGCTGCGAGCCGTACCAGTAAGCGTTCTTGCCGTGGCCGTAGAGCAGCACGCCCAGTTCATCGATGCCGTCGGCGATCTCAGCCTCGCCGAGGATGTGGTGCTCTTTCTGCATGTTGCCGCCGTTGCCGAACATCTCGTGGAGCGAGAGCACGGCGTCATTGGCGGGATGGTAGGCGTAGTGGCAGGTCGGACGGTAAACCGCCTTGCCGTTCTCCTTCACCGTGAAGTAGTCGGCGATCGAGATCGATTCGTTGTGGGTGACGAGAAAGCCGTATTGCGGGCCGGGCGTTGGGCACCAGGAGCGCACGCGCGTGTTCGCGCCCGGCTGCTCCAGGTAGATGGCGGCCTTGCAGCCTTTGGCGTGCTTCTTGGCGTTCTTCGGCATCCAGGTCTCATGCGTGCCCCAGCCGAGCTCGGCAGGCTGCGTGCCTTCGGACAGGAAGCCCTCGACGGACCAGGTGTTGACGAACACATCCCGCGGCTTCGGCTGCTTGGCGCGCTGCGTGTCGCGCTCGGCGATGTGGACGCCCTTGACGCCGGCCTTGCGCATCAGCGCGCCCCACTCGGCGCGGCTCGTCGGCTCATTGAACTCGATCTTCAGATCGGTGGCGAGGTTGACCAGCGCCTGCTTGACTAGCCAGGAAACCATGCCCGGGTTGGCTCCGCAGCATGACACGGCGGTCGACCCGCCCTTTTTCCTGCGCTTTGCGGCCAGGACCGTCTCGCGCAGCGCGTAGTTGGTGCGCGCCGCGTTGCCGCCCGAGTTGTCGAAGTAAAAGCCGGGCCAAGGCTCCACGACGGTGTCGATGTAGAGCACGCCGATGGAGCGGCAATGCTCCATCAGCGCGAGCGACGACGTGTCGACCGAAAGGTTGACGCAGAAGCCCTGCCCTTTGCCGGCCTTGAGCAAGGGCGTCAGCAGTTCGCTGTAGTTCTCCCGCGTCACCGCGGTCTGGATGAAGCGGATGCCGCGCTCGTCCAGCAAGGCGCGGTCGGCGTCATCCGGATCGATGACCACGAAACGGCTCTTGTCATACTTGAAATGCCGTTCGATCAAGGGAAGCGTCCCGCGCCCGATCGAGCCGAAGCCGATCATCACGATCGGGCCCTTGATGGTGGCATGGACTGGCCAGCTGGTCATGATGGATCTCCTGAGGGCGCGGGCGCGCGGGGTGAGGCAGGTGAGCTTTCGGCTTCAAAACGGCAACAGGCCGACGCCGTCAACAGTTTCCGTTGGAAAAGGGCGTTGAAGCGTGATGGCGCCCCGTTTGCGGCTGACTATCCCATAATGTCATGGCCGCCCTCGTGGCGGCCATCGCGATCCAGATGGGGTGGAGGATCCGTGCCGGCATCACCGGCACAAGGCCGGCCATAACGCTGGTGCAGACCGATGGCGCACAGCCCATCAATCCTCCATCAGCGCCGCATTCGGCCTCGGCCGCCTCTGGGCGACCGAAAGCCCGATGAGCCCGGCGACGGCGAGCCAGGTGGTGACGCGCACCACGGGCCTGATGATGATGCCTAGCATGGTTCAGGCCGCCAGCCTGATGTCGGTGCCAAAGCGACGTCGGTCATGGGCCCGCTCGCCCGTCGCCACCACCATGCCGCTGGCGCCCGAGAGCGCGCCCGTCATGACCTCGAAGCTCAGGAAGCGGGACCTGTCCAGAGGGCCCGGCATGTGAAGCCCGGAAGAGGCAGGCTCGAACCCGAACCGCTGGTAATAGGGCGCATCCCCCACCAGCAGCACAAAGCGGTGGCCGGAACGCGCCGCGCGCCAGAGAGCCTCGCGCATCAGCCTGGCGCCGATGCCCAGGGAGCGGCTGCCGGCATCGACGGCCAGCGGCCCGAGCAGAAGGCCTGCGCCAGCCGAGCCAGCCTCGACGTGCCACAGGCGCACAGTCCCGACGAGGCCGCCTTCGTGGACGGCGCTGAGGCTTAGCCCGTGCGCGGGCTTGCGTCCCTCACGCAGACGTTCCGACGTCTTCTCGAACCTCGCGTCGCCGAAGGCGGCGTCGAGCAACGCTTCGCGGTTCATGGCGTCGGCGGGCAGTTCATCACGGATCATGACCACGGCAGACCTCCTTCACCGGCAGCGACGGCAGCGCGGCTCCGCGCGATGGATGCGCGCGGACACGGACAATTCGATTGTGCGAAAGGTGGCGGGGCTCGTGCAGCCCCGCCGGGCGATCGTCAGATCGTGTACTGCTTCAAAGGCGGAAAGCCGTTGAACGCCACGGCCGAGTACGTCGTGGTGTAGGCCCCCGTGCCTTCGATCAGCACCTTGTCGCCGATCTCGAGCGAAAACGGCAGCATATATGGCACCTTCTCGTACATCACGTCGGCCGAGTCGCAGGTCGGGCCTGCCAGCACGCAAGGACCCATCTCCGAGCCGTCATGCCCGGTGCGGATCGGATACCGGATCGACTCGTCCATCGTCTCGGCGAGACCGCCGAACTTGCCGATGTCGAGATAGACCCAGCGCTGGTCGTCCTCGTCGCTCTTCTTCGAGATGAGCACGACCTCCGCCTCGATGATGCCGGCGTTGCCGACCATGCCGCGGCCTGGCTCGATGATCGTCTCGGGCAACTGGTTGCCGAAGTGCTTCGAGAGAGCGCGGAAGATCGCATCGCCATAGCGCGGCACGCCCGGGATGTCCTTAAGGTAGCGGGTCGGGAAGCCGCCGCCGAGATTGACCATCGACAGGTTGATGCCGCGGGTCGCGCACTCGCGGAAGATGCCCGCCGCAGACGAGAGCGCGCCATCCCACGAGTTCACGTTGCCCTGCTGCGAGCCGACATGGAACGACACGCCATAGGCTTCCAGGCCGTGGCGATGGGCATGCTCGAGCACGTCGGCCGCCATCTCCGGCACGCAGCCGAACTTGCGCGACAGCGGCCATTCGGCACCGGCGCCGTCGCACAGGATGCGGCAGAACACCTTGACGCCAGCCGCGCCGGTCAAGCGCTGGGCACGCACGATCTTGTCGGCCTCCGCCTGGCAATCGACGGCGAAGAGACGCACGCCGAGCTCCATGGCCCGGGCGATGTCGCGCTCCTTCTTGATCGTGTTGCCGAACGAGATGCGGTCCGCCGTCGCGCCGGCGGCCAGGCCCATCTCGATTTCCGCCACGGAGGCGCAATCGAAGCAGGAGCCGAGCTTGGCCAGCAGATGCAGCAATTCGGGCGCGGGATTGGCCTTGACCGCATAGAACACGCGGGTGTCGGGCAACGCACGGGCGAACGCGAAGTAATTGTCGCGGACCACGTCCAGGTCGACGACGACGCAAGGGCCATCATCACGGCGCGAGCGCAGGAAATCACGGATACGGTCGGTCATGGCATATTCCTCCCCCGACGCTGCCTTAGCGCCGAAGCCAAAAAGATGAGTTGACTGACAACAAGACGGTCCGGGGCATTGTGGAGACGCCAACGGACCGGCACGTTGCCGGGTCAAGGGATTGCCATTGTTTGAAGGTTGAGCCTCCGCACGCCGGGCAAGATGGACAAGCCTCTTCGGTTTCCCGCTCTGACCCTTTGGAGGGATCAGAATAAGACCAAAAAAGCCCGTTCCGTCGTTGCTTTAAGCTGCGTCCCCCATGGAGGATGGGGTTCGCCGGTTTCGCCTCCGGCTGCTGGTTTGTGTCGAGGTTCAGATCAGAGGCCGATTGCTCGGCATCTTATCCGGGAGTTGCGCCTCGAAGGGATATCCATCCCCCTCAACCTCACTCCGGACCTCAGGCGGCTGTGCAGAGTTTCCCCTGCATGCCCACCAACCAGCACGCGGCCACAGGCACGTGCGAATAGGGCAGGCGCTGTATACGGAAAACTACGGCCTCCTACAAGCGTTTTCTGCAACTGTTTTCACCACCTTCCGAAATCCTCATGCGCCGCCCTAGACCGGACGCATTCCTGCAACTAAGTGCATGGGGATGCGGGCATAAAGGCGGCTTTTCGCACCTTTGGAGCGCGCGGGAACGGGCTCTGGACTGTCATGAATGATTACAACCGCCGCTCCGTGCTGACCGGGCTCGCCGCAGCCTTTGGCGCTTCCGTGGCCCCGGAGGCGCTTCTTGCCCAGCAGCAGCGTCCCGCAGCCCCCACGCCGCCCGCTCCCGCCTCGCCCCCGCCGCTGGCAGCAGCGCCGCCAGCGCCCCGATTCGGCTTCGAGGACGTGGTGCGGAGGGCGCGCGACCTCTCAGTGCTGAACTATGAAGTCCAGCCGTTGCAGCTGCCGGAACAGCTGCAACGGCTGGAGTTCGACCAATGGCGGGACATCCGGTTCAGGTCGGAGCGCGCGTTCTTCGGCAATACGCCGTCGCGCTACAGGATGCACCTCTTCCACCTTGGCTTCCTGTTCACGCGGCCGGTCACGATCAACACCGTGCGCGACGGGCTCGCGACGCCGATACCTTATGCGGCGAACCTGTTCGACTATGGCCAGACGCGCTTCGCCACGCCGCTGCCGGTCAACTCGGGCTTCGCGGGCTTCCGCATCCATTTTCCCCTCAATGATCCGCGCGTGTTCGATGAACTGGTCTCGTTCATCGGCGCGAGCTATTTCAGGGTGCTCGGCCGCGGCCAGCGCTATGGGCTGTCCGCTCGGGGCCTCGCCATCGGCGCGGGCGTCAAGGACGGCGAGGAGTTTCCGTATTTCCGCGAGTTCTGGATCGAGACCCCCACCGCCGACGCCGACCGCATCGTGGTGCACGCGCTGATGGATTCGCCCTCCATCGCCGGGGCATTCCAGTTCCTGATCTATCCTGGCCGGTCGAGCGTCATGGCGGTGACGGCGCATCTGTTCCCGCGCCGCGAAATCGCCAAGCTGGGCCTCGCCCCGCTGACGTCGATGTTCTTCACCGGGGAGAACGACCGGCGGTTCTTCGACGACTACCGCTCGGAGCTCCATGATTCGGACGGCCTGCTGATCCATTCGGGCACAGGGGAATGGATATGGCGGCCCTTGCGCAACCCGAAGGAGCAGGCGGTGTCCGCCTTCGTCGAGCGCAACCCGCGCGGCTTCGGGCTGATGCAGCGCGACAAGGTGTTCGAGCACTACCAGGACCTCGACCTCGCCTATGAGCTGAGGCCGTCATACTGGATCGAGCCGGAAGGCGAATGGGGCGAGGGTCATGTCGAGCTGATCGAACTGCCGACCACCGACGAGACAAACGACAACATCGTGGCGCTTTGGGCTCCGCGCACTCCCCTGCAGCCAGGCCGCGAGCACGTCATCCGCTACCGGCTGTCCTCGATCGGCAATGTCGACATGCTGCATCCGGGCGGCCGCGCCGTGAACACCTATCAGGCCAGGCCCAAGGCTCTGGGATCGGGCGAGGCGGTCACACCGGGCGCGCGGCGCTTCATCGTCGATTTCTCCGGCGGCGAGCTCGGCTTCCATGTCGCGGACCCCGACAAGGTCGAGATCGTGCCGTCGGTGTCGGCAGGCCGCATCAACCGCGCCTTCCTCATCCCGAACCCCAAGATCGGCGGCTTCCGCGCCTTCATCGACGTCGTGATGGAGCCCGGACAATCCGGCGACATCCGCGCCTTCCTGCGCGCCGGGCAGCAGGCGCTGACCGAGACATGGACCTATCCCTGGCGAGGGGAGTGAGAAACAGTTGATCGGAAGGACACGACATGGACAATTTCACGGGTGGCTGCCGATGCGGTGATGTCCGAATTGCGGCATCTGGGCAGCCCTTTCGGGTCGGGCTCTGCCATTGCCTCGATTGCCGGAAGCACCATGGCGCGCTGTTTTACGCAGCAGCGATCTTTCCTGAGGCCGCGGTGAAGATTGAGGGAAAAACCCAGGATTATGCCGGTCGACATTTCTGCCCGCGCTGCGGTTGGTCGGTCTTCATGCGAAGTGGCGACGAAGTCGAGATCAGCCTGGGCGCGCTCGACTCTCACGACCAGCTAACCCCAACTTATGAATGCTGGACAGTTCGCCGCGAAGCCTGGTTACCGCCATTTCCCTTGAAGCGAGGATACGAGCGTGACCGGGAGGCCGATGGTCGTCATGAAGATTAGCCCGCGCCACGCAGAGGTTAGCCCGCGTCACAAAGGTGGAAGACGATCGCCTTCCTGCGCACGGGCCAGCAGACGCTGACCGAGACATGGACCCATCCCTGGCGAGGCGAGTGAGTCCTTTCGGTGTCATCCCCGGCGCGCCGGAACGGCGCGGGAAGGGGATCCACCTTGTCGCATAACCAAATGATGGATCCCCTTCCCGGCCCTGCGGGCCGCCGGGGATGACACCGGAGACTGCCCTTCAAGCCGCCAGCTTCATCATCGCCTCGATGTCGGCCAGCGCGGGCAGGCCCGCCTCGTTGCCGAGATGCTGGATCTTGTGGGCGGAAGCGGCGCGCGCGAAGCGGAAATGCGCGTCCCAGCCCGCTTCGGGCCGCGTGAGATACGAGTACATGTAGGCCCCGTGGAACACGTCGCCGGCGCCGTTGGTGTCGATCACCTTGGCGGAGGGCACCGGCAAGGAATCATGGTGGCGGCCCTGCCCTGTCTCGTCGTACCAGACCAGCCCCTTTTCGCCGAGCGTGACGCCGCCGATGCTGCAGCCCTTCCCCTTGAGGTGCTCCAGCATCTCGACCGGGCTGAGCGACATCTGCTCGCACATGCGTTCGGACACCACGGCGACATCGATGGATTCCAGCAGTTCGGGCGTGTTCGAGCGCACCCCGCCGCCGTCGAGCGAGGTCAGCACGCCGGCCTCGCGGCAGGCCCTGGCATAGTGCAGCGCGGCGTCGGGCTGGTGCCCGTCGAGGTGCAGGCCCCGGCAGCCGCCGAGGTTGAGCACCGGGAAAGGGTGCAGGTAATCGTCGTCGCGGCAGCGCAGGATGGCCCGCTTGCCGTCATGCGGCATGATGAAGGACAGCGAGCTCTCCCTCACCTTGCGGCCATGGACCGAGATGCCGTAGCGCGCGGCCATGTCCAGGAACATGCGGCCGAGCCAATCGTCGGCGAGCGAGGACAGCAGGTCCGGCTTGACCCCCAGCTTGGCGCAGCAGAACGCCGCCGTCACGGCGTTGCCGCCGAACGACACGGCATAGTCGCGCGCCACGGCCTTGTCGTCCCCGGTCGGGATCGAGTCCGCAAGGAACACGATGTCGATGTATGTCTGCCCGATGAACAGCGATTCCATTCTCAGCCTCCAGTGCGGGCGGATTTGCGCCGGCGCTCCTTGCGCGCGGCGATGACTTCGATCTCGACCTTGAACTCCGGCCGCGTGAACCCCGACACGATCATCAACGTGGACGCCGGCGGCGGCGCGCTCACCTGCCGGTCGCGCGAGGCCATGTAGCCTGCCATGTGGGCGCGGTCCGTCACATAGGCGTTGATCCGCACGATGTCCGACATGGTGAGGCCGGCATCCTCGAGGATGGCGCGGATCGCGCCGAAGCAGAGGTCGGCCTGCGCCTCCGCGCTGACCGGCACGCTGTCGTCCGGCGCCACGCCCAACTGTCCGGAGGCGAAGACCATGCGGCTGCCGGCCTGCACCTCGACGGCATGCGAATAGCGCGCGAAGGGCGCGCGCAGCGCGGCGGGCGTGCGGGCGCGGTTGGTGGGAGGGGGGGGCAATGCTGCGTCGGTCATGGTCTGTCCACAGGAAGCATGGGCGGGAGATCGTGGCTAGCACCAGATGCGACAGAAATCACGCTGTGCTATCGCGTCGCAAGCGCATACGTTGGGGTCGCTGGCACGCTTCATGCCTGATCCGGCATGAGGCAATCATACGGAGACTGACATGGCCGACATGAAACTGACCCGCCGCGCCGCCCTTGCGCTGGGCGCGGCTGGCGCATCGACTTTCGCCTTCGGCTCGCGAGCCGGTGCGCAAGCGCGCGACAAGGTCCGTTTCGGAACCAACTGGCTCGCCCAGGCAGAGCATGGCGGCTATTACCAGGCGGTTGCGGACGGGACCTACGCCAAGGCCGGGCTCGACGTCGAGATCGTGATGGGCGGCCCGCAGACCAACGGCCGGCTGATGCTGCTGACCGGCCGCCTCGATTATTACATGGGCGGCAACATGATCCAGCCTTTCCTGGCCGTTCAGGAGAACGTGCCGACCGTCGTCATCGCATCGATCTTCCAGAAGGAGCCGCAGTGCCTGATCGCGCATCCGGGCCAGGGCTTCGACACGTTCCTCGACCTGAAGAAATCGAACAACATCATGCTCTCCAAGGAGGGGCAGGCCTCCTACTTCCAGTGGATGAAGGCTGAGTTCGGCTTCAAGGATGAGCAGGTTCGCCCCTACACCTTCAACGCCGCGCCCTTCCTGGCGGACAAGAAGGCGGTGATGCAGGGCTACGTCACCTCCGAGCCCTACGCGATCGAGAAGGAGGCCGGCTTCAAGCCCAATGTCTTTCTGCTGGCGGACCATGGCTTCGACACCTATTCGACCATGATCGAGACGCGCAGCGATGTCGTGGCGCAGAAGGCGGACGTCACCCAGCGCTTCGTCGATGCGACCATCACCGGGTGGTACAACTACATCTACGGCGACAACGCCGCTGCAAACGTGGCCATCAAGCGCGCCAACCCGGACATGACGGACGACAAGATAGCCGCCGGGATCGCGCTGATGAAGCAGTATGGACTGGTGGATTCAGGAGACGCTCTCAAGTCCGGCGTCGGCGCCATGAGCGATGAGCAGATGAAGAGCTTCTTCGACAAGATGGTGAAGGCCGGCGTCGTGCCTGCCACGCTTGACTACAAGAAGAGCTACTCGCTGGTCTTCGTGAACAAGGGCGTCGGCATTAACCTGCGGAAGGGGTGACATCTACGAGGGCGGCGACCAGAGCATAGAGCATGGTGTCATCCCCGGCGATCCGTAGGATCGGGAAGGGGATCCACCTTGCCCAATGATATGGATCCCCTTCCCGGCGCATTCCGCGCCGCCGGGGATGACACCAAGGTGAGGGTTGTCGCCATCAGGCAAACGCCCTTTACCAGCTTGGTTCACCGCCGACTCAACGCTACCATTACCCAATGGGCCAATGTCATCCTGACACACGGCCCTTTTCGTTTGCCTCCCCTTCAGGACTGTTCAGATGCAAACCGGTTTCGCCGCAGTGCCCCAGGCCGCTGCCTATCGCCTGCTCAGTGCCCGTGTTCCGCTGTGTCTGGTCAGCGCTCCCTCATTGGCTGCAGACCGCGACGGAGTCGCGTCGATTGATCTCATCATCGTGGACGGCAGGATCAGCTCGATCGTCGCTGCCGGAACCGACACGCTGTCGCCGCACCTGCCATTGCTCGATCTCAAGGGCGGGATGATCTTTCCGCGCTTCGTCGAATGCCACACCCATCTCGACAAGGGCCACATCTGGCCACGTCGCCCCAATCCGGACGGCACGTTCATGGGGGCCTTGAACGCCGTGATGGCCGACCGGGAGGCAAGCTGGAGCGCCGCGGATGTCAGGGCGCGCATGGATTTCGGCCTGAGAACGGCCTTCGCGCATGGCACGCGCGCCATCCGCACACATCTGGATTCCGTCGGCAGCCAGATCGCGATCTCGTGGCCGGTGTTCGAGGCATTGCGTGCCGAGTGGGCCGGCCGCATCGAGTTGCAGGCCACGCCCCTGTTCGGCATCGACCACGCCGTCAACCCGGACCACATGCGCGAAGTGATCGCCGCCGTGAAGCGGCATGGTTCCGGTATCCTTGGCTGCGTCACGTATATGGGGCCGAACCTCAAGGCCGGCCTCGACATCATGTTCCGCGCCGCTATCGAACACGGTTTCGATCTCGATTTCCATGTCGACGAAACCAATGATCCCGCCGCGCTTTCGCTGGAAGCCATTGCGGAAGCAGCACTCGCGCACCGCTTCGCCGGCAAGATCCTGTGCGGCCATTGCTGCTCGCTGGCCTTGCAGGCGCCGCAGGCCGAGGGGCGCATCATCGCCAAGGTCGCCGAGGCAGGCATCGCCGTCGTCTCGCTCCCGATGTGCAACATGTATCTGCAGGACCGTGCGCGCGGCCGCACCCCGCGCTGGCGCGGCGTCACGCTGCTGCACGAGATGAAGGCGGCGGGCATCCAGGTGGTGGTCTCGTCCGACAACACGCGCGATCCGTTCTATGCCTATGGCGATCTGGACATGATCGAGGTGCTGCGCGAGGCAACCCGCATCATCCAGCTTGACCATGGCGACACCGACTGGCCGGCCGCGATCACAACCGCCCCGGCCAACGTCATGAGGCTGGGCGGCGAAGCGCGGCTTGGCGTGGGCGGCGTCGCGGATATGGTGCTGACGAAAGCCCGGTCCTTGACCGAGCTGTTCTCCAGGCCGCAAAGCGACCGCATCGTCATGGTGGCAGGCAAAGCCATTGAAGCGGCGCTGCCGGACTATGCCGAACTTGACCACCTGATGAAGCATTGAGGCCTGACAGATGGACGCGCGTTACGACATTCCCACTTTCAAGGCCCGCCTCGGCGAGGTCCGCACCGAGGACAATCCGGCGCTGGTCAAGCAGAAGAGCCGCGATTTCTATTGGTATTCACCGACGTTGAAACGCCAGCTTGAACACGTCACCGGCGACATCATCGTGTCTCCCACGTCCGAAGCGGAGGTGGTCCACACCTTGAAGACCGCCTTCGAACTTGGCATCCCGATCACCCCGCGCGGCACCGGCACCGGCAACTATGGCCAGGCCATGCCTCTGGCAGGCGGAGTGGTGCTTGACCTGTCCGGCTTCAACAAGGTCTTGTCGGTCGCTCCGGGCCGCTTTGTCTCCGAGCCGGGCGCCGTCATCGCGAAGATCGACGACGAGACGCGCGCGCATTCCCGCCAGGAGCAGCGCCTGCATCCTTCGACCTACCACACCGCGTCCGTCGGCGGCTTCATCGCGGGAGGCTCGGGAGGCGTCGGCTCGATCAAGTGGGGCGGCCTGCGCGATTACGGCAACATTATCCGGCTCAAGGTCGTCACCATGGAGGCGAGCCCGCGCGTGCTCGACCTGACCGGCGACGACCTGCACAAGGTCAGCCACGCCTATGGCACCAACGGCATCATCACCGAGGTGGAGATGCCGCTTGGCCCCGCCTATGACTGGACCGACGTGATCGTCGGCTTCGATGACTTCCGCACCGCCGTGGCTTACGCCGAAGCGCTTGGCGGGCAGGATGGCCTGGCGCTGAAGCAGCTTGCCGTCATCGCCGCGCCCACCCCTCACGACTGCTTCCTCAGGCACCGCAAGTTCCTGCCGAGGGACAAGCATGCCGTCACGGTGATGGTCGCGGATTTCGCGACGGAAGCCATGCTTGCCTTCACCCGTCGCTTCAAGGGCGCGGAGGTGCTGATGCGCTCGGACGCCTTGAGCCCGGACGACGCCAAGGGACTGCCGCCGGTGTTCGAGCTGGGCTGGAACCACACGACGCTGCGGGCGCTGCGCGTCGATCCGGCCTTCACCTATCTGCAGGTCCTCTATCCGTATCCGGATGTGGTCGACCTCGCGACGGCGATCCATGAAAGGCTTGGCGACGAAGTGCCGGCCCATCTCGAATTTGTGCGCTTCGACGGCAAAGTCACGGCGTTCGGGCTGCCGCTGGTGCGCTTCACCACCGAGGAACGGCTCGAAGAGATCATGGCGATCCATGAGGAGATGGGCGCTCCCATCTTCAATCCGCACCGTTACACGCTTGAGGAAGGCGGCATGAAGCAGACCGATGAGATCCAGCTCGGCTTCAAGAAGGAGGCGGACCCCAAGGGCCTGCTCAATCCCGGCAAGATGATCGCCTGGGAGGATCCGTCCTACGATTTCAAATCCGGCAAGACCTTCCTGTTCCGCTCCCTGGCGGAAACCGGCCTGAGCGGCTGATGCGCATCCTCGTTGTCCACGCGCACCCTAACCCGGAAAGCTTCGGCGCCGCGCTGTTCAGGCGCACCGTCGACGGCTTGAGGGCGAGAGGGCACGAGGTCGACGCCTGCGATCTCTACGCCGAGGACTTCCAGCCCGTGCTGACCCGGGAGGAGCGCGTGGGCTACCATGCCGTGCCCGCCAACCGGGAGCCCGTGGAGGGCCATGTCAGACGGCTGGAGCAGGCGGAGGCGCTGGTTCTCGTCTATCCCGTCTGGAACTTTGGCCTGCCTGCGATCCTGAAAGGCTATTTCGACCGCGTCTTTCTGCCTGGCGTCAGCTTCAAGCTGGTCGAGGGGCGCGTCCGGCCCAATCTCGGCCACATCGTCAGGCTGATGGTCGTGACCACCTATGGCGGGCCGCGCTGGCGGGCCTTTCTCGTCGGCGACCCTCCGCGCAAGTATGCGACGCGCGTACTGCGTGCATTGATCAAGCCCACGGCGCGGGCGGGATACCTCGCCCATTACGACATGAACCGATCAACGGACGCGACCCGTGCTGCCTTCCTCGCGCGTCTGGACGAGGCGCTGGCGGGGTTCTGAACATGCGGGTCCTCGTGGTCTATGCGCATCCATGCGAGGAGAGCTTCAACGCGGCGCTCCGCGACGTTGCGATGCAGGCGCTGGCCGAGGCTGGCCACGAGGCCCGGCTGCTCGACCTTTACGCGATGGATTTCGATCCCGTCCTCAACGCGCAGGGCCGCCGTCGCTATCACGCGCCGGGCGCGAACGAGACCGATGTCGAGGAGCACCTCGATCACCTGAGATGGTGCGAGGCGCTGATCTTCATCTATCCGACCTGGTGGTATGGACAGCCCGCCATGCTGAAGGGGTGGCTCGACCGGGTGTGGATTCCCCACGCCACCTTCCGCATGCCGGAGCGCAACAAGCCCATCGGCCGCGTTCTGACGAACATCCGCATCATCGGCGCGGTTTCCACGCTGGGCAGCCCGAAATGGTGGTGGTGGATCATGGGCGCCCCTGGCAGGCGGACGCTGCTGACGGGCCTTTCCGTGCTCTGCGCTCCACGATGCCGGACGTTCTGGCTCGGCCTTCACAGGATGGATTCACGGGATCAGGCGGAACGCACCGATTTCCTTGCCAGCGTGAAGCGCAAGCTCAGCCGCCTGTCGTGAAGGCCGTCGCTGACGCAGCGAGACGGTGCGTCATCAAGCTGTCATTGTTCGTCGGCTAGTTGCGCGGCGAACAAACTTTGCCTGCTGGCGGTGCGGATTGCCGCCCGCGGCACGCTCCGACCAGTCTAGATGCAGCCTTGAGGGCCGGCGATGAGCGTGAAATCCGAGAAGAGCGTCGGCAGGCTGCTGATCCTGGCTTCGCGCCTGCACCGCGCCCGCATCGGCGAAAAGCTCCAGACATTGTCGCTGTTTCCGGGCCAGGAGCAGGTGCTCGAGGTGCTGGCCGCCGATGGCGCGATGCCGATGGGCGAACTTGCCTCACGGCTGAACGTGCGCCCGCCCACCGTGTCCAAGACCATCGCGCGCCTGTCCGCACAAGGGCTCGTTCTGCGGGCCACCGATGGCGGCGACGGACGTCTCGTCCGCGTCCAGCTCACCGCCGAAGGCCAGACCCGGGCGGCGGCCCTCGGCGGCCTGCTCGAGGAGGTGGAGGCGGAGATGCTCGACGGCTTCGATGGAAAGGACCGCAAGCGGATCCGCAAGCTCCTGCGCAAGTCGGTCAAGTCGCTCGGGAAGGTCGGCGGCCGGACCACGCGCGACAGCGACGACGACATGGACGGCGAAGACGAAGAGGCCGGAGCCTCATCCTGACAGCGCGCGCTGGACGAGGATGATCGCCACGCCGGCAAGCCCGGACCAGAGCACCGTCTCGATCACGCCGCGATGCAGGCGGAACAGCACGACGGCGGCCCCGATCGCCAGCGCCACAGCTGGCCACTTCACGCTCGAAAGGTCCGGCGCCGGGAGCGTCAGCCATCCGGCACGCATCTGGCCCACGCTGCCGAAGAGCACGCCGAGAGCGAATTTCAGCACCAGCGAGGCGATCACGCCGGCGACCGCTGCGGTGATCACGCTCAAGGCCCCTGCGACCCATGGATTGGTGCGGACACGTTCGACGAAGGGACTGCCGGCGAAGATCCACACGAAAGAAGGCGCGAACGTCACCCAGACCGCCATGGCGGCGGCGAGCATGGCGCCAATCGCGGGTGCGAACGGCGCGGGCGCACGCCAACCGGCCAGGAAGGCCGCGAACTGGTTGACCAGGATGGTCGGCCCGGGCGTCGTTTCGGCTAGCCCCAGTCCATCGATCATCTCCGCCGCGCTGACCCATCCCTTGTCGTTCACCGCCGCGTCGGCCAGATAGGCCAGCACGGCATACGCCCCGCCAAAGGTGATCATCGCCAGCTTCGAGAAGAACAGCCCCACATCGACCAGAAGATGCGCGGGTCCCAGCAGCAGCGCCGCAGCCGCCACCGGCGTCCACCAGGCCGCGCCCCAGACGAGCGCAGCCTTGAAGGCGGCCGTCGTCTGGCCGGGCGATGGCGGCGCGTCGGCAGGGGCTGCATGCCGCTGTCCAAGCCAATCCGGCCTGATGCGCGCCAGGATCGCACCTGCGAAGGCGGCCATCACGATCACATAGGGGAAATCGACGTTGAGGAAAGCCAGCGCAACGAAGCTGGCGACAGCCGCCGTCATGAGGAACGGCGTCTTGAGCGCCCGCTTGCCGATCTTGATCAGCGCCTCGACGACGATGGCGATGACAGCCGCCTTGATGCCGAAGAAGATGCCCTCGATCAGCGCCAGATCGCGGCCGAGCGCATACAAAAAGCATAGGGCCATCATCACCAGCGCGCCCGGGATGACGAACAGGAGGCCGGCGATCACGCCGCCCCGCACGCCGTGCAGCATGAAGCCCAGATAGGTCGCGAGCTGTTGCGCTTCGGGGCCAGGCAGCAGCGTGCAGTAGTTCAGCGCGTCGAGGAAGCGCCTCTCGCCGACCCAGCGCTTTTCATCGACCACCGTACGGTGAAGCATCGCGACCTGCGCCGCCGCGCCGCCGAAGGACAGGCATCCGATCTTGAGCCAGACCCGCGTCGCCTCGGCCAGCGTAGGCGGCGCTGCGAGCGCTGCCTCGCCAGCATTGTCGACCGAAAGGGGACGGGCCTGCGCACTCATGACAAGGCTGCCTTTACTGACTTCTGCACAGGCCAGTTGTGCGTCTCCCCGGTGGCGTCCGAACACCAGCGATAGAGCGCGTCATAGACCGGCATCCCGGCTTCAAGCTGCGCGATGTCGTCGCTGAACATGCGTGACAGGCCAAGCGATATCGCCAGCAGGCCTGCCGCTTCCGGCGCAAGGTCAAGGCGCGCGGTGTCCGCCCCGCGCACGATGGCGGCCAGACGGTTCAGCGGCGCCGATGCAAGCCCGAACTCTTCGATCATCACATCGAGGGTGCACAGCTCGCCGCGATGGCTCCAGAACTGGTCCTCGCCCTCGACGTCGAACGAAGTCGCGCCAAATCGGTCGGCCACCCCGCGCACCTCCTGCGGCGAGACGAACAGGAACACGGCGGCCGGGTCGATGAACCGGCGGATGAGCCAGGGGCAGGCGATTCGGTCGATCTTGGGCCGCGCGCGCGTCACCCATAGCGTCGCGCCGGCGGCATTGCGCGGCGGCATGCGGGCCGTGACCACCATGGGCAGCCCGGCATCGGCCCAGGCCAGCACGCCGCCTTCGAGGTTGCGCGCCTGCGCCCCGGCATGCCTGAGCCAGGCCGCGACGCCTTCGCTGAGTTTGAGCCCCTTGTGGCAGATCACGACGACCTCGCGGCCGGCGAAGTCAGCCGCCCACTCGGCGACATCCTTGTGTGATTTGCGGACCGCGCCGGGGATAAGCCTGGGATCGCAGGCGAAATCCCCATCGGTGCAGACGTCGATCAGCACCGGGCTGTCTGGACGGCCGACGAGGCGGGACAATTTCTCGATGGAGATGACAGTGTTCGACGACATGACGACGCGCCCTTTGTTCGCTTTGTGAACGGGACGCGATGCTTGGGCTGTCGCCTGATGGGGAGACCGCAAACCCCATATTCGTGTGATAACGGAGCGGATGCGGACATGTCAATCGGCACATTGACAGCGATTTAAGCATGCCGAAGCTGATACACCGAGGTCATCATGCGTTTAATGCATCCGCCGTATCCGGTGCAGCGTTAGGCAAATCGCGGGTCGCGCGATAGCGTTCGTCAGACAGTCGATCTGGAGCCGATGTGACCCCGCCTGCTGGCAAACCTTTGCTGGAAGATGACCGAAAGGCTGACCTTGCCCGCCCGGACCTCGCCCGCAAGGAGAGGATGGTGGGCATCGGGCTGATGTGCGTCGCGCTGGCGATCTTCTCGGTGCTCGACGCGACCGCCAAGTGGGCGTCGCAGTTCATGCACCCGATGCAGGTGGTCTGGGCGCGGTATGTCGTCAGCGTGATCATCGTCACGGCGTTGATTTCGCCTTTCGCGAGGCCGGCGGCCTACAGGACACGGGCTCCGGGCCTGCAGGCCGCCCGATCGATGATGCTCTTGATGTCGACGGCACTCAACTTCGTCGCGCTTCAGTACCTGCAATTGGCCGAGACGATCTCCATCGTGTTCGCGACGCCGCTGGTGATCGCGAGCCTGTCCGGTCCGTTTCTGGGCGAATGGCCCGGACCACGCCGCATGATCGCCATCGGCGTCGGCTTCCTGGGCGTCCTGGTGGTGATGAGGCCGGGAGCCGGCGCGCTTCACCCGGCCGCCTTCCTGTGCGTTGCGGGCGTGTTCTGCTACGCGTTCTACAATCTCCTGACGCGCCGTCTCGCCAGCATCGATTCGAGCGAGACGACCATGGTGTTCTCCGGCGTCGCCGGCGTGGTGCTCGCCACGCCGCTCATGCCGTTCCTGTGGACCATGCCGCCGGATTGGCGGGTCTGGGGCGCCATGCTGCTGATGGGAGCCTGCGGAGC
Organism: Allobosea sp.; assembly: GCA_031412095.1. GTDB lineage: Bacteria > Pseudomonadota > Alphaproteobacteria > Rhizobiales > Beijerinckiaceae > Allobosea. The sequence continues at coordinate 24,644 of JANOCI010000002.1, forward strand.
CTTCGGTCACTGGCTCGTCATCGGCGCGCACAAGCGGGCGCCAGCCAGCGTGCTTGCGCCCTTCATCTACAGCCAGTTGATCTGGATGCTGATTCTCGGCTGGCTGATCTTTGGTCAATGGCCGGATGGTTGGACGTTGACGGGCGGCGTCATCGTCATTTCATCGGGCCTTTACCTGCTCTACCGCGAGCGCGTCCGCGGCGCGGATGTGAACCGCATCGCCTGACATGGCCATGGGCGCATTGCGCCAACACGGGGCCAGATGGAAGAACAGCCCGAAAACCGCGGCGAACGTGGGTAATCCTGTCGCCAAAGTCGCTGCAAAGCGTCCACCGAGGACATTTTCGATAAAACTCCAAACACCCCTTGCAATTGCTGCAACGCACTATAAATTGTGCATTGCAAGACAACGCCTCGCGTTGTCCTGTTTGCCCTCCTTGGGCGTTTCCTCCCTAGACTTGGGCCGCACCGTCAAACGTGCGGCCTTTTTTTGCTTTGCTGGGTGCAGGCAGCCATCCGGCCTGCGCTGGCTTGGGGTTACTCGGCCGCCGCCGGAAAGCTGACCAGCCCGCTCGTCCAGGCGCTGAACATCGCCGCGAGGCCATGGCTGAGCGCGTCCTGGACGCCGCCGAACCCTGGCAGGGGCTCGATTGTGGCCTCGTCCATGTAGAGGCCCCGATTGACCTCGATCTGCAGGGCATGGATGCGGGTCCGGGGCTGGCCGTAATGCTCGGTGATGTATCCGCCGGCATAGGGCTTGTTGCGGCTCACCGTGAAGCCCGCCCCCCGCAGCGCTTGCTCGGCTTGGTCGACGATCCCGAGAGCTGCGCTGGTGCCGAACCGGTCGCCGAGGATGATGTCCGGCCGCCCTGCGCCCTCGCGCTCGAGGCCGGTGGACGGCATCGAGTGCAGGTCGACGTTGATGCACACCCCGAAACGCATCCGGGTCGTCGCGATCAATCCACGAAGCGCGGCGTGATAAGGCTTGTAAAGGGTCTCGATGCGGCTGAGCGCTTCGGCCGCCGGGATCCGGCGCGGATAAATGTCCTGCCCGTCGCCGACGATCCGCGGGATCGTGCCGAGCCCTCCGGCCACCCGCATCGAACGCGTGTTGACGAAGGGCGGCAGCCGCCCCTCGAACATGCGAGGGTCGAGCTCGTAGGGCTCGCGATTGGCGTCGAGATAGGCGCGCGGAAACTGCGCCACCAGCAAAGGCACGCCCAGCGCCGGCGCGCGGCCCGCGAGCAGATCGACGAATGCATCCTCCGACCGCCTCAGGGCCTGGGGCGACAGGCGGGCCTGATCGATGAAGCTGCGGGGATATTGACGCCCGGCATGCGGCACTCCCACCACGGCGGGAATGACTTGCAGCAGAGGCTCGCACACCACGTAAGGGATCGTGATGTGGTCGACGACATCGATGCCAGGAACCGAATAAGGACTGCCAAGGTTCATCTGTTCATGGAAACATGCGCCGCACCACGGTGGCAAGGCCCGATTGAGCATGCCCTCGATGACAAGGCCGAGATGGCGAGGCATGGAGCATCGCAAGCGAAAGCGCGGAAGGCGGAGCCGGGCCGCGCCATGTTCACCCCATCTTTACATCAGTGGGCGCTAATGCCTGAATGATTTGGCCAGGGTGGCGGACATGGCCCGTGTCCGCGACCGAAATTCGAAAAGCATGACCTCGATGACAAAAATTCTGCTCGCTGAAGATGACAACGACATGCGCCGCTTCCTCGTCAAGGCGTTGCAGAATGCCGGCTACGACGTCGCGTCGTTCGACAATGGGCTTTCGGCCTACAACCGCCTGCGCGAAGAGCCCTTCGAACTGCTTCTGACCGACATCGTGATGCCGGAGATGGACGGCATCGAACTGGCGCGCCGCGCGACCGAGCTGGATCCCGACATGAAGGTCATGTTCATCACGGGCTTCGCCGCCGTGGCGCTCAATCCCGATTCCAATGCGCCGAAGGATGCCAAGGTGCTGTCCAAGCCCTTCCACCTGCGCGACCTGGTCAATGAGGTCGAGAAGCTGATCAAGGCGGCCTGATCTAGGCTTGCGCAGCCCAAAGCGATTGGCTATAGCCCTCCCACCGCAGCGGTGTCCTTCACCGCTCCCAGGATTGGGCGCGTAGCTCAGCGGGAGAGCACTACGTTGACATCGTAGGGGTCACAGGTTCGATCCCTGTCGCGCCCACCATTCCTTCACCAGGGAACCACGCCGCCATGGTCAGCTGTTCTGGATGACAGTTCGCCGTGTGCTGGTGACAGGCGGGGCGGGCTTCATCGGCTCGGCCGTCTGCCGCCGCCTGATAGGCCTTGGCCATCACGTCCTGAATGTCGACGCGCTCACCTACGCAGGCAACCTGGCCTCGCTTGGAGCCGTCGCGGACGATCCATCATATCGCTTCGTCAAGGCCGACATCCGCGATGCCGAAGCGATCGGGCGCAGCTTTGCGGATTACAGGCCGGATTCCGTGATCCATCTGGCTGCCGAAACCCATGTCGACCGTTCGATCGGCACTCCGCGCGGCTTCATCGAAACCAACATCGTCGGCGCCTTCACGATGCTGGAGGCGTCGCGCGACTGGTGGTCCTGCCTGCCTGAGGCGGACCGTGGCCGCTTCAGGTTCGTGCACGTCTCGACCGACGAGGTCTATGGTTCGCTTGGGCCCGCCGGAGCCTTCAGCGAAACCACGCGTTACGATCCCAGTTCGCCTTATTCGGCCTCCAAGGCCGCCGCCGACCATCTGGTCTCGGCATGGGCGCGGACCTACGGATTGCCGACGCTGGTCTCGAACTGCTCCAATAATTACGGCCCTTTCCACTTTCCCGAAAAGCTCATTCCGCTCACGATCCTGAACGCGCTGCATGGCAGGCCGCTGCCGGTCTACGGCACGGGGGCGAACGTGCGCGACTGGCTCCACGTCGATGACCACGCGGATGCGCTGATCGCCATTCTGCAGCGCGGCGAGCCCGGCCAGTCGTATATGGTCGGAGGGCGCAGCGAGCGGTCCAACATGGGCGTCGTGAAAGCCATCTGCGCCATTCTCGACCGGCTGAAGCCGGAGGGCGCACCTCATGGAAGGCACATATCCTTCGTCAAGGATCGCCCTGGCCATGACCTGCGATATGCTGTCGACCCGACGAAACTGGAGACCGGGCTTGGCTGGAAGGCAAGGCGCAGCTTCGAGACAGGCCTCGAACAGACCGTGCAATGGTACATCGACAACGAATGGTGGTGGCGTCCCTTGCGCGAGAAGGTCTACGCTGGCGAACGGCTCGGCGTGATCGATGCCCAGGGAAGCCGGACGCAGGCTTGAAATGAACCTTCAACCGAGACCTGAACCGGGAGCTATGACGGGAGCATGAAAGGGATCATCCTCGCCGGCGGAAGCGGCACGCGGCTTCACCCGATCACGCTCGCCGTCTCGAAGCAACTCCTCCCCGTCTACGACAAGCCGATGATCTACTATCCGCTGTCCGTGCTGATGCTGGCGGGGGTACGCGATGTCCTCATCATCTCGACGCCGAGCGACCTGCCGGCCTTCAGGCGGCTTCTGGGATCGGGGGAGCGGTTGGGAATGCGCTTCGATTATGCCGAGCAGCAGGCTCCGGAAGGCATCGCACAGGCCTTCGTCATCGGGGCGGAATTCATCGGCGGCGACACCGTGATGCTCGTCCTGGGCGACAACATCTTCCACGGAGCGGGCCTGACAGGCCTGCTCGAAAGCGCGGTGCAGCGCGGCGCGGGCGCCACCGTCTTTGCCTATCAGGTGCCGGATGCCGAGCGCTACGGCGTCGTCACCTTCGGCGATGACGGGCGGGCCAAGGCAATCGAGGAGAAGCCTCGCACTCCCAGGTCACGATGGGCTGTCACCGGTCTTTATGTCTATGATAACGGCGTGATCTCGGTTGCCAGGTCCCTGAAGCCATCCGCCCGGGGCGAATACGAAATCACCGACATCAACCAGAGCTATCTCGAGCGCGGCCTGCTCAACGTCGAGCGCATGGGTCGCGGATACGCTTGGCTTGACACCGGCACGCCGGATTCCCTGGCCGATGCATCGAGCTTCGTGCGCACCATCGAGACCCGTCAGGGAACGAAGATCTGCTGCCCTGAGGAAATCGCCTTCGAACGCGGCTTCATAGACCGCGCGCAGCTCTCCAGCATGGCCGAACAACTCGGCAAGAGTGCTTACGGCCAGTATCTCCATGGCATCGCCACCCAGGCCGAACATTGATGCAGCCACAATGAAATTCACGCGATTCGACATTCCTGGCCTGGTGCTGATCGAGCCGGCACGGCTGACGGACGAGCGCGGCTACTTCCTGGAGACCTTTCGTCTGGACCTCTTCGGCGCGGAGGTCGGTGCCGCCCCTTTCGTGCAGGACAATCATTCGCGGACTTTTGCGAAGGGAACCGTGCGGGGCCTGCATCACCAGGTCGCGCCGCGCGAGCAGGGCAAGCTGGTCAGGGTGGCGCGCGGCTCCGTTCTCGACGTGGCGGTCGAT
>JANOCI010000003.1:0-28790 GCA_031412095.1 Allobosea sp.
TTTCTGGTCGATGCGTCGCTACCTGAAGGAATTCCTGTCAGACCGCCGCGTGATCGAGACGTCCCGCTGGATCTGGTGGCCGATCCTGAACCTGATCATCCTCACCATCCGGCCCGGAAAGAAGGGCAAGGACTACGAGACGATCTGGAACAAGGAGCGCAATGAAGGCCCCTTGAAAACCATCACGAGAAGCCAGGCAGAGCAGCTTCAGGTTCGCATGAGTGCGATCGCCGGTGACAAGGTCGTGGTCGACTGGGGCATGCGCTACGGTTTTCCGGATGTGAAGGGCCGGTTGCAGTCACTGCTCGACGAGGGTTGCGACCGTATCCTGCTGGTTCCGCTCTACCCGCAATATGCCGCACCCACCTCCGCCACGGCTTGCGATCAGGCCTTCAAGGCCCTGATGGAGATGCGCTGGCAGCCCGCGGTCCGCGTCTCGCCGCCCTATCATGACGATCCGGTCTACATCCGGGCGCTGGCGGACACGATCCGAAACAAGCTGGCGACGCTGGATTTCGAGCCGGAGGTCGTGCTCTGCTCGTTCCACGGCTCGCTCAAGGATTACCTGCTGAAGGGCGATCCGTATTACTGCCACTGCCACAAGACGTGGCGGCTGCTGCTCGAGGAGCTCGGATGGCCTGCCGAGAAGCTCCAGATGACGTTCCAGTCCCGCTTCGGGCCGGATGAATGGCTCAAGCCCTACACCGACGAGACGGTGGAGGCGCTGGCCAAGCGCGGCGTCAGGAACATGGCCATCATCGCGCCCGGCTTCTCGGCCGATTGCCTCGAGACGCTTGAGGAGCTGGATGTCGAGAACCGCGAGATCTTCATGGAGCACGGCGGCAAACGCTTCGCCTACATCCCGTGCCTCAATGATTCGCCCGAAGGCATGGCCGTCATCCAGGCCATCGCGGAGCGCGAGCTGAAGGGCTGGCTGTAGCGCAGCCCTTGCGCTGAGTTGCCGCAGGGGGCATTTTGCTGGGCATGGTCAAGCAGCTCGTTGCATCGGCGCCCGCCGTTCGCTGCGTCCATTGGTGCACCCATGCCCTTCACGTTGTCCGGATTTGAGATCGCGATCATCGTACTGATCGCACTGGTGATCTTCACCATCGCGCGCGGCGTCAGGATCGTTCCGCAAGGCTACAATTTCACCGTCGAGAGCTTCGGGCGCTATTCGCGGACATTGGGGCCGGGACTTGGCCTGATCATTCCGTATGTCGAGCGCATCGGCCACAAGATCATCGTCATGGAGCAGGTGCTCGACGTGCCGAGCCAGGAGGCCATCACCAAGGACAATGCCGGCGTCAGGATCGACGCCGTCGCCTTCTTCAACATCCTCGACGCCGCCAAGTCATCCTACGAGGTCTCCTCGCTGGAGCAGGCGCTGGTGACGCTGACGATGACAAACATCCGCACCGTGGTCGGCTCGATGGCGCTGGATGAATTGCTGTCCCATCGCGACGAGATCAACGAGAAGCTCCTCCGGGTGCTCGATGCGGCCGCCTCGCCCTGGGGCGTCAAGGTCAACCGGATCGAGATCCGCGACATCCTGCCGCCCGCCGACCTGGCCGAGGCCATGGCCCGGCAGATGAAGGCCGAACGCGAGAAGCGCGCCAACATCCTCGAGGCCGAGGGCAAGCGCGCCGCCGACATCCTCCGGGCCGAGGGCGAGAAGGCCTCTCAGATCCTGGCGGCGGAGGGCCGAAAGGAGGCCGCCTTCCGCGATGCCGAGGCCCGCGAACGCTCGGCCGAGGCTGAGGCAAAGGCGACCAGCATGGTGTCCGAAGCGATCAGCAAGGGTGACCTGGCTGCAGCGAACTTCCTCGTGGCGGAGAAATACATCGGCGCCATCCGTGAGCTCGCGTCCGCCCCGAACCAGAAGGTCGTGATCCTGCCGATCGAGATGGCGTCCCTCGCCGGCTCGGTCGCCGGGATCTCCGAACTGACGCGCGCGGTCTTCAGCGATCCCGAGACGCGGGCTCCAGGCAGCCGGGCGCGGCCCGGGCCGACAGTGCCGAACGTGCCTGCATCGAACGGACCGAACGCGGGCCGCGGCGGTGACGCATGATGACGGCCATAGCAGGCCTCGGCCCCTGGGTCTGGATCATCGGCGGCATGCTTCTGATGGCCGTCGAACTGCTCGCCCCCGGCCTATTCTTCATCTGGCTCGGCCTTGCCGCACTGGCCACCGGCGTGATCGTGGCGGCGACCGGAATGGGATGGGCGCCGGCCGGCATCCTCTTCTCCGCGCTGGCTGCCGCGTCGGTCTTCGCCGGCCGCGCCCTGACACGGCGCAAGGCCAGCGAACCCGACAGCGCCGCGCATCTCAACGCCATGTCGCGCGACCTGATCGGCAAGACCGTGCGCCTTGACCAAGCCATCGTCGGCGGCGAAGGCCGGGTGCGCATCGGCGACAAGATCTGGCGCGCCCTTGGCGAGGACGCCGCTGCGGGCGTAGAGGTTAGGATCGTTAGCCTCGACGGCTCCGCGCTTGTCGTGGCACGTGCCTGAACGGGCGCTCACACTCTCTTAACCATCCCTGTTCTATTCCTGTTAACCATGCGGCCGGCGCTGCCGACGGCCGCACGATTGGCTTGGAAGAGATGCTTGAGAGCTGGCGAGACAGTGGCCAGACCAGCCGGACACGGACTGGCGAGATAGCGCGCAGCGCCTTTCGCGGGGCTGTGAGCGCCGCCGCCATCGTGCTCGGCCTGTCGGCGCATCCGGCGGCGGTCCTGGCGCAGGCTCCGGATTTTCGCGGAACCCAGCCTGCAAATCCGCGCGACATCAACGCCGATCCGCGTTTCCTGCCCGAGGCGAATCCCTTCCGCCCGGCAGCCCCGGCCCTCGCGCCTCAGGCTGCGCCGTCCCTTTCCGAACCTGGCCCGGGCGCACCGCAGGCTGCATCGGGAGGCGCGTCCTCCCGCAGGCAAACCAGCCGTGCAAGCCGCCCCGTCCAGGCGCGGGTGACAGGCGGCGCCCAGCGGCGCACCCGGATCGAGACGCGCACGGCGAGCGGCCTTCGTCCAACCGATCCCGGCGTGACGTCCGGCCTTGGCCTCCGCCCAACCACCTCCAGCCGAATCGTGACGCCGCCTGCCGATGCGCTGCAGCCTTACCCGTCCCGCAGGCCAGCCCGCGTCGTGGACGATCCATGGGCCCCGCTCGGACTCAGGGTCGGCAGCTTCATCGTCTCGCCCTCGATCACCCAGTCGCTCGGGCGTGACAGCAATCCAAGCCGTGCGCCGACCGGCGGCAAAAGCTCGTTGTTTAGCCGCACGGAAGGCGAGCTCGGCATACGGTCCGACTGGTCGGCCCATTCGTTCACGTCAAGCTTCCGCGGCGGCTACTCGTACTTCCCGAACCAGCGCGATGCGAGCCGTCCCGATGCTGCAGGCCTCGCCAACCTCAGGCTCAACGTCGCGCGCGACACCGACATCGACCTCGACGGACGCTTTTCGCTGGACACGCAGAGACCCGGCTCGGTCAACTTCAACGCCCAGTCGACGGAGCGGCCGAATGTCTACGGCTACGGCGCGTCGGCAGCCGTGACGCAGCGCTTCAACCGGCTTGCGCTCAATCTGCGCGGAGCGGTCGACCGCACCGCCTATGACGACGCCCGAGACACGCTTGGCGGGCTGATCCGCCAGCGCGACCGCAACGTCGTGCAGTACGGAGCCCGCGCCCGCGTCGGCTACGAGGCCTCACCGGGCCTTCAGCCATTCATCGAAGCATCCACAGATGTCCGCGTATTCGACGACAAGGTCGACGGAAGCGACTTCCGGCGCTCATCGACCGGGATCGGCGCGCGGGTCGGCTCGACCTTCGAGGTCACCCGGCTGTTCACCGGCGAAGCATCCGTCGGCTACCAGCAGCGCCAATATGACGATCCGCGCCTGAAGGAGCTGCGCGGCCTTGTCGGCGACGCCTCGCTCATCTGGGCGGTGACGCCGCTGACCACGGTCACGCTGCGCGGCGCGACCGATCTGGCCGACACGACGGTCGCCGGCGTATCGGGCTCGATCAATAGCCGCGCCGGGCTGGAGGTTCAGCACGCCCTGCGGCGCAACTGGACCGTGACCGCCTTCGCCAACGCGTCCCGCGCCGAGTTCGACGGCATCAAGCTCACGGAGGACACCTATCAGGCTGGCCTCCGGACGGAGTACAAGCTGACCCGCACCACTTCGGTGAGGGCCAGCTTCACCCATGAGCGCCTCAAGTCGACCAGCACGGGGGCGGACTACACCGCCAACATCTTCCTCGTGGGATTGCGGCTTCAGCTGTGACCGGAACGGTCAGGCGCGGAGCAGCCGGGCCAGCTCAGCCTTAAGGTCGGCGGCAAGCTCGGGCCGATCAAGGGCATATGCGACGTTCGCCGCCAGGAACCCGATCTTCGAGCCGGTGTCGTAGATGTCGCCATCGAAGCGCACCGCGTGGAAGGCCTCCTGCGCCGCCAGCTTGATCATCGAATCGGTCAGCTGGATCTCGCCGCCCGCGCCTTTCTCCTGCTCGGCCAGCAGCTTGAAGATCGACGGCTGCAGGATGTAGCGCCCGGTGATGTGCAGATTGGAAGGGGCGGTGCCCTTCGGCGGCTTTTCGACCATCTGCGTGATCTTCGAAACCTGCGCCGCCCGGTCCTCGACGCCGACGATGCCGTACTGATGGGTCTGGTCGTCGGGCACGGGCGCGACGGCGATATGGTTGCCTCCGTGCTGGTTGTAGGCGTGGATCATCTGCGCCAGGCAGCCAGGGCCGGACGTATGATGCAGCATGTCCGGCAGGAGCAGCGCGAACGGCTCGTCGCCGATAATGTCGCGCGCGCACCAGACCGCGTGCCCGAGCCCGAGGGGCGCCTGCTGACGCGTAAAGCTGGCTCTGCCTGCCGGCAGCATGTCGGCCTTGAGGCCATCCAGCTCCTTCAGCTTGCCGCGGCGCTGCAAGGTGTCCTCAAGTTCATAGGCATGGTCGAAGTGGTCCTCGATCATCCCCTTGTTGCGGCCTGTAACGAACACGAAGTGCTCGATGCCTGCGGCGCGGGCTTCATCGACCACGTGCTGCACCACCGGCCGGTCCACCACCGTCAGCATCTCCTTGGGAATGGCCTTGGTGGCGGGGAGAAAACGTGTGCCAAGACCGGCGACGGGGAGGACGGCCTTGCGGATGGGCTTGATCATGGGTCAGCACTGCTCTTCGGAGAATTGAGGGCGGAGGGAAAATCCCAGGCGGAAGCTTCATGACGGGGAGCAGCGCGCACCGGAACGCTGCAGGCTCTTGCGCGCGACGCCGCTAGCGGCATGCTGCGCCAGTTATCCCGAATGTGATCCTGCATCGCAAGGCCTGAAAGCCGCGTGAACTGCTTCAGCAGGCAAGGGCAGGAATGGAGGCGGCTGTTAATCATTTGCTAACCATCTCACTGCCCATCTTGATGTCCACGAGGATCGAACGGGTGGCGCAGGCCGGCATGGCCCGGCACCCTTATGGGAGAAGACCATGTCATCATTGCGCACGCCGGGCGCGCTCGCCTTCGCAGCCGGGATGGCGCTGGCGGCGCTCATCCAGCCCAATGGCTCCGCGCTCGCCGCCCAGCCCGCAATGGCCGAAAGCGCGGGCGCGTTCCAGCGCTTCCTGCAGGGCCTGTGGCCCTTGGCGCAGGCGCGCGGCATCTCGCGCGGCACTTTCGAGAGCGCCTTCCGCGGCCTGACGCCGGACGCCTCGATCATCGCATTGACTAAAAAGCAATCGGAGTTCGTCGCGCCGATCTGGACCTACCTGACCAATGCCGTCGGCGGAGCCCGCGTCCCGCGCGGCCAAGCCGCCCTTCAGGACTACGCCGGCGCCTTGGCCAGCATGGAGCAGGCCTATGGCGTGCCGAAGGAGATCATCCTCGGCATCTGGGGCATGGAGACCGGCTACGGCTCGTTCAAGGGCGACAAGGATGTCATCCGGTCGCTCGCCACCCTGGCGTCGGCCCGTTATCGCGGCGACTTCTTTCGCGATGAACTGCTGACCGCGCTGCAGATCCTTGAGAAGGGCCTGGCCGAGCGCAGCGAGATGCGGGGCTCCTGGGCGGGCGCCATGGGCCACACGCAGTTCATGCCGTCGAGCTACATGAAGTACGCGGTCCCCCATTCAGGCTCGCACGCCGACATCTGGGGAACGCCCGCCGACGCCCTGGCATCCACCGCCAACTACCTGAAGTCGTTCGGCTGGACTCCGGGGCTGCCCTGGGGCGTCGAGGTGGCTCTGCCGGAGGGCTACGCCTATGCGCTGCTCAAGGGGCCATTCTCCAGCTTCGCCGCGGCCGGGGTCACCCGCGCCAACGGCGCCCGCCTGCCGGCATCGGGCGAGGCGCGGCTGTTTTTCCCGGCAGGCCGCGCGGGCCCCGTCTTCCTGCTCACGTCGAACTTCGACGTGATCAAGACCTACAATTCATCGGACGCCTATGCGCTTGGCGTCGGGCACCTCGGCGACCGCATCATGGGGCGCGGCGCGATCCGGGCGGAATGGCCGGTCTCGGCCCCGCGGCTGGGCAAGGAGCAGGTGCAGGACCTCCAGCGCCGCCTCAAGGCGATGGGCCTGTATGGAGGCGACGGCGACGGCCGGATCGGCTCGAACACGCGCGAAGCGGTGCGGCAGTACCAGAGCCGCAATGGCATCATACCGGACGGGTACCCCACCCCGCAATTGCTGGCGCGGATGCAGGCGGGCCGCTGACGGGCGCGCGAAGCTCTGCTATGCTTGTCCAGTCGGCGGGAGGATCACGACGCATGAAGCTGCGCTTGGGCGTCTGGCGCTCGGCTTTTTCGGTTGCGGCCGCCACCGTGCTTCTGCTCGTGGCCGGCGGCCCTTCGCTCCATGCCCAGAGCGACTCGTTCATGTTCGACCAGACATTGCAGCGCGGCACGCTGTTCGGCCCGCGTGTCAATCCGGGCCCGCGCATCGTCGCCGTGCCGCGCGTCAGGGCGCCGCTGCGCAGAAGCCTGCTCGAGCCCGGCCAGCGCAATGGCTCCCAGTCGTCCGAGCATGCCCAGGCCAAGCCGAAGGTCGATCCCACCACCTTCGTCGTCGTGCTTGGCGACACGCTGGCAGAACTTCTGGCCGGCGGGCTGGACGACGCGCTGGGAGACACGCCGACTGCGGCCGTCATCCGCAGGTCGCGTCCCGACAGCGGGCTCGTCAGGGCCGATTTCCATGACTGGCCGAAGGCCGTGCGCGACCTGCTGGCGAGCGACCAGAAGATTTCGCTCGCCGTCATGCTGATCGGCTCCAACGACCGGCAGGCCATCCGCGAAGGAGACGTCACGCATGAGCCGCTGAGCGAGCGTTGGCGCGAAATCTACCACGAAAGGGTCGACGCGATCGCGCAGGCTTTCGCGGAGCGGCGCGTTCCGCTGGTCTGGGTCGGCGCGCCTCCGATGCAGAACCCCCGGCTGTCGGCCGACCTTGCGGTGATCAACGACATCTACCGCCAGCGCGTGGAGCGGGCAGGCGGCACATATGTCGATCTGTGGCAGGCGTTCGTCGATGCGGAGAACCGCTACAGCGCCAACGGCGCCGACCTTTCGGGCCAGATCGCCCGGCTGCGCACGGGCGACGGCGTCCACTTCACGCGCTCCGGCGCGCGCAAGGCCGCGCATTTCGCCGATGTCGCCTTGCGCCGGCTGCTGCCGGAGATGTCCGCCGGGCCTCTTCTTGCGGCCCCCGGCCCCATCCTGCCGCCGCTTGGCGGGACGGAGCTCCAGCCGCTTCCCATCGAACTGCAGCCAGGGGGCGTGGACCGCCTCATCGACCAGATGGCGCGCCTCGGAACAGGCCTCGAACCCGTCGCCATCCCCGTCATCAAGGTCAAGCCGATCGCAGGTCCGGTCCTGCCGCTGACCGGCCCCGCCCTGTCAAGCGGAGGGGCCTTGCTGCCCCTGGCCGCAGCGAAGGGCGCGGCGCTGTCTGCGCCGGAGCTCGACCGGGTCTTTGCCGATGGCCGTGTGCCGACGCCCGCGGCAGGCAGGGCGGACGATTTCCGGTGGCCTCGGCAGCAATAGGCCTGCCCCGCAGCGCGCGGCACTCCACGCCGGACCGGCCGGCCGCGCCGGGTCGTCGGCTCAGCGCGGCAGCGTCGAGGCGCCCATCAGGAATTCATCGATGGACCGCGCGGCCTGGCGGCCTTCACGGATCGCCCAGACCACGAGCGACTGGCCCCTGCGCATGTCGCCCGCCACGAACACCTTCTCCGACGACGTCAGATAGCTCTGGTCATCAGCGACGACGTTGCGGCGACGGTCCGTCTTGACGCCTGCCTGCGTGATCATGCCGTCGAGCACCGAGCCGGCGAAGCCGATCGCGAGGAACACCAGATCAGCCTTTATGACGAATTCGGTGCCGGGAATGGGCTGCCGCTGGTCGTCCACGCGCGCGCAGACCACGCCGGTGGCCTTGCCGTTCTTGCCCTCGATCCGCAACGTCGCGGCCTGGAACTCGCGTTCCGCGCCCTCCGCCTGCGAAGACGAGGTCCGCATCTTCGTCGGCCAATAGGGCCAGACGGTCAATTTGTCCTCGATCTGCGGCGGCTTGGGGCGGATGTCGAGCTGCGTCACTTGCAGCGCGCCCTGGCGGAATGACGTCCCCACGCAGTCGGAGGCCGTGTCGCCGCCGCCGATCACCACGACATGCTTGCTCGAGGCCGTGACCGGAGCCTCGCCGGAAATGTCCTCTTGCCCGACGCGCCTGTTGGACTGGGTCAGGAACGGCATGGCGAAATGCACGCCCGCCATTTCCGAGCCCGGCAGTTCGGGGTCGCGCGGCCACTCCGCCCCGCCCGCCATGAGCACGGCGTCGAAATCACGGGTCAGGTCCGAGAACGGCATGGTCACGCCGATGTTGACGCCATAGTGGAACGTCACCCCCTCGGCGCCCATCTGCGCGGTGCGCCGGTCGATATGATGCTTCTCCATCTTGAAGTCGGGAATGCCATAGCGCAGCAGGCCGCCGGCCTTCGCCTCGCGCTCGAACACGTGAACGTCATGGCCGACGCGGGCGAGCTGCTGCGCGGCGGCCATGCCAGCCGGGCCGGACCCGATGATGGCGATGCGCTTGCCGCTCATGGCCGAAGGGATCTGCGGCCTGATCCAGCCATTCTCCCACGCCTTGTCGGCAATGGCCTGCTCGATCGTCTTGATGGTGACAGGCGCGTTCTCGAGGTTGAGCGTGCAGGCTTCCTCGCACGGCGCGGGGCAGATGCGGCCGGTGAACTCGGGGAAGTTGTTCGTGGAGTGCAGGTCGCGCGCGGCCTCCTCCCAGCGGCCTGAATAGACCAGGTCGTTCCAATCCGGGATCTGGTTCATCACCGGACAGCCGGTCGGACCATGGCAATAGGGGATGCCGCAGTCCATGCAGCGGGCGGCCTGCTTCTGCAGGTCCTTGTCCTCCAGCGGCAGCGTGAACTCGCGGAAATGCCGCACGCGGTCGCCGGCGAGCTGATACTTCTGCTCCTGCCGGTCGAACTCGAGAAAACCTGTAACCTTGCCCACGTTCGATTACCTCAACTCTCGAAAGACGTCGTGCCAGAGACGCCTAATTGCTTTTTGACTGCATCGATGTCGCCGAGAACCCACAGGGCCCCGATCTGTCCGTCGCGTCGGGTGAAGAAGGCTGCGCCGGCCCAGCGGATCAACTTGCCAGTCGCGGGGACTCCAAAAAACGGAGCACGATGCACGCCATGAAACTCAAGCTTGCCGACAGCGCGATCCTCAGTTTCGACGAGTTCGACCAAGTCGCAGGTATAGTCGGCGAGCGCGTCATGGACCATGTGCATGTAGTCGATGAATCCGTCCGGGCCGGTGCGGACAGCATCGAGGGAGCCTCGAAACTGAAAGTCCCGATGCAGGATTTCCCGCGCTACCGCCTCGCTGCGCTGATTCCATATCTCGGTGTAGAACCGGCGCACCAAGGCACCCATGAGAGCTGCCATTACGTCACTCCGCCGCCTGCATCGTCCGCGCCGCTTCCATCTCGCGCAGAGCCCGCTTGTATTCCACCGGCATGATCTTGACGAACCTGGCGCGGTGGTCGGCCCAGTTGTCGAGGATCGTCCGGGCGCGTTCCGAGCCGGTGTAGTCACGGTGGTTGGCGATGAGCTGCATCAGCCGCTCCTCGTCATGCTTGGACATGTCGCCTTGCACATCCACGCGGCCCTTGTGCTCAAGGTCGCCGCCATGGTGGTGCAGCCGGTCCATCAGCTCTTCCTCTTCCGGCACCGGTTCCAGATCGACCATGGACAGGTTGCAGCGCTTGCGGAAATCGCCGGCCTCGTCCAGCACATAGGCGACGCCGCCCGACATGCCGGCCGCGAAGTTGCGTCCGGTCTGGCCAAGCACCACGACGATGCCGCCCGTCATGTATTCGCAGCCGTGGTCGCCCGCGCCTTCCACCACCGCGATGGCGCCGGAGTTGCGCACGGCGAAACGCTCGCCCGCCACGCCGCGGAAGTAGCACTCGCCTGAGATCGCGCCGTACAGCGCCGTGTTGCCGATGATGATCGAGTGCTCAGGCACCGCGCCGGAGCGCGGATCGGGCTTGATGATCAGCTTGCCGCCCGACAGGCCCTTCCCGACATAGTCGTTGGCCTGGCCGGTCAGTTCGAGCGTCACCCCGGCGGCCACCCAAGCCCCGAAGGACTGCCCGGCCGTTCCCCTGAGCTTGACGGTGATCGTGTCGTCCGCCAGCCCGTCATGCCCGTAAAGCTCGGCGATGCGGCCCGACAGCATGGCGCCCGTGGTCCGGTCGGTGTTGCTGATCGGAGCCTCGATCACGACCGGACTCTGGTTGTTGATGGCCTGGTCCGCAGCGGCCAGCAGCTTGCGGTCGAGAACGTCGTCGATCGGGTGGACTTGGCGGTCGACATGGCGGATGGCCACGTCGTCGCCCATGTCCGGCTTGTGGAACATGCGGCTGAAGTCCAGCCCCTTCGCCTTCCAGTGCGTGATGGCGCGGTTCTTGTCGAGCAGGTCCGAACGCCCGATCAGTTCGTCGAAGCGCATGACGCCGAGCTCGGCCATCATCTCGCGGACCTCTTCGGCCACGAAGAAGAAATAGTTGACGATGTGCTCGGGCAGGCCCTTGAAGCGCTTCCTCAGCACCGGGTCCTGGGTCGCCACGCCCACCGGGCACGTGTTGAGGTGGCACTTGCGCATCATGATGCAGCCGGCGGCAATCAGCGGCGCGGTCGAGAACCCGAACTCGTCGGCTCCGAGCAACGCGCCGATCACGACGTCGCGGCCAGTCTTGAGGCCGCCGTCAACCTGCAGCGCGATGCGTCCGCGCAGCTTGTTGAGCACAAGCGTCTGGTGCGTCTCGGCCAGCCCCATCTCCCACGGGCTGCCGGCGTGCTTCAGCGATGTCAGCGGGGATGCGCCCGTGCCGCCTTCGAAGCCCGAGATGGTGATGTGGTCGGCGCGCGCCTTGGCGACGCCCGCGGCAACCGTCCCGACCCCGACTTCCGACACCAGCTTGACGGAGACATCCGCCTTCGGGTTGACGTTCTTGAGGTCGAAGATGAGCTGTGCGAGATCCTCGATCGAATAGATGTCATGGTGCGGCGGCGGCGAGATCAGCCCGACGCCGGGCGTCGAATGCCGCACCTTGGCGATCTTGGCGTCGACCTTGTGGCCGGGCAATTGCCCGCCTTCGCCCGGCTTGGCGCCCTGCGCGACCTTGATCTGCATCACGTCCGCGTTGACGAGGTATTCCGTGGTCACGCCGAAGCGGCCCGACGCCACCTGCTTGATGGCGGACCGCTTGGATTTGCCGTTCGGCATGACGCGGAAGCGCTCGGCCTCCTCGCCGCCCTCACCCGTGTTGGATTTGGCCCCGATGGAATTCATCGCCACCGCCAGCGTCTCGTGCGCCTCCTTCGAGATCGAGCCATATGACATGGCCCCGGTGGCGAAGCGCTTGACGATGTCCTTCGCCGGCTCCACATCCGCCAGAGCGACCGGCGCCAATCCGCGCTCAGCGGCGGTCTTGATGTGGAACAGGCCGCGGATCGTGGTCAGTCGCTCGGCCTGCTCGTTCACCATCCTTGCGAACTCGCGATACTTGCCGTCGGCGTTCATGCGGACTGCGTGCTGCAGGGTGGCGACGTTGTCCGGCGTCCAGGCGTGATCCTCGCCGCGCAGCCGGTAGGCATATTCGCCTCCGACATCGAGCGAATGCAGCAGCACGGGCGATGCGCCGAACGCCTCTGCGTGCCGGCTGGCCGTCTCCTGCGCGATCTCCGGAAGGCCGACGCCCTCGATCATGGTCGACGTGCCAGTGAAGTAGCTCCTGACCACGTCGGAGTTGAGGCCGACGGCATCGAAGATCTGCGCGCCGCAGTAGGATTGATACGTCGAGATGCCCATCTTGGACATCACCTTCAGGACGCCCTTGCCGATCGACTTGATGAAGCGCTTCACGACCTCGTCGGCGTCGACTTCCCTGGGGAACTCGCCGCGCTCATGTGCTTCGAGCAAGGTCTCGAAGGCGAGGTAAGGATTGATCGCTTCCGCTCCATAGCCGGCAAGACAGCAGAAGTGGTGGATCTCGCGCGGCTCGCCAGATTCGACGACCAGCCCCACGGATGTCCGCAAGCCCTTCCTGATCAGGTGATGATGGACGGCCGCCGTCGCCAGCAGCGCAGGGATCGGGATCCGGTCAGGACCGACCATGCGGTCAGACAGGACGATGATGTTGTAGCTGCCATGCACGGCCGCCTCGGCCCGCTCGCATAGGCGCTCGAGCGCCCCCTCCATTCCCGGCGCGCCTTCGCGCGAGGGATAGGTGGTGTCGAGCGTTTTGGCGTCGAAGCGGTCTTCGTAATGGCCGATGCAGCGGATCTTCTCGAGGTCTTCGTTGGTCAGGATCGGCTGGCGCACTTCGAGCCGCTTGCGCTTGGAAGCGCCGGTCAGGTCGAGGATGTTCGGCCGCGGCCCGATGAACGAGAGCAGGCTCATCACCAGCTCTTCGCGGATCGGATCGATCGGCGGATTGGTGACCTGGGCGAAGTTCTGCTTGAAGTACGTGTAGAGCAGCTTGGACTTGTTCGACAGGGCGGAGATCGGCGTGTCCGTCCCCATCGAGCCGACCGCCTCCTGTCCGGTGATGGCCATCGGCGCCATCAGGATCTTGAGGTCCTCCTGCGTGTATCCGAAGGCCTGCTGCTTATCGAGCAACGCCACGTCGGTGCGGGAGGCGCGCGGCTCGACGGGCGGCAGATCCTCGATCACGATCTGCGTGCGCTTGATCCACTCCTTGTAAGGGTTGGCGCTCGCCAGCGAAGCCTTCATCTCGTCGTCCGAGATGATGCGGCCTTCGGTGAGGTCGATCAGCAGCATCTTGCCAGGCTGCAGCCGCCACTTGCGGATGATCTTCTCTTCCGGGATCGGCAGCACGCCCATTTCGGAAGCCAGCACCACGAGCCCGTCGTCAGTCTCCAGGAACCGTGCGGGCCTCAGGCCGTTGCGGTCCAGCGTCGCGCCGATCTGCAGGCCGTCGGTGAAAGCGATTGCGGCCGGTCCGTCCCAGGGCTCCATCAGGGCGGCGTGATACTCGTAGAACGCGCGCCGCTCCTCGCTCATCAGCGGGTTTCCGGCCCAGGCTTCGGGCACCAGCATCATCATGGCATGGGCGAGGCTGTAGCCGCCCCTCACCAGGAATTCGAGCGCGTTGTCGAAGCAGGCCGTGTCGGACTGGCCTTCGTATGAGATCGGCCAGAGCTTCGAGATGTCGTTGCCGAACAGCGGCGAATCCACAGTCGCTTGCCGCGCCGCCATCCAGTTGACGTTGCCGCGCAAGGTGTTGATCTCGCCGTTGTGCGCCACCATCCGGTAGGGATGCGCCAGACGCCAGCTCGGGAAGGTGTTGGTGGCGAAACGCTGATGCACCAGCGCCAGCGCCGATTCGAACCGCGGATCGGTCAGGTCGCGGTAGTATGTGCCGAGCTGGCTCACCAGCACCATGCCCTTGTAGACAATGGTGCGGCACGACAGCGACACGGGATAATACTGCGCGGTAGCGCGGTCCTGCCGCTTGTAGATCTTGTTGGACACCGATTTGCGCAGCACGAAAAGCCGCCTCTCGAACTCCGCCTCGTCTTCGATGCCTTCGCCGCGGCCGATGATGAGCTGCATCTGAACGGGCTCGGTGGCGAGCACGGCCTCGCCAAGATCGGAGTTGTCGACCGGCACGGGCCTCCAGCCCAGGAAGACCTGGCCTTCCTCGGTCACCGTCTGCGCGATGACGCTTTCGCAAAGCGCCCTGATCTCCGGATCGCGCGGCAGGAAGAAGTGCCCGATGGCGTAGTGGCCGGGCTCCGGCAGCGTGATGCCGAGCGCAGCGCATTCCTCGGAGAAGAACCGATGCGGAATCTGCACCAGGATTCCGCAGCCGTCGCCCAGCTTCGGGTCCGCGCCGACGGCGCCGCGATGATCGAGATTGTGCAGAATCTGAAGGCCCTGCTGCACGATGGCGTGCGACCGGACATTCCTCATGTTCGCGATGAAGCCGACCCCGCAGGAATCCTTCTCGAAAGCCGGGTCATAGAGCCCCTGCTTCAGAGGCATGTCCGGGTTGACGAGCATGTAGCGTGCATCGTCGCCGGCTGCATGGGAATGCGCTGGAGCGTCCGTCGTCCTGCCGATCTCGATCATCGCAAACCCTCCACCGCAGGTACGCCGGTCGCCCGTGTACGCTTTGTCAAATTGCACAGTTCACACCGCGCCGTTGAATCCTTTTTCAAGGGCTCTGGCGTGGTCGGTTCCGGGGAGGGCTTTGGCTGGTCCATGCGCCTCGCGTCTCCCGCGGGCGCTGACCTCGGCCTGATCTCAGGCCGTGATGCGCCCGTCCGCACGGGCCGTGTTTCGGCCGGTGCGTTTCGTGGTCGATTTCGATGTGGCGTTGACGGCGCGCGTCATCATCCAACTCCATCTCGATCAGCGGCATCGCTCATATTACGACAGTGATGCTGTCCTATCACGCCCGGAACATGCCAGATCGTTCCCTGACGCGCAAGTAGCACTTTTGGCCCTGTGCGATCTTTTAAGTCGCAGTCCACCTGTGGCGCGACATAAAACAACCATGCGGGAGGCCTGCGCTGTGCATGCGTGACCTCGGCGCCTCCTTGGCGGCAGCATTGACGCTCAACCGCTTGCTGGACGGCCGCAAGGCGGTCTATGCAGCGGGATGACAGCATCGCTCAATTTCGCCAGCGACAACGCCGTCGGGGCGAGCCCGAAGGTGATGGCCGCAATCGCAGAGGCAAATGCCGGCGCTGCGCTCGCCTATGGCAACGACGCCTGGACCCGCCGCGTCGAAGTGGCGCTGTCCGTCTTGTTCGAGCGGGACGTCGCCGTCTCGCTCGTGGCCACCGGCACCGCCGCGAACGCCCTGGCGCTGGCCTGCGTGACGCGGCCCTGGGGTGCAGTCCTCACTCACGAGGAAAGCCATATCTCCGACGACGAATGCGGCGCGCCCGAGTTCTTCACGGATGGGGCGAAGCTCGTCGGGCTTCCCGGCTACGGCGGCAAGCTGACGCCGGAGGCGGTGGCGGCACGGCTGGAGCGAATGCCGGCGGGCGCGATCAAGCAGGTCCAGCCGCAGTGCATCTCCATTTCCCAAACGACGGAGAGCGGGCTTGTCTATGCCCCCGAGGAAGTTGCGGCGCTGTCCGCCGCAAGCCGTCCGCGCGGGCTGGCGCTGCACATGGACGGGGCCCGTTTCGCCAACGCAGTGGCGTCGCTCGGCTGCACGCCGGCCCAGATCACCTGGAAGGCCGGCGTGGACGTCCTCAGCTTCGGCGCCACCAAGAATGGAGCATGGGCCGCGGAAGCGGTGGTCTTCTTCGATCTTGCGATGGCCGCCGAGATGCCCTGGCGACGCAAGCGCGGCGGGCACACGATGTCCAAGGCGCGGTTCGCCGCCGCGCAGTTCGAGGCGTTGCTGGACGATGGACATTGGCTCGATCTGGCGCGCCATGCCAATGCGATGTCGTCGAGGCTCAGCGCCGGCTTGGCTGGCATCCCGGGCGTCAGGCTTGGCTGGCCCTGCGAGGCGAACGCCGTGTTCGCGATCATGCCGTCAGGGTTGGCGGAGCGGCTCCGGCAGCATGGCGCCGTGTTCTACGGCTGGACCGGCGCGGCGCTCGCTCCTGGCGACGCGATGAGCGCTGACGAAAGCATCCACCGCATGGTCTGCTCCTTCGCGACGCGCCCCGAGGACGTCGACGGGCTGATCGCCCTCGCTGCCCGCCTCCAATCCGGCTCCAGCTGACGCGGACGTCGTCGACAAGGCCAGGCGGCGCTGGTCCCCGCCGCACCTGTGCCGTAATCGTGGCCGACAAATCGGCACGACGCGATTTCAACAGGCTATCGGGGTCAAAGCTTCCATGGACAAGGTTTGCCGGACCATCCTGTGCGGCGTCGCTGCGTCGGCTGCGGTTGCCATGAGCGCGCCGTCGCCAGCGCTTGCGCAGGTCTACTATCATTTCGGGCCGTCATACGATGCGCCTTACGGACCCCTGCACGCGCCAATATATTTTGCTCCAAGATATTCAGCCCCGCGATATCTGGCGCCGATGCGGGCCTCGCCTCTGCCGCCGAGGGAGATCGTCAACATCCTGATGGACGATCATCGCTTCACGCGCGTCGGTCAGCCGCGATTTGCCGGCCACATCTACACGGTCGACGGGATCGACCGAAGCGGCGCTATCGTTCGGGTCTATGTCGATTCGTTCAATGGACGGATCATCGACGCGGACACCCTGCAGCCCGCACCCCGGCATAGCCAGCGTTTCGCCCGCCTGCCCCGCGAAAGCGAACCGCCGCGGGCAACCCCCCTTCCGCCGCGCAGGCCTGAGGCAAGCCAGCCGAGGCCGAAGCCCGAGCCCCGCACGGCGGCGCGGCCACCTTCCCAGCGCCCTGACGCGCCGACCGCCGCGCCGCGCAGCATGTCGCCTGCACCGCCGCTGATCCGTGAGCCACGCGTCGTCGACCCGTCGCAGGTCCGCGTTCCGCAGGAGGCCGACCGCCAGCCACCATTGGCGCGGGGTTCTTCGCCATCCGCCTCAGGCAGTGCAGGAGCGCCTTCAGCCCCCGCTCCGGGCGCGTCGCCGGTCGCCCCCGCGCCGCTCGACGACGCTTCCCGCCGCCCGGCGCTGCCTCCCACGCCGGATGTGCCGGTGGCTCCCCTGTTCTGAGGTTGCGCCTGTAAGGCCATCCGCAGATCTGCCCACACACAAAAAGTGCGGCCATCGCTGGCCGCACCTCATTCCGTCGCGTGTCGGTTCAAGCCGCCTTGCGGACGCCCTTCTGCAAGCCTTGGGCCTCGACCGCCATCTGCGACGGCTGCGCCTCATCGGCCCGCGCCTCGATCATCGTCGCAGGCGCGCCTTTGCCGATCGGGATCGTGCGGGGCTTCTTGGCCTCCGGCACTTCACGGACAAGGTCGACGTGAAGCAGGCCGTGCTCCAGTCCGGCGCCCGTCACCTGGACATGGTCCGCAAGCTGGAAACGGCGCTCGAAGCCGCGCGACGCGATGCCCTGATGAAGCACGTTGGGGCGAGCCTGGCCTTCAGCCTGCTTCTTCTCGCCGCGCACGGTGAGCAGATTCTCCTTCACCTCGAGCGAGAGGTCGGCATCGCTGAAACCGGCGACCGCGATGCTGATGCGGTAGGCGTTCTCATCGTTGCGCTCGATGTTGTAGGGCGGATAGGTCGGATTGTTGTCGGCCACGGTAGCCTGGTCAAGCATCGAGAACAGGCGGTCGAAGCCGATGGTCGAACGATAAAGCGGAGAAAGGTCAAAACTACGCATGATGCACTCCTTTGAAGCTGCATGGTCGGGCTCGCCCCTTGTGGGCACGAGCCGGTTTCGGGTTCCGCCGCGGCCTGGACTGGCCCGCGGCAACCATGAGGTGGGCGCACGATTCCGGCTTTTCAAGAGCCCCGATCACAGGCCATAAAGTTTTCGGCGCTATGTTTTCGCCATCGTCTTCAACACAGGCGCGCTGCGGCCATGGCCTTGACCGACCTTTTCGGCATCGACGGCTATCCTGTTCCAGCACAGGCGCAGGTCCTGTCCGTGACCGCGCGCGATGGCGCGGCGATCCGGACCGCGCGCTGGCGGCCGACCTCGCGAAGGCAACCCAAAGGCAGCGTGCTGATCGTGCAGGGGCGCGCGGAGTTCATCGAGCGCTACAGCGAAACAGTCCAGGACTTGAGGCGGCGCGGATTTCACGTCGCGACGTTCGACTGGCGCGGCCAGGGCGGTTCGGACCGCCTCCTGCGGAACCCGCGCAAAGGCCATGTCCGCCGCTTCGATGATTACCATCTCGATCTTGAAGCCATGTTCTCCGAGGTCATGGCCAGGCTGCCGAAGCCCTGGTTCATCCTGGCTCATTCCATGGGCGCGGCGATCTGCCTTGATGCCGCGCGGCATGGCCGGCTGCCTGTCAGCAGGCTTGTCGCCCTGGCGCCGATGCTGTCCTTGTCGCTGGTCAAGCGGCCGACCCTTGCGAGATCGACCGCGCTGGTGCTCAACGGCCTCCTGCTGGGCTCGTCCTTCATCCCGGCGGGCGGCGAGACCCCGCTGGCGACGCGCCCGTTCGCGGGGAACCGCCTGACGGGGGATCCCGCCCGCTATGCCCGCAACGCCGATCTGTCGGCGCTGCGCCCCGAACTGTCCATCGGCGATCCGACGATACGCTGGGTGCACGAGGCCTTCCGCTTCATGAACAGGATGTCGCACCCGGATGTGCCGCTCGACATAAGGGTGCCCACGCTGGTGATCGCGGCCGGCCTTGACCCGATCGTCTCTACCCCTGTGATCGAACGCTTCGCGGCCCGGCTCAAGACCGGATTGGCGGTGATCCTTCCTACGTCACGGCATGAAATCCTTCATGAGACGGATGAGGTGAGGGCGAGCTTCTGGGCGGCTTTCGACGCCTTCGTGCCGGGCGAGGTGGGCACGCAGGGCAGCGGGGCCATGCCCGCACGGTCACTTTCCGAGGATGGCGAGCGCGGCCTCGTGAATGCGCCGGTCACCTGACGCCACGATCCTGCCGCCTGCCGCAGCCGGTCCGCCATCCCATGCGGTGACGAGGCCGCCGGCGCCTTCGATGATCGGAATCAGCGCCACGATGTCGTAAGGCTGCAGCCCCGCCTCGATCACGAGGTCCACATGGCCCGCGGCGAGCATGCAGTAGGCATAGCAATCGCACCCGAAGCGCGTCAGCTTCGCCGTCTTCTCGACGGCCTCGAACCGCTTGCGCTCGACTGGCGTGAACGAGCGGGGCGACGTCGTCATCACGGTCGCGGCGGAAAGCTCGGCGCAGGCGCGGGTCCTCAGGGCCCGTTCGCCGTCAGGGCCTGCATAGCGCGCGGACAACCCGTCGCCTGCGAAGCGTTCGCGCGTGAACGGCTGGTGCATCATGCCGTAGGCAGGCTTTCCGCCCCGCATCAGCCCGATCAGCGTGCCCCAGACAGGAAGGCCGGAGACGAAGGCGCGCGTGCCGTCGATGGGATCCAGCACCCAGACGAATTCCGCGTCGGGGTTCTCGGAGCCGAATTCCTCGCCCACGATGCCATGGGCGGGAAATGTCTCCTTGATCATCCGTCGCATCACGATCTCGCCCGCCCGGTCGCCCTCGGTGACTGGATCGAAACTGCCGTCGCCGGCCTTGTTGTGGGTCAGCATCGCAGTGCGGAAGAAGGGCAGGATGGCGTCGCCCGAACGGCTGGCCAGGTCGTTGACGAAGCGCGCGAAATCAACAGCGGACATGGCGGGCAGGCTCCCGGGCCGGTGAGGCGCGCGACGCCGCACGCGACAAGACGCAGTAGAACAGCCCGGAGGGATTGGAAATCCTGAAAATTCAACGGCGGCGAGAGGCTGGCAAGCGGCCGGAGCGCCGTATCGATGCGGCCAGGCGATTGCCCTTGACTTCGATTCGTAATTGTTCTCTTTATGTTCCAAGAACGGAGAACGAACATGGGAAATTTAGCATTCCGGGAAGCCGATCAGGCGGCATTTCAATTCGAATCGACGGGCCAGCCTCAGGAGCTGCCCTTGCGCTCTCTGGCGAATTGCCACACGAGCCGCTTCACGGCCTGGCGGGGCCGGTCAGGGCGGCGCTACGTCGCCTCGTCCTTCAAGGCGTTCGACAGCGATGCGTTGTCCTTTGCGGACAGCGTGCTCATCGCCGTCGACAGCCGCCGCAACATCGTCAGCGTCCGGGACGCTGGCCCTTGGGGCGTCGAGGCGGCCGTCACGCGCTGGCGTGACGAGGTCGTGGCGGCGGGAGCCTGCGAGATTCACGTCCATCTGATCGCGTCGACGCCCGACGACCGCCGGAAAGCCGTGGCGGACCTGACGCCTGTCCACTGATCGGGGCGGCCTTCAGCCGCGTCCCTGAAGCTGTCGCGCCAGCCATGTGAGGGTCGGATCGTCGATGCCCAGTTCGTGAAGCTGGGCATGCGTGTTGAGGACATAATCCGGGTTGTCGCCCGAGATGCCTCGCCCCTGCGTGACGAAGCGCACCAGTTCGGCACGGTCGAGCCGACCCGCATATTGGGAATGGCCCTTGTCGATAATGTAGGTCAGCGCCAGTTTGCGGCTCCCGTCGCCCAGCGTCACCGGGATGATCTTCTCGACATAGACCGAGGTCACTTGCTCGCGCTCGCGCAGGTAGTCGACTGTCTTGGCGGCATGGGCCGGAGCCACCCTGTAGGCAAGGCCCTTGCACGAGCCTCCACGATCCAGCCCGAAAACCAGCCCTGGCGCCTCGGATGTCCCGCGATGCACATGCGAGTACACGCACAAGGACCGGTGAAAGCCAGCCAGAGTGGTGACATGTCGGTCTTCGAACGGAAAACCCGGACGCCACATCAGGGAGCCGTAGCCGAAGACCCACAAATCCTGCCCTGCAGCGTGAACGGTGGGGGATGACGATGTCGACATGGACTTGATCCATCCTGGATTTGGCTCGCGCTCGCTGGGATGGGGCGCTATCAAGAGGCTTCGATGGTGGCAAGCAGGCAAAGCGGCAAATGAACGACAAGCCCTCACGCGCAGGCGGCCCGGATCCGGCCCAGCGCCCACAAGCCAGCGGGCGGCGCCATGGCCGTCTCGGACTTTATCTGCCGATGGCGCTGGTGGCGCTGGTCGTCGCCGGGTGGAGCGCATTCTGGTTTGCGGCGCGCGGCGTCGTCAACGATCGCATCGACGCGGCGATCGCCGAGGCCGCGCAGCGCGGCGACGCCTGGAACTGCTCCGGCCGCAAAATCAGCGGTTATCCTTTCCGGCTCGTGGTCCGTTGCCAGGACGTCACGCTCGCCCGGACATCGGCCGCCGGCATCGTCAATCTGTCGACCGGCCCGATCGTCGCCATCGGGCAGCCCCACACCCCATCGCACCTGATCGTGCAGGCCGACGGCCCGTTGCGCGCGAAGCTGGCCGACGGCAGCAACGTGGAGGCGCGCTGGGAGTCGGCCGAGGCCAGCCAGCGGCTGCAGGGCGGCCGGATCGAACGGCTTTCGCTCGATGTCAGGAAGCCGGTGATGACGGTCTCGGGCGGGGCGTTGACCACCACGTTGTCCGCGGCGGCGCTTGAAACCCATATGCGGCGCAGCGCCAGCCGGCCCGCCGCTGAGATGGCGAATGACCTTTCGGTCAGCATGAGGCAGCTCGCATCCGGCAATCTGGACGCGCTGCTGGGCGATGCGAACCCCTCCGACGTCGACATTCAGATCACGGGCACGCGCATGGACCTGCTCGGCAACGGCGTCACGTCGACGACGATCGAAGCCTGGCGCCTCGCGGGCGGCACGCTGGACCTGACACGCGTAGCCCTCAGGAAGGGCATCAAGCAGATCGAGGCGAAAGGACAGCTCGCGCTCGACGACGAGCGCAGGCTCAGCGGCCGCATCGAGCCCTCGGTGGCGAATGTCGACCAGTTCGCCGGCATAAGGCTCCGGGGCGGCGCCATGGATCTTGCCAGCGCTTTGTCGGGCCGGGCGCAGCCGGCCAGCCCCGACGGGTTGAAGCCGCTGCCGGCCATCGACCTGAGGGGCGGGCGCGTAAGCTTCGGCCCGATCAGGCTGCCCCTGCCGCAGCTTCAGCCCTTGTACTGACCCTCCGGATGCCGGGCCTCCATGTGCCGGCTGTTTCTGCGCAGCAGGAACACGGCCTGCTGGCCGAAAAGGTTCCAGAACCACCAAGGCGCCTTGACGCCGATGTCGCCGCCCGCGGCGTTGAGCGCCACCGCGCGCTCCTTCACCGCGCCGATGTCGTCGCACAGCCTCACGAAGTCGCGGATGGTGCAAAAGTGAATGTTGGGCGTGTTGTACCAGGTATCCGGCAGATTGCCCGTCACCGGCATCTGGCCCTTGAAGCCGATCTGCGCCCGGATGCTCCAATGCCCGAAATTGGGGAACGAGACGATGGCCCTGCGGCCAATCCTGAGCATGTTCTCCAGCACCAGGCGCGGCGCGCGCGTGGCCTGGATGGTCTGCGACAGGATGACATAGTCGAACGCATCGTCGGGATAGTCGCCCAGATCGGTGTCGGCGTCGCCCTGGATGACTGACAGCCCCCGCGCCACGCAGCCGGCGACGCCTTCGCGGGAGATTTCGATGCCGCGCGCGTCGACGTTGCGGCGCGACGCCAGGAGCGACAGCAATTCGCCGTCGCCGCAGCCGACGTCGAGCACACGGCTTCCCGGCTCGACCATGTCGGCGATCAGCGAAAGGTCGATGCGGACGTCGCTCATGCGCCTGGACTCATTGCATGGTGCCTCATGCCAGGCCGCGCGCCCGCGCCGCAGCGCCGATGAAGCCGCGCAAGGTGGCGAACAATTGCGGCTCGTCGAGCAGGAACGCGTCGTGGCCCTTGTCGCTTTCGAGCTCGACGAACGACACCGAGGCGCCGGAGGCGTTCAGGGCATGGACGATGGCGCGCGAATCCCTGGTGGGAAAGAGCCAGTCCGACGTGAACGAGGCTACGCAGAAGCGCGTGCGCGAGCCGGTGAAGGCATGAGCCAGGACGCCGCCATGGTCGGCGGCGAGGTCGAAATAGTCCATGGCGCGGGTCAGGTAGAGATACGAGTTGGCGTCGAAGCGCTCGACGAAGCTGACGCCCTGATGCCTGAGATAGCTCTCGACCTGGAAATCCGCATCGAACGAGAATGTGCGCGCGTCGCGGTCCTGCAGGTTGCGGCCGAATTTGCGGTGCAGCGCCGCCTCGGACAGATACGTGATGTGCGCGCCCATACGCGCCACGGACAGGCCTTTGGAAGGACGCGCGCCCTCCTCGAGGTAACGGCCGCCGCGCCAGGCGGGATCGGCCATGACGGCTTGGCGGCCCACTTCGTGGAAGGCGATGTTCTGGGCGGAATGGCGGGCGCCCGTCGCCAGCGGAACCGCGGCGAAGACCCGCTCCGGATAGGACGACGCCCATTGCAGCACCTGCATGCCGCCCATCGAGCCGCCGATCACCGCAAAGAGGCTCGCGATGCCGAGATGGTCCATCAGGAGCGCCTGCGCCCGCACCATGTCGCGGACGGTCACCAACGGGAAATCGAGGCCATAGGGCCTGCCCGTCGACGGATTGGTCGTCGCCGGGCCGCTGGAGCCAAGGCAGCCGCCGATCACGTTGGCGCAGACCACGAAATGACGGTTCGTGTCGATGGGGCGACCCGGCCCGATCAGAACCTCCCACCATCCGGACTTGCCAGTCACCGGATTGACGTTCGCGACGTGCTGGTCGCCGGTCAGCGCATGGCAGACAAGCACCGCGTTCGAGCGCTCCGCATTCAATTCGCCATAGGTCTGATAGGCGATCTGCCAGCGCTCCAGCGTGACGCCGCAATCCATGGCGAGCGGCCGCTTCGGCCCGAACAGCGCCAAGTTGCCCCTGGACGGCTCGTTGGCCTCGCGCACCGGGTCGGCCAGCGCCGCGCGCGGCATCCCTTCCGTTTTATCCGTCTGGTTTTTTGTTGCGGCCATGTCGTTCTTTTAAGCGGACGCTACGATTGGCTTCAGCGCGGCGCGGTGTCAATGGCGCCGGCGCCGCCTGCATTTCCCAAAACAGAATTCCGTTTTCAGGCGACTTGCTCTAGAGATCGCGCGACCCTCATTTTCAGGCCACTTGATGTCCTCGCCGCCGCCCATTTCCCTCGCCGACCTGCGCACCGAGATCGACCGCATCGACACCGCCATGCACGACCTCCTGATGGAGCGGGGACAGGTGATCGAGCGGCTGATCGAGGTCAAGAAGACGCAGGTGTCCGGTTCCGCCTTCCGGCCGGGGCGCGAGGCCGAGATGATGCGCAGGCTTGCGCTTCGCCACAAGGGCCTTCTGCCCCTCGACACCGCCGAAGGCATCTGGCGCGTCATCATCGCCACGTTCACCTGGGTTCAGGCCAGTTACCGCGTCCATGCCGACATTTCAGGCGGGGACGGGCCGATGCGCGACTCAGCACGCTTCCATTTCGGCTTCACGGCGCCTTACCTGCCCCATGACGACGCAAAGGCCGTGATCGGCGCCGTAGCGGGGTCCGCCGGCGATCTCGGCATCTTCCGGATCGACCAGGGCGCAAGCGCGGGCGCCTGGTGGCGTGCGCTCGTCGGCCCGCACACACCCAAGATCATCGCGCGGCTGCCGTTCATCGAACGGCCTGACCATCCTGCCGGCACTCCTGTCTATGTGATCGCCAAGCCGCTGGCGGATGCCGCAGTCCGCGAGGTTGTGCTGTACGTCGCGCGCGTCGAACGGTGGACATCCCACATGACGGCGCAGCTGGCCTCGGCCCTTGCCGAGGTCACGGCCAGCGCAGCCGATGAATCCGGCCTGTCGCTCCTGGTCGCGGCGGATGGGGAGACCGGTCCCGGCCAGTTGAGGGATGCGCTCGGCGGCGCCGAACTCATGGAGATCGGAAGCCACGCCGCCCGCTTCTCCGCACCATCGCCACGCCGCTGAAGACATGCTCTGCTGAAGATTTGCCCTACGAAGGACAATTGACGATGACCGCCATGCAGGACACCCGCCCCACACCCAGGCCCGGCGTGCTCGACATCCAGGCCTACATGCCCGGAAAGAGCGCTGCGCCGGATGGGGTCAAGCTGGTCAAGCTGTCGTCAAACGAGACCCCGCTCGGGGCCAGCCCGAAGGCCATCGCGGCCTTCAAGGCCGTCGCCGACAAGCTGGAGCTTTATCCCGACGGCTCGGCGACAAAGCTGCGCGAGGCCATCGGGGCGAAGTTTGGCCTCGATCCGGCCCGGCTCATCTGCGGTTCAGGCTCGGATGAGCTGCTGTCGCTGGTCACCAGCGCCTATATCGGCCCAGGCGACGAAGGCATCTACAGCGAACATGGCTTTCTGGTCTATCCCATCGCCATCAAGGCTGCGGGCGGCGTGCCTGTGCCTGTGCGCGAGAAGAACCTGACGGCGGATGTCGACTCGATGCTCGCGGCCGTGACCCCGCGCACGCGGATCGTCTATCTCGCCAATCCCAACAACCCGACCGGCACCTATCTTCCGTTCGACGAGGTCAAGCGCCTGCAGGGCGGATTGCCGCCCCACGTGCTGCTGGTGCTGGATGCGGCCTACGCCGAATACGTCCGCCGCAACGACTACGCCTCGGGGCTTGAACTGGTCGCCACCTGCGACAATGTCGTGATGACGCGCACGTTCTCGAAGATCTACGGGCTGGCCAACCTTCGCCTGGGCTGGATGTATGGCCCGCCGCACGTCGTCGACGCGCTGAACCGTGTCCGTGGCCCGTTCAACGTCAACGGCGCGGCCCTTGACGCCGGCGCCGCCGCCATCGCCGACGACGTCCACGTCGGCAAGGCCATAGAGCACAACGAGCGGTGGCTGCCATGGATGGCGGCGAAGTTGGCGGGCCTGGGGCTGGAGGTCACGCCGTCGGTCGGGAACTTCCTGCTGGTGCACTTTCCCGCGACGGCAGGCAGGACCGCCCCGGAGGCCGACGCCTTCCTCACCTCGCGCGGGCTGATCCTGCGCCGCATGGATGCCTATGGGCTCTCCGGCGCGCTCAGGCTCACCATCGGGGACGAAGCGGCCAACGAAGCGGTCGTGGCGGCGCTGAAAGAGTTCATGCAGGCTCGGCATGGCTGAGTCCTTCGCACCTGTCCGCCAGACGCCGCTCTTCGGCAAGCTGGCCATCATCGGGATGGGCCTCATCGGCTCATCGTTGGCCCGCGCCGCGCGCGACCTGAACCTTGCAGGGATCATCGCGGCCGCTGACCGCGACGAAGCGGTCACGGCCCGCGTCAGGGCGCTGGACCTTGCCGATCTCGCCACCGCCTCCGCCGCGGAAGCCGCAAAGGATGCCGACATCGTCATCCTGTGCGTGCCGGTGGGCATGTGCGGGCGCGTGGCCCAGGACATCGCAGGCGTGTTGAAGCCCGGCGCGATTCTCTCGGATGTCGGCTCGGTCAAGGGCGCGATCATCGAGCAGGTCATGCCCCATGTGCCGGAGGGCGTGTCCTTCATCCCGGCCCACCCCGTGGCCGGCACCGAGCATTCGGGGCCCGATGCCGGCTTCGCCAGCCTGTTCCTCAACCGGTGGTGCATCCTGACCCCGCCGGAAGGCGCCAACGCCGCCGCCGCCGCCAAGCTTCGCCATTTCTGGGAAGGCATGGGCGCGATCGTAGAGGAGATGACGCCGCAGCATCACGATCTGGTGCTCGCCATCACCAGCCACCTGCCCCACCTGATCGCCTACAACATCGTCGGCACCGCGAACGACCTCGAGGCGGTGACGCAGTCCGAGGTCATCAAGTTCTCCGCCGGCGGCTTCCGCGACTTCACCCGGATCGCGGCTTCCGACCCAACCATGTGGCGCGACGTGTTCCTGCACAACAAGGACGCCGTGCTGGAGATGCTGGGCCGCTTCAGCGAGGACCTGTCCGTGCTCACGCGCGCCATCCGTTTCGGCGATGGCGAGACCCTGCACAAGCATTTCACGCGCACCCGCACCATCCGGCGCGGCATCGTCTCCCTCGGGCAGGACAAGCCGGAGACCGAAAAGCTGAAGAAGTGAGCCGAGCCATCGGGCCTGGCGATGTCTTGCTTTCGCCCGGTTTAGTCCGATATCCAGCGTCAGACCACACCTGAACGGACCGACACATGATGGATCGCCGCACCCTGCTGGCCGGAACCGCCGCCCTCGGCGCCGCCGCCGCCAACGGTTTTTCAAGCGAAGCCATGGCCCAGGCCGGGTTGAAGCTCGGCGACGCCCGGCCCTTCAGCTTTGACGCGCTGAAAGACCGGGCCAGGGACATGGCGGCGAAGCCCTACAGCGCGCCGCCGCGCCCGCGCCCGGACGTGCTCGAGCGCATCGATTACGACGCCCATGGCAAGATCCGCTACAGGACGGACCTGGCGCTCTGGGCGCAGGGACCATCCCCATGGCCCGTGACGTTCTTCCACCTCGGGCGCTTCTTCCAGAAGCCGGTGCGCATGCATGTGGTCGAAGCGGGGCAGGGAGCAGCTCGGACGGCGCGCGAGATCGTCTATGAGGAACGCTATTTCGACATGCCGAAGGACTCGCCGGCGCATGAGCTGCCGGAAGGAGCGGGATTCGCAGGCTTTCGCTTCCAGGAAAGCCGCGCCGGGCACATCGGCCCGAAAGGCGCGCCTCTCGACTGGCGCGGCAACGACTGGGTGGCCTTCCTGGGCGCATCGTACTTCCGCGCCATCGGCGAACTCTACCAGTATGGCCTCTCCGCGCGGGGCCTGGCGATCGACCCGGCCGTGCCGACCGGACCGGAGGAGTTCCCGGACTTCACCCACGTCTATCTCGAGACGCCGGCAGCGGACGCAACGTCCGTGACGGTGTGCGCGCTGCTGGACAGCGCAAGCGTCTCCGGCGCGTTCCGCTTCGTGATGAGCCGCGGCAAGGGCGTGACGATGGAGATCGAGACATCGCTGTTCATCCGCAAGGACATCCAGCGCTTCGGCGTCGCGCCGCTCACGTCGATGTACTGGTATTCGGAGAACAAGAAGGCCACCGCCGTCGATTGGCGGCCGGAGGTGCACGACAGCGACGGGCTGGCCATCTGGACGGGCGCCGGCGAGCGGGCCTGGCGGCCGCTCAACAACCCGCCGCGCACCATCGCCTCCTCGTTTGTGGACCAGAACCCGAAGGGCTTCGGCCTGATGCAGCGCGACCGGGTGTTCGGCAACTACATGGACGGGGTTTTCTACGAAAAGCGTCCTAGCCTGTGGATCGAGCCTGTCGGCGACTGGGGCCGCGGCGCGGTGCAGCTCATCGAAATCCCCACCGATGACGAGATCCACGACAACATCGTCGCCATGTGGGTGCCCGAAGCTCCGGTGAAGGCCGGCGCGAGCTTCGACTTCCGCTACAGGCTGTTCTGGATGGCGGACGAGCCCTACCCGCCGCCCCTCGCCCGCGTCGTCTCCACCCGGATGGGCAATGGCGGCCAGCCCGGCACGGTCCGCCCTCGCGGCGTGCGCAAGTTCATGATCGAGTTCCTGGGCGACGCGCTGAAGGACGTGCCCTTTGGCGTCAAGCCCGAGATCGTGCTCTCGGCCTCGCGCGGCACGTTCTCCTACATCTTCACGGAAGCGGTGCCCAACGACGTCCCCGGCCACTGGCGCGCCCAGTTCGACCTGACGGTGAGCGGCGACGAGCCTGTGGAGATGCGCGCTTTCCTCAAGATCGGCGACAAGGTGCTGAGCGAGACGTGGCTGTATCAGTATCACCCGTTCGGGTGAGGGG
>JANOCI010000004.1:0-35040 GCA_031412095.1 Allobosea sp.
CCGGCGAGCACGCGCGCTTCGGGCGTGCGCAGCAGCGTATGGTCGCGGTTGGCGTCGATGCCGTCGGCGAGCGCCCGCACGAACGCCGCCGCCCCGTCCGGATTGGCGCGCGGCGCGATGACCACGTCCACCGTGTCGAGCAGCCCCGCCAGCGGCCCGCCGGCAAGCATCTGCGCGAGCGCCAGCGCCGCCTCGCCGCCCGCGGGCTCGTTGCCATGCTGCTGGCCGATGATCAGCACCACCGGACGCGCCCCGTCGCCGACCCGCGCCTGGGAGGCGGACAAGACGAGGACCGGGATCTCGCGGCCCTGCTGGCTGCGGCCGTCGCGCTCGAGCTTCAGCAGCGGCGAACGCCGCGCAAGCGTCTCGAGAAACGCCATCATCTCGTCCTGCGAGGTGAAGTCGGGCTTGCCCGGCGCAAAGGCGGGCGTGTCATGGCGCGTCGCCGGCTCGGCGAAGCGGGCCGTGACGGCGGCGCTCTCCTTGTAGGCCTTGGCCGGGTCGAACTGGGCCGTCGCGGAAAGGCCCGACAGGATGAGGAAGCCCAGCCCCGCCAACAGGCTGGGCAAGAGTCTGGACACGTGTCCGGGCAAGAGTCTGGACACGACGCCCGAGAGGCGCCCGTCCGCCATCAGCCTGATTGCCGTCATCGCCATTCCTCCGGACATCCCGCGTCGATCATCGGTCCGGGCGACAGGCGCTGTCAAACGTTTGCAGGAAGTTCGGCGCAGGAAGATCGGCGCCGGAAGATCAGTACCGGACTTCGCCGAAGCGCATGCCCATCGCGTCGACCATCAGCAGCCGGCCCACCAGCCCTTCCCCGAAGCCCGTGATCTGGCGGATGACCTCCAGCGCCATCATCGAGCCCATGATGCCGGCAAGCGCGCCGAGCACTCCCGCCTCCGCGCAGGCGGGCACGGACCCTTCGGCGGGCACTTCGGGAAACAGGTCGCGGTAGGACGGGTTTTGCGTTCCGTCAGGGCGCTTCTCATGCGCGCGGATCGTCGTCAGGGTGCCGTCGAAGCGGCCGAGGGCGGCGGTGACCAGCGGCTTGCGCTCGGCGAGGCAGGCGTCCGCCACGATGTAGCGGGTGGCGAAGTTGTCGCAGCCATCCGCCACCACGTCATAGTTGGCGACCAGCGCGCGGGCGTTGCGGCCGTCCAGCCGGTGGGCGTGCGGCTCGACCATGACATGCGGGTTGAGCCGCGAGACGGCCTCGGTCGCGCTCGACACCTTGGGGCGGCCGAGGTCCTGGGTGCCATGCACGATCTGGCGCTGGAGGTTCGACAGCGAGACCGCGTCATCGTCGACGATGCCGATGCAGCCGATGCCAGCCGCCGCCAGATACATGATCAGGGGCGAGCCCAGCCCGCCGGCGCCGACGACCAGCACGCGCGACGCCGACAGCAGCGCCTGGCCCGGCCCGCCGATCTCGGGCAGCACCAGATGGCGGGCGTAACGCTCGATCTCGCCGTCGCTGAAGTTCATGCTGGAAGGGGTAACTGCCCTTAAAGTCGCCTGCAATGCAGAAAATGCACGCAAAGCGCGGCCGACGCCTTGTTGGCCCTTTGCGCGGGCCTATGTGCCATGCCATCGTAGGCCCCGGCGACGGCGGGTCTCGATCGCGCAAGCCGTCTGCATCGCCGTCTTTTGGGAGGTTCCACATGCGTCTGAAATCCATTGCGCTGGCTCTTGCCGGCGTCGCCCTGTCGGCTATGGCCGCCGCCGCGCAGCAGGCCGTCACGCCGGCCGTCGTCTATGATTTGGGCGGCAAGTTCGACAAATCCTTCAACGAGGCCGCCTATGCCGGCGCGGAGAAGTTCAAGAAGGAGACGAACGTCGAATACCGCGACTTCGAGATCCAGAACGACGCCCAGCGCGAGCAGGCGCTGCGGAACTTCGCCCAGCGCGGCCAGAACCCGATCGTCGCGGTCGGCTTCTCGTTCCGGGCCGCCCTCGAGAAGGTCGCCGCGGAATTTCCCAACACGCGCTTCTCGATCATCGACTCGGTGGTGGACCTGCCGAACGTCCAGTCCATCGTGTTCAAGGAGCACGAAGGCTCGTATCTGGTCGGCGTGCTCGCCGGGCTCGCCTCGAAGAAGAACACCGTGGGCTTCGTCGGCGGCATGGACATCCCGCTGATCCGCCGGTTCGCCTGCGGCTACGTGCAGGGCGTCAAGGCCGCCAAGCCGGCGACGAACGTGATCCAGAACATGACAGGCACCACGGGCGCCGCCTTCCGCGACCCGGTGCGCGGCGGCGAACTGGCCCGGGGCCAGATCTCGCAGGGCGCGGACGTGATCTACCATGCTTCGGGCGCGACCGGCATCGGCGTGATGCAGGCGGCCGCGGATGGCGGCGCGCTGTCGATCGGCGTCGACTCCAACCAGAACGCCCTGCATCCCGGCAAGGTGCTGACCTCGATGCTGAAGCGGGTCGACGTCGCCGTGCACACCTCGTTCACGACGGCCCGCGCCGGCACCTGGAAGCCGGGCGCGACCGTGCTCGGCCTGGCCGAAGGCGGCGTCGACTGGGCGGATGACGCCAACAACAAGGCGCTCATCACCGACGAGATGCGCGCAGCCGTGACCAAGGCCGCCGCCGACATCAAGTCCGGCTCCGTCAAGGTGCACGACTTCATGTCGAACAGCGCCTGCCCGGTGCAGTGAGGCGGCAGAGCCTTGCGCAAGCTTGCGGCGGCCGGGGCGCTCTCCGGCCGCCGCTGCTCTCGATGGATGCGCGTCTCGCCTCGATCGTCTTGCCTTGATCGTCTTGCCTTGATCGTCTCGCCATCCTCATCCTGAGCCTGTCGAAGGAGGAGCTTCAGACATGAACGAACTGGATGTCATCCTTCGACAAGCTCAGGATGAGGATCGGCGGTTTCGGAATCTGCAGTTGCAGGACCGGCGGTTGCAGGGCCGACCTGCCGCATGAACCCCGCCATCCAGATGACCGGCATCGACAAGCGCTTCGGGGCCGTGCACGCCAACCGGGCGGTCGACCTCAGCGTCGAGCAGGGAAGCATGCATGGCCTGATCGGCGAGAACGGCGCGGGCAAATCCACGCTGATGTCGATCCTTTACGGGTTCTACCATGCCGACGCCGGGACCATCGCGATCAACGGCCGCCCGAGCCTGATCAGGACGCCCGCCGACGCCATCCATTCGGGCATCGGCATGGTGCATCAGCACTTCATGCTGGTCGAGACCTTCACCGTCGTGGAGAACGTGATGCTCGGCGCGGAAGGCGGGGCCTTCACCGCCAGGGGCGCGTCCGCCGTCCGGGCCAAGCTGCAGGCGCTCTCGTACGCCTATGGGATGGATGTGAACCCCGATGCGGTCGTCTCCGATCTTGCGGTCGGCGAACTCCAGCGGGTCGAGATCCTGAAGGCGCTGGTCAAGGGCGCGAACATCCTCATCCTCGACGAGCCGACGGCCGTGCTGACGCCGACCGAGGTCGAGAAGCTCTTCGTGCTGCTGCGCCGGCTAGCCTCCGAGGGCAAGACGGTCATCATCGTCACGCACAAGCTCAAGGAGATCATGGCCGTCACCGACCGCGTCTCGGTCA
This sequence comes from Allobosea sp., assembly GCA_031412095.1. Taxonomy (GTDB): domain Bacteria; phylum Pseudomonadota; class Alphaproteobacteria; order Rhizobiales; family Beijerinckiaceae; genus Allobosea. The sequence goes on from JANOCI010000004.1 coordinate 3,568, forward strand.
TGCGGCGCGGCGAGATGGTCGGCACGCTGGAGACCAAGGACACCAACCCGGCGGACCTGGCCGAATTGATGGTCGGCCGCCGCGTCGTGCTGACCATCGAGAAGTTTCCCGCCCATCCCGGCGCGGTGGTTCTGGAGGTCAAGGATCTCGCCGTCCGCGACGCGCGCGGCACCCTTCGCCTCGACCATGTGAGCTTCCAGGTCCGAGCCGGCGAGATCGTCGGCATCGCAGGAGTGTCCGGCAACGGCCAATCCGAGCTGCTGGAGACCATCGCCGGCATCCGCAGGCCCGAGAGCGGAAGCGTCGCGCTGAACGGCGAATTGCTGGATTGCGGCGGCCGCGACGATCCGAAGGCCTTGCGCGCCAAGGGTCTGCGCCATGTGCCGGAAGACCGCCACCGCATGGGCCTGGTCAAGCCATTCGACGCGGCCGAGAGCGCCATCCTGGGCTGCTCCGACGAACCCGCCTTCGGCATGGGGCCTTTCCTCAGCCGCGATGCGGTGCTGGCCGAGTGCGCCGTGCGGATGCAGTCCTTCGACGTGCGCCCGCCCGACCCGACCTTGCGCACGGCGCTGTTCTCCGGCGGAAACCAGCAGAAGCTCGTGCTGGCGCGGGAGATCGAGCGCGATCCCAAACTGCTCCTGGTCGGCCAACCAACGCGGGGCGTCGACATCGGGGCCATCGAGTTCATCCACAAGCGGCTGATCGCGCTGCGGGACGCGGGCAAGGCGATCCTGCTCGTCTCGACGGAGCTTGACGAGGTCATGGCCCTGTCGGACCGGGTGCTGGTGATGTGCGGGGGGAGGATCACCGGCGAACGACGCCCCGAGGATGCCGGCGAGCAGGACATGGGCCTGCTGATGGCCGGCGTGACGTCGGACGCTCCGAAGGCGGCAGCATGAACCGCATCGGGCAGCGCTGGCCATGAACGCGAACGCCGTCCCGGTCTGGCTCAGCGCAGGGGTCGTGCCGCTCGTCAACGTCGCCGTGGCGTTCCTCGCCGCCGGCCTGGTGGTGGCGCTCATCGGCGAGAGCCCGCTTGAGGCGCTCGGCATCATGCTGCGCGGCGCCCTGGGCTCGCAATACGGGCTGGGCTACACCCTGTACTACGCCACGAGCTTCATCTTCACCGGGCTGGCCGTGGCGGTCGCGTTCCATGCGGGGCATTTCAACATCGGCGGCGAAGGCCAGGCGCTGATGGGCGGCCTCGGCGCGGCGCTCGTGGCGCTCGGCCTGCCCTTCCTGCCATGGCCTGTCCTGCTGCCGCTGTGCGTGCTGGGCGCAATCGGAGCAGGGGCGCTCTGGGTCTTCATCCCGGCCTATCTCCAGGCATATCGGGGCAGCCACGTCGTCATCACCACGATCATGTTCAACTTCCTGGCGGGCACGCTCCTTGTCTACCTGCTCGTCGGCCCGCTGAAGATGACCGGCTCGATGGCGCCGGAGACCGCCAAGTTCGTGCCCGCCGCGACCCTTCCGCTGATGAGCCAGATGGCCGCCTGGGCCGGCTTGACCATCACGCGAACGCCAGTGAACCTGTCCTTCGTCTTCGCCATGCTGGCGGCGCTGTCCGTGTGGGTGCTGATCTGGCGCACACGGCTGGGATATGCCATCCGCACCGTCGGCGCCAATCCGGACGCGGCCGTCTATGCGGGCATCTCGCCTCGGCGCATCACAGTGATCGCGCTGCTGATCTCGGGCGGGCTGGCGGGGCTGATGGCCACCAATGAGATCCTGGGCGTGCAGGGCCGGCTGATCAATGAATTCACCGCAGGCGCTGGCTTCGTCGGCATCGCGGTCGCCCTCATGGGACGGGGGCACCCGTTCGGCATCGTGCTCGCGGCGCTGCTGTTCGGGGTGCTCTACCAGGGCGGGGCGGAACTGGCCTTCGACAAGCCGCGCATCACGCGCGAGATGATCATCGTCATCCAGGGCTTCGTGATCCTGTTCGCCGGCGCTCTCGAGATGATGTTCGCCGACAAGCTGGCTTCCCTCTACACGCGCATCGCCGGCAGGGCGGCTGCGGCATGAGCGAAGCTTTCCAGATCGCGATCCTGGCCGTGGATTCAGCGGTCAGGCTGTCCGTGCCTTTGCTCTTCGCCTGCCTGGCCGGGCTGTATTCGGAACGTGCCGGGGTCGTCGACATCGGCCTTGAAGGCAAGATGCTGATCGGCGCGTTCGCTGCGGGCGCAGCCGCGTCAGTCGTACCGAACCCGTGGCTCGGGCTCCTGGCCGCGGTGCTCGCCTCGGTGCTCTTCGCGCTGGTCCATGGCTTCGCGTCGATCTCGCAACGCGGCAACCAGATCGTCTCGGGCGTCGCGATCAACGTGCTGGCCTCGGGGCTGACCGCGGTCCTCGGCAACGCGTGGTTCAACCAGGGCGGGCGCACGCCGCAGCTGCCTGGCGCGGCCCGGTTCAACGAGATCACGTTGCCCTTCGCCGAACAGGCGCGCGCCGTGCCGTTCATCGGGGCGTTCTACAGCGAGGTCGTGTCCGGCCATTCCGTGCTGGTCTATGTCGCCATCGGCCTTGTCCCGCTGACATGGCTGGTGCTCTACAGGACAAGCTGGGGCCTGCGCCTGCGCGCAGTCGGCGAGAACCCGGCCGCAGTCGACACGGCGGGGCTTTCCGTGGCGAAGCTGCGCTATTCAGCCGTGATCATGGCTGGCATCCTGTGCGGGTTCGGCGGCGCCTACCTTGCGATCGCCCAATCGGCAGGGTTCGTCACCGACATGACGGCGGGCAAGGGCTTCATCGCGCTCGCCGCGCTGATCTTCGCCAAATGGCGTCCGATGCCGGCCCTGGGAGCGTGCTTCCTCTTCGGCCTGCTCGACGCCGTCGCCCTGCGCATCCAGGGCGTCAGCATCCCGGGCATCGGCCAGGTGCCTGTCCAGGCGATTCAGGCCTTGCCATATCTGCTGACGGTGGTGCTGCTGGCCGGTTTCATCGGAAAGGCGACGCCGCCGAAGGCCGTCGGCATCCCCTATCTCAAGGATCGGTCATGACAACCGGACTGGACGCGCTCTTCACCGCAGCGAAAGCCGCGCAAGATCGGGCTTACGTTCCGTATTCCCGCTTCAAGGTGGGCGCAGCGATCCGCACCGAAGGCGGGTCGATCCATGCCGGCTGCAATGTCGAGAACGCGGCCTATCCCATCGGCAACTGCGCCGAGGCCAGCGCCATCGCGGCCATGGTCATGGCAGGGGAGACCCGCATCGCGGAAATCCTCGTCATCGGAGACGGCGCGGGCCTGTGCACGCCGTGCGGCGGTTGCCGCCAGCGGCTGCGGGAGTTCGGGGAACCGGGCGTCAAGGTCCATGTCGCCGACCGGAACGGCGTGCGCGCCGCTTTCACGCTCGGTGAATTGCTGCCGGCCTCGTTCGGGCCGGACAATCTTTCGGGCTGAGGAGATCCGGCCATGGCCTGGAACGATCACCCCGAGACATTGTTCGACGAAGCCGCAGCCCATGTCATGGCGCGAGGGATCCTTGATCCCGAGCTCGCCATCATCCTCGGGTCAGGCCTGGGGCCGCTGGCCGACGAGATCGAGAGCCCGGTCGTCATTCCGTTCGCAGAGCTACCAGGCTTCCCGCGCGGAGCCGTGTCAGGCCACAGGAAGGCCCTGGTCTTCGGGATGCTCGAGGGCCGGCGCGTCCTCGCCTACGCCGGCCGCTCGCATTATTATGAAGGCGGCGATGCGGCTGCCATGAAAGTCCCGCTCGGGCTGCTGACGCGGCTTGGCTCGCCAAGGGTGCTGGCCACCAACGCCGCGGGTTCGGTGAACCTCGCCATGAAGCCCGGCGACGTCGTCGCGATCTGCGACCATATCAGCCTCGGCGGGCCGAACCCCTTGGTCGGCGACACCGACGAACGCCGCTTCGTGCCGATGGCGGACGCCTACGACCCCGGCATGCGCGCGGGGCTGCAGTCGGCGGCCTCAGCGATCGGGCGCCCGCTGGCGGAAGGCGTCTACATGTGGTGGACCGGGCCGAGCTTCGAGACGCCGGCCGAGATCCGCCTGAGCCACAGCGTCGGCGCCGACCTGGTGGGCATGTCGACAGTGCCCGAGGTGATCATGGCGCGCCGGCTCGGACTGAAGGTGGCGGGGTTGTCGATCGTGACCAACTATGGGACAGGCATGCAGCAGACCGCGCCCAACCACATGGAGACCAAGCATGTGGCTGACGCGGCGGCCCCGCGGCTGAAAGCGCTGGTGCGGGCCTTCGTCAAGGAGATGGCGCATGCCTGAGACACAACGGACCGACAGCGGCCAAGCGCATCCGGACGCCGCCCTGGCCCGGCGCGCGCTTGGCCTGCTCGACCTCACAGACCTCGGAGATCAGGCCTCGGAAGCGGGAACGCTGCAGCTCTGCGCGCGGGCAGTGGCTGCGCCTGGGCCCGTCGCCGCAATCTGCATCTGGCCGCAATTCGTCAGCCTCGCCAAGCGCACGCTGGGCGAAGCGGCGGTGCGCGTCGCGACGGTGGTGAATTTTCCCGCCGGGGGCACCAATGTGGGCCGTATCTCCGGCGACACGCAGGAAGCGATCCAGGACGGCGCCGACGAGATCGACCTTGTCCTGCCCTACCGCTCGATGCTGCAGGGCGACCCGGACATCGCCGCCGACATGGTTCGCGAGATCAAGGCAATCTGCGGGCCCGTTCTGCTCAAGGTCATCCTGGAGACGGGAAGCCTCCCGGACCAGGCCGCCATCCGGCGCGCCAGCGACCTTGCGATCGAGGCGGGCGCTGACTTCATCAAGACATCGACAGGCAAGACCGCGGTCTCCGCCACGCCCGCGGCGGCGCGCACGATGCTTGAAGCCATCAAGGCGCATGGCCTCCCGGTCGGCCTGAAGCCATCTGGCGGCATCCGCACGCTGGCGGACGCCATGATCTATCTCGACCTGGCCGACGAGATCATGGGGCCGTCGTGGGTCAACCCGCGCACGTTCCGTTTCGGCGCGAGCGGCCTGCACCAGGTCCTGGCGGACGTGATCGCCGGCGGCATGCAGCGCGAGAGCGGCGACGGAGCCTATTGATGGCCGCAGCATTCCTGCCGCAGGAGATCATCAGGAAGAAGCGTGACGGGGCGGAGCTTTCAGCAGCCGAAATCGCGCAGATGATCGGCGGGCTGACCGATGGCGGGGTCACCGAAGGGCAGGCCGCGGCGTTCGCCATGGCGATCTTCTTCCGCGACATGAACACGGCAGAACGTGTGGCGCTCACCGAGGCGATGCGCGATTCTGGCGATGTCCTCGACTGGAGCGAACTGCCCGGGCCGGCCCTTGACAAGCATTCGCCGGGCGGGGTGGGCGACACGGTGTCGTTGATGCTGGGCCCGGCCGTGGCGGCCTGCGGCGGCTTCGTGCCGATGATCTCGGGGCGCGGGCTGGGGCATACCGGCGGCACGCTCGACAAGCTGGATTCAATCCCCGGCTACGTCACGCAGCCGGACAACGCGCTGTTCCGCAAGGTCGTGCGCGAGGCCGGCTGCGCCATCATCGGGCAGACCGCCGACCTCGCTCCAGCCGACAAGCGGCTCTACGGCATCCGCGACGTGACTGCGACGGTCGAGTCCGTGCCGCTGATCACCGCCTCGATCCTGTCCAAGAAGCTCTCGGCCGGGCTTCATGGCCTCGTGATGGACGTCAAGACCGGCTCGGGCGCGTTCATGCCGACGCTGGAGCGTTCGCGCGAACTGGCGCGTTCGCTCGTCGCGGTCGCGAACGGGGCGGGCCTGAAGACGACGGCGCTAATCACCGACATGGACGCGCCGCTGGCCGACGCCGCCGGCAACGCTCTCGAGGTCCGATACGCCATCGACTACCTGACCGGCGCGCGCCGGGAGGCTCGCATGCATGAGGTCACGGTGGCGCTCGGCGCGGAGATGCTCGTGCTCGGGAGCCTGGCCCCAGACTTGGGCGAAGGCCGCCGGCGCATCGAGCAGGCCATCGCGTCGGGCGCTGCGGCACAGGTGTTCCAGCGCATGGTCAGCGCGCTCGGCGGGCCGGATGGTCTGCTTGATCGGCCGGGCGAGCACCTCGCGAAGGCGCCCATGATCCGCGACGTCATGCCGGAGCGCACAGGCTTCGTCAGCGCCATCGACACGCGCGCCGCCGGCGTCGCGGTCGTGGAGCTCGGAGGCGGGCGCAGCCGCGCGCAGGACCCGGTCGACCACGCCGTCGGATTGACCGCGCTGGCCGGGATCGGCGACGAGGTCGGCAATGGCCGGCCGCTCGCGACCATCCATGCCCGGACCGAAGACGCGTTCGGACGCGCTGCGGCGAGGGTGCGGGCCGCCTACGCCGTTCATGAGAACCGGCCGCCGATGCAACCCAGGCCAGTCCTCGAACGGATCACAGCATGAGCCTCCTGATCGCCATGACGGCATGGGACATGGACACCTGGCTACAGCGCTTCCGGCGGCATCTGCCCGGCATGGAGATCGTCGCGCTGGGCGAACCGTTCGACCGGCGCGCCGTGCGCTACGCAGCATCGTGGAAGCATCCGGAGGGAGCGCTCGCCGGGCTGCCCGCGCTCGAGGCGATCTTCTCGCTGGGCGCCGGGGTCGACCACCTCTTCGCCGACACCCGTCTGCCAGAGGTGGCCATGGCGCGGGTCGTCGATCCGGACCTGACCTCGCGGATGAGCGAATACATCGTGCTGCATTGCCTGATGGCCCTGCGCCAGCAGCGCCGCTACGATGGCCAGCAGCGTGCCGCGCAGTGGATCGACGACCGCGACCAGCCCGCCGCGCGCGACGTGCGCGTCGGGATCATGGGCATGGGCGTGCTCGGTCTCGACGCCGCCGGCAAGCTGATGGCCATGGGCTTCGACGTCGCGTGCTGGAGCCGCTCGCGCCGCGATGTCGAGGGACTGGCGAGCTTCGCCGGTCCCGAGGGCTTCGCGGCCTTCCTCGCGCGCACCAACATTCTGGTTAACCTCCTTCCCGCCACGCCTGAAACGGACAGCATCCTGAATCGCGCCGCGTTCGCAGGGCTGGCGCGCGACGGGCGGCTGGGCGCGCCGTTCATCATCAATGCCGGCCGCGGCGCCTCCCAGGACGAGGACGATATCCTCGCTTGCCTCAATGACGGCACGTTGCAGCACGCCACGCTCGATGTGTTCCGCAAGGAGCCATTGGACCCCGCCTCTCCCTTCTGGGCGCACCCGAAGGTGACCGTCACCCCGCACAACTCGGCGATGAGCGACCCTGAGGCGATCTGCGCCCTGATCGCCCGCCAGATCGACCGGCTGGGACGCGGCCTGCCGCTGGAGCATCAGGTCGAGCGCGCGCGGGGGTATTGAGGACGGCGGCAGGCTCCACGCCAGCCGTCTGCAATCAGGCGGCCAAGCCATGTCGCAGCAGTCCACGCTCTGCCGATTTTTCTGGCAAGCGCGGCCTTTCTCGCCTATAGCGCGTCGATCCGGGGCCATGCGCGCCGGACGCCCGACCGTGCTGGACGACATCCCGGCATGGCCGTTCCGATCAATCCCTTTTTGAAAGGATCACACGATGTCGATCACTGCTGAGCGCAAGACCGCGCTCGTCTCCGAATACGCCGCCAAGCCCGGCGACACCGGCTCCCCCGAAGTCCAGGTCGCGATCCTCACCGAGCGCATCAACAATCTGACCGGCCACTTCAAGAGCCACGTCAAGGACAACCACTCGCGCCGCGGCCTGCTCAAGATGGTGTCGCAGCGCCGTTCGCTGCTCGACTACGTCAAGGGCAAGGACGAAGCCCGCTACAAGACCTTGATCGAGAGGCTCGGCATCCGCCGCTGACCGCTGCGCCGTCGCAACGCGCAAGCGCTGCCCGGCGGCCTCCATTTCAAAGTCTGCCGACGGGACGCGCAATCGCCGCCCTTCGGCCTGCATTCCAGGGGCCGGCGCCCATCTATCCGCCTGCCTCACACCACCCGGAACGTCTGCCCAAGGGCGCGCATAAGGTTCCGGTCTGTCCGAAGTCACGTGCGTGGCGGGTTGGCCATTGGCCATGGACAGGATCGCCGACCACTGGAGCCTTGAGCCAGTCGTCCGCCGTCTTGCCCATGGTGGCCATTCCCGACCAAGGCCTGGCTTGAAAATCGCGCCCGCGATGAAAGCTGAAAACACAATGTTCGACATCCAGACTGAAGAATTGATCTGGGGCGGCCGCAAGCTGACCCTCGAAACCGGCAAGGTCGCCCGCCAGGCCGACGGCTCGGTGATGGTCACCTATGGCGAGACCGTGCTGCTCGCCACCGTGGTCTCGTCCAAGGAGCCGAAGCCCGGCATCGATTTCTTCCCGCTGACCGTGAATTACCAGGAAAAGGCGTTTGCCGCCGGCCGCATTCCCGGTGGCTACTTCAAGCGCGAAGGCCGGCCCTCCGAGCGTGAAACGCTCATTTCACGTCTCATCGACCGTCCGATCCGCCCGCTCTTCGCCGACGGCTACCGCAACGAGACGCAGGTCGTCGTGACCGTGCTGCAGCATGATCTCGAGAACGATCCGGACGTGCCGGCGATGATCGGCACCTCGGCAGCCCTGACGCTCTCCGGCGTTCCCTTCATGGGCCCGGTGGGCGCGGCGAAGGTCGGCTACATCGGCGGGCAGTTCAAGCTGAATCCGACCTCCGCCGAGATCAAGGAATCCGAGCTCGACCTCACCGTCGCCGGCACCCAGGACGCCGTGCTGATGGTGGAATCCGAAGCCAAGGAGCTTGGCGAGGACATCATGCTGCAGGCCGTGATGTTCGGCCACAAGCATTTCCAGCCGGTGATCGACGCGATCATCCGCCTTGCCGAGAAGGCCGCCAAGGAGCCGCGCAACTACACCGCGCCGGATCATTCGGCGGTCGAGAAGGCGCTGATGAAGATCGCCGAGAAGGATCTCCGCAAGGCCTACAAGATCACGCAGAAGCAGGAGCGCTACATCGCGGTCGACGCGGTCAAGGCCAAGGTCATGGCGGCTATGCTGCCCGAAGGCGGCGAAGCCAAGTTCGACAAGGACCAGGTCAAGGCCGTGTTCAAGGACGCGCAGGCCAAGGTCGTGCGCTTCAACATCCTCGATGACGGCATCCGCATCGATGGCCGCGACGTCAAGACCGTGCGCAAGATCGTGTCCGAAGTCGGCATCCTGCCGCGCACCCACGGCTCTGCGCTGTTCACCCGCGGCGAGACCCAGGCCCTGGTCGTGGCGACGCTCGGCACCGGCGACGACGAGCAGTACATCGACGAACTGGAAGGCACCCGCAAGGAGACCTTCCTGCTGCACTACAACTTCCCGCCCTATTCGGTCGGCGAAGCGGGCCGCATGGGCTCTCCCGGCCGCCGCGAGATCGGCCACGGCAAGCTGGCCTGGCGCGCGATGCGCCCGATGCTGCCGGCGCACCATGAATTCCCGTACACGCTGCGCCTCGTCTCCGAGATCACCGAGTCGAACGGCTCGTCCTCGATGGCGACGGTCTGCGGCGCGTCGCTGGCGCTGATGGACGCCGGGGTGCCCTTGAAGCGCCCGGTCGCCGGCATCGCGATGGGCCTCATCCTCGAAGGGACGCGCTTCGCGGTGCTCTCCGACATCCTGGGCGACGAAGACCATCTCGGCGACATGGACTTCAAGGTCGCGGGCACCGAAAACGGCATCACCTCGCTGCAGATGGACATCAAGATCGCCGGCATCACCGAAGAGATCATGCAGGTCGCGCTGACCCAGGCCAGGGACGGCCGCCTGCATATCCTCGGCGAGATGGCGAACGCGCTGACCTCGGCCCGCTCGGAGCTCGGACAGTTCGCGCCGCGCATCGAAACGATGAAGATCCCGGTCGACAAGATCCGTGAAGTCATCGGCTCGGGCGGCAAGATCATCCGCGAAATCGTCGAGAAGACCGGTGCCAAGATCAACATCGAGGATGACGGCACCGTCAAGATCGCCTCGCCGGACGGCGCGTCGATCGATGCCGCGATCAAGTGGATCAAGTCGATCGTATCGGAGCCCGAGATCGGCATGATCTACGAAGGCACCGTGGTGAAGACCATGGAATTCGGCGCCTTCGTCAACTTCTTCGGCGCCAAGGATGGCCTGGTCCACATCTCCGAGCTCGCGGCGAACCGCGTGGCCAAGGTCACCGACGTGGTCAAGGACGGCGACAAGATCAAGGTCAAGCTCCTCGGCTTCGATGAGCGCGGCAAGATCCGCCTGTCCATGAAGGTGGTCGACCAGGCCACCGGCGAGGACATCACCGAGAAGCTGAAGGCCCAGCGCGACGCCGAGCGCGCCGAGCGCGGCGAAGGCCCGGAAGAAGAGCAGCCCGAGCGCACCGAGCGCCCGCGCCGCGAGGACCGTGGCGGCGACCGCGGCGGCCGCGAACGCCGCCCACGCCGCGAGTGATCTCTCGCGTCGGTCCATTATCTGCTGTGAATGGCCGGGGTGACCCGGCCATTCCCTTTTGAGGCGAGCCGATGACCCAACTCAAGCCCAACACGCTCGCCATGACGGCGACGCTCGCCATGCTCACCGCGCTAGGCCCGTTGGCCACCGACTTCTACCTTCCCTCCGTTCCGGACATCGCGCGCGTCTTCGGCTCCACTACCGCTGGCGCGCAGGCGACCCTGTCGGCCTTCCTGTTCGGCTTCGCCGCCGGGCAGCTGCTTTACGGCCCTCTTTCCGACAGGCTGGGACGCAAACCGGTCCTGCTCGCGGGGCTTGCGCTGTTCATCCTCGCCACGCTCGCCTGCGCGGCCGCGATCTCCATCGACATGCTGATCGGCGCCCGCTTCGTGCAGGCGCTTGGCGCGTCGGCTCCCATCGTGCTGGGGCGCGCGATGGTGCGCGATCTGTACGACGGGCCGCGCGCCGGGCAGGAACTGGCGCGCATGGGCATGATCATGGGCGTCGTGCCCGCCGTCGCGCCCGTGCTTGGCGGCGTTCTGCAGGATGCTTTCGGCTGGCGCTCGACCTTCATCGCGTCGCTGGCCTTCGCCTCCGTCCTCGGCGCATGGATCATCGTGGCCCTGCCCGAGACGCTGCGGCGGAAGCTCGACGAACCCTTGTCGGTGATCGCGATCGTCAAGGGTTTCGGCAGCGTGCTGCAAAGCCGGCCATACCGCGCCTATGTCGGCCTCGTCAGCCTTGCCTATGGCGGGCTGTTCGCCTTCATCTCAGGGTCCTCGTTCGTCCTGATGGGAATCTACGGCCTCAGCCCGGTGCAGTTCGGCTTCTCCTTCGCGGCTGGCGTGCTCGGCTTCATCGCCGGCACCATCGTGGCCCAGAAGCTTGTGATGCGGCGCGGGCTCGACGGCGTGATGTTCCTCGGCGTGCTGTGCCTTTCGGGCGGGGGCGCCCTGATGCTGGCGCTCACGCTGGCCGGAACGGGCTCGTCTCTGGAGATCACGCTGCCCATGGCGATCTACGCCGCCGGCGTCGGCCTGACGATGCCGCAGGGCCAGGCCGCAGCGATGATGCCCTTTCCAGGCCGCGCCGGCACGGCCTCCTCGTTCCTCGGCATCTGCCAGATGACGTTCGCGGCCTGCGTCGGGCTGCTGATCGGACGTTTGCTGACCGGGTCCGCCCTGCCGCTGCCGGCGGTCATCACGCTGATCGGCGTCGCTGCGCTGGTGCTGTTCCTGGCGACGCGCCGCATCCGCGCGGCGGTCCTTTCGTGACCGCAGAGGCGCGCCCGATGAATGTCCTTCATCGTAGTCTGGCCAGGGCCGCCGCTTCCAGCCTCGAGCCGGAGGTCATGACGGCCGTTGCGGGAGCGTCAGCTCGTCGAGCGGGAAAATCGGCCTCACGACATTGCGGTGGCCGAGCCGCCTGAGGTCTGGCGTGCAGAGCGCGCCGCTGTCGCAGACGATCACTCGCGCCGCCAACGGCTCGAAGGCGGCGCGGAAATGCTGCATGGATTTGAGCGCGACGACATCGTGGCGCGCGGGGTCGATGCCGAAGGCCTTGAACTGCTGCACGTCGAGGATCTGTGACGACAGGCTGACGACAAGGATGCTGACGCCCTCGACCTGGAGCACCGCCGTCTTGCCCCAGGATCGCCTGAGCCCGCCGATCATCGGACCGTCGCCCACGTAGCCGCCATCGCTGCTGAGGGTCAGCACGCCCTCGACCTCGAGCGGCGGACCGCCCATCGCCGGATCGGTCTTGCCGCCAAGCATCACGGACACCTTGTCTCCGGGCCGATGCCGATGAAGTTCGCTGACGGCCGCCGGATCGATCAGCGCGCCGAAGCAGGCGTTCGACACCTTGGCGTCGAGCAGCGCGCGCAGCAGGTTTGTGCCATCGCCGTACGCCCCGCCGCCAGGGTTGTCCGCGTAGTCGGCGATGAGGATGGGTCCGCCTGCTCCATCATGGGCGGCCGCGATGGCGGCCGCGGCCTCCACGCTCAGGAAATCGTTGATCGTCTCGAATCGCCGCTCCCAGATGTCGTCGGCGATGCCCTCCGCGAAGCGCCGATGCGCCGGCATGTCGCCTTGCGCCGTCACAAGCACGGTCGGCCCGACCTCCGCGATGTCCGCGTTGCCGAAGCCGCCATTGACGCTGACTGCAAAGACGTCCGGCCGCTGCTCATAGGCGCGCGCCTGGGCGATCCGCGCGATCATAGGGCCGGTGTCGGTCCGTCCGCCGTTGACCTCCTCCAGCATCGGGCGGCCGACCCGCAATGTCGCGGGCCTGATCTCGCCCGCCATCGTCCGGTGCAGGATTTCCGCGGCCTGCCTCGCGCTGGCCCGGATGTCGACATGGGGATAGGTCTTGTACGACACGATGATGTCAGCCAGGGCGCACATCCGCCGGGTGACGTTGGCGTGCGGATCAAGCGTGATGGCGATGGGCACGCCCGGCTCGAGGACGGCCCGCAGCCGCTCTAGAAGCTCGCCCTCGCCATCCTGGTCGAAATCGGTGACCATCGCGCCATGCAGGCCGAGCGCGACGCCGTCCAGCCCGCTGCCGAGCCTTGCCGCAGCCTCCACGATGAGCCCCGCGATGCGGTCGAAGGCGGCGCGGGTCACAAGTCCGGCCGGCGGGGCGGACGTGCTGAGGACATGCGCCACCTCCCAGTCCATGGCCTTCGCCACGTCCATGAAGCCGGCGAGGTCTGTGTTGGCGTCGCCCCGCTCCTGCAGCGCATCCTCGCCGAACAGCAGGAAGCGGTCGACGAAGGCCGCATGATCCGTGGGCGCCACGCTGAACGTGTTGGTCTCGTGGCTGAATTCCGCCGTCAATACCGTGAAGCGCATATCCTCAGCCCGCCGGATGGTGGCAGGCCGCCTGATGGCCCGCCGCATCCCCGGTGAGGAGGGGACGTTCGCGCGTGCATAAGCCGGTGGCGGCCGGGCAGCGCGCCGCAAAGGCGCATCCCGGCGGCAAGTCGAACGGGCTCGGGATCTCGCCCGCCAGGCGCGTCACCACCTTGCGGCGCTTGGGGTCCGGCTCGAAATGGCTGTCCATCAGCGCAAGGGAATAGTGATGGCGCGGCCGGGCCCTCGCATCGGGCAGGATCTCAACCACGCGGCCGAGATACATCACAACGATGCGGTCGCAGAAATAGCGCACGAGGCTCAGGTCGTGCGAGATGAACAGATAAGTCAGGCCCAGCTCATGCTTGAGTTGCTCGAGCAATCCGATGATCTGCGCCTGGATCGAGACGTCGAGTGACGCCGTAGGCTCGTCGAGCACCACGAAGGAAGGCTTCAGCGCCAGCGCGCGGGCGATGCCCACCCTTTGCTTCTGGCCGCCTGACAGCTGGTGGGGATAGCTGCCTGCAAGGCGCGGGCTGAGGCCGACCCGGGCGATAAGCTCGTCAATGGCGCCAACAGGGCCCGCGGCGCCGAACCCGACGCCCTGGATCTGGAAGGGCTCCAGCAAGGCGTCGCGGATGGTGTAGCGCGGATCGATGGCGGAGTAAGGATCCTGAAAGACCATCTGCATGTTCCGCCTGAGCTTGCGCAGCTCTCGCGCGGTCAGGCTGCCGAGATCGACGCCGTTGACCGCGACGGTGCCGGAGGTCGAATCGATCAGGCGCAGCACGAGGCGCGCCAGGGTCGACTTGCCGCAGCCGGACTCCCCCACGACGCCGGTGACCTTGCCGCGCGGCACATCCAGGGACACGTCGTTCACCGCCCGCATGGTCCGCTTCATTGAGAAAAGCCCCGCGCTCGAGACGTACTCGCGCGTCAGGCCGCGGATCGTCGCGAGATCGCCGGCCATAGGCTTCGCCGAGCTGGCTGATTCAGGCGTGGTCTCTCCACGATCAGACATGGCTGCTTCAGACATGGGCATGGACCGTCTCCAGATGGCAGGCGGCGAGGCCGGTCGTCTTGCGCTCCAGCGCCGGGACGGAGGCTTCGCATATCGGCATGGCCTCCGGGCAACGCGGATGGAACCGGCATCCCGACGGGTAGTCCATCACGCTCGGCACCGCCCCGGGGATGCCCTTGAGGCTGCCGGGCGGCTGGCCCTCGCGGGGTATGCAGCGCACAAGTTCGCGCGTGTAGGGATGGCTCGGCGCCTCGAAGATGCCGCCCGCGCCGTTGCTCTCCGCGACGCGCCCGGCATAGAGCACGACGACGCGGTCGCAGGCCTGCGCCACAACGCCCATGTCGTGCGTGACCAGCATCAGCGACAGGCCGCGCTCGCGCACCAGTTCGACCATGATCTGGATGATCTGCGCCTGGATGGTGACGTCGAGCGCGGTCGTCGGCTCATCGGCGATGATCAGGTCCGGATCGGCGGCCAGCGCCATCGCGATGACGATGCGCTGCTTCATGCCGCCGGAAAGCTGATGCGGATAGCTGCCGTAGATGGTCGCGGCGTCCGGAATGCGCAGCTGCTCCATCAAATCGATGCTGCGCGCCTTGGCCGCCTCCGCCTCGAACCCCAGATGCAGCCTGGACATCTGATCGATCTGCGCGCCGATGCGGATGATGGGATCGAGCGAGGTCATGGGATTCTGGCTGATCAAGGCCATGCGCTTGCCGCGCAGGGCGCGATATCCGGCAGGCGGCAAGGTCAGCAGGTCGATTCCGTCGAAGGTCATCGCGCCGGCCTTCACCTTGCCGCCGATCAGCGGCAGCAGCCCCATGACGCTCATGGCGGTGAGGGATTTGCCGGAGCCCGACTCGCCGACGACGCCGACGATCTCGCCCTTGCCGATTTCGAAGGAGATGCCATCGAGAGGCGTCAGCCTGCCGATGCCGACGACGAGGCCGCGGACGGACAGAAACGCCATGTCACACGTCCCTCAGACGATTGCGGATGTCGAGCGCCTCGATGACCGCATCGCCGAACAGGTTGATGGCGATCACCGTCACGGCGATGGCGAGGCCGGGAAAGATGATGATCCACGGCGCGATGAAGATCTGCGCCGTTCCGCTCGACATCATCGCGCCCCAGCTCGGGGTCGGCGGCTGGGCGCCAAGCCCGAAGAAGCCGAGCGTCGCCTCGAGGATGATGGCGTCGCCGGTGGCCAGCATGCCGGCGACGATGACAGGCGTCAGCGCGTTGGGCAGCAGGTGCCTGAAGATGATGTGGGCGTGGCCTGCGCCGAGGTTGGCGGTGGCCTCGACATAGGTCTCGTTCTTGAGCGACATGATCTGCGCCCGCGTCAGCCGCGTGAACTGCGCGAGATAGGCGATAGCGATGGCGATCATCGTTGAATTCAATCCCGGCCCGATGATGGCGATGAGCATCAGGGCGATCAGGATCTCGGGGAACGACCATGTCAGGTCGACCACCGCGGTCACCGCCTTGTCGAACGCGCCGCCGAAGTAGCCGGCGGCGGCTCCAAGGCTCATGCCGACGGCCACGGAAATGCTGATCGCGGTGATGGCGACGGTCAGCGATGTCCGCGCCCCGTAGATGATGCGCGAGAACAGGTCCCGGCCGAACTCGTCGGTGCCCATCCAGTTGCTCCAGGACGGGTCGAGGTTGGCGTTGCGCAGGCTCTGGATGTCGTAGGCGTAAGGCGCGACGAAGGGCGCGAAGACCGCGGCGGCGATGACCGTGGCCAGCACCAGCGCCGACAGCCCGCCGCGGGGCGTCAGAAGGATGTTCCGCAATGTCGCAGCGCTGACCATCACGTGCTCCTTTCGCGGACCCGCGGGTCCATGGCCGCCTGCACCAGGTCTCCCAGCAGCGTGCCGAGCATCACGGCGATGGCGAGCATGAGCAGGCAGCCCTGAACCACGGGATAGTCGCGCTGGTTGAGCGAGGTGATGAGCAGCGAGCCGAGGCCCGGCCGCGCGAAGACGTATTCGATGGTGACCGCCCCGCCGAGGATCCAGCCGATGCGCAGGGACAGGATCGTCACCACGGGCAGCATCGCATGGCGCAGCACATGCTGGAGCTGGATGCGCCAGCCGGGGACGCCCTTTGCGTGCAGCATCATCACGAAGTCCCTGCGGGCGATGTCCATCATCGCCACGCGGGTGACGCGTGCCACGAGCGCCACGCCGCCCAGCCCGATGGTCAGCACCGGAAGCGCCAGCGCGCTCCAGGTGCGCGCGCCGGACACCGGGAACCAGCCAAGCTGCACGGCGAACAGCAGGATCATCAGAAGGCCGAGCCAGAAGCTGGGGACCGTGGAGCCAAGCAGGATGACGGTCATCACCGTGCGGTCGATCCAGCTGTCCTTGAAGATGGCGGCCAGCGCGCCCGCGGCGATGCCGACGATGGTGGAGAAGGCCAGCGCCAGCGATCCCAGGATGAGGCTGTGCGGAAGGTTCTGCGCGATCAGGGCCGAGACCGGCTGCCGCAGGATGATCGCCTCGCCGAGGTCTCCGCCCAATGTCTTGCCGAACCAGATCGCGTACTGCACGAGCAGGGGGCGGTCGAGGCCATACTTGGCTACCAGCTCGGCCTTCTGCTCCGGCGACGAGCCAATCTGCACGATGTTGTCAATCGGATCGCCCGGGACCAGGTGGATGATCATGAAGATGATGACCGAGACCACGACGAACACGGGGATCAGCAGGACGAGCCTTTTGATCAGGAAGACAAGCATGTCAAAGCCTCGGATCATGGGCGCGGGCGATGCGCAGCGAGCGGCATCGTCGGCCTTTCGCCGGCGACCTCGATGCGGTTCAGGCGATTTCGTCGAAATGACCGGCGCAAGGCCGGCCATGACGCTTCACATGGCAGCTGAGGCTCTGGACCCCGCCCTGCCTCACTTCTTCTCGATGTCCACGACCGTCTGGCTCTGCAGGCGCGTTCCGCGGACGGCGGCGGGCATGCTGATGCGGGCCTCTGAATAGGCGAAGTTCTGCACCGGCTGATAGATGGGCGCGAAGACGAACTGCGAGAGCAGGTTCTCGTGATAGGCGCGGAAGTTGGCGACGCGCTCATCCCAGGTGCGCGAACCCTTCATGGCCTTCTCGTTCAGCGCTTCGGAGACCGGATTGTTCCACATGGCGTGGTTCGGGTGCCCGGCCCGCTTGCCTGCGAAGAACCAGTCGAGAATGTCGGCGTTGGCCCAGGAATAGACCCGCACCGCCAATTGATGCTCGGTCTTCTTGCGGTACTGCGCCGTGATCGTGGCGGCGTCGAAGATGGTGATGTCCGCGCCGATTCCGACGGCCTTCAGCTGCGCCTGCACCACTTCGGTGATGCGCTTGAACTCGGTGCCGTTCTGGGTCCAAAGCTTCACCTGGAGCCTGACGCCGCCTTTTGCGCGGACGCCGTCAGCGGCCATGGCCCAGCCGGCCTCGTCGAGCACTTTGCGCGAGCGTGCCGGATCATACGAGATGACGAGCTTGGGGTCGACCTTGGCCTCTGCGAGCCCGCTGATCAGGAAGGTGTTGGCTTCCGCCCCCACGCCGCCGAACAGGCTGGCGAGGATCTCCTTCTGGTTGATCGCGAAGGCGGTCGCCTCGCGCACCTTGATGTCGGTGAAGGGCTCCACCGACGTGTTCATCGGGATGTAGTAGACCTCCGTGCCCGGCAGCGTGACCACCTTGGTGCCGCGCTCCGCCGAAAGGCGGGGCAGGAAATCCGTCGGAACGCTGAGCAGCATGTCGACGCCGCCGGTCTTGAGCTCGAGGAAAGCGGTCGAATCGTCGGGGATCTCGCGCAGCGTGATCTTCTTGAGCTTGGCCGGGCCCTGGTTGACCGACAGCTTCGACGCCGAGTTGTAGCCGTCGTTCCGCACCAGCACGGTCTGCTGGCCGACGGTGAAGCTCTCCAGCTTGAATGGGCCGGACCCGACCGCGCCGGTCACGCCGAACTTGTCGCCCAGCGCGTCGAAGGACTTCGGCGACGGGACGCCCATGAAGCTCGACGCCATGTTGAACAGCATGTTCGGATCGGGGTTCTTCATCACGAACTTGACGGTGAGTTCGTCGATCACCTCGACCTTGTCGATCGCGTCGGTCATGAAGGCGTTCTCGGTGCCCTTGAACTGGGGCACCCACCAGACGACCGTGGCGGCGTTGAAGGACTCGCCGTCGTGGAACTTGACGTTCGGACGCAGCTTGAAGGTCCAGCTCATGCCGTCGGCGCTCGATTCCCATGAGCTTGCCAGCTGCCCGTGGAAGCTCTGGTCGGCATCCTGGATGACCATGCGGTCGAAGATCAGCGTGGTCGCCGCATTGAGCCGCGTGCCCTTGATCGGATTGTAGCTGGGGGCGCCGACGTCGCGCGAGGGCATGACGAACGTGGCGTCCTGCGCCATCGCCGCCGATGACAGCGAGAGGGCGAACAGCCCGGCCGACAGGAGCGCCGATCCGGAAAGGAAGAGTGTCTTGGCTGTGCAGCGCATGGGGTTGTCCTCTGGGCTTCGATGAAAGGCAGGCGGTCAGCCATCTGCCGAGGCGGGTCCGCCCGCATCGCCGACATGGCCTGTGAAACGGCTGTAGAGACGGGCGATCGCATCCATCCGCTGCTCGACCTGCGGGCCAAGCTCGATGAACACGCTGTTGACGAGAAGATTGGCGAGGCTCGCCATCTGGGCCGTCGAGTCCCAGAACAGGTTGAACTCCGTCGGAACGACGAACATCTCGTCGGCCAGGTCGCGGCCCCAGTCGCAGAATGCGTCGGTGACCAGCGTCGTCGGGATGCCCGCCTTGCGGGCTTCCTGCGCCAGCACCTTGGCCATGCGCGAGTAACGGCGCGCCTCGAAGATCACGAGCGCGGGCTTCGGCGCATCGGGCGGCGCATCGCTCAGCAGCAGTTCGACGAAGTTGCCGCCAGCAAGGTCGATGAGGTGCACGCGGTCGCGCAGATACTGAAGCTGGTTCACGAAGATCTGCGCCATGCCGCGCTCCGTCTGGAAGCCCGTGGCGAAGACGGCGGGCGCGTGCGCCAGGCGTGCGACGACGCGCTTCCATTCCGGCGTCTGCGCCAGCTCGTAGACGGCGACGAGCGCGGCGATCTCGAGCTGCAGGCCTTGCCCGAGCTGATCCTCGCCCGCCTGGGCCCTCTTCTGGAAATCACGCAGCCGGTCGCTGATCAGCCATGGCCGGTCGCCGATGTCCTGCTTGAGATGGTCCTTGAGGTCCTTGAAGCTGCGATAGCCCAGCGCCCTGCAGAAGCGCCCGACGGTCGGCTCGCTAACATCGACCTTCCCAGCGAGGCTCGCGGCGGTCTCGAAGGGAATGCTGCCGAGCTGCGACAGCATGTAGTTCGCAAGCGCCTTGTCCGCCCGTGAGGCGGCGGACAAGCTGTTCGTCAGGCGCTGGCGCACCGAAGCACTCATGCGGCATCCTCATGCATCAGCTTCATTTCTTTTATAAAACTTGCATGCAGTCAACTTATATTTGTTTTCTTGCATTTCTGCGGAAAGTTGGCTTTGCTGGCGCTGCGGCTTCGAGTTCCCGACTCGTTCTCCATCCATGCCGGAGCCTGGGCTCGTGCGCCTGGAGCGCCATGCTTGGGAGCGGATGCCGGCCTGTAAGGACAGACGCTCCAAACCATTGCGATGCTGTTGCTTTTCCTCCGGGAATGGCATCCATCGTGCTGCCGGGCGATCTGGCATCGAACTGGACGATCGGCAGAAGAATGCATGACTACCTGATCATCGGGGCGGGCATTTCGGGGACGGCCGCGGCCTATGAACTGGCGGCGTCCGGCAAGGTCCTGCTGATCGAAGCGGAGACGTCGCCCGGCTATCACAGCACCGGGCGTTCAGCCGCCCTGTTCACCCGCAACTACGGCAACGAGGTCGTCAGGCGGATCAACCAGGCGAGCCACGACTTCTTCCTGAGCCCGCCGCCCGGGTTCTGCAGCCACCCGCTGGTGACGCCGCGGGGCGCGCTGACGGTCGCACCGCCCGGCCAGGAGGCGCGGCTTGACGCGATCCTCCGGCTTTCCACGCCCGGCCACGAGATCATCCCCGTCACCAAGGCCCAGGCGCTGGAACTGGCTCCGCTTCTGCGCCCGGAGCGCGTGGCTCTCGCCGCCCACGAGCCGGGCGTCGCCGACATCGATGTCGCCGGGCTGCATCAGGGCTACCTGCGCGGCTTCCGGGAGCGGGGCGGCCAACTGCTCTGCGGCAGGCGCGTGGAGCGTCTGGAGCGCACCCAGGGCGGCTGGAAGGCGACGGCAGGCGACGCCTTGTTCGCAGGGCGGACCGTGGTGAACGCAGCCGGCGCGTGGGCGGGCGAACTGGCCGCGATGGCCGGCGCCAGCCCCGTCGGAATCGTGGCGAAGCGGCGCACGGCCATTGTCGTCGATGCTCCCGAGGGCATGAAGGTGGCCGGCATGCCGGCCGTCGACTTCATCGGCAGCGACGCCTATCTGAAGCCCGACGCGAGGCGGATCATGGCGTCGCCCGGCGACCAGACGCCGTCCGAGCCGCAGGACGCCCAGCCGGACGAATTCGACATCGCCGTGCTCGCCGACTGGCTCGAGACCGAAACGTTCATCAAGGTCAGGCGCATCGGCAGCAGTTGGGCAGGGCTGCGCACGTTCGTGGCGGATGAGAGCCCCGTCGTCGGCTTTGACAGGAACGCCGACGGTTTCTTCTGGCTCGCGGCGCAAGGCGGCTACGGGATCATGATGGCGCCAGCGCTGGCGAAGGCTGCGGCAGGGCTGATCGCCGGGAATGGCCTGCCGGATGACCTCGTGGCGGCGGGCCTCAGCCCGGACGACATCGACCCTGCGCGGCCAAAGCTGTCGACATCCTGTTGACAAGCTGTGGATCGAATGTGGCCGTGAACGTCTGCGGCGATCTTTCCGCCTTTACATGTCTGGACGCGAGCGGGTGATCTAGCCGCCGAACAGCCGCTCGAGGAAGCCTCTCTCTGTCGGCTCCGTCATGACGCGCTCGGTGTTGACCACCGGTGCGCGCGGGACCGGCCTGCCAGCCGGCCCGATGCCTGCGATCGGCGTGCCAGGCTGCGGCGCATCGGGCGTCGAGCGCCACAATCCGCCCGGAAGCGGCGAAGGCTGGGCTCCCTGGAGCGCCGAGCGCATGAACTTGCCCCAGATCTCGGACGGCAGGCCGCCGCCGGAGACGCGCTTCATCGGGCTGTTGTCGTCATTGCCCAGCCAGACGCTGGCGACAAGGCGGCTGGTGTAGCCGACGAACCAGGCATCGCGGAAATCCTGCGTGGTGCCCGTCTTGCCGGCGGCCTCCCAGCCCGGCACGTCCGCCTTCCGGCCCGTGCCGGTTAGCAACGTCTCGCGCATCATGCCGTTCATCATCGGCAGCGTGTTCCGGTCCACCACCGGCCCGATGCCGGAGCCTTGGCGCTTGTAGATGACCTTGCCGTTGGCGGCCCTGACCTCGCGGATGACATAGGGCGTGACGCCCTGGCCGCCGTGCGCGAACGCGGCATAGGCCGCGGTCAACTCCAGCGGCGTGACCTCGGATGTGCCCAGAGCCAGCGAGGCGTTGGCCTGCAGCGGCGAAGCGACGCCAAGGCGCTGCGCCACGCGGACGACGGTCCGCGGCGAGACCTCCTGCGCGAGCTTCACGGCGACGGTGTTGAGCGACAGCGCCAGGGCCGTCTGCAGCGAGACAGGTCCCCTGAAATCACGGGAGTAGTTCTCCGGCGACCAGCCCTTGATGGTCACCGCGCTGTCGTCGCGTATCGCGTCGGGCGTCAGGCCCGCCTCGAGCGCCGCAAGATAGACGAACGGCTTGAAGGACGAGCCCGGCTGCCGTCGCGCGGCCGTCGCGCGGTTGAACTGGCTGCGGGCATAGCTGCGCCCGCCGACGAGGGCCTGGATCCCGCCGTCAGGCAACATGGCGACCACCGCTCCCTGCGACACGCCCTGCTTCGCGCCTTCGCGGTTCAGCGCCTCGACCAGCGCCGCCTCGGCCAGGCTCTGCATGCGGGGGTCGATCGAGGTCAGGACGGTGATGTCTCCCTCGACGGAGCCGATGAAGTCGTCCAGCACGTCCATCACGTAGTCGGCGGCGTAGGCGATGGTGTTCGCGCCTTCCCGCTCGACCGCCTCGGCAGGCTGCACGAGCGCTGTCTTGGCCGACGCGTCGGTGATGAAGCCCTGCTCGACCATGGCGGCGACCACCATCTGGGCGCGGCGCTCCGCCGCTTCGGGATTGCGGTTGGGCGCCAGGCGCGACGGCGCCTGGACAAGGCCCGCAAGCATCGCCGCCTCGGCCACCGTCACGGCGCGGGCCGACTTGCCGAAATAACGCTGCGACGCAGCCTCGACGCCATAGGCTCCGGAGCCGAAATAGACCCTGTTCAGATACAGTTCGAGGATCTGGTCCTTGGCGTAGGTCCGCTCCAGCCAGACTGACAGGATCGCTTCCTGGATCTTGCGGGAGAAAGTCCGGTCCTGGGTCAGGAACAGGTTCTTGGCGAGTTGCTGCGTCAGGGTCGAACCGCCCTGGCTCACGCCGCGCGAGGTGATGTTGCGCACCATGGCGCGGGTGATTCCGATCGGGTCAAGGCCGTAATGGCTGTAGAAGCGCCTGTCCTCGATGGCGATGAAGGCGCGCGGCAGGTGAAGCGGCAACTCGCGGATGTTGACGTTGCGCCCCCCCGTCTCGCCGCGATTGGCGATGAGCACGCCATCGGCGGCCAGGACCGCGATGTTGGGCGGCCTTTTGGGCACCGTGAGCTGGTCGATCGGGGGGAGTTGGGCGGCGTGATAGGCGACAAGCCCGCCTAGGCCCATCGCGCCCCACAGTCCAAGCACCAGCGACCAATAGGCGATGCGCCCAAGGAAGGACCGCCGCCGCCGGCGCTTCCGGCCTCCCGGAACAGGCCCGTCGCCGCCATGGCGCGGCCTTTGGCCGGAGCTGCGCGGCTTCGATCCCTTGCCGCTCGGCGCGGCGCGGTCATCGGCAGACAGGCGCAGGTCGCCTCGCTGCTCGCCGCGTGACGCACGGCGGTCGCCAAAGGTCGGTTCGCGTCGTGATCCGTCGCGGTCAGCCATCGACAGGTGCGTCTCACTGTTGGATGCGGCCAAAGCCAAGCCAGCATCATGCCGGCAGCCGCACCCCTTGAACGACAGTGACATGGCGCTTTTAAGGGGGGGTTAACCTGCGCGCGCGGTCTCTCGGTTCAGGCTCCGGACACGAGGCCGGCTGCGCTGTCCGCAGGACCGGCGCGGACCAGGTCAGCCGGCAGCGCTGGCGCTGATCCACTTGTGCAGGTCGCTCTTGGGCGCGGCGCCGGCCTTCTGGGCCACGAGCTTGCCGCCCTTGAACATCATCAGCGTCGGAATGGAGCGGATGCCGAACTTCGCCGACACCGATGGGTTCTCGTCGACGTTGAGCTTCACGATCTTGACCTTGCCAGCCATTTCAGTGGCGATCTCCTCGAGCGCGGGGGCGATCATCCTGCACGGGCCGCACCATTCGGCCCAGAAATCCACCACGACGGGTTCGACGGAATTCAGCACATCGGCGTCGAAGCTGGCGTCGGTCACCTTGTTTGCGGCACTCATGGCATTCTCGCACTTCTGTTTCCGGGGCCGCGAATGCTCGCGGCGGTGCGCCGAACGTAGGAATGCCGGCGGCAGGGGTCAAGGCCGGACGGGCGAAACCCGGGCGCAAGGCTGCTTATGTCACCGCTCCGTGATGGACGGCGGCCTTCCGGCATGCGCCGGTCCCTGAGCCGGGACGGCTGCGAGCGCGGCGTCCAGCGCCGCCGCGCCGATCTCCATCATGACCGGGCCCACGGTGTAGATCACCAGGGTCCGCACGGGCCGGCCTGGATAGATCTCGGTCAGCAAGGCTCGGTAGGCAGCCACCTGGGCCAATGTGGCGGCGCCGATCATCCCGGCGTTGCGGGGCGGGGTAAGGTTCGTCTTGAAATCGGCGAAGATGACCTCATGCGGCTGCACGATGAGCCGGTCGATGCGGCCTGAGACGCGCCGTTGGACGCTGCCGACGTCGATCTCGCCGCCGATCTCGACTTCGGCGAGGCTGCCTTCGCCGAACAGCGTCGCCAGCGCCGGATCATCCATCACGGCAAGCGTCTGGTCGATCATCTGCGCCTGCTGCGACGACGTGGCGAAGGTGGCGTGCCTGGCGGCGAGGCGCTGGGCGGCGGCCCGCCGCATTCCGGGTTCGACGCCGGGCAGCCATTGCAGCAAAAGATGCACGAAACGGCCGCGTGCCGCCGCGATTCCAAGGTCGGAACCAGACGGTCCCGCGCTCTGCTGGCCGGGTTCACGGTCCGCCTGGTCGGCGGCCTGAAGCACGGTGGCCGGGGCAAGCGGCGGCGGCGGGGCCTGCTCGTCAGGCAGCGTCTCGCCGACCCATGACGGGATCGCCGCAGGCGATGGGGGGGACAGGGCCGCAGCCCGGCGCGCCGCTGCAGCCTGCGGCGTGACCTTGAACCGGCGCACGCCCAGCCCGCCGGCATTCGGCCCCACCTGCGCGAGCCCGGCTGCAGTGCGGTTCAACCCAGACTCGATCAGGCCATACCAAGACTTCGCGAGCTGCTTTTCCTTCGCCGGTCTCAGGCCGCACACGATCAGCCGGTCCTGGGCCCGCGTCATCGCGACGTAAAGCAGCCGGTGCTGCTCCTCGATCGCTTTCTCCAACGCCCGCTCGCGCGCCTTCGCCACGGCCGGGCTGGCATCCTGCGGCCGCGGCGACCATACCGTAACCGTTTTGCGCCCGTTCACCCCGGCACGGCTCCGCGAACTCACCTCGATCAACGGGCTGATCTTCTGGGTGCCCGGCTCCGCGCCGATGTCCGCCACGAAGACGACCTTGGCCTCCAGCCCTTTCGCGCCGTGCACGGTCATCACCCGGACTTCACCGGACGCAATCGCCAGATCCCGCTTCACGTCGTCCGAGCTCGCCTGGATCGCCGATAGGAAACGCAGGAGCGACGGTCCCTCGCGCTGTTCGTGCTCGAGCGCGCGTACCAGAAAGGCGTCGATGGCGTCCGCCGCCTCGATGCCAAGCCTCGAGATCAGGGCGGCCCGCCCTCCCATCGCCGACAGCACCGTCGTGAAGAATGTGAAGGGCCCGTTCCCGGACGCCAGCCTTTCGATGGCCGCCAGCTTGAGATGAGCCTGCCGGTCTTTGCTCCAGGCGGACGCGGCCAACGCAGAGCGCAATGATCCAACCCGCCCTGGCGCAAGGCGCAGGAGATCATCGTCGTCAAAGTTGAAGAAAGGCGACTTGAGCGCGACCGCAAGCGTCAGGTCGTCGTCGGCGAGCAGCGCCGCCTGGGCCAGCGCCACCATGTCCTCGACCGCGATGTGCTCGGACAGCCTCATCCTGTCCATGCCTGCGACCGGCACGTGCGCGTCCTTGAGCGCGCGGACGATGGCGGCGAAGGCGGCGTTGCGCTTCGGCAGGATTATCAGGACGTCGCCGGCGCTGAGGGGTTGGCCGAGGTCGTCGCATCCGTCCGCGAGCCAACCCTTCAACGTCCTTGCGATGGCGCGGGCGAGGCGCTGCGCCGGAGCGTCCCTGTCGGGCGAGTCGAGCGGCCTGAGCCAGACCACCTCCTCGTCGGACTGCGCGGGCTCGACGAGATCCCACAGGTCGACCGCGCCGCTGTCCTCGCCCCTGACGGTCTCATGGATCGTGGAGGTCTCCGATGGATCGGATGACAGGCCCTCGAAGGCAACCGGATCCGCGAACACCGCGTCGACGGCCTCGATCACGTCGCGCGTCGACCGGAACGACACGGTCAGCCTGACATCGGCGAAATCGTCGCCCTTGTCGCGGAACCTGCGCCCTAGATCGAAGCGCTGCAGGCCGAACTCCTCCGGCGCCGCGCCCTGGAAGCCGAAGATCGACTGCTTTTCGTCGCCGACGGCGAAGATCGTGCGTGCAAGATGGGGCGAGCGCTGGCCCTCGCCGGCCATGAACTCCGATGTCAGCGTGTTCAGGATGGCCCATTGGTCGCGGCTGGTGTCCTGCGCCTCGTCGACCAGGAGGTGATCGAGGCCGGCGTCGAGCTTGTAGATCAGCCAGGCCGCCTCGACGCTTTCGAACACTTCACGCGTCCGTTGGATCAGGTCGCCGTAGTCGAGCACGGCCAGCCGCCGCTTGGCGGCGTTGTAATCTGACAGGATGAGGCGCGCCACCGTGAACAAGGCGAGGCTCTGCTCGAATGTCACGACCGCGTTGAGGCCCTGCCGGCAGGCCTCGAACGCCTCGGCTGCAGCCTTGAGCCGGTCCTCAAGGTCAGGAACCGCCTTCAGGACGGCAGCGGTAACGACATCCTTGCGCGGCTGGCCCTTGCCGGTCAGGAACACGTCGCGCCAGATGTCGAGGCGTCCTTCGTCGTCGGCCTGCCGGTAACCGGGTGCGCGGTCCGCCCAGCGGCCCTTCTCGGTGCTCGTGCCGTGAGCCATGACGGCTGCTGCAAGGTCGGCGAAGCCAAGGACCCGTCCGATGACGTCAAGGCCTTCGCGCCGCACCTGGCTGCGCGTCCAGGACGGATCGACCTCCAGCGCCGCGGCCAGGTCCTCGCTGATCGCCTCGCGCGAGCGGACGACGCCGCCCTCAATGGTCAAGAAGCGGGCGGCGCCGATCGCGTTGTCGATCAGGCCCCGGAAGCGCTGATCGTCGACCGTGCCTGCGACCAGGTCGAGCGAGGCCTTCAGCACGCCGGCCTCATCGCTCGCGAGATTGAGCGTGCGCGCGATCGCGGCCTCGATCGCCGCCGCCCGGTCCGTGTCGCTGATCACCTCGAAATGGGCGGGGATGCGCGCCTCGAACGGCGCGGTCTGCAGGATGCGCGTGCAGAACGCATGGATCGTCTGCAGCTTCAGGCCGCCGGGCGTCTCCAGCGCCTCGGCGAACAGGCGGCGCGCGCGCGTGCGCTCGGCCATCGACGGCGCATGGCCCAGCACGTCCGCGAGGCCTGCATCGAGAGCAGCGTCATCGAGCGGGATCCAGGCCGCCAGGATGCCGAAAAGGCGGTTGGCCATATTGGCCGCAGCAGCCTTTGTGTAGGTCAGGCACAGGATGCGGGCAGGGTCCACGCCCGACAGCATCAAGCGCAGGACGCGGCGCACCAGCACCGTGGTCTTGCCGGAGCCGGCGTTGGCGGACACCCAGGCGCTCGACGCCGGGTGCGACGCATCCGCCTGAAGCTGGCGCGTGCGAGGCGGCACCGCCCAGACAAGCCGGCTGATGGCTTCAGGCTCGCGCATGGCCGTCATTCCTGACCATCATTCATGGCTGGTGTTCCCGACCGTCATTCCTGGCCATCCTCGCCGTCATCGCCCGAAGCGGACCACTCCTTGACCCGCGCCAGATGGTCATAGTCTCCGGCATAGCGCATGAACTGCGGCGCGAACCGCGAGACGAAGGCACGCTCGCCGCTGCGGAAGCCCGCCACCATGGCCGTGAAGCCCTCAAGGCACTCTGCGGACAGGCGGTCCAACTCCGCCGGCGGAGCTGCGGGGCTGGCCTTCAACCCGTCCCTGCCGATCTTCAAAGCGACATAGCTGGCGCTGCCCACCGCTCCGGGGCCAAGGCTCACCGGCGAGCCGGCCTCATCGACGCCGGTGAAGGGGGCCGCTGACGCCATCGCGGCTTCCAGCAGAAGCTGCGGAGCGAGCCCGGTCCTGACCTGGCGGGCGGATGGCGGCGTGCCGGTCTTGAAATCGAGGATGCCAAGCGTGCCGTCGAGATGTTCCTCGATCCTGTCGGCCCTGGCGGTCAGCATCACGTCCGCGCCGTCGGGCAGCCTGAGGGGCAGCCTGACGCGCATCTCGGTGCCGACGCGGCGGATCGCGGCGCGCCTTTCCTTCTCCCAGGCCGCAATGGCCGGGATGAGCTGCACGAAGCGCGGCCACCAGAAGCCCTGCACGTCAGGCTCGTCCATCGCATCGGCGAACACCGCCTTGCCGATGGCCATCAGTTCGCGCTCCGGCTCGTCAGGCAGGCGCGAGGGCCAGCGGCGGGCGAACCTGTCCATCACGTCATGCAGCAACGTGCCCCTGTCGGCGGCGCCGAGCACGACCTGCAAGGGCTCGAGCGGCTGAAGGTCGAGGATGCGCCTCGCGAAGACGGCGTAAGGGTCGCGCATCAACGTCTCGGCCTCGGTGACGCTGAAGGTCGAAGGCTGCAGCGATGTCGGGGGCCGTGGAGATGGCCGCCCGATCAAGGCGGAGGCAGCGGGCCGGTCAAGGCCGCTGGCCAGATCGACATACTGGGAGCCCTGGCGCGCCGCCTCCGCCCAGGCCTGGGGCGAGGCGACCGCCTTGAGGCGCTGCCAGAACCGCGAGGGCAAGGTCTGCACGCCCGCCATCTTGACCGACCTGGTGAGGAGGACGCGCGGGGCGCAGAAGCCCTGGATGAAGTCATGGGCGCTCTGCCCGATGCGCCGCTCGGGCGACGAGAGGCCGAGCTCGGACCGCATCGCGCGGTTGAGGAAGGGGTCTGCGGTGGTCTGGGGCGGCCAGACGGCCTCGTTCAAGCCGCTGAGGATCATCAGGTCGGCCGGCATCAGGCGCGCCTCGAGCAGGCCCAGCAACATGACGCGGGGATGTTCGCGCCGCCTGACGCGCACGACGCGCGCAGACATCGAGTTCCTGCAGATCTGGGCCAGGTCCTCGAGCGCGCCGACCGTGCCTCCGCACGCGGCCTCCAGATCGGCAAGAAGTTTCTCGATCGCCTCTCCGTCGTAGCCAAGGAATATGCCCGGCATGCCGTCCGGGCCGCGCGACAATGCTTCCAGGACGTCGCGCAGGCTGCGGATGGCCTTGCCCAGATCGAGGCCTGCGGCAGGCAGCGCCAGCATCGGAGCGAGCGCAGCGTCAAGGCGCTCGGTGAGGTCCGCGACGGAGCGGAGCGCTTTGGCGTCCAGCCGCTGGCGGCAGCGCGGGGCGCGGCGGTCGGAGACCCTGCCGGGCATCGCTGCAACGGCAGCCCGCAGGCCTGCCATTCCGGGAGCGTTCCTGACGCCTCTCAGCGCGCCGATCTCGAGCGCGCGGCGGGCTTCGGCGAGTTCCTCCGGCGCGAAACCTAGGCGCATGGCGGGAAGGTGAAGCAGGTCCAGCACTGTGTCGGGAGCGGCGCCGCTCACCATCACGTCGAGCGCGGCCGACAGCGCATGGCCGGCCGGCGTGCGGTGAAGCGGGCGGCCGGCGGAATCGTCCATCGCGACGCCCCAGCGCTCGAGCTCATGCGCGACCCGCTCGGCGACGCCCCGGTCAGGCGTGACCAGCGCGACCGTCCGGCCAGGGTCATGCAGGCAATGCTTGATCGCCAACGCGATGGTCAGCGCCTCCAGCCGCTCATCGGGCGCTTCGACGATGCCGACCCCTTTCATCGCCAATTCGGTCACGGCGGAGGGGACCCGCTCGGGCAACGTCCGCCATGCCTCGCTCGTCTCGGCCGCGCGCAACGCTTCATGGGCGAGCTGCCGCCGGGCCGCGGCCGCCGCAGCCCCCAAGCCCGCCCGGCCCATCGGCAGCAACGGCCTGACGTCCGAGCGCGACGCCGTCATGACCTGCAGCAGCTTGAGCATCTGGGCCTGGGGATGCGACGCCAGCCTGTCGGGAGCATTCCGGGCCGTGGCCGCGAGCGCTGCCCAGTCTTCGTCGCCCATCTCCATGTCAAGGTCGGGCAGGACGACCGCGCCCCGCCTGAGGCCTCCGACCGCCGCCATCAGCCGCGCGGTCGCCGGCATCGATCCGGTGGAGCCGGCGACCAGCACCGGGCCTCCGCCGATCCGCGTCTTGAGGCGCGACGCCTGCGACGCCAGAAGCCGGTTGCGCCAGGTGATCGGGTCGACCTCGCCGCGCTCTTCGAGGATCGCCGGCCAGTGCTCGCCGAGAATGGCGAGAAAACGCGCCGTAAGCTGCCACAGCTCGTCGAAACGGGAGGCATCCAGCGTCAGGAGGCTGCTGTAGGGCACATCCTCCGCCTGCATGGAATCGAGGATGGCGGCGAGGTCGGCGGCGAGGCGGAAGGCGCTGCCGAGGGTCGACGCGGCGAGCGAGCCGCCAGCGCCGTCGGACGGCCCGGGCCCCCGGTCCCGCGCCTGGCTCACCCGCTGGATCTGGCGGGCGAGCAGGAGCTGGCGCGACAGGGCGTCGATCGGCAACTCTCCCGCCGACAGGGCAGGCATGTCGGACGCCATGCCCGCGAGATCCTGCATCTCCGCCTCGCCCGGGTCGCCGAGCGGCACGAGCCTCGGCAGGATCAACGCTTTCGCGCCGCTCTGGCGCAGCAGCTCCGCGGCGAGCCCCCGCGCGGCCCGCCTGGTCGGGACATAGACCGTCAAGGTTGCGAGGGCTTCGGGACGGGACGGGTCAAGCTCGAGGCCGAGGCGGTCGTGGAGGATCGCTTCAGCCAGCGTCTCCAGAAAGGGCACGCCTGCGGGGATCGAGAACATGTTGGGCCGTGCCCGAGCACCGGCAGAAGCATCGCCAGCGGCTGGCTCATCCATGGCCGGCATCCGTCAGGCCGAGCGCGCTGCTGCGAACCGGGCCTCGGCCTGCCCGATCGCGTCGGGCGTGCCGACATGCAGCCATTCGCCGCTCATCACATGCCCGAAAAGGCTGCCGCGCGCGATCAGCCTGTCGAACAGCAGGTTCAGCGACCAGGGGCCCTGCGGCGCGTCGGCAAGCACTTCGGGCTTGAGGATCGCAACGCCGGCGTAGATGTGCGGGACCGTTTCACCGGGTGTGCGCCGCACCAGCGAGCCATCGGCCGCAAGGCGGAAGTCACCCGCCCCGTCATAGCCCATGCTGCGGCTTGCCTGCGCCAGCATCAGCAGCATGCCCATTCGGGCAGGCCGCCAGGCCTCAGCCATCGCCAGCAGGTTCGGCTTGCCCTGCTCGGTCCACAGCGAGTCCGAATTCAGGTGGAAGAAGGGTTGGCTTCCCAGCAGCGGCAATGCCTTGGCCACGCCTCCGCCGGTCTCGAGGAGCTCGGCCCTCTCGTCGGAGATCACGACATGAGGACTGCGCCGGCGCGCCAGATGCTCCTCGACCAGATCGGCCAGGTGGTGCACGTTCACGACGGCGTTCGCCACGCCGATCGCGGCCAGGCGGTCGAGCGCGTGGTCCAGCATGCTCTTGCCGCCGATCACGACGAGCGGCTTCGGCAGGGTGTCGGTGATCGGACGCATGCGCTGGCCGA
>JANOCI010000005.1:0-6933 GCA_031412095.1 Allobosea sp.
CGCCGTCATCGAGACGCTCAAGAAGCTCGGCCTCGGCCGGTTCATCCGCACCAAGGAGGAGCCGAACCGCGAGGCCATGCTGGCCGACCCGGACATCGCGCGCGCCGTCGCCGGCGTCTCGATCGGCTCCGAGGGCGAGGACTTCATCGTCGAGCCGTTCGAAGCCGAGCTGGCCGCGCGATCGGCAGCGTGAGGGAGGAACCGATGACGCACGAAGAGACGACATCGACCCTCATCCACGTCGCCCAGGAACTGGGCACGGCGCAGATGCTGATCTTGAACGCCCTGGCCGACGACGACATCCTTGATCCTGAAATGATCGAGGACACGGTGATCATCGCCCTGCGCATGCTCCTCGAGGAGATCGACGGGCCGGCGAGCGAAGGCGCAAGTTCACAGCGCGATCAGCTGCTCGCCGCCGTGGTTCGCTATCAGGGGCCAGACGAATGACCAGGCCCGCCAATGCCCCGCGCACGCCGGACGAGGCCGTTGTCCGCGTCCAGCCGCACATCCGCAACGCGCTGTGCCGGACGGTTGATCTGAATGTCGCGAGCGGCTTCGAGGTCGGCGTCTCCGTCCAGATCGTGACGGCCGCCGCCATCGGTGCCCTGCTGGACCTCTTCTGCACCGAGGCCGTGGCGCGCGGGATGCCGCTGCACGTCGCGCAGGACCGGCTGATGAACAGCATGGTCGATACGATCGCCGACCAGCGCGCCCGATCCAACCCCGCCAACCTCAACTGACCACCCACCCAAGAGGAGCCTTCAATGACCATTGAAACCAAAGCAGCAGCCGCATCCGAGGCCGTCACCTCCGCCCACGACGTCATCCTCAACGAGGATGCGCCGGCGCTCGGGATCGGCGACGCCGTCGCCATCACCGTCCGCTCCTGGGAGGAGGGCGAGCGCGAGATCAGGGGCGAGGTCGCCGACCTCTACCTGCACGGCCGCGTCAAGATCCGCATCGGCAAGAGCGCCATCAACGTCGACGCCCGCGCCTGCCGGCTCGTGCTCGCCGCCAGCGTCAGGAGGGCCGCGTGATGGCGAGGCTCGACACCAGGCTTAGCCTCTACGGCGAGAAGCGCCTGAGCGACGCCCAATGCCGGGCGCTCGCCGTCCTGGCGGCGGCAGGCGGCAGGATCGTGCGCAATGGCGACTTCTATCGGCATGATGGTGCGCCGTTCGCCGTTCAGGCGCGGACGATGGAGGCGCTTCGCATCTGCCATCATGTCAGCATCGATGCGGTGGACGGACAGGAGGTCGCCAGGATCAACGACCGGGGGCGCAAGCTCCTGGCCGACATAGGGCTGAGCATCCTCGTGAAGGAGGTGCTGGCCGAACGGGACGCGGCCGCCAGCCAGGAGCGCGCCCCGTGAGCGCGCTCGCCAAGATCCACGTCGCCAAGAAGCAGCTCGGCATGCAGGACTACGACTACCGGGCGCTCCTGCAGCGCGCGACGGGCAAGGTGACGGCGAAGCTGATGACGCCGCATGAGCACCTCAAGGTGCTCGCTGAGTTCGAGCGCCTCGGTTTCCGGCCGGCGCCGCGCCAGGCCGGCCGCGCCCTGCATGTGCGCAAGATCTACGCGCTGTGGGGCGATCTGCAGAAGCAAGGCGCGGTCGTGGCCGGGCCGAAGGGCGCCGGCGCGCTGCGCGCCTTCGTCCGCCGCCAGGCGGGCGTCGCCGCCCCGGAGTTCCTGACGCCAGCGGGATCCGCCTCCGTCACCGAGGCGCTGAAAGCATGGATCGAGCGCGTCAAGCAGGCCCCGGTCAAGAAGGAGCGCGTCTGATGGCCCGCGAGACGCCGACCCTTGGCTATCCCAGCCGCACGGCCGCAGCCGTCGCGCTGCGCGCCGAGGGCCTGACCGAGGCCGCGATCGCCGAGAGGATCGGCGTCAGCCGGAACGCCATCTCCGGCCTGCTGGCCAACGCCCGCGACGCAAAAGACGCGCCCCAGCTCGGGCGCGGCACGCTCAGCGGCAACGCCCACGTCCTCGCCGCCAAGCGCGCCGGCATCATGCTGAGCCACGAAGTCGCCCGGCCGCTGCATCGCCCGACCTCCGACGGCTCGATGCGCGTCATCGACCTCAAGCTTCCCGAGGCGCAGTTCGCCAAGCTCATCGACATGGCCCGCAAGGCGAACGCCACGCCCTCGGCCTACGCGAACTCGCTGTTCCAGGTGGCCTATACCGCCCGCTGCGCGCCGACCGGAGACCGCGACCTGGAGGAGGCCGTCGGGAGCGCGGGGACGCCAGCCGAGACCTTGCAGATCCAGGAGCAGCTCGCGCGGGCCGATGCGCGCATCGCCGAGTTGATCGATGAGGTCGAGCAGCTCGCCGCTGCCGAGGCCCGCCTGCAGGAAGCAGAGATGAAGATCGCCGAGCTCCGGTCCATGGCCCGTGCGCCGTACGCCGCGCTTGCCCGCGAACTTGAGATCACCAAGGCCTCGCTGACCGAGGCCAAGGCGCAGGCCGTCACCCTGGGCGACCGACTGGAGGCGGCTCAGGCCGGCCAGACGGCTGCCGAGCGTCGCGCCCACCTGTTCGCAGACCAGGCTGATGAAGCCGTCGGCGGTGCGCTCGCCCTGCAGGAGGCCCTGCAGGCTCTGGGCGAGGAGATCGGCGTCGAGCCGGGCAGCGAGCGCATCGTCGGCCTGCGCGCAGTATTCGCCCAGCAGGCCGAGGCCATCCGTGAGCTCATGGCGCGCGTGGCAGCGATGAAAAGTGGGGAAGATACCCGATCAGCCCCGCCGCAGGCCGAGGCCGCCCCGCAACCTATGGACATGGTAGAGAAGGCGAAGGGGACGCCGTATGCCGCCGACGGCAATCTAAGCCCGGCATTCGTCCGATCCTGCGTTGGCTTTGCGGCCGTCAGCCAGACGCCCGCCTGGATCGCCAAGACCATGCGCGCCGACATCGCAGACGTTCGCCGGGCTTTGGAAAGGAGGCGGTGATGGTCGCCTATTCGTTCAACCGCCGTTTCGTGCCTGCCATCGAGAGCGGCATCAAGAGCCAGACCATCCGCGCGCATCGCCGCCGCCATGCGCGGCCAGGCGAGCGGCTGCAGCTCTACACCGGCATGCGCACGAGGGCCTGCCGGCTGATCCGCGACGATGTCGTCTGCAGCCGGATCGACGAGATCAACATCGATCTCATGAGCCTTGCCGGCCTCGCCGTGCCCAAGACCCGTGTGGATCTGGCTCGCATTTTGGTGCGCTGGAGCGACAAGCTCGTCGTGAGCGTCAACGGCAAGCCGCTCGATCGCGCCGAGTGCGAGGCTCTTGCGACCCGAGACGGCTTTTCCGGTTGGCAATTCGACAGCGCAGCGCTGCCGCCCTTCGCAGCCATGGTGCTTTTCTGGATGGGCACGCACGGCCCGGGCATGTTCGAGGGCGTGATGATCAGCTGGGAGCAGGCGTGATGGATGAGTTAAACAACCATAGGACCGCGTGCTTTGCCCCGAACCCAGACCTCCGCCTTTACATCGTTCGGCTTGAAGACGTCGCCGCCGCAGATCGTGCAATGCAGCGTGTCAACGTTGAAATCTCGTTGCTTCAGTTGCAGCGTCACTACCCGCTTCGCCTGTTCAAAGCAGTGAGCGCAAAACTCTCGCGCTGGTTCGTGATCTTGTCCCGGGCTGCTGGCGCGATAGGCAAAACTGCCGGCCCGAAGCTCAACGAGACGATAGCTCTGCCTGTCCGCATTAAATTGCTGGATGCGGCTGAGCTCCTGTGTGACTTCCAGCAGACGTGTTTTGAGGTCCACGGCCTCCTCCTTCGCCGTTACTGCCTTGTCCAGCAACTCTACCAACATCTCTCGGACCTCAGGCGACAAGGCCCTGGAGCGCTCGGTACCCTCCGCCTTTCCGAGGAAATCTTTCAGCTTCTTGGCCAGCCCGGCGATATCCTTAGCAGCGCCGGCGCTGCCTTTGGCGACGTCCAGCCAATCCTGAAGCGTCTTGGGGTCGGTGAAGTCAATCATGGGCAAGATCTCCAGCTTGAACGGGACGGAGCTTCGCTGAGTCGTGACCTCATGGCGAGGCAGGGCTCATGACTCTCCCCAAGATCTCCCTCCCCCAGCAGATCGAGGCCGTCCGGTTCGCCGAGACGCGCTACCGCACGCTCGCCACCGGCGGCACGGTCAAGGGCATGCGCGGCAAGAGCGCCGAGGAGTACGACCTCCAGCGCCTCGGCGCCGCGGCCCGCACGCTCGAATGGCTCAAGGAGCACGAGGCCGACATCAAGGCGCTGCTCGCGGGCAGGAAGGCGGACGCGACATGATCGACCTCGTCAACTCCATCATCTGGGCGATCGGCGCCTGGACCGTCGTCTCGTTCATCGCTGGAGCCGCCTACATCCGCATCAGGAGGCCGCGCCGATGATCCGCGTCACGGACCATGCGCTCGTCAGGTTCCTCGAGCGCGCCGGCGGCCTCGACGTCGACGCGCTGCGCGCCGTTCTGGCGGCCTCGCTGGAAAGGGCGGCCACAGCCGCCGCCTCGATCGGCGCGCGCCGCTGCACGGTCATCGTCGACGGGTTGCGATACGTCATCGAGGACGGCCACCTGGTGACGGTGCTCGACGCCAGCATGCGGTTCGGCGAGGTCCACCGCGCGCCTGCGGACGGCCAGCCATGACGCCGCGCGCAGGCCAGCCGATCAGGCCTGACGCCTGGCCGCGCTCGGTCGGCGAGATCGAGCCGATCGTCGCGCTGATCGGGGCGGAGGCGGCGTTCGACCTGGCCGAGCAGCGCGGCGGCACGAGGATCTACATCGCCGACGGAGCGCAGGGCCAGGTGATCGCCAACATCGTCGGCCTTGACGCGGCACGGAAACTTGCCGATCACTATGGGCGCGGCGAGTTCCGGGTGCCCCTCGCACGCCGCTGGCGCATCCTTTGCTGCCGGGCCGCAGGCCTCAGCTACCAGGCCACCGCGCTTCGCTGCGGGACCACCGAGAACGTGGTCTGGCGCACGCTGAACGAGGCCGGCGGAACGCGCCAGCCCGACCTCTTCGACCGGGCAAGTTGAACTTGGCCAGCTGACACCAAAGCCCTGCCGCCCCCGCACGGGGGCGTGCCGCGAGCGCCGCCTCTCCCGCATGGTCCAGCATCATCACAGATGCACCGCCTGCACCATCCGGGATCGCGCCATGCCCACGAAGCTCACAGCCACCTCCCTGAAGCGTCTCGACGGCGTGCATCCGCACCTTGTCGCGGTGCTCAAACGGGCGGCAGAGATCACGCTGCAGCCGTTCCAGGTCACCGAGGGCGTGCGGACGCTGTCCCGCCAGCGCCAGCTGTTCCGCAAGGGCGCGAGCTTGACCATGAACTCCCGCCACCTCAAAGCGCCGAACGGGCTTGGCCATGCGGTCGACGTCGTGGCCGTGGACGGCGGGCGCATCTCGTGGTCGCCGGCGCTGTATCATGTCATAGCCGACGCCTTCCGCCGCGCGGCGCAGGAGCTCGGAATCAAGATCAAGTGGGGCGGGACCTTCAAGGGCCTGTTCGACGGCCCGCATTTCGAGCTCGATTGGCAGGAATACCCGGGCATTGAAAAGGTGACCGACGCGCCGCTGCCGCGGCCCACGGTCAAGGAGCTGGCCACGCTGGTGCCGGGCTCGCACGGCCAGGCCGTGGTCGCGCTGCAGAATGATCTCACGCGGCTGGGCTTCACGCTTTCGCACGACGGCCAGTTCGGCCCGCTCACCCGCGCCGCCTTTTCGGCTGCCCTGGGCAAGCTCGGCGTCAAGCCGACCGATGTCGCGACCGCTGCGCTGCAGGAACGCATCGCCAAGGCCGCGCGCGCCGCGGAGAGAGCAAACTGGGGGGCCGCCTGATGCTCAAGGCCGTGTTCTGGAGCGGGCTCATCGTGCTCGCGCTCGCCATCGGATTTGCCGTGCTCCTCGCCTGGAGCCAGGCCCCCGTCCTTCCCTGATCTGCCTTCCCTAAACCGCAACGGAGACTCCCCATGGAACCTGCCGCCACCGAGACCAAGCCCTGGTACGCCTCCAAGGGCGTGATCGGCCCGATCGTCGCCGGCCTGGCGCTGCTCGCCAGCCTGTTCGGCATCAAGGTCGATGCCGCCACCCAGGCCATCATCGTAGACCAGGGCGTCGCGCTCGCCACCGCGTTCGTGACGTTCGGCGGCCTGGTCCTCGGCATCTACGGCCGTGTGACCGCCACGAAGCAGATCGGCTGATGACCGCGCTGGTCAGCGGGGCGGCCCACCTGTTCGCGCTCCTGCGCGGGCTGGCGGACTGGCTCCGCGAGCGGCAGAAGGAGAAGGCGATCCGGGCCGACGAGGCAAACCGGATCACCGCCGAAACGCAGGCGACCACCAGGGAGGCCGAACATGCCGCCAACGAGGAATTGGCTCGTCCTTCTGACCGGGGCGATCTTGTCGGCCGGCTGCGCCGCTCCGGCCTCTGAGCGCGTGGCCGCACCGGCCGCCCTAGCGCCGCGCATCCAGCTCGTGACCTACGGCGCGGAGCAGCAGGCTAAGCTCGCCGGCGAGGTCGAGCGCGCTGCGCCGGTTGACCTGTGGCCTGACATCGTCACGGATTACGGCCGGCTCCGGCGCGCCACCTGCGCGGCCGAGGGCTGGAAGCAACAGGCCTGCCAGAACATCCGGCAGGCGGACGGAGCACGATGATGCGCTGGTTCTTCGCCATGATCCTGGTCGCCTTCGGCCTCTCGGCCGAGGCGGCTCCGCGCGGGCATGCGCCAGGTCCTTTCCGGGTCGACGTCCTGTCGGTGCTTGACGGGGACACGGTCGAGGTCAGGTTCGCGGAAGGCCCGTGCGGCCGGCTGCCCTGCATCGGCCAGGAGGTCGCCATCCGCATCCTCAACATCGACGCGCCGGAGGCTCACCGGTGCCGGTCAAGCAGCCTCGCCCGTTCAGGGGGCAGGAACTGCGCAGCCTGCGACGCCGAGCATGA
>JANOCI010000006.1:0-54549 GCA_031412095.1 Allobosea sp.
CCGCCGGTGGCGCTGGCAGGGCAATGCACCACGCCGAACTGCATGCCGTCCTGCGCGATCAATTCAAGCGTGATCGCGTCCGGCTGCACGGAATCGACTTTCTCGAACTCGTTCTTCCTGGGCGTTCCGCCCATTTTCGCATTGATTTCCATGGTGCATGTCTCCTGATTTTAGCGTGCTTCGCCGAGAGCCGCCGGCTTGAACCGGAGGCACGCGCTTGTCCTCTCACCTTACCTCATAGGCAAACTCGCCATCGACCACGCTGACCACGGCCTCCGTCACGTCCTGCTTGGCGATCTGGCGGCCCAGAATGCCGCGTGACAGTGCGGGCAGGATCGAGTTGGTGACGATGTTGTCGATCATGCGCCCGCCCGAGGCCGGATCATTGCAGAGCGACACGATCTTCTCGACCACGGCGTCGTCATAGGTGAACGCGGCCTTGTGGTTCTCCTTCAGACGCCGCCCGATACGGCTGAGGTTGAGCTTGACGATGCCGCCCAACATCTCGGGCGAGAGCGGCAGGTAAGGGATGGTGACGATGCGGCCCAGCAACGCAGGCGGGAAGACCTTGAGCAGGTCCGGCTTCAGGGCGGTCGCCAGCGCCTCGCCATCATTGGCATAGGACGGATCCTGCGCCAGCATCATGATCGTGTCGGTTCCGACATTCGAGGTCAGCACGATCAGTGTGTTCTTGAAGTCGATGCGGCGGCCCGTGCCGTCCTCCATCATGCCTTTGTCGAAGACCTGGAAAAACAGCTCGTGCACATCGGGGTGGGCTTTCTCCACCTCGTCCAGCAGCACCACCGAATAGGGCTTGCGCCGCACGGCCTCGGTGAGCCTGCCGCCTTCGCCATAGCCGACATAGCCGGGGGGCGCGCCCTTCAGCGCCGAGACGGTGTGCGCCTCCTGGAATTCGCTCATGTTGATGGTTATGACGTTCTGCTCGCCGCCATAAAGCGCCTCGGCGAGGGTCAGCGCGGTCTCGGTCTTGCCGACGCCTGACGGCCCGCACAGCATGAACACGCCGATGGGCTTGTTGGGGTTGTCGAGCTTGGCGCGGTTGGTCTCGATGCGCTTGGCGATCATCTTGAGGCCGTGGCTCTGGCCCACCACGCGCTGATTGAGGATGGCCGGCAGGTCGAGGATGTTCTGGATCTCGTCCGCGACCATGCGGCCGACGGGTATGCCGGTCCAGTCCGACACCACCGAGGCCACAGCCTGCTCGTCGACATAGGGGTAGATCGTGCGCTTGTCCGGCTCGACAGCGCCGAGCTCGTCGATCTTGGCCTTCAGCTCGCCGCGCCTGTCTTCAAGGGCATCACCGGCATCTGCAAGGCCTGCGCGCAGCTCCAGCACCTCTTTGACGATCGCTCCCTCGTGCTGCCACTCCGCATCGAGCGCGGCCAGCTTCGTCTGGAGCCGCTCCAACTCCTCCGCGATCTCGCCGATCCGGTCGGATCCGTCGGCACCCAGGTCCCTGTCCGATGTCAGCGCGGCGCGCTCCGCCTCCAACGAGGCGATGGCGGCGCGGGCATCCTCGATCGAGGCTGGCGTCGTTGTCTGGCTGATGGCCACCCGTGCGCAGGCGGTGTCCAGCAGGCTCACGGCCTTGTCCGGCAGTTGCCGGGCAGGGATGTAGCGCATCGACATCGTGACGGCGGCCACGACCGCGCTGTCGGCGATCTTGACCTTGTGGTGCTTCTCCATGGGGCCGATCAGTCCGCGCAGCATGTCGCAGGCGCGGCGCACGTCCGGCTCATCGACGTTGATGGGCTGGAAACGGCGCGTCAGCGCAGGGTCCTTTTCGATGTACTGGCGGTACTCGGACCAGGTCGTCGCCGCGATGGTGCGCAGCGTTCCGCGCGCCAGCGCAGGCTTGAGCAGATTTGCCGCATCCCCGGTGCCGGCCGCGCCGCCCGCGCCGATCAGCGTGTGCGCCTCGTCGATGAACAGGATGATGGGAGTGGGCGAGGACTGCACCTCGTCGATCACCGCGCGCAGCCGCTGCTCGAACTCGCCCTTCATGGAGGCGCCGGCCTGCATCAGTCCGACGTCGAGCACGCAAAGCCTGACGCCCTGCAGGGCTGGCGGCACCTGGCCGGATGCGATGCGCTGCGCGAAGCCCTCGACCACGGCCGTCTTGCCGACGCCCGCCTCCCCGGTCAGGATCGGATTGTTCTGGCGGCGGCGCATCAGCACGTCGATGAGCTGGCGGATTTCGTCGTCGCGGCCGAGGATCGGGTCCATCTCGCCGGAGGCCGCCTTGGCGGTCAGGTCCTGCGAGAACCGGTCCAGCGCGGTCTGGCCCTTCGGCCCGCCCGCCGCGCCTTCCGCCGCTGGCGAGGACAGGCCCGAGCCATCCATGGGCCGGAGGTTCTCCTCATCGGACCCGGCCCACAACCTGCGGTGCTCGGCGGCCAGCGTGTCGGGATTGATCTTGGAGAATTCCTGCGACACCGACAGGAAGGCCCTGCGCATGTCCAGCGACTTGAAGGCCGCCAGCAGCAGGTGCCCGGTCCGGATCTGCGTCTCGCCGAAGAACAGCGTGGCGTAATGCCAGCCCCTGTCGAGCATGTCGACCATGGCGTTGGACACGCCCGGCATCTCGGTCTCGTTCTTGCGCAGGCCGTCCACGGACCTTGCAATGTCCGATGCGACGCGGGCCCGGTCGATCTTGAAGGCGTCCAGCGTGCGGGCGAAGTCATTGCGGTCCGACTGCACGATCTGCCCAAGCCAGTGGGCAAGCTCGAGGTTGCGGTTGCCGGCCACCTTGGCCTGCCGCAAGGCCTGAATGAATGCGTCGTAGCCTACGCGGTTCAGTTTGCCGGCAACTGTCTCAAGGCTGATGTCCGCCATGTCACTTCCCCCAGTGTCCAGGATTCAATTCGCGTGTGTCGCCGTCGCGGCGGCGCCGGCCTTCGCGCCTGGCGGAAAGCGCCTGGCGAGATCGAAGCGGGCATCCGACCGGTATCGTTCCTTCTCCATCGCCCAGTTGGGCGACAGCCAGCTTGTCCAGCCCAGACGCCCGGAACTGCCCAGGACCATGCCCCGCGCCTCACGGGCCGGCAGGCACAGCTCCACATCCCATTGCAGTTCGAGGCCAAGGTAGAAGTGCAGCATGTCGGCGAAGGGCCTGGCCTTTGGACCGACCGGCAGCATCGCCTCGAACATGGCGAGGCTGTCGGCGAAGATGCGGATGCGGATCTTGTCCTGCACGCTGTAGGCCGCCGAGCCCATCAGGATGTCGCGGCCAAGGGTCGAGAACGCATGGCCCATGCGTGAACGCTGGTCCGGCTCGAACACCAGCCGCATGCCGACGAACTCCTGGATTTCGACCTGCGCGCCGAACAGCGCCGACAGCACCTGGCGCAGACGCGAAGCGCTTTTGACCTTCGGCGCCAGAAGCCCGGAGAAAGCGATCTTGGCCATGTCGTCGACCGAGTCGAGGTCCCGGTAGACCGCCGATCCCAACCCGATGCCCGATCCGATGAAGGCGCTGAAGCGATCATCGGCATCGGGCCGGTCGCGATGCGTGATCGGGCGGGAATCAGCCCATGCACGGTAGAACAACTGGATGAACCGGTTGTTGAACAGGTCCATGAACCTTGCCAGCGCGTCGTCATCGTCTCGCGCGAACTGGTAGGCCTCCTCGGTGGTGGCGAGAGGCAGCGCTCCTTGCGGCCCGGTCAGGCCCAGGAAGCGGACATAGACCGACACCGCGCCATCCGTGGTGCGGTGGGCGCGGTTGAGATTGGCGCTGGCGAAGGCGAAATACGGATCCTGGCCGAAGCGGACGAACTCCTCGCGCCGCGTCGCGCTGTCGCCAATGCGCGGCCTCGCCGGCGCGGCGCGCTCAAACTGCCGGCAGGCCTCGAAGAAATCGAAGCTCTGGGCATCGGCAAGGATCGCGTCAGGACCGGTCACAGCACGCTCCTTGAGCCGCTGCGGGCCGGCCAGCGCGCGATGACGCCCCGTTCGGTCGTCTCGACCACCGTCTGAACGAAATGATTGAGGCTGACGTATTCGGCGAAGAACCGTTCCAGCACCGCGCCGAGCAGATATGCGCCGCTGCCTTCGAAGGCCTTGTCCTCGAGGGTGAGCCTGACCTCGATGCCGCGCGCAGCGCCCACGCCTGCGCGCTGCGGCAAGCGGCGGATGACATCGCGCAATGCGATGCCTTTCACCCCCCTGATGCGCCGCTCCATCACGGCGTCGTTCAAATCGGCGAACAGGCCCAGCGTCTCGCGCAGTGCGCGACCGTCATTTTCGCCGAGACCGAGATGGTTGAGGCCCAGCATGTTGATCACCTGCCAGGCGATGCGCCCGACGCTGGACTGCTGAGGGATCTCGTGCCGCCACATGATCGGCGATTCACGTGGAGGCGTGGGCGGGATGATGGCCGCCACATCGAGCGAGGTGTTGTCGCGGAAGCGGAAATCGGTCCCGCCCCGTCCGACCGGCAGATATTCGGCGAGATGCCGGTTGGAGCAATAGGCCAGCGCGGAGATCTCCGGCTTGCTGTCCTTGTTCTCGCCGCCGCCGGGCGGGCTGATCGAGATGAACATGTCGGCGCCCGCATAACGGCCGACGCCATCGCCTCGGCGCTCCTGCGTCGTGCGTTTGCGCTCGAGCCTGCGGGTTGAGTAGAAGATGTGGCGCGTCTCGTTCGGCGGCTCCAGCGTCGAGCGATAGATCGGCTGGACACGTTGCTTCTGCTTCTGGCCCGCATGGTGAAGGAACACGTCGATGAGCCTGTGCGGCTCGAAGCTGAGATACTGCGTGCGGTCAGGGATGACCTGGTATTCATGCTGGCTCGACTTGATGGGAATGCGGTCCGTGGACTTCTTGAACAGATTGACGGCGGGCACGGCGTAAAGGGCGAACATTCCGGCGTCGACCGCCGCCGCAAGCCGCAGGTTGGACTGGTCGAAGGTCATGATCAGGTCGACCGTCCGCCCGCGCACCCGGGACAGGAGCCGGCGCAGTCCCTTGATGCGGAACCCCATGAACTTGCGCGGAAATGTCGTGTATTCTTGCAGCAGTTCGAAGCCGCGGAAAAGTCGCTCTTCATAAGGCAGCAGCCGGCTGTCAGGATCGAAGCCGATCTGCTCGATCTGCT
This sequence comes from Allobosea sp., assembly GCA_031412095.1. Taxonomy (GTDB): domain Bacteria; phylum Pseudomonadota; class Alphaproteobacteria; order Rhizobiales; family Beijerinckiaceae; genus Allobosea. Next base: position 5,120 of record JANOCI010000006.1, read on the forward strand.
CGACGCCGACCCTGATGAGCTTCGCATCGCCGAAACTGTCGAGATAGCGCAGGTGCACGCCATCCAGATGCGAGAAAATCTGTTCGTAGACGCCGATGGCATCCGCTTCAGGACCGACGAGATAGACCGGAAGCACATCGATGCCGCAGCCGGCGATGTGCGATGCCGGGTCATCCATGTCGACGGTGTCTGCAGGCTCGTCCTCAGCCTGCGCCATCAGCCTGAGTCGCAGCGACAGCCTCAATCCCGCCGCAACCTGGGGGCCGGCGTTCAGCCCCAGCGCCTGGAGGGGCGCGACGGACGGGATGTATTCTGCGCGCGGAATGTCGAAGGGACCGTAGACCACGTCGTCGCACAAGGTGAAGGTGCAGGCGATGTTGCGGTCCTTGTCGCGGTAGACGGCGTCCAGGATGCTGCCTTTGCCGAGGCTGCGTCCAAGGCGCAGATCGGGATCGCCGAAGACCGGCCGGATCTGGGCCAGCATCATCGACGGCGAGGGCGCCATGTAGTTCGGAAGCAACTGATCGATCAGGTTGAACGTGAATTCAGAGAATTCGTGCTTCAGCTTGAGCTGCACGCGCGCAGCGAGAAGGGCGGTGCCTTCCAGGAGGCCGGTGACCATCGGGTCGCTGCGCTCGCGCGTCAGCCCGCCCAGCCGGTCGGCGATGCCGGGATACTCCTCCGAGAACGCCGTTGCGTATTCGTAAAGCACAGACAGCTCGCGCTTGTAGTATTCGACAAGCTCCCGATCCATGCGTCGCCTAGCGCTTTCTGATCGCGAGCTTGCCGCTCCCGACCTCGAGATCGGCGACGAACTCGACAGGGATTGCGACCGGATCGCAAGCCATCTCGCCCGACAGGTTGAAGCGGATCGCCAGCACGCCGGCATCCACCGTGATGTCGCGCGAGACGCCGATCGACTTGCTGATCAGGCGGGGCTCGAAGGCGAGGATGGCGGTCTTGATCTCGTCGACGATGTCGCCTACCCGGTGCTCGTCGATGCTGCGGTTGACGATGTCGGGCAGGCCGAAATTAATGATCGACCGCATGACCTCCGGCGCGTCCGACAAGTCGATGGTCGACGCCATGTTGGTGGTGTTCATCAGCATGTCGAGATCGCGGGTCAGTTCGCCGCGAAGCTGGTTCTCGTTGATCGCGATGCGCACGGACTTGCGGGAGGACAGGATTTCGTTGCCTCCGGAATTGCTCTGGCCCACGGCGAGCCGCGAATCCTTCGCCCGGTGCGCGTCCCTGAAGGCGAACATGAGAGGCGGGCTAAGTCGCGTTTTCTTTCGGACGTCAGCCATCGTCGCCTTTTCCGGTCGATGCCATCATGCAAGCGGCACGATGACCGGCAACCCACATTCTTCAGACAGGCGGATCAATTCAGCCATCGACGCCTGTTCGATCGTCCCGGCCTCGCTTCGTACACGTCCGCCAGACGCGTAGCGTTGGAGGATGCGGTTAAAACGCAAAGCAAGCGCACGTCGCGCGCTTGCTTCTGGCTTGCTCGATCAGCGTATGGGCCGAGAAACCGAGGATCAGACCTTCTCGTTCTTCTTGGTGTCCCAGCCGCCCATCGGGCCATTGGCGAGGTTGCCCTTGGAGTCCTGCACCTTGATCTCCATCTTGATCTTGGTGAAGTTGAACGAGATCTGCTCCATCGGCAGGACGCCGGAGCCGTTCGAGCCCCCGGTCTGGAACGACGAGATCACGATGTCATTGAAGGTGACGATGAGGTACGGCATCTGGCCGCCGTCGCCCGTCGACTTCCGGCAAGTCAGCTTGGCTTCATCGATGTGCTTGCCGCTTGCGCAGGCCACGAACAGGTTTGGCGACGCCTTGCCGTTCTGGACGACGAAGTGAAAGTCCTGCAGGCTGACCTTGCCGGAGCCGGCGCCGCCGCCGATTCCGCTTGAACCGCTGTTCGACGCGCCGAACGACCATGACTCGATCTGGAGTTCCTTGGAGTTGGACTTGTCGTCCGACTCGCCTTCAATCCCGGCGATCTTGAGGAAATAATCGGCCTGCGCCATGGTTCGCTCCTTTTGTGGGGACTGGCTGTAGCGCCCGGTCCTGTTGATCTTCATCCTGTTCAATCAAAGCCGCGCACCTGATCACCGGCTCCAGCATGCGCGACGTTATACAACTTTCTTCCCTTACGGAAGAGGCCGTTTAAACTTTTCGTCAACCTTTCGTAGTTGGAAGACGAGAGACAAGACTCATGCCGATATCCATGCCTTCCAACTGATAATGCGGGCGCAGGAAGAAACGTGCACTGTAATAACCAGGATTTTCTTCGTTGGGCGTAACTTCGACACGGCCAGCAGCCAGTGGACGCATGGCCTTTGTCTTCTCGGAGGAATTGACCGGATCGCCATCGACATAAAGGTTGAGCCAGTTCGTCAGCCAGCGCTCGAGTTGTTCTTTCTCCATGTTCGAGCCGACCTTGTCGCGCACCATGCATTTCAGATAGTGGGCGAAGCGCGAGACGGCGAAGATGTAGGGCAGCCTTGCGGAGAGGTTGTCAGCCGCGGTGGCCTCCTCGGTGCGGCCTGTGGCCTTGTCCATCTTCTTCTTTGGCGCATAGACTGACTGAGCGCCGATGAAGGCTGCCTTGTCCGTGTTTTTCCGATGAATCAGCGGGATCAGTCCGGATTTCGACAGCTCCGCCTCGCGGCGGTCGGTGATGGCGATCTCGGTCGGGCACTTCAGGTCGACGCCCCCGTCATCGGTCGGGAAGGTGTGGACCGGCAGGTTGATGACCTCGCCGCCCGACTGGACGCCCCGGATGCGCGTGCACCAGCCAAACTCCTTGAAGGCGCGCGTGACGTTGACGCCCATCGCATAGGCGGCGTTCATCCAGCCATAGTTCTTGCCGTCATGCCCGTCGGTGTCCTCCTCGAAGGCGAATTCATCGACCGGGTCCGACTTGGCCCCATAGGGCAGGCGGGACAGGACACGCGGCATGCACAGGCCGAGATAACGCGCATCCTCCGCATCGCGCAGCGACTTCCAGGCGGCGTAATCGGGCGTGTCGAACAATTTGCTCAGATCGCGCGGATTCATCAGCTCGGTCCATGAATCCATGCCAAGCAGATTGGGATGGGCGCCTGTCAGGAGCGGGGCATGCGCCGAAGCCGCGACCTTGGTGAGGGCCCGCATCAGCGTGACGTCGAGCGGCGCCTGGCTGAAATAGTAATCCGCCACGATCGCGCCGAACGGCTCGCCGCCAAGCTGGCCGAATTCCTGCTCGTACACCTTCTTGAAGAGGGGGCTCTGGTCCCAGCGCGCGCCGGGATACATGCGCAGGTTGTCGAGCAGCTCCTTCTTCCCGGCGTTCATGACCTTGATCTTCAAGGTCGCGTCCGTCTCGGAGTTGGTCACGAGATAATGGAGGCCCCGCCAGGCGCTCTCGATCTGCTGGAATTCCGCAGCGTGGAGGATCTCGTTCATCTGCTCGGTGAGCTTGCGGTCGATCTGCGCGATCATCTCGTCGAGCGTATCGAGGACATCGCCCTTGATGAGCGTCGAATCAGCCAAGGCCTGCGTGACGAGCGTCGAAATGGCGCTGTCGACGGCCTTGGCGGCGTCCTCGTTGCGCGGCCTGAAGCTCTGCTTCAGGACCTGGCTGAAATCATCGACATCGCGCGTCTCGACCTGGAGACCGCCGGCTTCTTTCTGGACTTCCGTCGACATGCGACCCTACCTCAGCTTTCCGGCTCGTTCTTGTTCATGCGTTCACGAAGGGCTTCCATCAGGGCCGGATCTTTCAGAAGCTCCCTCAGCTTGGCTTCGGCGTCCGTCTTGCCGTCCATGTAGAGCTGCAGGTTCTTGAGCTGTTCGCGCGCTTCAAGAAGCTTCGCCAGCGCGGGCACCTGCCGCGCCACTTCGGCGGGCTTGAAATCGTCCATCTTGTTGAACTTGAGGTCGACCGCCAGCTTCTCGGTGCCATTGCCCGAGAGTGTGTTCGCGACGTTGAACTTCATGCCCGGCTGGATGCCGCCGACGCGGTTCCCGTCCTTGTCGACAGTGCCGCCCATGCGGCTGTCGAAGTTGTCCATGTCGAAGTCCACGAAGTCCCTCTCGGCCATCTCCGACTTCTCCGACCCGGCATTGTTGCCCGAAAGGTCGGCGAGGACACCCATGACGAAGGGGAGTTCGACCAGCTTGTCCGCATCGTACGGATCTTCGTAAGTGATGTGGACGCGCGGTGCGCGGTTGCGCTTGATGAACTTCTGGCCACTGTCAGACACGTCGACCTCCCGTAGGTGGAAACAAGCGAAATGGAAAAACGCGAAGCACGACTTATCCCAACGTCAGGGCGACAGGATGCCTCACTTATTCAGTCGTCGTCAACTCTCAACAACTGTGCAGGCAACAATTCTCGGAGCAGGGTCACGAAGTCCCGGCCCGCCATGACTTTGGCATGCTCGAGGATGAAAGGGATGGGACTGGAGGGCTCGGTCTGGCGCAGGTACGCAGCGGCCCCTTCCAGCAGATCCAGCGCCTGCTGCCTGGTCCTGGCGACAGGCTTCGCGGGCGGACCGCCCGCGCCCGCTTCACCGGCGGCGCGGCCCGCATCAGGGGCTCGGCGTACGGCGTCGCTTGCCATGCCGCCGGTCTCCGCCAGCGCCGCGCCATCTTCCGGCCCGTCCAGAGGCTCGCCATCCGGAGCCGGCTCAGCGTCCTCCTGGATCTCCGACGGGCTATCCTGCGATGCGTCTTCTCCGCCCTGCTCCTCGGCGTCCGCGTCGGGCTCATCGATGTCGTCCGGCAGCAAGGCCGCAAGCCGCTCGAGCGGCAGCGACAGGGAAAGCTCACGCGCAGGCCGGATCATCGCCTGCATGACAAGCTCGGGAGCGAGCGCGCTCAGGGCGTCGTAGAAGCTCTTGCCGATCAACGCCTCCGCCTGCGCCAGCAGCATGCGAACGGGACTGGAGGGCTCGTGGCGGGCGAAGTAGAGCGCGGCGGCCTGCATCGCCATGATGAGCCCCTGGGATGAGGCGATGGCGCCGGCGATGCCGGGGACATGGACGGCAGCCCCCTCGCCTTCCCCCTCGTCTGCGGGAGCTGCGCTTTCAACGACGGCAAGGGTCGGGTCCTTGACGGCGGCGGTCCGGTCGAGCACGGCGACGAGCTGGGCCGCGGTCGCCTTCAGCAGCGGGAGGCGGACGGCGCCATATTGGCCGCTTCGCTCGTCGCAGAGCGTCTCAATGGCGGCGATGGCGGCGGAAAGCCGATGCGCGTGGCCGCGGGCCTGCATCACCTCCGCGGCGTCGGCGTCCTTGATCGCGCTCGCGATGTCGCCGGCGGTCGGGACGCGCTCAGCCTCCTCGTCGTCCTCGAAGCCGGCGCGCGGCTTGACGGAGCCGTCAGCCAGCAGGAACGAGCGCAGCGTCATCGCGCCCAGCCGACGCGACTTGAACAGCGGGGCGACCTGCAACGGCATCACGGTGTGGGGGTTGTCGTCGAGGGAGCGCAGGGCGATCGTGCGCATCACCGGGTCGCCATCGATCAGCGCGGGGTGCAGGTCGGCCCAACGCTCGTCGATCCAGGCCGCCAGAGCCTCGACGCAGATGCTGAACGAGCCCAGGTCGCGGTCGAGGATGAAGATCTTGGCCACATCGCACAGCACCCGGATGTCCGCGCTGCGCTTGAGCAGCGCTCCGGCTGTCGCCGCATGGCCGGGCAACCCTGCGTCCTTGCGGTCGAAGCTGAGGAAGCTGGCAGGCAGAACCCCTTCGATCTGCGCCTGGAAACGCATGAAGTCGGGGTCGCCCTCAAGCTCCAGATCGGGTCCGCATGGCTGCTCCGGCGAAATCGGAGCACGCAGTATGTCGAAAGGAAATGATGCCATCAACCGCCGCCCGAGCGCCCTTATCCGAAACGTAACGCCATATCAGATGCACAAGGCACGTTTGCACTCGACGATCACTATTTTTTTCAGTACCGTCAAGCTAACTTTCGCAACCGTTCGGAGCGTCAGACAGATATGAGCACCAACGCCACCCAACGGCAACGCCTTGCAGAGCTGATAACTCCTCTTGGCCGAGACAAGCTTTTACTTACGTCATTTACCGTCCATGAGGAAATTAGCCAGGTCTTCGAGATCGATATTGAATGCATAAGTGAAGATGCCAATATCGACTTCGGCCAGATTCTCGGCAAGTCATGCACTGTGAGGCTGACGACGGTCGGCGCCAAGGTCCGGTATTTTTCTGGCGTTCTGGTCGAGGCGTCGTGGTTCGGAGAGCGCGAGGGCAAGCCGGCCTACCGCATGACGCTCAAGCCATGGTTCTGGCTGCTGACGCAGACGAGCGACTGCAAGATATTCCAGAATGTGAGCGTGGTCGACATCATCAAGCAGGTGTTCGCCGACTTCAGCTTCGTCAAGAACGAATTCATCACCACCGAATCGTACCCGGCGATCGAATACTGCGTTCAGTACCGGGAGTCGTCGTTCAGCTTCGTGTCCAGACTCATGGAGAAGTTCGGACTGTATTATTACTTCAAGCACGACATGTTCGACCACACCATCGTCATCGGCGACGGCCGTGGCTCGCACACGCCCGTGCCGGACCTGCCCGATTGCCGCTTCATCGGCCTGGGCGACCGCACGCGCGACAACGAGGAGTATGTCACGACCTGGCTGATCGGCAGGAGCTTCCAGACCGGGAAGGTCAGCCTGAACGCCTTCGATTTCAAGGATCCGAAGGCCAACATGCTGCACGCCCAAGTCTCTACGGGGCGATATGCCCACGACGACCTTGAGGTTTATGATTATCCGCAGAAGTACAAACTTCCCGACAAGGATGATCTGGGAAAGAAGTTCGCCCAGGCGCGGCTGTTCGCAAGCCAGTCCATGGATCAGAGGCGTCATGCAACCGGCAATGCGCCGAGCCTGTATCCCGGAGGGCTGACGAAGATCGCCAAGCACCCGGTCGGGAGCGAGAACGTCGAATTCCTCGTCGTTTCGGCCACGCACACCTTCATGGGCGAACTGTTCAGCTCCGGCGCGGAAGGCGACGCGGAGGCCTATCGCGGCAGCTATGTGCTGCAATTGACGGATCGCCCTTACAAATCACCCGCCGTGACCCCCCACCCGGTCATCTCCGGGCCCCAGACGGCGATGGTCGTGGGGCCCCGCAGCGACAAGAGCAAGATCGAGGAGATCTTCACCGACAAGTACGGGCGCATCAAGGTGCAGTTTCACTGGGATCGGCAGACGGGCCGCACCGCCGATGCGTCGCGCTGGGTGAGGGTGGCGCAGATGTGGTCAGGCAAGGCGTGGGGCGGCATCGTCATCCCGCGCGTCGGCATGGAGGTGGTGGTCGAATTCATCGAGGGCGACCCCGACCGGCCCATCGTCGTCGGCACCGTCTACAACGGCGAGAACGGCGTGCCCTTCACCTTGCCCGACAACAAGACCCAAAGCGGGCTCAAGACCCGCTCCTCCGCCAAGGGGACCGACAGCCATTACAACGAACTGGTTTTCGAGGACAAGAAGGACGCAGAATTCGTCAGGCTCCATGCGGAGAAGGACCTGAACGCCACCATCGAGGACGCTGAAAAACGCATCATCAAGGGCAAGAACAAGGGCGAGGAAGGCGAGATCACGCGGGAGACGGTGATCGAGCGTGGCGACGACGTCCTTTACGTGAGGGGCAACCACAAGACGACCGTCGACGCGGACCAGGAGCTGGCCGTCAAGAAGAACCAGACCGTCGACGTCACCAAGGTGATTTCGGTGACGGCCGGCGAGAAGATGATCCTCAAGGTGGGGCAGAGCACGATCACGCTCACGCCCACGGCGATCGAGATCAACACGCCGAACCTCAAGACGAAGTCGATGTTCACTTCGATCAACGCCGACGTCGAGATCGCCGAAAAAGCCGCCATCATCAAATTGAATTGAGCACAGCAATGTCCGGGCTTCGCTTTCAATCGGCCTCGCAGGTCTTCGATGCGTTTCCAGAGATGCACGAGGACATGGTGGCGCAACCTGCCGACGTGACGCCGCTGGCCTTCGTCAAGCAGCTCGAGAACAGCCCCTCGCCGGAGGATGCGATCACCTTCTGCGCCCATGTGCTCGATCGGCGCAAGGCGGTCTGGTGGGCCCTGAACTGCGTGATGCACCTGGCCCCGGCGCAGACTCGCGAAGAGGAGATCGCCATCAGGACGGCGGAAGTCTGGGTGCGCGAGCCCGAGGAGCACCGCCGGATCGCCGCGCTTGGCCTGGGCATGAAGGGACGACGCGACATCGCTGGAACCTGGGTGGCGCTGGCGGCCGGCGGATCGGGCGGGACGATGACCAACGGCAGCCTTCCGGGGCCTCCGGTCCCGCCCAACCTGTGCGCCCGCGCCGTCCGCACGGCCATTCTGGTGGCGCTCTCGACCAAGCCCGCGCGCGAACGTCAGGCTTTCTTGACGAAGTGCGTGCAGATGTTCAGGGATCTGGCCGAGGGAGAGCAAGGCTAAGGCCGCTGCGCGCTGCGCAACGCCGATCTGGGACACGGGCTTGGCCCAAAGGATTGCGGACGGTCCGCTTCACGCAACCTGATTGATCAATCGGGCTGCGCGCATAAGATCGGCGCCACGGTGCCGGGTCCACAATCCGGGGTCTGGCTCCATGCCCAAACAACCATCGACGATTTCGGCGGGAAACGCGAAGACATGCCTCTGCACTTGATGATCGAGAACGAAGCGTCGCTTCCCGATGGAGGGCCGGTCTCCATCACCGTATCGAACAGGCGCGGCATCGACATCGGGCGCGACCAGTATCTCGATTGGGTGCTGCCGGATCCGACGCGGTTCATCTCGGGCAAGCATTGCGAAGTGCGCTACCGCGATGGACGCTACTGGCTCACCGACGTCTCGACGAACGGCACTTTCGTCAACGGGAGCGAGTTCCGCATCGATGGACCGCATGCGCTCAAGACGGGCGACCGTGTCGAGATCGGCCGGTTCATCATCGCCGTCACCGTGCACCCGGATGCCGACGAGCAGGCCGCGCCACAGGCCGGAACGACAGCTCCGGGAGGCTCGGATGCGATCTGGGATGTCGGGCAGCCGTCAGTTCCGGCCATCAACCCGCAATCCCTGCGCCAGCCAAGCATTTCGGCAGGGCTGAGCCCGCTCGATCCGCTTGACTGGGTCACCGACATTCCTGCGGTTGAGCCCGCGCGGTTCCGCCAAAGCGCTGAGCCCGCCGGGCTCGACTGGCAATGGACGCCGCCTGCCCCTCCGCCAAGCGCGGCCGTCCGTCCGCCTGAGGCCTTCGCCGATCTGCCGGGCCACAATGCTCCTGCCCCGGCCGGGTTTGACAGGGGCCTGCCGCCGGCCGAAGTCCCTGTCCGCCACGTGGCTGACGATGACGACGGGACGCTGCAGCCATTCGGAACAGGCCCGGCGCTTCCCGGCGCCGCCACGTTGCCGCTGCCGCCTTTGCCCGCCTCGCCGGCAGCGATGGACCAGTCGGCGTTCGACGCGGTCGCAGCTCCGCTGCAGACCTTGCAGGACGCTGCGATGACGGCGTCGGCGCCGCCTCCGGGGATGCCGCAGCAGCAGGCCCGGCCCGCCCCCGCCACGGGACGCGCCGCCGCGGCGTCCGGCAGCTTCCGCGCCGCCTTCGCCAGGGGCGCCGGCGTCGATGAGAGCATCATCGCGCAGCAGGACGAGCAGGCGCTTGCCGAGATGCTCGGGGTCTTCGTGCGCTTGACCGCGGACAACCTGCGGCAGCTGCACGCAGCCAGGGCGCAGTCCAAAGGCGTGATGCGCAGCTCCAACATGACCATGATCCAGGCTGTCGACAACAATCCCTTACGTTTTTCGCCGACCAGCGAAGACGCGCTGCGCATCCTGTTCGGTCCCCCGACCAGCAGCTACCTGTCGCCGCAGAAGGCGCTCGAAAGCAGTTTCCACGACCTCAAGAAGCACCAGGCCGCGGTCTTCTCGGCGATGCAGGCGGCGTTGACCCAACTGATAGAAGAGCTCGACCCCAAGAAGATCGACGCCTCGGTGGAGCAGGACAAGGGAGTCGGGTCGCTGCTGAGGTCGCGCCAGGCAAGGTTGTGGGAGCGCTATGAGACCGTGTGGAGCGCCCGTGCAGGCAAATCCGACCACGGCATGCTGGATGTGTTCATGCGGCTGTTCTCGGAAGCATATGACCGCACGTCGTAAGGGTGCCGGCACGTGTCGATTGACTTTTGGTCAGGTCCCACACGACTATGCGCGCGGTGAGCGTTCCAGCACCGGGCCGCGTATGGAGCCGCGCGGATTTTTCGAGGCCGGATGTCGATGTCTGTGAGGCAGCGCAACAGGAAGGTTCAGGCTGAAGCGGCTCCAGCGGCCCCCGTCAGCCCCGGCCGGCGCGCGCGCCTTCAGGCCCAAAAGCTTCAAGCCCCGGCCCGCAAATCCCGCACGCTGCTCGTCGGCCTCGGCTCGATCGTCAGCGTCCTCATCCTACTGGGCCTGCTGGGCGCCTGGGGCGCGGGCATGACCCTGATCCTGCTGTTCGGCGACCGGATGTCGGAGAAGCTCATCGTCCAGAACAGCGAGATGCAGGACACGTATGAGCAGCGCCTGCAGGCTTACCGCGCCGAAATCGCCCGTCTGACGCTCGAGATCGAGCAGTCGCGTTTCGACCAGACCTCCGTCGAGGGCCGCGTCGTCGAGATGGGCCGCAGGCAGCGCCAGATCGAGGCGCGCCTGCAGACGCTCAAACGGCTGTCGGATCTGGTCGGGTCGGCGCAATCCGTGCCCACGCTGACCCCGGCTCCCGGCGCGCCGCAGCCTGGCCGCATCTCCGATGACGGCTCGGAGCCGGCTTTGATCTGGCGCGATGCCGGGCCATGGAGCCATGGTTCCGGCCCTTATCTGCACAACGTTCAGATGGGCGCGCCGCCTCAGGTCGAGCTTGCGCCTGGCGATCAGGCATCAGCCGAGATCGAAGCGTTTCTGGCGCGGATGGACCGGGCCTTGATCAGCGCGGACCAGACCCAGATGCAGGTCCTCACGGCGCTCGGCCGGTCATTCGACGCCAGGATCGAGCGCACCCGCGGCGCCATGGGCATGATCGGCCTGACGCCGGACGCCGTGGTGCAATGGCGCGGCAAGCAGGATGCGACCTTGCCCAACATCGTCCTGCCGCTCTCCGAGGAGAAGACGCCTTTCGGCCTCCAGGTCGGCCGGGTGCGCCAGAATTTCGCGATACTCTACGGCTTCAAGCCGCTTGTGGAGACCTTGCCGGTGACCCGGCCCACATCCGCGGACGTGCGCTACTCCAGCGGCTTCGGCTACCGCATCCACCCGCTGCTGGGCACGAGGCGCCTGCATGGCGGCATCGACATGGCTGCGCCGGTCGGCAGCCTCATCCGGGCTGCGGGCTCCGGCACCGTCGTCAGCGCGGGCTGGGGCGGCGGCTACGGCAATCTTGTCCAGATCGACCACGGCAACGGGTTGGTCACGCGCTACGCGCACTTGTCGCAGATCGACGTCACGCCGAGACAGCCGGTCGGCCGCAGCGAGATCATCGGACGCATGGGCTCGACGGGCGCATCGACCGGCTCGCACCTGCATTTCGAGACGCGCATCAACGGCAATCCGGTCAATCCCGCGTGCTTCATCCTGGCTGGCGACAGGATCATGGGCTCGCAGAGCATTCCGTACAGCTGCGAGCAGGCTCCGGTCTGGACTTTGCGCGGGCGAGACGAAGAAGAAGACGATGATAGTTGAAACGACCCAGCCTGCCCAGCCAGCCCCCGAGACGCTCAAGCTGACGCTGGACGAAGCCCTCGCGCTCGCGCTTGAGATGCTGAGCGCAGGAAACGCCAAGGCCGCCCTCACGATCTATGCCGAAGCGACGCCGATGGTCCCGGACAGGCCGGATGTGCTGCATTTCCACGGCGTGGCGCTGCATCAGGCCGGCGACTCGGAGGCGGGCCTCGAGCTCATCGATCGCTCGCTCCAGATCAGCCCCGGCGAAGCGGGCTGGTGGAACAACAAGGGCAATGTCCTGCGCGGCATGGGCCGCCTCGACGACGCGATCGATTGCTACCGCGAGGCGACCGTGCTGAGCCCGGACTTCGCCGATCCGTTCAACAATCTGGGCGTGGTCCAGCGCGCCAAGCAGAACCTCGAGATCGCCGAAGCCTGCTTCCTCAAGGCCATCGAACTGAGGCCCGATTTCGCCGACGCCTACTCCAACCTTGGAAATCTGTTCGTCGCGCGGAACCGGACGGCCGAGGGCATCACCATGCTTTTGAAGGCGGTGACGCTCTCGCCGCATGACCGCATGTCGAAACGGGCGCTCGCCTATGCTTACGGGCACCTCGGAGAATTCGGGAAGGCGCGCGGCATCTACCTCGAATGGCTGGCCGATGAGCCCGGCAATCCGATCGCGCTCCATCACCTTGCGGCGGTGAGCGGCGAGGCGGTGGACAGGGCCAGCGACGGCTATGTGCGGGAGGTCTTTGACGCCTTCGCCGGCACGTTCGACAGCAAGCTCGCCACGCTCCAGTACCGCGCGCCGGAATTGGTCAACGACGCGCTGCTCGCCTGGGCAGGCAACTGCCCGCGGGCGCTCGCCATCGCCGATGCCGGCTGCGGCACCGGGCTGTGCGGGCCAGGCCTGAGGGCGCAGGCATCGCGGCTCGTCGGCGTCGACCTCTCCGGCGCGATGCTGGGCAAGGCGCGGGCCCGCGAATGCTATGACGAGCTCGTCGAAGAGGAGCTCACCGCCTTTCTCGAGAATCGTCCTGAGGCGTTCGACGCCATCGTGTCAGCCGACACGCTCTGCTATTTCGGCGTTCTGTCCGAGGCGCTCGGCGCCGCCTTCAGAAGCCTCAGGCCAGGCGGCGCGCTCGTATTCACCGTCGAGGCACAACCCGAAGGCGCCGACGGTTTTCTGCTCAACCATAATGGGCGCTACATCCATACGCGCGCTTACGTCGAAGCGGAGCTGGAACGCGCCGGCTTCAAGATTCTGAGCTTGGCACGAGAGACGCTTCGCCAGGAATCAGGCGTGGACGTCCAGGGTTTCGTCGTGCTTGCCAAGCGGGAGGGCACGCTCCCTGCCTGACAGGCCGGTCGGCTTCACGCCGAATGGGGAGCGGTCATTCGAAGCTGACCAATTGCGGCGCGACGACGACATCGAGGCCCCGTTGTCGTATGTCCTGCGCCAGCTTGCCAAAGACCGTGCCTTGTCCTGCAGCGCCCCCGGGCGGCAGCTGCGCTAGCGGCTTATCGGACACGATCGCCAGGACAAGCTTCGCCGAAGGGCGGCCACGAGCGCCATCGTCGAGCCGCGCGTCGAACGTGGCCGCATTGCCTTCCCGGCGCAGTTGCTGGCTCAGGTCGCGCACCGATCCGTCCTCGTCCACGACCAGCAACATCAGCGCCTTGCCGCCGGAGCCCGTGATCGTCAGGTTGGCCCGCTCGCCAGCCTTCAAAGTGCTGCGGGCGGCCGTGATCGCGACGGCCGGGTCATGCCGCGTATCGACCTCATGGACAAACGACACGGCTTCGCATTGCTGCGGCAACATGCGCGACGAGGTGACCACTGCGTCAAAGCCGTTCACGACGTTGAAGTCAGCCTGGAAGGCGCGCACCGCCTCTGGCGAGCTGGCCATGGCCAAGACCTGCGCCGAACGGTCGGTGACCTCGACCGGCCGAAGGTACAGGCACGGGTCGCTGTCGTAGTAACGCACATAATTGACGATGCGCTGCGCATGGCTGGCCGGCTGGGCGGCGCGCGGCGGCGGAGACGGAACGGCCGGCTCGGGCGTGGCCGCGGGGGGTTGAGGTTGGGGTTGAGGTTGAGGCTGCACAGGCGTCGGAGCCGCCAGAATGGCGGGAGGCTCGATCCGCGGCGCCGGCGTTTCAGTCCGCATCGCCATGAATGCGCCGATGCCGCCGACCACCAATATCGCTGCTCCTGCCGCGATCGCCGCCACCGGAGGCTTTGAACCGCCGGCGGGCGAGGAAGCCGGCCTTGGGGAAGACTTGACCGGCGCAGGCGGAGGCGACCAGACCCAGTTCACCACCTCGGTCATCGACGAGGGCCTGTCCTTCGGGTCAGGCGCGAGCATGCGGGCGATCAGAGGGCGCAACTGGTCGTCGAGCTCTGACAGGTCCGGAACGGTGCGGCGCTTCTCGATCACGTCGGCCATGCTGCCGCCCATCTCGATCGGCTTGCCAAGCAGGCAGGTGGCGAGCAGCAGGCCGAGGCTGTAGATGTCCGACCGCGCGGTCACTTCGCCGCCGAACATGCCGGCCTGCTCGGGCGACACATAGTTGTATTTGCCGGCAAAGCCATCGCCGATCACGGTGGCCTGGCCCGGCTTGGTCGACCTCGCGATGCCGAAGTCGATGATCTTGGCCTTGCGGACATCCTCATCGGGCAGGATGATGTTGTCCGGCGAAATGTCGCGGTGAATGATGCCGTTGTCGTGCGCGACCTGCAGGCCGGCTGCAATGCGCCGCCTGAGCTCCGTCGTCTCCTGCACGCTCAGGGGCCGCCTCGCGACGATGTCGGAGAGCGCGCTGCCTTCGACGAACTCCATCGCGAGGTAGGTCCGGTTGATGACCCGGTCCGTGCCGAAGATGTAATATCGGACGATGCTTTCGTGCTGCAGCCGGTTCAGCGCGGACGCCTCGCGGTGAAACAGCGCCATGACCGATTCGTCGCCCGCGAACTCCGGCTTGATCATCTTGAGCGCCACGGGATCGCCGGTCGCGATCTGGTGGCCCCGATAGATCTCGCCCATGCCGCCCTGGGCGATCTGCTCGCCGACCTCGTAAAGGTCATTGAGCCGCGTTCCGGGCGGAACGGCGGTGCGGGCCTGACCCCTGAGCTGGACGACTGTCTTGTTCACCGGTTCAAGTCTGTGTCTGCGCGCTTGTCACTGCGCCGGGAAAGAAATTGGTCGTCTCCGCACGATGGCACCGGATGACGATGATCGAGACGTTGTCGCTGGCGCCACGCTCCAGGGTCTGTTCGATCAGCATATCACAAGCTTCCTGCGAGCGCCGGCCCTCGATGCCGGCCAGGATGTCGTCATCGCTGAGATGGCCCGTCAGTCCATCGCTGCAAATCATGAACACATCGCCCGCTTCGATCTCCCCCTGCTCGACCTCGAGGCCCGGATCATCGAAGATGCCGACGGCGCGCGTGATGACGTTGCGCCGTGGGTAGCTCCTGGCCTGCTCGGCGTTCAGCACGCCTTGGTCGATCAATTCCTGCACTTCGCTGTGGTCGCGGGAGAGTTGGGCCATCTGGCCGCCCCGAACCAAATAGACCCTGCTGTCACCGGCCCAAAGACAGGCGTAATGCCGCTGGTAGATGAGCACCGCGGCCACGGTCGAGCCCATCGGCGCGCCGCCCCGCTCCCCCGAAAGTTCGTGGATCCTTTCGTTGGCGGCGAAGACCCGCGCCTCGAACCGGGCCAACTGGTCCCGCGGCGACACGGCCGGGCCGATCGATTCGAGCGTCGTCGTCACGGTGTTGCTGGCGAGCTGCCCTGCCTCATAGCCGCCCACGCCGTCCGCGACGGCCCAAAGGCCCATCTCCGGCATCGCGATGATGCTGTCCTCATTGGCCTTGCGGACCTTGCCGACATGGGTCGCCGCGCCGGTTTCGAACTTCAACGTGAATGCACGCGCTGCGGTCTGCATCATGGCCCTCAATTCGCCGGTTGGCCGGCATTGCCTGTGAGCATCAACGACATCAACTGCGGATCGGGCAGGCCTTCCGCCATCATCGTCATGGGCGGGTGGTCATGCCCGCCGATCGTCCACCAGAAGCTGCGGGAGCCGGCGCTCGACCGGCGCGATTCAGCCTCCAGCTCTGCAAAGCCGAAACCACCATGGCGCGGCAGGGGTGCGCCCATTTCCGACGCGGCCGCCGTCGCTGCCCCAAACGCATCTTCTTCGCCCGGCTGGAGGACGACGGAGGCATCGCTTGCGGCCAGCGCATCCGCTGGTGCGGAAGCGCCGGCCGAGGCTTCATGCGCCGCACGGTCTGGCGCAGGTGGCCCGCTGGCCACGGCATCCTCTTCATTCGAAGTGATCGCAGCATCATGGGAGATGGGTTCGCCAGCGGGCGGCGGCGGCTCGGCTGCGGCAGATGCAGCGCCTGAAACCGGATTGCTGGAAGCTGCGATGGCGGGGCCATCCGTAGGGTCAGGCATCGCCGCCAAGCCGCCCGGGACATTCACGGCGGCGAGCGCCTCCGGACCGATCCAGATCATCGACCCATGGCGGACAGTGACGTCGTGATCTTGCGCAGGCCAATGCTCCTGGGGTCCATCCCGCAATGCGCCCAGCCTTGCGAGGACCAGGTCGTAGTCCTCGCCGGCATCCAGCGTCGCCAGCAGGAAATCCTCGGCCTCCTCGTACCAGGACTGGTCCGCCCCATCGGACGGCGGGATGAAATGCCTGCCCGGCTCGGCGCACGTGAACACAGTGAGCGGAAACTGCCGGCCGACGCCGTCCATCGACGACATGAAGACGCCCATGACCTCGAGTCCGCAGACGCGCTGCCCCAGCCAGAAACGCCAGAGGGGCGCCTGCATGTAGGCCTTCAGCCAGCCTTGCCCTAATCCATGCTTGCTGGCGGCGATGCTGGACTGCATCCAGGCCTCCCACCCCAGAAGGACGTCGCGCGGGGTGTTGACCGCGATGAAATCCCGCTTGGCCGCAAGCTTCCCGAACAGACCGCAGGGCATGCCCGCGCCCTCAACGCGCCGCGGGGCAGCTGAAGCTGCGCAGCGCCGGCAAGGTGAACGGGTTCGGCAAGGTGACGGCGTTGATCCTGTATTGCACCTCGCGTCCGCCCACGCTCATGCGGGCCGTCATCTCGGCTCCCTGTGTCGTGACGTTGACCGCATCGAGCAGGCGGAAGATGCCCCACGGACCCGGCCGCTGCAGCGAGTTGGCCCGTCCGCCGACATCGGGCAGCACGGTCAGGGAGGCGCCGCCAAGGTTGATCGGGCCTGGCCACTGGAACGTGACGGTGGCTGCGGGCGCAGCCGGCGGGGCGGGCGCCGGCGCGGAGCCGAAGATCGAGAAAGCGGTGGGCGGCGCTTTCGGACGTTCGCTGACGAGCTGCCCGCTGTTGATCTCAAGCCGCGCCATGTCGACGGTGTCGGCGAGAGCGAGGTTCTGCACGGCGAAGGCGAAGCCTGGCGCTCCGCCGGGGAAGAACGCCTGCCGTATGTCCGCGGCCTGCTGGAAACTCTGCAGCATGGCCGGCGAGAGTTGGCGGGCGACGGGGCTGGCCTGATTCCACGTCCAGGTCCGGCCCGACGTCGTCGCGTACTGCGACAGGTTCGCCTGGAAGAACCGGTCCAGAATTCCATTGGGCCCGAACAGCCGCTGGAATTCGGGAATGGCGATCTCGCGCGTGCTGGTGCGGACGAACGGATACATCCCCGCGACGATCTGCTGGCACGAACCGGTGATCTGCTCGCTGACCGCCTGGTTGATGCGGGCGATCGTCGTGCCGGCGGCGTCGCTGTCGAACGAGGCAGCCGCCATCTGCAGCATGCTCTTGAACGGGTCCGGAAAGCGCGTCGACGTCACCTCGAGGGTGCGCAGGCTGTCAGCGAACTGCAGGCGGCCCTGGGCGGTCCGCACAGGGTCATTGAGCATGGTGAGCGCGGTATAGATGTCGTTGAGGACGCGGTTGAGCTCGTCAACCGGGCGGCGGCTGCGGTCTCCCTCGACCAGCAGCGCATATCCGCGGAAGGCCGCTTCCGCGGTCGCGCCGGGCGCCTCGCCGCCCGGCAGGATGATGCGCGCGGGACCTGCCGGCGCTGCCGGAGCCTGTCCTGCCGGCTGACCGGCCGGTGCCGGCCGTTCGCGCGTCAGCGCCGTCTCCTCGCGGATGGACTCGATGAGCTGCGTGATCGGCGATGTCGGCGAGGCCGCGGCCTGCAGGGCCAGATAGCGCGGCTTGTCCGCCGTCAGCGGCTTGATCCGCATCTTGCGCAGCTCGTTCTGCCACGCCGCCACGAAATCGCGGCTGTAGCGCTCGACCAAGGCTTGGGGGAGCCGCTCGTACTGCGCAAGCAAGGCCGCCTGGTTGCCGACATCGCCAAGCACCCTTCGCTCCTGCCGGACCTGATCGGCCACCGTGCCGATCTTAGACAGGAAAGCTTCGTGGAAGCCGGCATACGTATAGAAGAACGGCACGCGGACGGTGTCGAGGCTCGCATTGTTCGCGCCTTCGAACACCAGCGCCACGTCCTGACCGCCCTTGCGCAGCGCGACCCAGTCACGTTCGGCGTTGGTGCGCGCGCCGGCGCGCAGAATCTCGAAGGCGCGGTCGGCGACGGTCATGCGGCCGATGGCGCTCTGCGCTTCCTGAACGACGGCATGGTCGATGTCGATCGCGGCGGGTCCTTGCGGCGTGTCGAGCTCGGCCAGCCGCGCCAGGTGCTCCATCAGGGCCTGGCGGCCCACCGCGTTGCCCGCTCCGGGAAAGAGCACCTCGAAGTCCTGCCGCATCCAGTCCAGCAGCAGCTGGCGGTCCATCGGCTCGCGCCCGGCCACCATCAGGTATATCTTCAGCGGATCGCTCAAATAGCCGGCATTGGTGATGTTCGCACGGAGCAGCCCCTCCAGACGGAACATCAGGCGGGGACGCAGCAGGCGCTGCAGGCCCTCGTCGTAGGCGGTCTCCGTCGCGCTGTTCAGGCGGGGCCGCTGATCGAGGCCCATGCGGCCCGTGAGCGGCGACGTCTCGGCCCGCTGGGCATGGCCGGTCGGCATGTTCCTCAGGTGGTGCAGCGCCGGCAAGATGCGTGCGAAATCATGATCGGAGATCATCGTCTCATCGCGGAGGGGGCCGGAAATCGTCTTGTATTGGGTGACGCCCACATACGACCGGTTCACCAGGTCGGAATTCCGGGTGTAGCTGAGCCACATCAAGGCGCCGGCGGCGCACGAAGCGATGCCGAGGATGCTGTAGCCGGCGATCTTCAAGGCCATCGAGCGGCGCACGGCGCGCACGTTGGTCGACACCCACCCAGCCTCGGCGAACACGACTTTCTGGAGCAGGTGCGTCAGGAAATAGCTCTTTCCCAGCCCCGAATACTGCACCGCGCCGATATTCTGCGCGCCGAAGCTGCGCGAGAGCGCCCCGACCAGCTGATCGATGGGCGTTCCCTCCTGCGTGCCGGAGGTGAAGTAGAAGCCGCGCAGCGTCGCGCTCGAATGGTAGCGCGTGGGCTCGAAGATGCGGTTCAGGAAATCGAAGACGGGCTTCTTCAGAGCCGACATCTGGCTTGGGAAGCCGAAGATCTGAACCTTGCCCTGCGGCGTCGGCTCCTCCTGCACCCGGTCGACGACCTCATGGTTGAGCCGTTCGATGAGCAGGTCGAACTCGTCGGGCACCTGGGCCACGAGATTGGCGGTCTTGTCGTTGGTCTGGAAGGTCACGCCCCAGACCGCGCGGCGCTCCTCCTCGGTCAGCGGGCCGAAAAACTCGTTGAAGCCGGAGATCAGGTCCGCCTTCGTGAACAGCGCGTAGACGGGGAAATCGACCTTGAGCTGCTCGTGCAACTCCACAAGGCGGCTGCGGATGGCGTCTGAATGCGCGCGCAGCTGCGCTTCGGGCAGCCGCAGCAGGTCCTCGATGCTGATGCAGACGAAGACGCCGTTGATCGGCTGCTTGGGGCGATTCTTGCGCAGCAGGTCCAGGAACGCGAACCAGCTGCTCTTGTCCGCCTGGCTGTCGGAGTCCTGCGTCGTGTAGCGGCCCGCAGTGTCGACCAGCACGGCGTCTTCCGTGAACCACCAGTCGCAATACCGCGTGCCCCCCTCCCCGGCGATCGCCGCCGGCGTCGCGCCCGAACGCGTCAGGGGAAACTTGAGGCCCGAGTTGACCAGCGCCGTTGTCTTGCCGGAACCGGGCGGGCCGATGATGACGTACCAGGGCAGGTCGTAGAGGAAGTCACCTTTCGCGCCCGACGTCTTCTTGAGCGTCAGCAGCGCATCGGACATGCGCATCTTCAAGGTGTCGCCGTCGTCCTGGACCGTCTGTTCGGCAGCGCCCGCCGCGCTTGAACCGCCGCCGGAGCCGCCGCCCATGCCCGGGATCTGCGCAAGCCCGCGCGCCATCGCCGCCGTCGATTTGCTGCGCGAAACGAAGTCTGTCGCGAGGTAGACTACGGCCGCCACCGAACCGAGGCCGACGAACAGCACCCGGATCAAGGTGCTGTCCATGGGGCGCACGTCGCCCACCGCGACAAGCGGCCCGGCGAACCAGATCAGCGTGCCGATCGCGACCACGCCGATGACGACGCTGACGATCTTCAACCAACCAATCTTGCCCATCACGCCTGTCCCTGGTTGATCATCTCGACGCCGTCTTCAGGGTCTCTTCACGCGGGATCGAGATCTCCACTCGCCGGTTGCGGCCCCGTCCCTCGGCGGTCTGATTGGACGCGAGCGGCGCAGCGTCGCCCTTGCCTTCGGTCTTGAGGCGCTCAGGCTGCGAAATGCGGCCCTTCAGCATGTTCGCGACCGCTGTGGCGCGCTCCACCGACAGCTCGTAGTTCGACGGAAACCGGGCCGTGACGATGCGGACATTGTCGGTGTGGCCGGTGATGCGCACTTCGCCCGGCTCGGCCTGCAGAGCCTCAGCGATCTTCTGCGCGATCGGCTCGAAATCAGGCCGCACGGTCGCCTGCCCGGAATCGAACAACGCAAAGGCGCCGACGCGGATGATGATCGACTGGCCGCTCTCGACGGGGTCCACCTTGTTCTGGTCTATCTCGGCCTTGAGCCGGGTCCTGATGCGTTCAAGCTGGCTGGAGGCCTTCACGGGAACCGGCGGCGCGGGCACCGCCACCTGAGCCCGCTCCAGCCCCAGCTGCGTGTCGGGGAACATGCGCCCCATCTCGGCGGTCACCACCTCGGTGTTGCCGGAAAGCATGATGCGCAAGGTGACGAAGACCCCGAACAGGGCCACGGCCGCCACAGCGGACAGCGCCCAAAGCGGAATCCGGAAGGTCGAGCCCGAGCGCGGCAGTTCCTGCCCGCGCCAGTGCGGCGACAAGTCCTCCCGCGAACGTGGGCGCGCGCGCCGCAGCAGCTCATAGGTGTTCCGGTGGATCGCCTGGAGCGTCGCGGCGGCGCCGGTGGTGCGGTGGATGCCCTGAAAGCCGATGGCGAGACAGGCGTAGATCAATTCGAGCAGGTCGTAATTCGTGACCGGATCCTGCTTCGCCTTGTCGAGCTTCTCGAAAAAGCGCACGCCGCCGGTCCTCTCGCCGAAGAAACGGCTGAGCATGCTGTACTGCGTCCAGACATGCCGCTGCTCGCTGGGAATGTTCTGCACGATGTCGTCGCAGGTGGCGCACAGCACGTACTTGGCGTCGTCGGCCGTGGCGGAAGCAATGCTCTCGAGGCGCATCGTCTTGTCGAACTCTTCGACCGCATCCGCCACCTGCTCCATCAGGTTCGCGAAATTGGCGCTCATCAGCGATGTCCTGAGCCGCCCGAGCAGCAGCAGCAGAGGTCCCGCGGCCTCGAGCAGGAGGTTCGCGTTGGCCGCGATCGGCACATCCCGCTTGAGGATCAGCGCGCCGCTCGGAGCGCCCGATGGCGGGGGAGGAGCCGGAGGCGGGGTGAACCATGCATCCTGCTGCCCGGGAGGCGGAGACGGCGGAGGCGGAGGCTGGTAGCCGCCGCCGCTGTACTGGCCCGTTATGGGCGCGGGCGGAGGCAGCGGAGCCGCCGGCCAGGCAGGCGGCGGCTGATGTGGCGCAGAAGCGGGAGGCTGCGGCGCAGCGGGAGCAGCCGTCGGGCGCCGGCCGCCGGGATTGAGCCGCAGCACCGTCTTGTTGTTGCGCTCGAACGGGTCACCCTGATCGCTCATCGGCGGTCTCCAAGCACGGCCCAGAGTTCTAGGTTGAGGTCGGGCCAGTCATCCGAGAAATGCATCCCTATGGCTGCAGCCGAACTGAACTCTGGCCAAAGCGGTGAATTCCTGTCCAGCAAAAAATAGACATGGTCGGCGATCGCCCTGATCTGGGGCGGGGGCGTCGGCAGATGCACGAGCCCGACGCCGGGCAGGTGCGCGTGCACGATGTCGTTCATCTTGGTGTTCGGGCCGATCTTGAAGAGGTTCGGGAACTGGCTCTGGATCTCCGTGAGCGGGCGGCGCGCGGCGACCTCCAGCACCAGATTGGCCGTGCGGAACAGCGAGCGGTCCTTGATGGTCGAGACATAGGCGTTCGGAGCGCGCTGGATCAGCTCCAGACGCAAGGCGCGGCGGCCGAAGCTGACCGACAGCAGCATCTGGATGTCGCGCAGCACAGGCGCAAACGTCTCTTCCAGGTTGTCATGGTCATAGGCGGGATAATCGTTGGCCTTGCGCTCCGGCGACGCGAAGGTCGCAAGCTCGCCCACGAACTTCAGCAATTCGACGTAAAGGCGCTCGGGATGCAGGTAGCGCGAACGCCGGAAATGCTTCAGCGGCGGAGTGTAGCGGTTCAGGAGCTGCAGGACGAAGTAATCTGCGCTCTGCAGCCCGCCGCCGGCCGACGGATCCGCCGCGTAGCGCGCCAGTTCGCCCACCTTGTTGTCGATCCAGCCGATCACACGGTCCATCCAGCCGTCGACGACCGGATGCGCAGAGCACAGCAGCACAGGCGGCGCATAGATGTCGTCGAAGACGAGGGATTTGTCCCGCAATTCGAGGATGCGCGCCACGCCGATGCAGACGAAACCAGGCTTCGGCGTCTTGCGCAGCTCGAGGCTGAGGCGCGGATAGGCGATCTCGATCTCCTCCTCGATGCGCAGCGATGCGGTCGAATCGATGAAGGTCTCAACCGTTCCCAGGTAGCGGCTCGCACCCTCCTCCCCGATCTCCGAAACCTCCCGGGAATTCGGCGTCGCCATGGGCATGCACAGCCAGACGAGCAGCTTCGCCGCATTCTCCGGCACTTCGACCGGGGCCGGCAGCGGCGCGTCCGTCGGCAGGTCGAAGGGCGTGCCGTCCGGCAGCAGGCCGCTGGCCCGCCTCAGGCCAAATTTGCCTTGCGCCGCCAGGTCGCGATCAATCTCGAGCGCCGAGAAACCCCACGGATAGGGCGTGACGGCCCGGGTGCGCGCTTCCAGCAAGTGTTCATGATAACGGTCGTTCTGCTGCAGATGATGCGGCCTGAGAAAGAGGCCCTCTTTCCATTGTACTTTATTATGCCATGGCATTGGATATTATGAGGCCCGTTGACGTTAGGGATCCATCATGCCGCAAACCCCGTCAACAGCAAGCGCAAACGTGCCGTCACGGCAGGTTATCGACGCACTGGCGCCGCCTCCGGGAGGCGCCCTTGCCTTGCGGCGATCATGCGTCGGCTCATGCCAGCGGCGGCGATGACGGCGATGCCGACGACGCCGATTTCCGCTCCTCGTCGAAGCGCGGCATCGTCACGTCCGGGGCTGCATTGACGCCATCTTTCCGAATGATCCGCATGGCCGTGAGCCCAACGATCTTCAGGTCGAGCCGGAAGCTGCGGTTGTCGACATACCAGACGTCGAGACGGAACTTTTCGTCCCAACTGATCGCATTGCGCCCGTTGACCTGCGCCCAGCCGGTGATTCCGGGCCTGACCTCATGGCGCCTGCCCTGCTCGGGGCTGTAATGCGCCAGATACTCCATGAGCAGGGGTCGCGGGCCGACAAGGCTCATGTCGCCCTTCAGCACATTGAAAAGCTGCGGCAGCTCGTCGAGGCTGGTGGCGCGCAGGGCCTTTCCGAAGCTGGTCAACCTCTCATGATCGGCCAGCAGCTTGCCCTCCCGGTCGCTCGCATCGCGCATCGTGCGGAACTTGACGAGTTCGAAGGGCTGCCCGTGAAGCCCCGGGCGAAGCTGGCGGAACAGCACCGGAGAGCCAAGCCGCCAGCGCACGAGGAGCGCGGTCGCCAGCATGACCGGCGACGCCGCGATCAGGACCATGCCAGCGATGAGGATGTCGAAGCCACGCTTCATCTCGTGCCCTTGTAACCTACGATTCTGCCTACCAATGCGCCTGCACCCCTGCATGACCTTTGGCCGGACGACGGGCTGGTGGTTTGCATGACGCGCCAAATCAGATCAAGGTCGTTCGACGCATGGAATGACGATGGCCTCACCCGATCACACCCATCAGCCCCTTTTCGCCGTCTATGGGGCCGGAGGCTGCGGCCGCGGCATCATGCCGTTCGCGCGGGAGGCCGCCGCCATCGGCCGCTCTGGCACGATGCCGGCAGGTCTGCCGCCCGATCGGATCGTTTTCATCGACGACGGCATGGCCGAGACCGTCCTCAACGGCCACAGGGTGCTGAGCTACGCCGCGTTCCTCGCCACGCCGGCGAGCGGGCGCAGCGTGGCGATCGGCATCGCCAGCAGCGCCGCGCGCGAGACGATCGCCGGGCGGCTCGTCGCCGACGGCGTCACGGCGTGGTCGGCAACGGCCAGCAACGCCGTCGTCATGGATGAGGTCGTGCTCGGCGAGGGAGCGCTGCTCAGCCCGTTCGTGACGATAGCCTCCAATGTGCGCATCGGACGCCAGTTCCACGCCAATCTCTACAGCTATGTCGAGCATGACTGCGTAGTGGGCGATTTCGTCACGCTGGCCCCGGGAGCGAAGATCAACGGCAACATCGTGCTCGAAGACCATGTCTATGTCGGCTCCGGTGCGGTCATCAAGCAGGGCAGGCCCGGAGCGCCGCTGGTCGTCGGCCGCGGAGCCATCATCGGCATGGGCGCGGTGGTGACCAGGAGCATTGCGCCGGGCAAGACGGTCGTGGGAAATCCCGCGCGCGACATGGGCTACGCGGGGTGAGGGCGCAATGCGCCCCGCCCCCATCAGCGCTGCAGATATCTGGCCTGGCGGCGACCGAAGCCCACGGGCAACCCCTTGATCTTGCGTTAACCATTGCAGAAAATTTTGAACCAAGGCGATTTATGGGCAACCGCGTTTGCGTGCCGGACCACGTGTAACGATCGATGATCGGTGGATCGGCTTAGTATTTTTGCACCGTGTGAGCGGTTCCCATCGGTAATCAGCCAGTTGCAATGTCTAAAATTTTAATGAAGTTGAAATTGGCGATCGACGAATTCCATAAGCTCTCTTGAGCGACGCCGAGGCTTGCTTGCGGCATGATCGTGCACCTTGACGGAACTGAAACTGCGTGAATCGATCATTAAAAACTGCGAGCGAAACAATCGTGTTCTGACTCCCTTAACCACCTTGCCCGCGCAATAAAGCTGCGTTACCTAACCAGCAATGCGTCAGCAGGGGGCGTACGTGTCAGACTCGACGGACACCGTGCACGAAACAAGGTACCTTGAAAATTCAAGTGAAGGCGATCGCCGCGCCTCTGGGGCCTTCAGCCGCAGCCTGATACCTATGCTCCTGGTCTGCATGGATGTCCTTGCGATCATCGCAGCCCAGAAGCTTGCCTCGGCCGTTTATCTGTCCGGCACGATCGGCACGCTTACGCTCAACGACCTGACGTTCAGCTCCGCCGAAGTGACCGCGATGCTCTTTGTCGTCATCGGCATCTCGCGCGGGCTTTACGGCAAGTCCGGACGGCTTGAGTGGGACAACGTCGGACGCCAGATCTCGCAGGTCACGTCGACATGGGTGATGGTCGTCGCAACCGTCACGGCCATCCTCTTCACGCTGAAGCTGGGCGCGGACTTCTCCCGCGGCGTGACGCTGCTGTTCTTCGGGTTCGGGCTGATGCTGCTTGTCGTGGCGCGCGCCGGCGCCTGGCGGCTGATCGAATGGGCCTTCCGCGAAGGCTACATCATCCGCAAGCGCGTGGGCCTGCTGATCATCGGCGAGGACCAGTGGTCCGACACCCTGGGCCGCGAAGGCGTCGCGCGCGGGGTGAGCGTCAACAGGATCTGGACGATCGACAGCGTGCAGGCTGGCGAGTCCGCCACGGATCTCACGAAGACCGTCATCTCGGACCTCCGCGACCGGCAGGTCGACGAACTGCTGATCTGCGCATCCGCCGTGAAACTGGACGACGTGCGCATCATGGCGGAAAGTCTCAGGCTTGCGCCGCTGCGCGTGCGGCTTCTTGTGGATCCCAGCCTCGTATGGCCTGGACGGGCGTCCTCGACACGGATCAGCGACAACGCGATCGAACTTTCGCGCGAGCCGCTGAGCACGTTCGAGCAGGCCGTCAAGCGCAGCTTCGACATCGTGGCCGCCAGCGCTGCGCTGCTGATGCTCGCGCCGCTTCTTGCTCTCGTTGCGTTGGCGATCAGGCTCGAGTCACGCGGCCCGATCCTGTTCAGGCAGCATCGAGACGGCTTCAACGACGCCCCTTTCCTGATCTACAAGTTCCGCTCCATGCGCGTCACGGAGAATGGCCCGGTCGTGGTGCAGGCGAAGCGCAACGATGCGCGCGTCACGGCCGTCGGCCGCCTCATCCGGCGCACGAGCATCGACGAACTGCCGCAGCTGCTGAACGTGCTGCGCGGCGACATGTCCATCGTCGGGCCCCGTCCGCACGCGGTGGCGCACGGGCAGCTTTATTCCAGCATGATCGGCGACTATGCGCATCGCCACCATGTGAAGCCGGGCCTGACCGGATGGGCGCAGGTCAACGGCAGCCGCGGCCCCACGCCGACCATGGACAGCATGAAGCGGCGCGTCGACCTCGACATCTGGTACATCGGCAACTGGAGCTTCTGGCTCGACATACGCATCATCTTCCTGACCGTGAGGCTGATCTTCACGGGCAAGGACGCCTACTGAACCTGCTTGATCTGGCGAGCCTCGCTCCGGCCCTTCCTCCAGCGAGGTCGCATCTTGCCGGGGCCGCCAGATAGACCGACCGGAGCCGACCTCATGCCCATCCGCCATTGGGGCGACCTCACCACGCGCGACTTCGCCGGTCTTGATCAGGAAGCGACGCTCGCCGTGCTTCCGATCGCTGCGATCGAGCAGCATGGCCCCCATCTGCCGGTCTCCACAGACACGGAGATCGCCCTCGGCATGCTGCGCGAGACGTTCCGCCAGTGCCCGCCCGACCTCGACGTCCTCGTGCTGCCAGTGCAGAGCGTCGGCAAGTCGAACGAGCACATCCGCTCGCCCGGAACCGTGACGCTGACCGCCGCGACGGCCCTCTCGGCCTGGACCGAAATCGGCGAGGCGGTGAGCCGGGCCGGTCTGCGCAAGCTGGCCTTCGTCAATTCCCATGGCGGCAATGTCGCGCTCATGGAGATCGTCTGCCGGGAACTGCGGGTGCGGTTCGACATGCTGGCCATCGCATCATCGTGGTCGCGCCTTGGCCTGCCGCCCGCTCTCTACAGCGAGAAGGAGCGCGCGGTCGGCATCCATGGCGGCGACATGGAGACCTCGCTGATGCTGCATTTCCGGCCGGACCTGGTGAAGATGGCCGAAGCGCGGAATTTCGAGCCGAGCACCGTGGAGATCGCGGAAAGCTTCGACATCCTGCGCCCGACAGGCACGACGTCCTTCGCCTGGATCGCGCAGGACATCCACAGCGACGGCACGGCTGGCGATGCGTCGATCGCCACCGCCGACAAGGGCCGCATCACCGCGGAGCATCAGGCCGCGCTGTTCATCAAGCTGCTGCAGGACATGAAACGGTTCGGCCTTCATCGCCTTGCATGACGCAATCATGCGCTTGGCGTCCGCCGAATGCCCTTGACGCAGTGCAGCAATCAGACCATATCGGCATCACAGCCCGCGATCGTCGCGTGGCTCAGGCTCGCAATCAGACGCCCGGCGCTTCAATCGTGACGAATGTTCACATGAAGACGCTCAAGATGCGAGTTCACCGGGGCGTGACCGTCTGATCCGCCCCTCGCCGGCAGCCAATGAGCTGCTCCGGCCAATATGAAAGCACTACCTCACATGACAGTGACCTTCGCGGAGTTCGGCTTGGCCGCTCCGCTCAACCGCGCGCTCGAATTCGCCGGTTTCCACACACCCACGCCCATCCAGGCCCAGGCCATCCCGCATCTGATCGAGGGCCGCGACATGCTGGGCCTCGCCCAGACCGGCACAGGCAAGACCGCCGCGTTCGTGCTCCCGATCCTGCACGGCCTGCGTTCGCACGGCACCAAGCCCGAGCCGCACACGACCCGTGCGCTCATCCTCGCCCCGACGCGTGAACTGGCCATCCAGATCCACGAATCGGTCAAGGAGCTGGCCAAGGGCCAGCATTTCGCCCATGCCTGCGTCTTTGGCGGCGTCAGCATCAATCCGCAGATCGATGCGCTCAGGCGCGGCATCGACGTCCTGATCGCCACCCCGGGCCGTCTGGTCGACCTGATCCAGCAGAAGCAGTGCAAGCTTTCGTCCGTGCAGTACTTCGTTCTCGACGAGGCTGACCGCATGCTCGACATGGGCTTCATCCGCGACATCAAGCGCATCCTGGCGCTGCTCCCGGCGCAGCGCCAGTCGATGCTGTTCTCGGCCACGATGCCGGAAAGCATCGGCGACATCGCCTCCAAGCTGCTGAAGAACCCGATCACGGTGGAGGTCCGCCCTGAAGCCGTGCCGATGGAGCGGATCGCGCAGCATCTGGTCCACCTGCCGCTTCAGGCCAAGAAGGACGCGCTGCTGAAGATCCTTTCGGGCCGCGACGTGACCCGCGCCATGGTCTTCGCGCGCACCAAGCACGGCGCGAACCGGCTGACCGAGTATCTGGAGCAATACGGCCTCAACGCCGTGGTCATCCATGGCAACAAGAGCCAGGGCGCGCGCCAGAAGGCCCTCGCCCAGTTCAAGGCCGGCGAAGCCAAGATCATGGTCGCCACCGACATCGCCGCACGCGGCATCGATGTGCAGGATGTCAGCCACGTCATCAACGCGGAGCTTCCGGACGAGCCGGAGGCCTATGTCCACCGCATCGGGCGGACGGCCCGCGCGGGCAAGATCGGCATCTCCATCACGCTGTGCTCGCCTGACGAGCGCGACAAGCTCAAGGCCGTGGAGAAGCTGATCAAGCGCACGCTGCCGATCATGGTGATCGAAGGGCTTGACCTGGCCAAGGCCGCAGCCGGCGGGCAGCGCATATCGGATGAGCGCGAGGAACGCGGCGGCCGCCGTGGCCGCAGCGCCAGCCGCCGCGAGGACGCCCCCCGCGTCGGACGGCGCGGCGAAGAGCGCGGCGCGCCTCCTGCCCGGACGGAGCGCCCTGCGCGCGCCGACGGACCGCAGAGGCCGCCAAGGCGCGATGATGTGCGCCGTGATGATGTGCGCCGCGACGACGTGCGCCGTGATGCGCCGCGCGATGTCGAGCGTGAAGTGCGCAGCGACGCGCCATGGAGCAACCAGCCAGCCTCCGAACCTCGGCGTGATGACCGCAATCGCAGCGAGCGCCCTCGGGACGACCGCCCAAGGCCGGAGCGTTCGCGCGAAGACCGCCCCCGCGCCGCGCAGCCGGTCCGTGCAGGCGATGCAGCCGGGTTCCGGGATGAGCCTCGCGCTCCTCGCGGCGACCGCGCCGATTTCCTCCCGCGCTTCCTGGACAATGGCGGCGAAGGCGCTCCCCGTGCGGCCGCAAGACCACAGGGACAGCGCCCCCGTTCAGGTGGCGGTGGCCGCCGCTTCGCGTGACAGCATATCCATTCAAGATGAAAAGCTCGGCGAAAGCCGGGCTTTTTGCGTTTGAGGAGCAGTCACCGAATACCGTCATTGCGAGCGCAGCGAAGCAATCCAGTTGCGCCGCTCATCACGGCTGGGTTGCTCGCAATGACGATGCTCAACCCAGCATTCCCTCCGCCTTGGCCCAGGCCTGCGTCTTAACCAGCGCGCGCTCGTAGCGGTCGAACAACTCGTGGATCTCTTCGTCGCTGATGATCAGGGGCGGGCAGAAAGCCACGCGATCGCCCGCCAGGGGCCGCACGATCAGCCCTTCCTCCTGCGCGAACGTGCATGATTTCGCCGCCACCGCCTTCTTCACCTCGAACTGTTCGCGGGTGGCCTTGTCACGGACGAACTCGATGCCGCCGATCAGGCCGATGCCGCGCGCATCCCCGACCATCGGATGATCGGCAAGCCGTGCGAGCCGCGCCGTGAATGTGGGGCTGACGGCCCGCACATGGTCGATGATCTTGTCGCGATGGTAGATCTCGAGCGTCTTGAGCGCCACGGCGCAGCCTACAGGATGGCCCGAATAGGTGTTGCCATGCCCGAACGTGCCGATCTTGCGGCTCTGGTCGACCAGGATGTCGTTGACGTGATCGGGAATGAAGACCGCGCTGAGCGGGAAGTAGGCTGAGGTCAAAGCTTTTGCGCACGACAGCGTGTCGGGCTTGAAGCCGACCGACGTGCAGCCAAACCAGTTGCCGGTGCGCCCGAACCCCGTGATGACCTCATCGGAGATCAGCAGCACGTCGTACTTGGCGAGAACTGCGTGAAGCGCCTCGAAATAGCCCTTCGGAGGCAGGATAGCGCCGCCCGCCCCCATCACCGGCTCGGCGATGAAAGCCGCCACGGTGTCGGGCCCCTCGCGCAGGATCATGTCCTCGAGTTCCGCCGCCATGCGCAAGGAGAACGCCTCCTCGGTCTCGCCTGCTTCGGCGAAGCGGTAATGATGCGGGCAGGACGTGTGCAGGATGCCTTGGATCGGCAGGTCGAAATCGGTGTGGTTGTAAGGCAGGCCCGTCAGCGACGCGGTTGCGACCGTGACGCCATGGTATCCCTTGAGCCGCGCGATGATCTTCTTTTTCCTGGGCCGGCCCAGCGCATTGTTCATGTACCAGACCAGCTTGACCTGCGTGTCGTTGGCGTCGGAGCCGGACGACCCGTAATAGATCTTGGAGGTCGGGACAGGCGCGATCTCCTTCAGTTTTTCGGCCAGTTCGATCGCCGGATCATGGCTCCTGCCCGAAAACAGATGCGTGAACGGCAGCTTCGACATCTGCTCCCGCGCCGCCTCGACCAGTTCGGCGTTGGAGTAGCCCAAAGACGTGCACCACAGCCCGGCCATGCCCTCGATGTAGTCCTTGCCGGACACGTCATGGACGAAGATCCCGTTGCCGCACTCGAGCACAAGCGGGCCGACCTCGCGATGGACGGCGAGGTTGGTGTAGGGGTGGACCAGCGTTTCGATGTCCCGGACCTGCGCATTCGTCAGCATGTTGTTCTCCCGTTCTCGATGCATTGTGGAGCGGGAAGGACGCCGAGCACAACCCCGTCAAGCGCGGGTCCGGCCGCACAAAATGACGGGATACGGCGCGGCGACGCTTCATCAGGCCGCCCGTCGAAGACTCTGTGAGCAACCGCGGCGCCGGAAGCTGCGGGGCCTGCGATCCAGCTTGCGATTTAGCCCGGGCTGCCGCACCTTCCCGACCTGAACGAGGAATTCGACGATGCCAGCCGACCTGACCCTGATCGACCGCTCCGCCAACGACCTGGTCGAACTGCTGAAGCTGGGCGCCGTCACCCCGCTTGATCTCCTTGATGCGTTGGAAGCGCGGATCGCAGAGGTCAACGGCGCCGTGAATGCGCTGCCGACGCTGGCTTTTGACCGCGCGCGGAAGGCGGCCAACGCCTTGATGTCGCTGCCCTGGCCCGACCGGGGGCTGCTTTGCGGGCTGCCAATCGCCATCAAGGACCTGACGGAGGTCAGCGGCGTCAGGACCACCTTCGGCTCGCCGATCTTCGCCGATTTCGTGCCCGGCACCTCCGATCCGCTGGTCGAGCGGCTGGAGGCGGAAGGCGGCATCATCTACGCAAAGTCGAACACGCCTGAATTCGGAGCGGGAGCGAACACCTTCAACGAGGTGTTCGGCGCGACCCGCAACCCATGGAACACGAAGCTGTCCGCGGCGGGATCGTCCGGCGGGGCGGCCGTCGCGCTCAGGACCGGCATGGCCTGGCTGGCCCATGGCTCGGACCTGGGCGGCAGCCTGCGCAATCCCGCCAGCTTCAACGGCATCGTCGGCTTCCGCCCCTCATGGGGCAGGGTCGCGACCGATCCGGGACAGGAGATCGCGGGGCGGATGTCGGTCGAAGGGCCGATGGCGCGGACCGTGGAGGATGTGGCGCTGTTCCTCGATGCGCTGACGGGCGAGGATGCGCGGGATCCGATGTCGCTGCCCAAGCCGTCGATCCCATTCCTGACGCAAGCCCGCTCTGGCTGGAAGCCTGCCCGCGTGGCTTGGTCGGCAGACCTCGGGATCACGCCTGTCGATCCGGAGGTCGCCGAGATCACCCGCCGCGCCGCACTGCGCTTCGGCGAGCTTGGAGCGGTCGTCGAGGAGGCGCATCCCGATTTCAGCGATGCGCATGACGCTTTCCAGGTCCTCCGCGCAAGGAGCTTTGCGATCGGCAAGAAGGACCTGCTCGACAGGCAGCGCGACAAGCTGAAGCCGGAAGTGATCTGGAACATCGAGCAGGGCTTGAAACTGACCTGTTCAGACATCCTGCGCGCCGAACACCAGCGCGCAGCCATGTTCCGGCGGATGCTCGCGTTCTTCGATACGTTCGACCTCATCTGCACCCCGGCCACGATCGTTGCGGCGTATCCGGTCGAGAACCGCTACGTTGCGGAGTGCAACGGCGTGACGTTCGGCAATTACGTCGAGTGGCTCGCCATCGCCTATGCCTTCACGCTCGTGGGCTGCCCCGCGATTTCGCTGCCCGCCGGCTTCACCCGCGACGGCAGGCCGATCGGCCTGCAGATCGTGGCCAAGCCGCGCGACGAGGGCCGTCTCCTGGCCGCCGCGCTGGCGCTGGAGCAGGTTCTGGCGCTGGGCACGGTGAAGTCGATCAGGCCGAACGTCACGCATCTCGAAAGCGTGGCCTGAGGACGCTCAGATCGATGTGGCGGGCGGCTGCGTCCGCTTGTCGGGGCTGTCGCAAAGATCCGCCACGATGCAGGCGCCGCACAGCGGCCGGAGGGCCTTGCAGGTGTAGCGCCCGTGCAGGATGATCCAATGATGAGCATGCACGCCGAATTCGGCTGGCACGGCTTGCTCTAGGCCCATCTCGACCACGTGGACGTTCTTGCCCGGCGCGATGCGCAGGCGGTTGGCGACCCGGAAGACATGCGTGTCGACAGGGTGGGCGATCTGCCCGAACGCCATGTTGAGCACGACGTTCGCGGTCTTCCTGCCGACGCCGGGCAGCTTTTCGAGCGCCTCGCGGCTGGGCGGCACCACGCCGCCATGCGCATCGATCAGCATCTGCGACAACAGCACGATGTTCTTCGCCTTGGTGCGGAACAGGCCGATGGACCGGACATGCCCGCGCACCGCATCTTCGCCCAGCGCCACCATTTTCCCCGGGGTGTCGGCGAGCGCGAACAAAGACCTCGTCGCCTTGTTGACTCCGGCGTCGGTGGCCTGGGCCGACAACACGACGGCGACAAGCAGCGTATAGGCGTTGACCGATTCCAGCTCTCCCTTGGGATCGGGATTGTTGGCCTTGAAACGCTCGAACAAGACGCGGATCTCTGCCGGCGAACGCGGCTGCGGGCCGGCGGCCGCGCGCGGGGACTTGATCGGCGGCCTGGCGGCTTTTGTCGCGGGCTTGGGAGGCTGGCGGGTTGGCATGGCTCTGTTATAATTGGCCGATGAACCAGCACCACCCGAATCCCGCGGCAATGCACAGCGCTGATGCGACGATCTTCGCGGCCGTCATCCGGCCTCATCGCTCGCTCGGCCAGCAGGGGTTCCGGCTGGTCATGACGCTGGTTTGCGTTGCAAGCATCGTCTCGTCGGCGCCGTTCATCATTGCCGGCGCGTGGCCCGTGGCGACGTTCTTCGGGCTGGACGTTCTGGCGCTCTACATCGCTTTCAGGGTCAACTTCCGCGACGGGCGCGCTTTCGAGGAGGTCGCCGTCTCGCCCGTGAAGGTGACGCTGGCCAAGGTCACGCCCAAGGGCGAGCGTACGGAGTGGTGCTTTGACACGATCTTCACGAGGCTTGAGCGGCAGGATGACGAGGATTACGGCCTGATGCGCGTCGACGTCGTCTCGCGCGGGCAGTCGGTGCCCGTGGCGCAGGCGCTGTCGCCGGGCGAGCGGGAGAGCTTCCACGACGCGCTCTCGGGCGCGCTTGCGAAGGCGAAGAACGGCTGACCGTCGGCGGGATTGCATCGAAGCGGACAGCCCGTCGCAATCGATCCTCATCCTGAGCCCGTCAAAGGATGAACGCCCATTGGTGCATGGCTGGACGCTCCTCCTTCGACGGGCTCAGGATGAGGATCGTGGGGTTCGGACCTTTGCTGAACTCGCAACACATCCCGGAAATCGGGTGTCGGCTCCGTCCACAATCGCCTAGAACCTGATCCTGCCAACAAGGGATCAAGCCCATGACCGCACGACCAGCCTTCAATCTGACCGCGCCGCAGCCTGTGTCCTCGCTCACCACGGCGCAGGGCGACTACGAGACCGTGCGGCGCATCCTGGCCATGATCACCGCGGACTGGCGCGAGCAGCCCGGGGTCGAGGCGATCGCCGACCGCGTGGGCCTGACCACCGACGAGACGCATCTCGTGTTCCGGCGCTGGTGCGGGCTGACGCCGAAAGCGTTCCTGCAGGCGGTCACGCTGGACCAGGCCAAGCGCATCCTGAGGCAGGGCGCGAACCTCCTGGACGCCGCACTCGATCTCGGCCTGTCGGGCCCGGGGCGGCTGCACGACCTTTTCGTGACGCACGAGGCCATGAGCCCGGGCGAGTGGAAGAGCGGCGGCGAAGGCCTTGCGCTGCGCTACGGCTACCACCCGTCGCCGTTCGGCGAGGCGCTGATCGTGGCGACGGATCGCGGGCTGGCAGGCCTTGGCTGGGTCGACCTGAAGGATGCGGCAGGCAAGGCTTCGGACACGGGCAAGCCCGCCGGCGGCAGGGCCGGGGCGCTGGCGGACATGACGCGGCGCTGGCCCAAGGCGACCTATCACGAGGACCAGGCCGGCACGGCCGAGCTGGCAACCCGCATCTTCGATCCCGCCCGCTGGGTCCACGACCAGCCGCTGCGGGTCGTCATGATCGGTTCGGATTTCGAGGTGCGCGTCTGGGAGCAGCTGCTGCAGATCCCCGTCGGCAGGGCGACGACCTATGGCGCGATCGCGAGCCGGATCGGGCAGCCGAAAGCCGCGCGGCCGGTGGGGGCCGCCGTCGGGCGCAATCCGCTCTCCTTCGTGGTCCCATGCCACCGGGTGCTGGGCTCGACTGGCGCGCTCACCGGCTATCACTGGGGACTGACGCGCAAGCGCGCCATCCTCGGGTGGGAGACCGGAATCGCGGCCGGATGACCCAGCGTAGCGCGAGGCTCAGCGCCGCGGCTTCGCTTCGGCGACAGGATTGAGCCGGGCCCGCAGGGAGGCGGCCTTCGCCTCGGTGATCTTGGCGGCGCAGAAGCCATGGTTGGCCTCGCGGCTGAAATCGCGGCAAATCTGCTCCCGCTCCGAGGAGAAACCAGCCTGCTCGCGCGCGGCGGCCCGCTTGTCGTCGACATCGCCCTTGGCGCCGAGCTGGCGGAAACCGTCCCGCACCTGCCCTTCGGCGCGCCCGCGTTCCTTCTCGATGTCGCGGGAGAGAGCGACAAGCCCCTGGCCGTCAGGCGCCCACAGCCCTTTGGGATTCAGCCGGCACTGGGCGGCCTCGATCACGCAGGGGGCCTGCGGCTCGACCACCAGAAGCGCATTGTTGAGCACATCGAACACGATAGGGCAGACGCTCGACTGAAGCCTGAAACGCGGCAGGCCATCGGGCCGGCCAAGATTCTGGAGAGGCACGAGCTGCTCGCCGAACGACACGCCGCAAGGCTCGAGCAGGTTGTTGGTCTGGAAGCCCTCTGCGCTGAACTTGAGGCCGAAGCCGCCCTGCATGCGCTCCATCACGAAACGCCCTGCCCTGCCTTCGTGCATCAACGCCTGCCCGACGATGGCGTCATCGGCCACGGCGCGGGCCGTCGCGGTGCGCGGCGCAGTTCCGGGCGGACGGCTGGACGGCGCGGACGCTGGCGGCGCCACCGTCGTTCCCACGGGTGCCGAACCCGACGCTCCGGGCAGCTGCATGGGCTGCGCCGACGCAGCCGACGGAAGGGCGCAGAGCGCCGCCATCAAGATGAGACGCCAGGACGTGTTCGAACGGTCGGACATGGGCAATCAGTGTCTTGCTTGCTCTGCAGGTGACCAGTCAAAGACTTTTTTAACTGATTCAGTCAATTCGCAAAACGATCGGGGACGATTTCATGACACGGAGCGACGCGCGCCGCTAAGACTTCAAGGCTGTCGGCGGGCCGATCCGCGCGGCGAAGAGCAGGTTGGCGGCTGCCTGCCAAAGCATCTTGGCCCTCTGCCGGAGGCGCATTTTTCAACCTTCTTTGTTTGCCGATTGTCTTGCGTTGCGAAAGCGTTCCCCCCATATGCCGATCATCGCGCGCTGGGCGCCCTGGCGAAATGATGTGAAAGCCTCAAGGCTTGCTTGTCTCCGCCTCGGACATCCCGCCGCATCACTGCAAACCATCAGGCTGAGTGCTTCGGGTTCAGCCGGGATCATGCTTCGAAAGGGATCATCCCATGGGTAAAGTCATAGGCATCGACCTTGGCACCACAAACTCCTGCGTCGCCGTCATGGAAGGCTCGACGCCAAAGGTGATCGAGAACGCCGAAGGCGCGCGCACTACGCCATCCATTATCGCATTCACCGACGACGGCGAGCGTCTCGTCGGCCAGCCGGCCAAGCGCCAAGGCGTGACCAATCCGGAGCGCACGTTCTTCGCAATCAAGCGCCTGATCGGCCGCACCTTCGACGATCCGATGACGCAGAAGGATCTGAAGCTGGTTCCCTACAAGATCAAGCGCGCCGGCAATGGCGACGCGTGGGTGCAGTCCGACGGGCAGGAATACTCGCCCTCGCAGATCTCCGCCTTCACGCTGATCAAGATGAAGGAGACAGCCGAAGCCTATCTCGGCCAGCCGGTCACGCAGGCCGTCATCACCGTGCCCGCCTATTTCAACGACGCACAGCGCCAGGCCACCAAGGACGCCGGCAGGATCGCCGGCCTTGAAGTGCTGCGCATCATCAACGAGCCGACAGCCGCTGCGCTGGCCTATGGCCTCGACAAGAAATCGCAGGGCACCATCGCCGTCTATGACCTTGGCGGCGGCACGTTCGACGTCTCGATCCTGGAGATCGGCGACGGCGTGTTCGAGGTGAAGTCCACCAATGGCGACACGTTCCTTGGCGGCGAAGACTTCGACATGCGCCTCGTCGAATATCTCGTCGACGAGTTCAAGAAGGAGCAGGGCATTGACCTGAAGAAGGACAAGCTCGCGCTGCAGCGCCTGAAGGAGGCGGCGGAGAAGGCCAAGATCGAGCTGTCCTCGACCCCGCAGACCGAAATCAACCTGCCCTACATCACCGCCGACGCCTCCGGGCCGAAGCACATGACGATGAAGCTCTCGCGCGCCAAGTTCGAGAGCCTGGTCGACGACCTGATCCAGCGCACCGTCGAGCCTTGCAAGAAGGCCCTGAAGGATGCGGGCCTGACGGCGGCGGACATCGACGAGGTCGTTCTCGTCGGCGGCATGACCCGCATGCCGAAGGTGCAGGAGATCGTGAAGAACTTCTTCGGCAAGGAGCCCCACAAGGGCGTCAACCCCGATGAGGTCGTGGCCATCGGCGCCGCCGTGCAGGCCGGCGTGCTGCAGGGCGACGTGAAGGACGTGCTGCTGCTCGACGTGACCCCGCTTTCGCTGGGCATCGAGACGCTCGGTGGCGTGTTCACCAGGCTCATCGACCGCAACACCACGATTCCGACCAAGAAGAGCCAGGTCTTCTCGACCGCCGAGGACAACCAGAACGCGGTCACGATCCGCGTCTTCCAGGGCGAGCGCGAAATGGCGGCCGACAACAAGCTGCTCGGGCAGTTCGACCTTGTCGGCATTCCGCCCGCCCCGCGCGGCGTGCCGCAGGTCGAGGTCACGTTCGACATCGACGCCAACGGCATCGTCAGCGTCACCGCCAAGGACAAGGCGACCGCCAAAGAGCACCAGATCCGCATCCAGGCATCCGGCGGCCTCTCCGACGCCGACATCCAGCGCATGGTCAAGGAGGCGGAGGAGAATGCCGCCGCCGACAAGGAGCGCCGCGAGATCGTCGAAGCCCGCAACCAGGGCGAGGCGCTCGTGCACTCGACCGAAAAATCGCTGAAGGATTACGGCGACAAGGTTTCGGCATCCGACAAGACAGGAATCGAAACCGCGCTCGACGCCATGAAGGCCGCGCTGGCCGGCGAGGACCTCGAGGTCATCAAGAGCCGCACCACGGACCTGATGCAGGCCTCGATGAAGCTTGGCGAGGCGATGTATGCCGCGCAGGCCGCATCCGACGCCGAGACCGATGGAGCGGACGGGGACCAGAAGAAGAAGGAAGACGTCGTCGACGCCGAATTCAAGGACGTCACCGACGACAAGGGCGACAAGAAGAAGAGCGCTTGAGCGGGTTTCTATCCATAGCCGCAACGTCATGGCCGGGCTTGACCCGGCCATCCACGTTTTGATCGCGTAAGCAACGTCTTTGGGCGGTTGGGTCTACATCATGACCGACAAGCCCAATGGCGTTTTGTATACTGGTGAAACCTCAGACCTGCCGCGCCGCGTCTATGAACACCACGAAGGCCTGATGCCTGGCTTCACAAATCGCTACGGATTGAAAACACTGGTCTGGTACATACACTTCGATGACATCCGCCAAGCCATCCAGCACGAGACGAACATGAAGCACTGGTCACGCGCATGGAAAGTGCAAGCCATCCACAAGATGAATGTCTACTGGAACGACCTTTATGACACGCTTGGCTGAAACGTGGATGGCCGGGTCAAGCCCAGCCATGACGCAAGAGTGGCGCTTTTGCATTGACGCCCTACGGACCAATCAATCCACCGTCATGGCGGGGCTTGACCCAGCCACCCACGTTTCGCGCTCGGCATTTCGGCCGAATTTGTCTCCAGGCGGATCCATTGATGTCCAAGCGTGATTATTACGAAGTGCTCGGCGTGCCAAAGACGGCCGACGACGCGGCCCTGAAGGCGGCTTTCCGCAAGCAGGCGATGCTGCACCATCCGGACAAGAACCCCGGCAACAAGGATGCAGAGATCAAGTTCAAGGAATTGAACGAGGCCTATCAGGTCCTTTCCGATCCGCAGAAACGGCAGCTCTATAACCAGCATGGCCACCGGGCCTTTGAGAATGGCGGCGGGGGCGGCGGCCAGGGCCCCGAGTTCGGCGACTTCATGTCGGACATTTTCGACCAGTTCTTCGGCCAGGGGGGCGGAGGGCGCCAGCGGACGCAAGGCGGGCGCGAACGCGGCGCGGACATGCGCTTCAACCTCGAGATTTCGCTGGAAGACGCATTTCAGGGAAAGGCCGCCTCCATCCGCGTGCCCACTGCCGTAACTTGCGAGGCCTGCACGGGCACGGGCGCCAAGCCCGGCTCCAAGGCCAAGCAATGCGCGACCTGCGGCGGCTACGGCCGTGTGCGTGCCTCACAGGGTTTCTTCTCCATCGAACGCACCTGCCCCACCTGCAATGGCCGCGGCGAGGTGATCGACGATCCGTGCAAGGCCTGCGGGGGCGCGGGCCGGGTCATGAAGGACCGCAACCTGTCGGTGAACATCCCGGCCGGCGTCGAGGATGGCACGCGCATCCGGCTCGCCAACGAAGGCGAGGGCGGAACCAAGGGCGGGCCTGCCGGAGATCTCTACATCTTCCTGTCGGTAAAGTCTCACCAGCTGTTCCAGCGCGACGGCGCCGACCTGTTCTGCCGCGTGCCGATCTCGATGACCAAGGCTGCGCTCGGGGGCGAGGTCGAGGTCGTGACGCTTGACGGCACCAAGACCATGGTGAAAATTCCCGAAGGCACGCAGACCGCCAAGCAGTTCAGACTGAAGCGCAAGGGGATGCCCGTGCTGAGGTCCAGCGATGTCGGCGATCTCTACATACAGGTGCAGGTCGAGACGCCGCAAAGCCTGACGCGCCGGCAGCGCGAATTGCTGGCCGAGTTCGAGAAGGAATCGTCCGGCGAGACCCATCCCGAAAGCGCCGGGTTCTTTGACAGGATGAAGGGCTTCTTCGACGCCTTCGGCAGCACCGGCGCGAAGAACTGACGGCCGAGGGCAGCTTGATTCCCCGGGCGGCGTCGCCCCCGGCCGGAAGGCGCGCGGCTTGCCGAAAAGCGCGCAGCTTGACGCAAGCGGCAGAGGGAGTATGGCTAATGCCATACAATTTTCACATGCGGCGTCCCATTCGTGTTTGAGCCAACCCGTCACAATCCTGATCGCCGGGCGCCCCGCAAGAAACGCGTGGCCGACGATGAGACCCGGTTTCTGAAATCGTGGATCGAACGCCCGCTCCTGACCGGGGCAGTCATGCCGTCAGGCAAATTCCTGGCGAAGGCGATGGCGCGTGAAGTCGATCCGCACGAGACGGGCCCGATCGTCGAGATCGGTCCGGGCACGGGGCCGGTCACCGAAGCTCTGCTGGCGCGCGGCGTGGCTCAGGAACGTCTCGTGCTGGTTGAGTTCAACCCGGATTTCATCGACCTGCTGAAGAAGCGCTTCCCCCTC
This sequence comes from Allobosea sp., assembly GCA_031412095.1. Taxonomy (GTDB): domain Bacteria; phylum Pseudomonadota; class Alphaproteobacteria; order Rhizobiales; family Beijerinckiaceae; genus Allobosea. Next base: position 45,685 of record JANOCI010000006.1, read on the forward strand.
GCGACGGTCATCCAGGGCGACGCCTACAAGATCGCACGCCTTCTCGAAGGCAAGCTGTCCCAGCCTGCCGCAGCCGTCGTCTCCAGCCTGCCCCTGTTCACCAAGCCGCCCGAGCAGAGGCGCGATTTCCTCGAGCAAGCGTTTTCGCTGATGGCGAGGAACGCGCCCTTCATCCAGTTCACCTACGCGGTGGTCCCGCCGATCTCGGAGCGTGGCGAAGGCTACACCTCGAAAGCTTCGAACTGGATCCTTCTGAACATCCCGCCTGCCCGCGTCTGGGTGTATCGGAAGATCTGACGTCTCGGCGCAAATCTTGTCCACGCACATCTTGCATTGCTGCAAAGCCTGCTTGCTGCCGGCAAGGGTGATTTCCGTCTGCGCGGACATTAGTTCAGTCCTGCAAGACCGACCCTCCTCAATATCTTTCTCCCTCACCCGACGGATGCGCCATGACCACCATTCTTGTTTTCTCGGGTTCATCCCGCCCAGGCTCGATGAACCAGAGGCTGGCGGAACTCGCCGCCCGGAAGATCGACGCCGCCGGCGGCGCCGCGACGTTGATCTCGCTCGCCGATTTTCCGCTTCCTTTGGTCGATGCGGCAGGCTTCGGCAACGCGCCTGAAGCGGCGACGAAGCTGCGCGCGCTGATCGACGAGCACAAGGGCCTGTTCCTGACCTGCCCGGAGTACAACGCAGGCTATGCTCCGGCGCTCAAGAACGCGCTGGATTGGACGACGGTCGCCAAGCCCGGCGCCCCGGCGACCGGGCTCGCCGGCAAGGTTGTGGGCCTCGGAGCCGCCTCGCCCGGCCCGATGGGCGGCTATCGCGGGCTGACGCAGCTCCGCACGGTCCTCGAGCTCGGGCTCGGCGCGCTGGTAATTCCTGAGATGGTGGCGGTCGGCAACTATGCCACCGCCTTCACCGAAGCGGGCGAGCTGGCCGACGAGAAGACCGCGGCATTCTTCGACGCAACGATCGCGCGGCTGGTCAAGGAAGCGGCCAAAGCCTGACTTCAGGCAGGATCTGCTATTCAGATTGAACCAGATAGATCCGTCGGGGGACGATTCATCCGCCGGAAGCAACCCTCCGCAGGGCGCAGGCGATCAAGACGCTTGCGCCCTTTTGCATCGCGAGCCTACAACGGCCGCCTGACGGCGCGCACCGCTGCTCAGGGACGGGCCCGCGCCCGCCCTGCCGGAACGGATGCTCCAGCTCGCCGAAAGCCTGAGATGCGGCGCATCCAACGACGGGATGATCGAAAGGGCGTAGGCGGCATGAGCTCAGACACGGCGCTTATCGAGGCCATGCGGAACGTCGTGCGGCAGGAGGCGGATGCGTTGCTGTCGCTTGCGCTCCAGGTGGACGCCTCCTGGCTGGATGCGCTTCTCGCGCTCGACGTCACGAGGCGGCGCGGCGGACGCGTCATCGTCTGCGGAATCGGCAAGAGCGGGCATGTCGGCGGCAAGATCGCCGCGACGTTCGCCTCGACCGGCACGCCGTCGATGTTCCTTCACGGAGCCGAGGCCAGCCATGGCGACCTTGGCATGATCCAGCGCCTCGATGCGGTCCTGATGCTGTCCGTCTCGGGCGGCACGGCTGAGCTTTTCGACGTCGCGCAGTTCTGCCAGCGCGAAGCGCTGCCGCTGCTGGTCGTGACGCGGAAGCCGGACAGCGAGCTCGGCAAGCTCGCCAGCCACGTGATCGCATTGCCGGACCTGCCGGAGGCCTGCCCGAACGGCCAGGCCCCGACCACCTCCTCGACCGCGACCCTCGCCGTCGGCGATGCGCTGGCCGTGGCGTTGATGCATATGTCCGGCTTCAGCCGCGCGGATTTCGGGCGGTACCACCCGGGCGGGCAGCTTGGCCTCGCCATGCAGCGTGCCGGGAGCTGAGAAGGCACATGGATCTGCCGCTCCGAACCGCCTTGCCGGGCTGCGCGCCAGGGCTGGTTCGGCCGCAGCTTTGCGCGGGCATCCGGCGCGATCTGCCCCGCCAGGTCGATGTCTTTGGCGCGGGAAGGGCCGTGCGGGCCATGCTGACGGTCGCCGCCCTGCAAGGCTCGGCTGTGCATTTCCGCATCTGGTGCCGGCACCATGCGCGGGCGGAGCTTCTGCGCATCCACCTGGCGGACCTGCCCGCGCTTTCGGCCAAGATCATCGTCGCCGACGAGCCTCCGCGCGATGGCATCGGGCCGCTCGTGCTGGCGCTTGGGCGGCGAACCTCACGAAAGTCACGGCAACGGAGCAAGGATGCGCTGTTCGCCGAGAACATGGCGATCATCGAGCAGATGATGCCGGCCTTGGCGGGCCGCTCCGTCATCGTCGTGACCAATCCATCGACGCACCTGACGGCGCGGCTTCTGCAGCAGGGCGTCGATGCGCTCGGCATCGGGGTGATGAACGACCAGCTCCGCTTCGAGCGCGACGCCCCGCCCCGGCTGCGCCTCGTCGGCGCACATAATCCGTTCGAGCTGGGCTTCGGACTGCTTGGGGACGGCGACACGGATCAGATGCCTGCCTTTAGCCGCGGCGCCTACCGCGAGCTGACCAACAGGCAGGACCGGCAGCGCCCGCTGCTCGATCCGGACGGCGTCCTGGCACGGGTCTCCCCTGCTCTGCATGAGGGCGCCTGGCGCGACCTTGGCAATGTCCATGACGCACTCGATGTCGCGCAGCGCTGGTATGCCCGGCAGCGCCTCGCCTCGCGCTACCTCGAGAACGGCATCGCCTGCGGGCGCGCGATCCTGGCCGTCGTCGACTTTCTCACGGGCGAGCCTATGCGGCGGCCGGACCTGACGATCGAGACCGCCATGCGCATTGCCGGCCGGCCGCCCTTCGTGATGGGCTGGCCCCTTGATGGCGTCACGGGCCAGCCTCGGGGCCTCAAGTTTTCCGAGCCTTCCCTGGGAGTGATCGAAGGCTTGGCCAAGACGTACGAGGTGGAGGCCGAAGAGACATCGCATGCGGAGACAGCCAGGCTGGAGCCGGGCGGCCCGGCACGCCACGATGCGGTGCTGAAGGCACATTGCGGCGCCCTGATCGGCTGCACCGGGACCAGCCTCGATGAGTTGATCGCGGACCTGGTTCCGTTGGCCAGCGAAACCGCCGAGGCGGACATGCCGCCGGACCTGACGCCGGACATGGCGATTTCGCTTCTGGACCATGCTTCGGAGCTGGAGCATTTCGTCAGCGAAGAGGGGGCGAAACCGGTCAGCATCGCCCAGCACCGCGGCAAGAACGCCTTCGAGCACCGCGATCTCGTCATGACGCAGCTCTCAGGCGGGCGTCGCCTCGCCCGTTTCAGCACCAGCGGCGCGGTGGCCTTGATCGATGACGAGGCAAGGCAGATTAGCCTTGCAGCGCCGCCTGGAGCAGGCCGGCGCGACGAATTCCGCAAGCTGCTGCGCGACCAGATCCTGACTCCCGCCCATGCGGCGGCGGGCGCGTGGGTCCTGCATGCAGGGTTGGTCAGCCATGGCGGCGCGGGGCTTCTGCTGCTCGGCGACTCAGGGGCTGGCAAGACCACGGGCGCTCTGCACCTGCTGCATGGCGCCGGCGGCGAAAGCGGCTACGGCGCATCCGAGCGCGTGCTCGTCTTCGTCCGGGGCGGACGGCTGATGGCGCTTGGCGTGCCTGAATCCATTACGGTGTTCAGGGGCTCCCTACGCGGGCTACGTGGCTTTGCCGACCTCGTCGACGGGCATGACGCGGGCGGCGACTGGATCCGCGACCGCAAGATCAGGATGTCCCGTGACGACGTGGTGGCGCGGCTGGGAAGTTTCCAGATCACGGAGCCCATCGAGATCGACCAGATCGTGCTGGTCAGCTATTCGCCAAGCCTCGAGGCAGGCGCCGATGTCGCAGCCCTGCTCGATGCCGAAGAACGCATCGCGGCCTTGCATGCCAATGACCTGACAACCGACGACGATGTCCGCGCCGCCTGGCTGGGCTGGTTCAGGGCTCATCGCGATCCCCGCGTCGCGGACTTGATGGGGCGTGCGGCCATGCCTTTCGATCTGGTGCGATGGCGCATGCCTTCGGCCCTGTCGGCGACGCTGGTCGGACGGCTCGCAGGCAAGGTCACGACATGATGCGTCCTGCGCAGCTCATCTCCTATGGCTGGATCGGCGTCGTCACAGCCGTCGCGCATTACGCCATCCTGATCGGGCTCGTCGAGTTCGGGGGGATTGCGCCCGTTCGTGCAACTTTGGCGGGGTTCATCGTCGGCGCAGGCGTGTCCTACATGCTGAACCGCCGCTACACGTTCACGACCGAACGCTCCCATGCCGAGGCCGGATGGCGCTTTCTCGTGATAGCGGGATTGGGCTTCTGCGCGACATGGGCGCTGATGGCTCTGTTTGTCGACCGGCTCGAATTGCCCTATCTGCCGATGCAGGTCGTGACGACCGTCCTGGTGATGGCCATCAGCTTCACAGGCCACAAGTTCTGGAGCTTCGGCGAGAAGAGGTGACGGCGATGCCGATCGCGGCTTGGCGGCGGCCCGGCGCGGATTGCGCTTAAACGCGCTTTTGCGCCACGAAGGTCATGCGCGCCGGATTATGCCCGATGTTGTCGCGCTGGCGCACGGCGGCGAAGCCAGCCTTGTGCAGCATCGTATCCATTTCCGCGGCGGAATACATGCTGAGGCCAAGCTTTTCGCGCAATTGCCGGTAGTCGGAGAACGCCGTTTTCACCAGCCCGGCCACTGCCGCGAAGAGGAAGCCTCCGGTCCATGCGAACGACAGCAGCGCCTTCGTGTCGGTGACCATGCCGACATCGGGCGGGATCACGTCGCCGATGACGAGGATGCCGCCGGGCTTGAGCTTCTCCAGCCAGAGCCCCAGGAGCTCGATGAGCTCGTCGCGGCTGAGATATTGGACCAGCGAGATCGCTGTGACCAGATCGAGGCTTTCATCGGCGATGCCGATGGCGGCGGTCTCGGGCGCGATGATCCGGACATGCCGTTGGTTGATGAAACGGGCGGTAAGCTGGGCCCTGAGCGACGGGGCGCTTTCGCACAGGTAAAGCGTCCCGCAAGCCGCTGCGACCGGGTCGGCATGCAAGGCTTCGCCGCAGCCATGGTCCAGCACGGCGGCGTCAGGACCCGGGATCAGCGAGACGAGCGCCCGCGCGATGATGCGGGCATGCAGCAGCTTATGCCGCTCGGAAACATAGATGCTGTGGTCGCCATTGAAGAAATCGCGCCAGGTCATGTCCGGATCCGGTCCATGCGCGGATCAGGCCGCCGTCGATGTCGCGCTGTGCTTTTGCATCAGCGTCACGAAACGGTCGAACAGATAGTGGCTGTCCTGCGGGCCGGGCGAAGCTTCCGGATGGTGCTGCACGGAGAACACGGGCCGGTCCGTCAGCGCGATCCCGCAATTCGAGCCATCGAAGAGCGAGATGTGCGTTTCCACCGCATTGGCCGGCAACGTGGCGGGATCGACCGCGAAGCCATGGTTCATCGACACGATCTCGACCTTGCCGGTGGCGTGCTCCTTGACCGGATGGTTGGCGCCGTGGTGCCCCTGCTTCATCTTCATGGTGCTGGCGCCGATCGCAAGGCCAAGCATCTGATGGCCCAGGCAGATGCCGAAGGTCGGAATGTCGGCTTCGATCACCGCGCGGATGGTCTCCACCGCGTAGGCGCCCGTCGCGGCCGGGTCGCCAGGGCCGTTGGCCAGGAAGACGCCGTCCGGCGCAAGGGCGAGCACGTCTTCGGCGCTCGCCGTGGGCGGCAGTACCGTGACCCTGCAGCCCCGGTCGGACAGCAACCGCAGGATGTTGCGCTTCACGCCATAGTCGAGCGCGACCACGTGGAACCTGGCCTGCGAGCGCTCTCCATAGCCCGTGGGCCAGACCCAGGGCGTCTGGGACCAGGTGTAGCGCTCAACGCCCGTGACGTTCGGCACCAGATCGAGGCCATTCATGGACGGCAGGGCGGCCGCTTCGGCCTTGAGCGCGTCGATGTCGAAGATGCCGTCAGGCGCGTGCGCGATCACGGCGTTCGGCATGCCGTGGTCGCGGATCAGGGCCGTCAACGCGCGCGTGTCGACGCCGCAGATGCCGACGATGCCCTTGGCCTTCAGCCAGGCGTCGAAATGCTGCGTCTGACGCCAATTGGACGGGGCGGTGATGGCCGCATGCAGGACAATGCCGCAGGCGCCGGTCGAGGCCGCCGCATCGACCGTCTCCGTGTCTTCGTCATTGGCGCCGGTGTTGCCGATATGCGGGAATGTGAAGGTGAGGATCTGCCCGTTATAGGAGGGGTCGGTCAGGATCTCCTGATAGCCCGTCATGGCCGTGTTGAAGCACACCTCGCCGCGCGCCTTTCCGGCGGCGCCGACGCCGAAGCCCTCGAGCACAGTGCCGTCGCTCAGCACCAGCAGCGCCGTGGCGCGCGGTTCGGTCCAGCCGCCTGTGCCGTCGGTTTCGAGGGCGGGGTTTTCTTGTGGGCGCGTCATGCTATGCCTGTGTCCAGACCGGCCAAACCGGGTTGAGATGTTCCGAGGCTTAGAACCACCCCTTCGTCTGGAGCGGGAGCCTTAAATCGCCAGTCCGGTTCCGTCAACGCGCGCGTGCGGACCGGGTGGGCCAAACCAGAAAGAACTGTCCCGATGTCCACACCCCTTTCAATGCGCGAACGCCTGATGGACGACCTGAAGACCGCGATGAAAGCCGGCGACAAGGGCAAGGTCGCAGCCATCCGCCTCGTGCAGGCGGCGCTCAAGGACAAGGACATTGAGGCGCGCGGCGCTGGGCGCGGGCAAGCCAGCGACGACGAGATCCTCGCCGTGATGCAGAAGATGATCAAGCAACGGCAGGAATCCGCCGAAATCTATGCTGCGAACGGCAGGCCGGAGCTTGCCGAAACAGAAAATGGCGAGATCGCCGTGATCGCGTCCTACCTGCCGCAGCAGATGTCGGAGGCCGAAGTCGCTGCCGCCATCTCCGCCGCCATCGCGGAGGCTGGCGCGGCCTCAATGAAGGACATGGGCAAGGTGGTGGCGGCGCTGAAAAGCAGGCATGCGGGCCAGATGGACTTCGCCAAGGCCAGCGGGCTGGTGAAGGCGGCGCTCAGCAGTTGATCCGTCGCGATCCAGCCTGAACGGATTCGGTCGATGAAGATCCTGTTCGTCCATCAGAACTTTCCCGCACAGTTCCGCCACACCGCCAGCGCGCTCGCCGCCGATGCAGGCAACCAGGTGGTCGCGCTGACCATCAACCCGCCTGCCTATCCCACCCCCGGCGTCAATGTGATCCGGTATCGGACGCAGCGGGGATCGACGAAGGGCGTGCACCCGCTCGCGGCGGATTTCGAGACCAAGGTCATCCGGGGCGAGTCCGCCGCGCAGGCCGGGCTTGAACTGTGCAGGAGAGGCTTCAGGCCGGACATCGTCGTGGTGCATCCAGGCTGGGGCGAGCACCTGTTCCTCAAGGACGTCTGGCCGGCCGCACGCTTCCTCATGTTCCTCGAGTTCTATTACAGGGCGGAGGGCTACGACTACGCCTTCGATCCCGAATTCAGCCAGCCTACGCTTCTTGGCCGCGCGCGCATGCGCACCAAGAACGCCAGCCTCCTTGGCGGCTTCGACATCATGGACAGGGGGATCTCGCCGACGCACTGGCAGAAATCATCGATGCCCGCCGTGCATCATGACCGGATCAGCGTCATCTTCGACGGCATCGACACCGGCTTCATCAGTCCGGACGCATCCGCCACGTTCACCTTGCCCGATGGACGCAGCGTGGCGCATGGCGACGAGGTGCTGACATTCGTCAACCGCAACATGGAGCCTTACCGCGGGTTCCACATCTTCATGCGCGCGCTGCCGGCGATCCAGAAGCAGCGCCCTGACGCCGTGACGTTGATCGTCGGCGGAGAGGATGTCAGCTATGGCGCACGGCCCGCGGAAGGCGGAAGCTGGAAGGATGTGATGCTGCGCGAGGTCGGCGACCGGCTGGACATGAGCCGCATCGTCTTTCTCGGCAAGCTTCCCTATGCAGACTATCGGCAATTGCTCCGGGTCAGCCGCGTTCACGCCTACCTGACGTATCCGTTCGTGCTGTCATGGTCGATGCTGGAGAGCATGGCGGCCGAATGCTTGGTGATCGCGTCATCCACCGCGCCCGTGACGGAAGTGGTGAGGACCGGAGAGAACGGCATCCTCGTCGATTTCTTCGACATCGAGGATTGGTCGCGCAAGATCGTCCGCGCCTTGGCAAAGCCGGACGACTACCGAGGCATCCGCAGCCAGGCGCGCCGCGACATCGTCGAGCGCTATGACCTGGCGAGCATCTGCCTGCCGGAGCAGCTCGAGCTCATCCGGCGCGTGGCGGGGATGTAAGCGGGATCAGCCCCTTTTTGCAGCCTTTACATAGCTGCGCAGCACCGCGTTGATGCGGCTCTGGTAGCCAGGGCCGCCTTCCTTGAAGAAGGCGAGCACCTCGGGATCGAGCCGAATCGAGATGGCGGCCTTCGGCTGGGGCACAATCAAGGTGGCTTTCGACCAGTCGATATCCTCGAAGCCCTGAAGATCAGGGTCATCGCGGTCCATCTGGCGCAACTCAGCCTCGGTCGTCGCATCGACCCTTGCCCAGTCAGTCTTGCTTTTGCGCGCCTTCAACTGATCGAGCGTAAACCTTACGATACTCTCGTTCTTCCCGCTGTCGAGCGCGGCGGACTGTGATGATGCGGAGCGCTTCGCCCCGCCGGACATCGACGACCGCCCAGATCTTGCTGCGGATTTCGACAAGGCTGACATATCGATCCTCTCCGCTCCGAGGCGAAACCGACATCAGCGCCTGCCCTTCAGGAAGCGCGACGGCTGCATCCTCAAAGTCAATTCCCCGTTCATCCAGGACG
>JANOCI010000007.1:0-64781 GCA_031412095.1 Allobosea sp.
ACCACGACGGTGAGGACGAAAAGGAAGGGCAGCACGTAAAACAGCACGGTCGAGCCCAAAGCCCAGATTGTGCCTACGAAATCCATCTAAAGATCCTTTGCGACATTTCTCGATGCGGCTCACATTGACGGCGCGCGGAAACCGTCCGCTGCGAGCATCGCCTCCCGCCGTGCTATATGATCGATTGCGAGCGCATCCTCAACCGACGATGGAGTCGACATCGTGTCACGCAGGACGGCATCAAGCGTTTTTTCGATAACAATATGAATATCGCCAAACGTGATGCGGCCTTCCAGGAAGCACGCGACGGCGACCTCGTTTGCTCCATTAAGCACGGCGGTCGCGACCCCGCCCTGCTTCATGGCTTCGATCGCCAGGGCGAGCGCCGGGAAGCGGGCAAGGTCGGGTTCCTCAAAAGTCAAACTGCCCAAGGCCGCAAGATCAGGCGCCTCGATGCCGCTTGCGAGGCGGCGTCCGCCAGACAGGCAATCCGCGATGGGTACGCGCATGCTTGGCCGCGCCATGCCGGCCACCATGCTGCCGTCCGAGAACGAGACCAGCCCGTGCATGACCTGCTGCGGATGTATGACAGCCGCCAGCTTGGCTGGCTCGATCTCGAAGATGTGGTGGGCCTCGATGAGCTCCAGGCCCTTGTTCATCAGGCCGGCGGAATCAATGGTGATCTTTGAGCCCATCGCGTAGTTCGGATGGGCCAGCGCCTCATTGACGGTCGCAGAGCGGATCTGTTCCCGGCTCCAGGTCCGGAAAGGGCCGCCGGAGGCTGTCAGCGTGATGCGGTCGACGTCCTCCAGCGACCGACCGGCCAGCGCCTGGGAGACGGCATTATGCTCAGAGTCCATCGGCACGACCTCAGCGCCGACACGTCGGGCCTCGGCCATGAAGTATGCGCCGGCGCAGACCAGCGTCTCCTTGTTGGCCAGAGCGATGCGCCGGCCGCACGCGAGGGCGGCGACGGTGGGCTTGAGGCCAGCGATGCCGCTGATCCCCGCCACGATAATGTCGGCCTCCCGCGTTGCGGCCTCGATCACAGCTGACTCACCCGCCCCGCATGCGATGCCGCTTCCCTGCAGAGCCGCCCGGAGCGCGGTGAGCCCAGATGGATCATCAAGCGCCGCATAGCGCGCACCAAGACTTCGGGCGACGCTGGCGAGCGCTGCGGCATCGTGCCCGCCAACCACCGCCTCGACATCGAACCGGCCCGGATTGGCCAGGATGACATCTCGCGTGGAGGTTCCGATGGAACCGGTCGCGCCGAGGATCGTGACGCGGCGCATCAGGCTCAGCGCCAGACCGCAGCGGCGATCGCCACAATGGTCACAACGACGACGAACGCATCCAGCCGGTCCAAGACGCCGCCATGGCCGGGGATGATCGAGCCCGAATCCTTCACGTCATGACGGCGCTTCAACGCGGATTCGAACAGGTCTCCCAGTTGCCCCGCCGATGACGAGATGAAGGCGGCGATGATCGTGGCCATGATGCCGAACGGCCAGACCACGCCGGCCCCCTGCGCGACGAGAGAGACAACGAGGCCGGCCAGCACTCCCGCCGCCGCCCCTCCCAAGGCGCCCGACCATGTCTTCTTCGGGCTCACGGCAGGCCAAAGCTTTGGTCCGCCAAGCGCTCGGCCGGTGAAATAGGCTGCGATGTCCGTCGACCAGACGACGGCGAAGCTCCAGGCGATCAGCGTGATGCCAAGGCCAGGTTCGGCCCGCACGATGATCGGCGCAATCGCGATCGCCGAGGCGTAGATGACGCCGATCGCCTGCTCCGCCCGGTCCTCAGCTGCGAGCACCAGGCAAGAGCCCAGCATGCCGCAGACCCATAGCAGGCCAGGCAGCGGCCAGCCGGCAGCGACCAGCATGCCGCCAATGCCGATGCACAATCCGAAGAGCAAATGGTTGCTGCCCGCGCGCCGGGGCATCGTGATGCGTGACCACTCCCACCCCGCGATGCTGCCTGCCGCGATCCACAGACAGGCGAACGGCCACCCGCCCCACCACAAGGTCAGCAAGGCGACGCCAACCATCAGCAGGGCGGACATGACCCTGAGGCTTAACTCGCTGCGCGGCGCGCCCGACGGCGTCGATGCGGACATCATGGAATTCCCCGACCGATCGAACAATACTGCATCCGGGCAATGAACGAGAACCGGTTCTTTGCAAGTGCAAACGTTGTTTCAATGATGTCTTGATTTGAATGATGTCCTGGGCCCGGCGCATAAACTGCCGTTTTTGAAGCCAAAGCCCGCCGCGATGGGCGGGCGCTCATCAACTCACCTTCTTCGCAAGGCCGCCGAAGCGCCTGTCACGTAATTGATATTCCTTGATCGCTGCCTCTAGCGCGGCATGGTCGAAATCCGGCCAAAGGACCGGCGTAAACACCAATTCGGCATATGCCGATTGCCACATCAGGAAATTCGACAGCCGCACCTCTCCCGAGGTCCGGATGACCAGGTCCGGGTCAGGCAGATCGCCGGTGTCGAGGTGCTTCGAGATGTCGGCCTGGCAGATGGGCCCTGAATTCCCCGAGGCGGCGCGGGCCGCGAGGGCGCGATTGACGGCTCTCGCGATCTCGTCGCGTGCGCCGTAATTGAAAGCTATGATCAGCGTCAAGGCAGTGTTGGACACAGTCAGCGCTTCGGCCTGGTCAATCAGGTCAAGGATGTCCGGCGGTGTCGACGCCCGGTCGCCGATCATCCTCACGCGCACGTTGGATGCATGCAGTTCGGCGAGATCGTTGCGCACGAAGCGCTTGAACAGCGCAATCAGGAAGCTGACCTCGATGGCCGGCCGGCGCCAGTTCTCCGTCGAGAAGCTGAAGATGGTCAGATGCGATATGCCGAGATCGCTCGCGGCACGGACAGTGCGCCTCAACGCCTCGACGCCCTTCCGATGGCCTTCGGTCCGGGCGAGGCCCCGGGTTTGGGCCCAGCGACCGTTGCCATCCATGATGATGGCCACGTGCTTCGGCCCCGGCGGTGTCCCGGTCGGCTGGAGCGCTGGCTGCCTCATGGGTTCAGGAGATGGGCTCATGGTCCGACAGCTGGATGTTCAGTGGAAGGCGGCGAGGGAGGCGCCGCACCGCGTAAAAGGCCAGCCCGTGCAGGATGGACCGATTCGCGGACGGCACAACTGAATTAGACCCCACGCTACACCTGCATGATTTCCTTTTCCTTGGTGGCTAGAGCGGTGTCCACCTCGCCGACATGCTGGTCGGTGGCCTTCTGGACCTGGTCGGACTGGCGGCTGGCGTCGTCCTCGGACAGGTTGCCGTCCTTCTCCAGCTTCTTCAGGATCTCGAGGCCGTCCCGGCGCACATGGCGGACAGCGATGCGGGCTTCTTCGGCGTATTTGTGCGCGACCTTGACCAGTTCCTTGCGGCGCTGCTCGTTGAGTTCGGGGATGCGGATCCGGATCGTCTGCCCTTCCATCTGCGGATTGAGGCCGAGGTCCGAATCGCGGATCGCCTTGTCGACAGCCGCCGCCATGCCCCTGTCCCAGACCTGGACGCTCAGCAGCCGCGCCTCCGGCACGCTGACTGTGGCCACCTGCGAAAGCGGCATCTTCGAGCCGTATGCATCGACCATGATGGGGTCGAGCACGCTTGGCGAGGCGCGGCCGGTGCGGAGCGAGTTAAGATCGTGCTTGAGCGCTGCAATGGCGCCCTGCATCCGGCGCTTCACGTCATTGAGATCAAAAGTCTGAGCCATGGCTTGAGCCTTCTCATTGCATTGTTTTGGCGACGACGACCATGCGGATCGTTGTTTGCCCGGTCAAGTCTTCACAGCGCACGTCTGAATGCGCCTTAGGGAACTACGTAGGTCGCCCTGCCCTCGCCCCGCAGCACGGCCGAGATCGCGCCAGGCTGGGCGATGGAGAACACGCCGATCGTCAACCCGGCGTCTCGCGCGAGGGCGAACGCCGCCGTGTCCATCACGCCAAGGTCGCGAGAGATCGCCTCGGCGTGGGTCAATCGGTCATAGCGGGTCGCGTTCGGGTGCTTCTTCGGGTCGGCGGAGTAGACGCCGTCGACCTGCGTGGCCTTGAACACCGCCTCGCACTTCAACTCCGCCGCGCGCAGCACGGCGGCGGTGTCGGTGGTGAAGAACGGGTTGCCGGTCCCCCCAGCGAGTATGACCACATGGCCGCGCTCCATATGGTGAAGCGCCGGCTGGCGTGCATATGTTTCGCAAATCGTCGGCATCGACACGGCCGACATCGTGCGCGCGGTGACGCCAGAGGCGTTGACGGCATTTTCGAGCGCGATCGAATTCATCGCGGTCGCCAGCATGCCCATGGAATCCGCAGTGGCTCGGTCGATCCATCCGGCAGCGCTCACGCGTGCGCCCCTGATGATGTTGCCGCCGCCGATCACGACGGCAATCTCGATCCCTGCCTTCGACGCCGCTGCGATGTCCGCCGCCAGCGTGTTGAGGACCTGTGGATAAAGCCAATATCCGTCAGGGGCCGCCAGTGCTTCGCCGGACAGCTTGATGAGCACACGCTTGAATTTCGCCATGTGGGTCTCCTGCGGTTCGGCTTGGAAGAACGGGCGCCACGTCTGCAAACGGTGTGTTCTGGAGACGTAAAGCCGGATCGATGATCCAGGCACGGCACCGCCGCCGGAACCAGGCCCGACCTATCGGCAGCGTGCCGTGCCGGCATGAAAAAGCGGCGCCATCGGCGCCGCCCTGAAGTTTGGAGCAGTCAGGCGTTTCCGCTTGCCGCAGCAGCGACTTCCGCAGCGAAGTCGCTCTCTTCCTTCTCGATGCCCTCGCCAACTGCAAACCTTGCAAATGCCGTGAGCTTGATCGGGCCTCCGACCTTGCCTTCGGCGTCCTTCAAAGCCTGCGCCACCGATTTCGAGCCATCATGGATGTAGACCTGCTCGAGCAGGCAGAATTCCTTCGCATAAGACTTGAGGCCGGATTCCACGATTTTTTCAAGGACATGCGGCGGCTTTCCTGCATTCTTGTCCGCAAGAATGGCTTTTTCGCGGGAGAGGATATCCGGATCGACAGCGGCCAGTTCGAGCGCCACCGGGTTCGCCGCCGCCACGTGCATCGCGAGCTGCCGTCCGAGCGTCGCCAGCTCATCGGCCTTGCCGGACGATTCGAGCGCGACGAGCACGCCGATGCGGCCGAGACCCTCGCCGGCTGCATTGTGCATGTAGGAGGCGACCAGGCCTTCGCTGACCGTGAGCTTGCGGGCGCGCCGCAGGGCCATGTTCTCGCCAATGGTGGCGATGGCGTTCGCGATCGCATCCTGAACCGCGCCGCCGCCGGGATACGCTGCGGCCTTGATGGCCTCGACGTCATCGCCGATGGTGAGCGCGATGTTGGCGATGTTGCGCGCCATGGCCTGGAACTGGTCGTTCTTAGCCAAGAAATCGGTCTCGGAATTGACTTCGACGACAACGCCGGACGTGCCGGTCGTCGCCATCGCGACCAGGCCTTCGGCTGCGGTGCGGCCGGCCTTCTTGGCGGCCTTCGAGAGGCCCTTCTTGCGCAGCCAGTCGACCGCGGCCTCCATGTCGCCGCCGGTCTCCACCAGCGCATTCTTGCAGTCCATCATCCCTGCGTCGGTCTTGTCGCGCAGTTCTTTCACCAGAGCGGCCGAAATCACGGACATCTCATTCACCTTTCAAACGGGGCGCCACGCGGATCGGGCACGATGACATAGCGAACCGGCGCGCCCGCGGGCTGCGCCGGTCATGACGTTGGCTGGTCACGCGGGCCTGCCGGCCTAGCGTGTCAAGCGTCGACGAGCGTGCGGGCCTGCGTGGTCCAGCCATCGCGCGAGATGCGCCCGCTCAGCTTGAGCTGGGCGTCGACAGCTGCCTCGTCGGCCGGGGACATGGCGGCGAACTGCCAATAGTGGAACAGGCCGGCCTCGTTGAGCTTGGTCACGAGTTCGGGGCCGACGCCTGTGAGCTTGCTCAGGTCGTCCGGAGCGCCGCGCGGGGCCGTCAGCAACTCGAAGCCAGTCGCAGGTGCGATCTCGGCCGGCAGGATTTCAGCCATCGGCTCTTCAGAAGCGCCCATGTCCACGCCGCTGCTGCCCTGGCCGCGTGCGATGCCGTCCAGCGCAGCGCGGGCCACCAGATCGCAATACAGCGAAATCGCGCGGCCGGCGTCATCGTTGCCGGGAATCGGGAAGGTGATGCCGTCCGGATCGCAGTTCGTGTCGACGATGGCGGCCACCGGAATGTTGAGGCGCTGGGCCTCCTTCACGGCAAGCTGCTCCTTGTTGGTGTCGATCACGAAAATCATGTCCGGCGTGCCGCCCATGTCCTTGATGCCGCCGAGCGCCTTCTCAAGGTTGCCGCGCTCGCGCGAGAGCATCAGGCGCTCTTTCTTGGTGAGGCCGGCCGCGCCGACGGCAAGCATCTCGTCGAGCTTGCGCAGGCGCTGGATCGAGCCGGAAATCGTCTTCCAGTTGGTCAGCATGCCGCCGAGCCAGCGGGAGTTGACGTAATACTGCGCGGAACGCTTGGCGGCGTCGGCCACCAGGTCCTGCGCCTGCCGTTTGGTGCCGACGAACAGCACGCGGCCGCCGCGCGCCACGGTGTCGCTTACGGCCTGCAGCGCGCGATGCAGCATGGGCACGGACTGGGCCAGATCGATGATGTGGATCTTGTTGCGCTCGCCGAAGATGTACTGTGACATCTTCGGGTTCCAGCGGTGGGACTGGTGCCCGAAGTGCGCGCCAGCCTCGAGCAATTGACGCATGGAAAATTCAGGGACTGCCATTGGTCTTCTCCGGTTATGACTGCCTCTGCGGACCAGCGCGGCGGATCATGACCTCAGTAGAGAGCCGCGATCAGCCACCGGATGGACGGAATGAAGCTTCCGCCCGTTAAAGCCCGCATGTGGGATGGCTGTGCGGTTAGCAGGGTTTGCGGGGTGTGGCAAGGGATGCCGAGACGGCGCCTCCGCATTGGCCGCAGCCGCCGCCTGGACTTGAATTTCGTGTCTGCCACTCGCCGCAATCGCTGCACCGGATACCAAGCCTGCCGTGCGCCGGCATGCTGCGCGAGTGATGTGCGTCCACTCTCGCGCACCTGCATAGGCCTCCTCCGTTGTCGGCAACATTGGCTTGAATGACAGGCGTAGCCGCTTGATGGATTGGCCCCGGGTTTGCCGCAATGGCTAACAAAAAAGGGGCGGCGGGCAGCCGCCCCGGTTGACGCACTACAGGCGGACGCGCTCAGGCCGCCTTGCGGTTGATGCTTGATTCAGCCATCGCCGTGAGCTTGGCGTCAGTGGCTTTCTCTTCGTCAAGCGTCTGCTGAAGCAACTGGGCGCAGTCTTCGCGCCCGAGGCGCTTCGCCCATGCGACTAGCGTGCCATAGCGGGTGATTTCGTAGTGCTCGACCGCTTGGGCCGATGCGACCAGCGCCGCGTCCAGCACTTCTTTGTCAGCGATGTCGCCGGCGGTCTCGTTCGCTTCCTCAATGATGCCGTCGATAGCCGGACAGTCAACCGCCTTCGGGCTCTTGCCATGCATCTGGAAAACCTGCTCCAGACGGCGGATTTGGCCCTCGGTCTCGCGCAGGTGCATCTCGAAGCCCTGCTTGAGCTGCTGGTCCGTCGCCTTCGAGATCATCGTGGGCAACGCCCTCATGATCTGGTTTTCGGCGTAATAGATGTCCTGCAACTGATGGACGAACAGGTCGTCCAACGTCTCGATATCCTTAGTGAACAGGCCCATTGCGGCTCTCCTCTGTCGAATCCCCGCACCTTGCAGGGCTTGAGAGGACTAACGCCGCAGTTGAGCGCAGGTTTCCGCCGGCGCTCATTTTTCCATTTAGCCGGCGGATGGATGCAAATCGGCGGACAAGGCGGAAGTCGCCCTGGATGGAACGTCGGCCAAGGCCGTTCAGCACAGTTCGACGCTGACAATGCCAGGCACCGCGCGCAGCGCTCCGGCGATCTGGGGGCTGACCAGACGTTTGCCGGGCAGCTCGACCTCGATCTCCTCGCCGCCCTGATCGAGGATGATGACGACCGAGACCTTCGCGTCGCCTTTCTGGCGCAGCCGCTCCACCAACGCATTCATCGGCTTGGCGTCCCGCACGAAGATGCGCATGTCCTGCTTCTGACGCGCGGCAGCGGCGTCCAGCGGCTCGACGCCCTCGATCCGCGGCTTGACCTCGTCGCCGTCAAGCGTGGCGGAGACCATGAGCAGGACGACCTTGCCCGGCTCGAGAAGATCGCGGAATCGACCTAGGCCCTCCGCGAACAGCACCGCCTCGAAGTGCCCGCTCTGGTCGGAAAGCTGCACGATGCCCATCTTCGAGCCTGTCTTGGTGCGCCTCTCGCTCCGATCGATAACCGAGGCGGCGATGCGGCCCATCGAGGCGCCCGTCTGCCGGACCGTGGCGGCGAATTCGGAGAATTTCCGTACGCGCATCCGCTGCAGCACCACATCGTAGTCATCCAGCGGATGGCCGGTGAGGAAGAACCCGACCGCGCCATGCTCCTTTTGCAGCTTTTCGGACGCGAGCCAAGGCTGATAGGGCGGGATGACCAAGGCATCGACCGCGCCTGAGCCGAACAGTTCGTTCTGCCCGCCTTCGGCGGAATCGCGCGTGCGCTGGGCGAGCGCCACAATGCTGTCGATCGCGGACGTCGCGCGGGCACGGTCCGGTTCGATCTCGTCCAGCGCGCCCGCCGCGATGAGCGCCTCGATCGTGCGCTTGTTCACACGCCGGGTATCCAACCTGCGGGCGAAGTCCGGCAGGTCGCGGTATGGGCCACCCTCCTCCCGCGCCGCTACGATGCTGGCGACCGCCTCCTGCCCCACGCCGCGGATCGCCGCCAAGGCGTAGCGGGTCGCCCCTTCACGGACATCGAAGAAGACGCCGGACCGGTTGACGGAGGGGGGCTCGACCTTGTGGCCCATGCGTTCGGCATCGCGCCGGAATTCCGACAGTTTGTCGGTGTTGGACATTTCTAGCGTCATCGACGCGGCCATGAACTCCACCGGGAAGTTGGCCTTCAAATAGGCCGTCTGGTAGGACACGATGGCGTAGGCTGCGGCATGGCTCTTGTTGAAGCCATAGTTCGCGAACTTGTCGAGCAGATCGAAGATCTCGGAGGCGAGCTCCTGCGGGATTCCGCGCGACACCGCGCCCTCGACGAAGCGGCTCCGCTGCTGGTCCATCTCCTTCTGGTTCTTCTTGCCCATGGCCCGGCGCAGCAGGTCCGCCTCGCCGAGCGAATAGCCGGACAAGGCCTGCGCGACCTGCATGACCTGCTCCTGGTAGACGATGATGCCATGCGTCTCCGACAGGTACGGCTCGAGCGCCGGGTGAATGTAACTCGCTTTCTCCAGCCCGAGCTTTCGGCGGCAATAGGTCGGGATGTTGTCCATAGGGCCGGGACGGTAAAGCGCCACAAGCGCGATCAGGTCCTCGATGCGGTCGGCCTTCATCTCGACCAGCGCCTTGCGCATGCCGGCGCTTTCCACCTGGAACACGCCGACAGTTTCTCCGCGCGCCAGCATCTCGTAGGTCTTAGGGTCGTCGAACGGCAGGCTGTCCAGCTTCACCTCGACGCCGCGCTGGGCGATCAGAGCCACGGCGGTCGTCAGCACCGTGAGCGTCTTGAGGCCGAGGAAGTCGAACTTCACCAGGCCTGCCTGCTCGACCCACTTCATGTTGTATTGCGTGACCCGCGCGCCCGTGCGCGGATCGCGGTAAAGCGGCACAAGCTGATCCAGCGCCCGATCGCCAATGACAACGCCTGCAGCATGGGTAGAAGCGTGCCGGTGAAGCCCTTCCAGTTTCTGCGCAATCTCCAGCATGCGCCCGACGATCGGCTCGTCAGTGGCCGCCATCTGCAGCTTGGGCTCGCCAGCGATTGCCTCGGCAAGGGGCGTGATCTTGCCGGGGGCCTGCGGCACCAGCTTCGTCAGCTTGTCGACCTGCCCGTAAGGCATTTCGAGAACGCGGCCTACATCGCGCATCACGCCGCGGGCAAGCAGCGTGCCGAACGTGATGATCTGCGCCACGCGCTCATCGCCGTAACGGCGCTTGACGTAATCGATCACCTCCTCGCGCCTGTCCTGGCAGAAATCGATGTCGAAATCGGGCATCGAGACACGGTCGGGATTGAGGAACCGCTCGAACAGCAGCCCGAACCGCAGCGGATCGACGTCGGTGATCGTCAGCGCGTAGGCGACGAGCGAGCCTGCGCCGGACCCGCGGCCTGGACCGACCGGGATGCCCTGCTGCTTGGCCCATTTGATGAAGTCCGCGACGATCAGGAAATAACCGGGAAACTGCATGCCCTTGATGACGTCGAGCTCGAAGGCGAGGCGCTTTCGGTATTCATCGACGGTGAAGCCGGGCGTCGGGCCGTGAGCCTCCAGCCGCAACGCAAGGCCTGCCTCAGCCTGATCCTGCAGCTCGTCGCTTTCGCCCCGCCCGTCAGATGTTTCGTAGCGCGGCAAAATGGGCTTGCGCACACGCGGGCGCCACGCGCATCGAAGGGCGACTTCGACAGTAGTTTCAATCGCTTCCGGCAAATCCCTGAAGCGTTCATTCATATCTTCGCGCGTGGCGAAGTACTGCCCGCTGCTCACACGGCGGCGGTCGTCGTCTGACATGAGCCGCCCTGACGAGATGGCCATCAGTGCATCATGAGCCTCATGATCGGCCGGCTTGCCGAAAAAGGGCACATTGGTCGCCACGATCGGCAACCCCTGCCCATAGGCAAGGCTGAGCAAAGCATTTTCGGTGGGCAGCCCGCCGCCAGAGCCCGGACGCTGGATCTCGACATAAAGCCTGTCGCCATATGCTGCGTGAAATGCCGAGAGACGGCTGGCCGCAATCTCGTGACGCCCATCGCGGAGCGCGCAGTCCACCGGGCCGTCCATGCCGCCCGTCAAGGCGAGGACGCCGTCAGCATGCCGCGCCAGAAGGCTGATCCGCACCACGGGAGGCGCGCCGAGCTCCGGCAGCATGTAGGCGGCGCTGATCAACGCGAGAAGGTTGCCGTAGCCAACCTCGCTTGCCGCCAGCAGGACAACAGAAGGGTGCGAGACATTGAGGCCGCGCCTGGGATCAGGAACCGTGTCCTCGCAATCAAGGCTGATCTGGACGCCGACAATCGGCTGGATCCCGGCTTCGGCAAGCTTTTCGGAGAACTCGAGGGCTCCGAACAGGTTGTTGGTGTCGGTCAGCGCGACGGCGGGCTGCATGTCCGCCAGCGCAAGCTTACAGAGCGCCGGCACGGTCATCGCGCCTTCAAGCAACGAATAGCTCGAATGCACGTGCAGGTGGACAAAACGGACGTCAGGCGGAATCGACGGCATGGCGCCTCCTTCGTCCCTGTTATCGTTGCGCGCCGCCTGCCCGTCGAGTCGCCCACGCCGGGATGTCCCGGATATTCACACCCCCGGCGCGGACAAGATGGCGGCCCATGTCAGGATCATCACCACAAATGCGCCCAGCGACGCCATTTCGGTCAGGCCTGCAATCAAGCGACGGGTCATATCATAGCTCCATGTTTATGCTATGTCCCTTGATGTATTTGTTTTGTTCTCATGTCAACGCGTGCTGCGGGCAGGTGCCAAAAGTCTGGCAACATGATTAATCCATGGGAACGACTTGACCGCCGCGGATCGTGACCCGCCGGTCCATCTGCGCGGCCAGCTCCAGATTGTGCGTGGCGATCAACGCGGCAAGGCCCGATGCCCGCACCAACGACGTCAGCGTCTTGAACACGTGCTTGGAGGTGCCCGGATCCAGGTTGCCGGTGGGCTCGTCCGCCAGCAGCAGCCTTGGCGCATTGGCGACCGCACGGGCGATGGCGACACGCTGCTGCTCGCCGCCGGACAGTTCGCCCGGCCGGTGCTTGAGCCGTTCGCCCAGGCCGAGAAAGTCGAGCAACTCGGCCGCCCGCTTCTGCGCAACCTTCTGGCTAAGGCCTCGGATGAGCTGCGGCATCACCACGTTCTCGAGGGCGGAGAACTCCGGAAGCAGATGATGGAACTGATAGACGAAGCCGATCTCGGTGCGGCGCAACCGCGTGCGTGCGGCGTCGTCGAGCTTGGCCGTCGCGACGCCCCCGACGAAGACCTCGCCTGCGTCAGGGTGCTCCAGCAGGCCCGCCACATGCAGGAGCGTGGATTTTCCCGTGCCCGACGGCGCCACCAGCGCGATGAGTTCGCCGGGCCAGATCGCGAAATCCGCCTTCTTCAGGATATCGAGCGAGCCGCCGCTCTGCACATAGCTGCGGTCCACCTGGCTCAGGAAAAGGGCCGGCGTTGCGGTTTCAACCATGACAGTCAACCATCTGCCGCCCTCACCCGTACCGGAGCGCTTCGACCGGGTCGAGCCGCGCCGCGCGCCAGGCCGGATACAGCGTTGCCAGCAGCGACAAGACCAGCGCCATGCCGACGACCGCGGCCACTTCCGCGGGATTGGTCTGGGCGGGGATCTCCGTTAGGAAGCGAACGGTCGGATCCCAGAGCTGGGTGCCGCTGATGCGGGACACGAACTGCTGGATGGATTGGATGTTGGCGCAGATCAAGAGCCCCAGCGCGAAGCCTGCAAACGTGCCCACGATGCCGATCGAGGCTCCTGTTATGAGGAAGATCCGCAGGACCGAGCCGCTTGTGGCGCCCATTGTCCGCAAGATCGCAATGTCGGAGCTCTTGTCCTTAACCAGCATGATCAAGCCGGACACGATGTTCAGGGCGGCGACGAGCACGATCAGCATCAGGATCAGGAACATCACGTTGCGCTCCACCTCCAGAGCCGAGAAGAACGTTCGGTTTCTCTGCCGCCAGTCCGTCAGGACCAACGGACGCGGCGCATTGGCCTCGATCGCGTCGCGGACCTGCTGCGTGCGGTCCGCATTCTCGATGAACACCTCGATGACGTTCACGTCATCGTCGCGGTTGAAATAGGCCTGCGCCTCGCTGAGCGGCGTGAAGACGAACGTGCCGTCGAACTCGGACATGCCGATCTCGAAGACGGCTACCACGGGATACGCCTTGATGCGCGGCGCGGTGCCGAAGGGCGTGGATGCGCCGCGCGGGCTGATCACCGTCATGGTGTCGCCTGCCCTGATCGACAGGCTCTGGGCCAGGCGCTCGCCGATTGCGATGCCGTTCGATGCGTCGAAGCCGTCGAGCGTGCCCTGCCTGATGTTGTTCGCGATGAATGGAATGCGTTTGATGTCGATCTCGCGCATGCCGCGCACCAGCACGCCGCTATTGCCATACTGCGACGAGGCCAGCGCCTGCCCTTCGACCATGGGGATGGCGAGCGTCACGCCCTTGACCGCCATGAGCTTCGCCGCGACCTCGCTGTAATCGTCGAGCGGACGCTCGATCGGCGTGAGGAAGATGTGGCCGTTCACGCCGACGATCTTGTCGAGCAATTCCTTGCGGAACCCATTCATGACCGAAAGCACGATGATGAGCGTCGCCACGCCCAGCATGATGCCCAGGAACGAGAAGCCGGCAATGACCGAAACAAAGCCCTCGCGCCGGCGCGTGCGCAGGTAGCGCGATGCCAGCAGCCATTCAAAGCGGGCAAACGGCTTCGTATCCGCTGGAGCTTCGATCATGCCGATGCCGTGCCGAGTTGCGACAGCCTGTCGAGCGCAGCCGCCGGAGACAGGCTCTCGCGTTCGCCGGTGGCGCGCCGCTTGAGCTCCACCTTGCCCTCAGTCAGGCTCTTCGGGCCGACGATGAGTTGCCAGGGCGAGCCGATCAGGTCGTGGACAGTGAATTTGGCGCCGGGACGCTCGTCGCGGTCGTCGTAGAGCACATCGACGCCGGCCTTGGTCAAGCTGGCGTAAAGATCGCCGCAGGCAGCGTCGGTTGCGGAATCTCCGGTCTTCAAGTTGAGCAGCGACACCTGGAAGGGGGCGACCGCATCGGGCCAGATGATGCCGGCATCATCGTGGCTGGCTTCGATCAGCGCCGCGATCAGCCTCGTCGGCCCGATGCCGTAAGACCCCATGTGCACAGGCGTGTCCTTGCCGTCAGGGCCTGCGACCGTCGCGTTCATCGCCGCGGAGTATTTGGTGCCGAAATAGAAGATATGGCCGACTTCAATGCCGCGCGCCGAAACGCGGGACGCTTCCGGAACGGCTGCATAAGCTGCTTCGTCGTGCATTTCGGATGTCGCCGCATAGGGTGACGTCCATTTGGCGACAATGCGCTGAAGGGCGTCGACGTCATCGAAATCGGTGTCGACCGATGGCGTCGCGTACGAGAGGAAATCCTTGTGGCAAAAAACCTCGCTCTCGCCTGTCGAGGCGAGGATGATGAATTCATGGCTCAAGTCGCCGCCGATCGGCCCGGTGTCGGCCCGCATCGGTATGGCCTTGAGACCGAGCCGCTCGAATGTGCGCAGGTACGCGACGAACATGCGGTTGTACGAGTGCACCGCGCCGGCCTTGTCGAGGTCGAATGAGTAGGCATCCTTCATCAGGAATTCACGTCCGCGCATAACCCCGAAGCGCGGGCGCACCTCGTCGCGGAATTTCCACTGGATATGGTACAGGTTGAGCGGCAGCTCCTTGTAGGACTTGACGTAGGACCGGAAGATGTCCGTGACCATCTCCTCGTTGGTCGGGCCGAAAAGCATGTCCCTTTCGTGCCTGTCCTTGATGCGCAGCATCTCCTTGCCATAGGCGTCGTAGCGGCCGCTTTCGCGCCACAGGTCAGCCGATTGGATCGTGGGCATGAGAAGCTCGACGGCGCCGGCGCGGTTCTGCTCCTCGCGGATGATCGCATTGATCTTGTTCAGGACCCGCAGGCCGAGAGGCAGCAGCGCATAGCTTCCGGCCGCCTGCTGACGGATCAGGCCGGCACGCAGCATGAGCTTGTGCGACACGATCTCCGCGTCCTTGGGAGGATCGCGCAGAATGGGAAGGAAAAAACGCGACAGACGCATCAGGAACCTGCTGAAACGATGAAACAAACGCTCGCGAATCCTTGCGAGTCAGCCTTCAGGCCGACGCAGACTGACACCATCAAAGGCACTCAATGCAAGCCTCCTTTGGCTCAGGGCCGCTGAAACCGCGCTTTCAGCCGGGACGCGACCGCCTCCGGCACGAACTGCGAAACATCGCCGCCCATCGCGGCGATCTGCCTCACCAGGGTCGCTGTCACCGGACGCACCCGGGGCGATGCGGGCAGGAATACTGTCAGCAGGTCAGGCGACATCACGCCGTTCATGCCGGCCATCTGCATCTCGTAGTCGAGGTCGGTGCCGTCACGCAGGCCCCGGATCATCATGGTGGCTCCGGCCCGGTGCGCCGCACTCACCGCCAGGTCGGCGAAGGTAACCACCTCGAAGGTGGCCTGCTCGGTGCGCGCAATCGGCTCGCACACCTCATGCAGCATCGCGGCGCGCTCGTCAGCATCGAACAAAGGCGCCTTTCCAGGATGGACGCCGATCGCCACCACGAGACGGTCCACGATGCGGCAGGCCTGCCGGACGACGTCGAGATGGCCGTTCGTGACAGGATCGAACGAGCCGGTGTAGAGCGCGGTGCGTGTCATTCCGCATGGGTAATTGAGGCCGGGCCGCTTGGCAAATCACGCCGCCCGAAGCTTACTCACCAATCCTGGCCAGTCATCCATGTGGTCGATCACGGCAAGCGCGCCTGCGTCCTTGAGGCGGGCCGCTGTCCTGGCTTTGTCATGCGCCACGCCGGTGAAGCCCACAACCGGCATGCCAGCCGCCATCGCCGCCAGGACGCCGGGAACGCTGTCCTCGATCACGAGGCATTTCGCCGGCGCCACGCCCAGCGATTCTGCAGCGAAGACAAAGACATCGGGGTGGGGCTTGCCGCGCGAGACCTGGCTGGCCGAAAAGACATGCGGATCGAAGAGGTCGATCAGGCCTGCTGTCGCAAGGTTCCGCTTGAGTGGTGCGAGGCTGGTCGACGACGCCACGCAACGTGGCCCGTCGACACGCTCGACGGCATCACGCACGCCAGGAAGCGACTGAAGGCCGAGAGCGAAGCGCTGCCTGACTTCGCGTTCGATGGCATCCTCGAAATCAGGCGGCAGCGGACCGCCAAGCTCACGTTCCAGAATGCGGCGGCCTTCCGCGACCGGTATGCCGACCATGGCGTCGACATACGATTCCATTGTCCAATGGGTCAGTCCGATGCCATGATATGAACGGAGGTTGATTTCTGCATAGATGGTTTCGGTGTCGATCAGCGTGCCGTCGCAGTCATAGATGATCAGGTCATGGGGCACAGTCGATTTTTCCAGCTTCGGCCACGACGTGGTAGCGCTCCGCAGCGCCGTACTCAAGTGGTGCCAGCGTCAGCCAGTCCGGCTGCAGAGAGTGCGGTCCGCAAAGCCGCAGAGACTTGGCGGCGGTCCAGTCGGTCGAGCGCCCTTGCTGCGCTCACGCGCAGAACCGCAGGAATTCGGTACGGTGGCGGCTGAGCGGGTGCGGCATCGGCGCCGTCGTCTGAGGACGTGTCACGCTGTTCGCCAGATCCACACGCCAGCTCAGGCTCTTGGACGATGAGCGCATGATCTCGTGAACCTGCTGGACCGTGATCTCGCCGAGGACCGACTGCGCCTCGTTGACGATCCCGGCGGCGCGCTCGGCGGACGCCATTGCGCTGGCTGAGCCTGACGCGAGATCGATCCGCAGCGGGCTTGCCCCAAGATCAGCGGACGGATCCGCAATGATGACCTGGACGACGCCCGCAAGGCGGACACCGCAGACGAACATGATGGCGGGCGGGCCGCCAGGCGCCGGAACCAACGCAAGCGTCGCCGTGCCGGCCATCGTCGACAGCGTCCACCGGTCGCGCTGATCGACCGGTGCCTGGGCTCCTAGCGGCGCCGACGCCAGCATCCCGCAGAGGCAGGCGGCGCAGCTGGCCAGAACATGGACATGCAGCTTGATGGACATCAGGTTGTCTTCCTTTCAAAAGACAACCTTAGGTTTAACTTGTTGAAAGATACCTAACCACAGATTGTGGATGCAACCTTCAGGCTGGATCCTCCGCGGCGCTGGCTTCATCCTCCGCTTCGCCATTCTCATCGGTGATGTGCTCGACGCTGACGACGCGTTCGCCATCGGCCGTGTTGAACACGATCACGCCCTGGGTCGAACGGCCTGCGACGCGGATGCCGGCGACCGGCACGCGGATGAGCTGGCCGCCATCGGTGACGAGCATGATCTGGTCCGCGTCCTCCACTGGGAACGATGCGATGAGCGGCCCGTTCCTGTCGTTCACGACCATGGCCACGATGCCCTTGCCGCCTCGGCCGGTCACCCGGTACTCGAACGATGAGGTGCGCTTGCCGTAGCCGTTCTCCGACACCGTCAGCACGACCTGCTCCGCCGCCGACATCTGGGCATATCGCTCCTGCGACAGCTGCACGTCCTCGGGCGCCGCATCCTCCGCGTCAGCGGCGATGGCCTCGCCGTTGCCGGCGTCTTCCGGGGTTTCCCCTGCTACCATGCGGCGCATCTTGAGATATGCAGCGCGCTCCTCGGAGGCGGCGTCAAGATGATGCAGGATCGCGAGCGAGATGACCTTGTCGCCATCCGCGAGGTTGATGCCGCGCACGCCGGTCGAATCGCGGCCCTTGAAGACACGGACTTCCGGAACGGCGAAGCGTATGCACTGTCCCTGCGCCGTGGTCAGCAGCACGTCATCCGCCTCCGAGCAGATCTGCACGTCGACGATGGCGTCGCCTTCGTCGAGCTTCATCGCGATCTTGCCGTTGCGGTTGACCTGCACGAAATCCGACAGCTTGTTGCGCCGAACGGTCCCCGACGCCGTGGCGAACATGACGTCGAGCTTTTCCCAGCTCGCCTCATCCTCGGGCAGCGGCATGACCGTCGTGATGCGCTCACCCTGCTCGAGCGGAAGCATGTTGACCAGCGCCTTGCCGCGAGCGTTCGGGGCGGCGAGCGGCAACCTCCACACCTTCTCCTTGTAGGCCTGGCCCAGCGACGAGAAGAAGATCAGCGGCGTGTGCGTGTTCGCCACGAACAGGCGAGAGACGAAATCCTCGTCGCGCGTCGACATGCCGGAGCGGCCCTTGCCGCCCCTGCGCTGCGCCCGGTACATTGAAAGCGGCACCCGCTTGATGTAGCCGCCATGACTGACGGTGACCACCATGTCCTCGACCGCGATGAGGTCCTCATCTTCGAGGTCTGCGTCCCAATCCTGGATGACCGTCTTGCGGGGAGTGGCGTGCGCGGCCCGGATCTCCGCGAGCTCGGACTTCAAGATGTCGAAAATGCGGACGCGCGAGCGCAGGATCGCCAGGAAGTCCTCGATCTCGGCCGCCAGCTTCGTCAGTTCGTCGCCGATCTCATCCCGGCCCAGAGCCGTCAGGCGAGCGAGGCGCAATTCGAGGATCGCGCGGGCCTGCACGTCCGACAGACGATAGGCGCCGTCCTCACCGATCGGATAGCGCGGATCGTCGACCAGCCTGATCAGCGGAGCCAGATCAGATGCCTGCCACATGCGGCCCGTTAGGGACTCGCGCGCGGTGTTCGGATCGGGCGACGTCCTGATGATGCGGATGACCTCATCAATGTTGGCCACTGCGATCGCAAGGCCGCACAAGACATGCGCCCGCTCGCGCGCCTTCGTCAGAAGGAATTTCGTGCGCCGGGAGATCACCTCTTCGCGGAAATCCACGAACGCGGCGATGAAATCCTTCAGGTTCAGCGTTTCGGGCCTGCCGCCGTTCAACGCCACCATGTTGCAGCCGAAGCTCGTCTGCAGCGGAGTGAAGCGGAACAACTGGTTCAGCACGACGTCCGCGACGGCGTCGCGCTTTAGCTCGATGACCATCCGCATGCCGTCACGGTCGGATTCATCGCGCAGGTCGGAAATGCCTTCGAGCCGCTTCTCGCGCACGAGATCGGCGATCTTCTCGAGAAGCGAAGCCTTGTTGACCTGGTAGGGCAGCTCGTGGACGATGATCGCGTCACGCTCCTTGCGGATCTCCTCGACCTCGGTCTTGGCGCGCATGATCACGGAGCCGCGGCCCAGATGATAGGCGGCGCGGACCCCGCCGCGGCCCATGATGAAGCCCCCGGTGGGGAAATCGGGACCGGGAATGATCTCGATCAATTCATCGATGCTGATTTCGGGATTGTCGATGTACGCGACGCAGGCGTCTATGACTTCGCCCAGATTGTGCGGTGGGATGTTCGTCGCCATGCCGACGGCGATGCCGCCCGCGCCGTTGACCAGCAGGTTGGGATAACGCGCGGGCAGTACAGACGGCTCTTCCTTCGAATCGTCATAGTTGGATTGGAAATCGACGGTTTGCTTGTCTAGATCTTCCAGCAGCGCCATGGCCGGGCGCGCAAGACGGCTTTCTGTGTAGCGCATCGCCGCCGGTGGGTCGCCATCGACCGAGCCGAAATTGCCCTGCCCGTCGACGAGCATCAGCCGCATCGAGAAATCTTGCGCCATGCGCACCAGCGCGTCGTAGATCGCCTGGTCGCCGTGCGGGTGATATTGGCCCATCACGTCGCCGACGATGCGTGCAGACTTCACGTACTTGCGGTCCGGCGTGAAGCTGTTCTCCCACATCGCGTACAGGATGCGGCGATGCACGGGCTTGAGGCCATCGCGCACATCCGGCAAGGCACGGCTCACGATCACGCTCATCGCGTAATCCAGATAGCTCTTGCGCATCTCGTCGGTGATCGAGATCAGCTTGATGTCGCTGCCGGTGGCCGGAACCGGCGGATCAACCGGCTTCTTGTCGTCGTCGCTCACTGAGGCATTCCGTGATCAATTCCTGGTCACGATTATCTAAACGATTCAAGCTCATGAAGCCAGCAAAACAGGGCACAATCCACTACGTAATTTGCGCCGGAAAATCAACATATTAGATGTGCATTTGGAGCCATATCGCGCTGGCGTCGTCGCAGCGCTTCCAGCGTGGTTTCGCGACGCCTTCTGGATCGGTCTCGAGCTCGAATCGCCGCAGTCGCCGGGCGACTTCAGCAAGCCCGGCCTGGCGCACGGTCGTCATCAGGCCATCGGCCGTGGGAAAAAGCCCATAGCGCAGCTCGGCCGCCGCGAAGCCATCCGTCATGAGCAGCACGTCGACGCGCTCCGCAGCGACGCATGCGTGACTGAGGCGGGCCAGAAAGCCGCGGTCCGGCGACAGGTTCATCGAACGGCCATGGGCCAGCGCGGTTCCCCGCATGGCCCGCAATTCAGCAAGCGCCTCGGGCCGCCGATACCGCTGAGCCGGGTCGCCGCCCTGGCCAAGCTTCGCGACCAGCGCCGCCTCGGCCTCCTCGCTGAGCGCGTTGGCGCCGAAGCTCATCACCGGCCCACCCTTGGCCTGGACCAGTCCCCGGCAGTCTCCGGACCACGTCAGCGCCAGGCCGCTTGCAGCGGCGCTGGCCAGCATGAAAGACCCGCACGGCAGCTCCCAGGCATGTTCGATGTCCCGCGTCCGCTCCGCCTCGAAGCATACGATGAGGTCCTCCGCGGCGTCCGCGACCAGCTTCGCCGGGTCGGGCTCGTCCGCATGCCGCGTGAAGGCCTCTTGCGTGCGCTGCGCCAGCCAGGCCGCGTCGCTGCCCGCCCCCATGAAGGGCTCGCCGAGGCCGGTCGCCCCGTCGATGACCCAGGCGTGGCCGCCCGCGAGGCCGACCCGGTCCTCGTTGGCCCGCTCACGGAACCCGCCCAGGCTGATCTGGTCGATAAGTGCGACATGCGGCATCGCTCACTCCGCCGCTTTGCGGGCCTTGAGGGGGCGACGGGCGAGGACCTCCTTGAGGAAATGGCCCGTGTAGCTGGCGGACACCTTGCAGATGTCCTCCGGCGTGCCCTGCGCCACGACGACGCCGCCGCCGTCGCCGCCCTCGGGGCCCATGTCGATCACCCAGTCGGCTGTCTTGACCACCTCAAGGTTGTGCTCGATGACCACAACGCTGTTGCCCTGCTCGACCAACTCGTGAAGCACCTCCATCAGCTTGGCGACGTCGTGGAAATGAAGGCCGGTCGTTGGCTCGTCGAGGATATAGAGCGTGCGGCCGGTGGCGCGCTTGGACAGCTCCTTAGACAGCTTCACGCGCTGCGCCTCGCCGCCCGACAGCGTCGTCGCCTGCTGGCCGACCTTGACGTAGTCGAGGCCAACCCGTTTCAGCGTCTCCATCTTGTCGCGGATGATCGGCACGGCCTTAAACAGGTCCGCAGCCTCCTCGACGGTCATGTCAAGCACATCGGCGATCGAGTGATCGCGAAACTTCACCTCGAGCGTCTCCCGATCGTAGCGCTTGCCCTTGCAGACGTCACAGGTGACGTAGACATCAGGCAGGAAGTGCATCTCGATCTTGATCACGCCATCGCCCTGGCAAGCCTCGCAGCGGCCCCCCTTGACGTTGAACGAGAACCGGCCGGGCAGGTAGCCGCGCGCCTTCGCCTCCGGCAGCCCGGAGAACCACTCCCGGATCGGCGTGAACGCTCCCGTGTAGGTGGCAGGGTTCGAGCGCGGCGTCCGCCCGATGGGCGACTGGTCGATGTCGATCACCTTGTCCAGGTGCTCGAGCCCTTCGAGCCGGTCGAATGGCGCGGGATGCTCGATGGCGCCGTTCAGCTTTCGGGCGACGGCCTTGTAGAGCGTATCGATGATCAGCGTCGACTTGCCGCCACCGGAGACGCCGGTGATGCAGGTGAAGGTGCCAAGCGGCAACTCGACCGTGACGTCCTTCAGGTTGTTGCCGCGCGCGCCGATGAGCTTCAGCACCCTGCCCTTCTGCGGCTTGCGCCGCCTCACGGGCACCGGCACCGACATCTCGCCGGTGAGGTACTTTCCGGTCAGTGACGCGGGGTTGGCCATCACTTGCGCGGGCGTGCCCTGGGCGACGATCTCGCCGCCATGGATCCCCGCGCCCGGGCCGACGTCGACCACATAATCGGCCTGCAGGACGGCGTCCTCGTCATGCTCGACGACGATCACGGTGTTGCCCAGGTCGCGCAGGCGGCGCAGCGTCCCGAGCAGGCGCTCATTGTCGCGTTGATGCAGGCCGATGGACGGCTCATCGAGCACGTAGAGCACGCCGGTGAGGCCCGAGCCGATCTGCGAAGCGAG
The DNA here is from genome assembly GCA_031412095.1 of Allobosea sp. Taxonomy (GTDB): domain Bacteria; phylum Pseudomonadota; class Alphaproteobacteria; order Rhizobiales; family Beijerinckiaceae; genus Allobosea. Next base: position 22,116 of record JANOCI010000007.1, read on the forward strand.
GCGGATGCGCTGGCTTTCGCCGCCCGACAGGGTTCCAGACGAGCGCGACAGCGTCAGGTACTCAAGGCCGACGTCGAGCAGGAATGTCAGCCGGTCGCGGATCTCCTTGAGGATGCGCGTGGCGATCTCGATCTGCTTGAGGTTGAGATGCCGTGGCAAGTCGGTGAACCAGTCCAGCGCATCCCGCACGGAGAGCCGGGCGATCTCGCCAGCATGCTTCATCGTGATCTTCACGGCGAGCGCTTCCGGCTTCAACCGGAAGCCGTTGCAGGCTTTGCAGGGCGTCTCGCTCATGTAGCGGCCGATCTCGTCCCGCGACCAATCGGACTCCGTCTCCCGGTAGCGCCGTTCGAGATTGGTGATCACCCCCTCGAACGGCTTGTTGACCTCATACGACCTGAGGCCGTCGTCGTAAGCGAATCGCACCGCCTCCGCGCCTGTGCCGTAGAGGATCGCCGCGTGGATCCTCTCCGGGAGATCGCGCCAGGGCTTCGTCATCGAGAAGCCGAAATGCCGCGACAGCGCCTGGAGCGTCTGCATGTAATACGGCGACGTCGATTTGGCCCATGGCGCGATGGCTCCCGCCTTCAGCGTTGCGCTATGGTCCGGCGCGACCAGATCGGGATCGATGCGCATCTCATGTCCGAGCCCATCGCAGGTCGGGCATGCGCCGAACGGATTGTTGAACGAGAAAAGCCGAGGCTCGATCTCCGCAATCGTGAAACCGGAAACCGGGCAAGCGAACTTGGACGAGAAGATCGTCGCCTTGGCGGCGCCGTCCGCATCCTTCTCGTCGGCATATTCGATCGTGGCGAGGCCATCGGCCAGCTCAAGCGCGGTCTCGAAGCTCTCCGCCAGGCGCGATCCCATGTCGGCCCGCACCACGACGCGGTCGACGACTACGTCGATGTCGTGCTTGAGCTTCTTGTCGAGCGCTGGAGCGTCGGCGATATCATAGAACTGGCCGTCGATCTTGACGCGCTGGAAGCCGCGCTTCTGGTAGTCAGCCAGTTCCTTCCGGTACTCCCCCTTCCGTCCCCGGACCACTGGCGCCAGCAGGAACAGCCGGGTCTTCTCAGGAAGCGACAGCACCCGGTCGACCATCTGGCTGATGGTCTGGCTCTCGATGGGCAGACCGGTCGCAGGGGAATATGGGATGCCGATGCGCGCCCAGAGCAGGCGCATGTAGTCGTAGATCTCGGTGACGGTGGCGACGGTCGAGCGAGGGTTCTTGGAGGTCGTCTTCTGCTCGATCGAAATCGCCGGCGAAAGCCCGTCAATCTGATCGACATCGGGCTTCTGCATCATTTCCAGAAACTGCCGTGCGTAGGCGGACAGCGACTCGACGTAACGGCGCTGACCCTCCGCGTAGATCGTGTCGAAGGCCAGCGAGGACTTGCCGGAGCCGGACAGACCCGTGAACACGACGAGCTTGTCGCGCGGAATGGAAAGGTCGACGTTCTTCAGGTTGTGCTCGCGCGCGCCGCGCACGGTGATCATGCGCGTGTTCGGATCCGCAAGTCGGTTCTTGTCGAACATGTCTTCAAGCGCGCTGGCCTTCAGTTTGCCGCCTGGCGTCGAATCGGTTTTGCGGGCCATGGGTCACTCGGTCGGGAAAACGGGGATCTGACATGCTGATAAGGTTCAATTCGCCGCGGGCCAAACGCGCAATGGCGCCGCGATGACGCAGGCGACCTGCATGCCGCCGTGCGATGGTTCTGCGGAACCGGTCATTCCGCCAGGGCGGCCATCCGCAACTGGTTGCGCATGGCCAGGATCCGGCGCTCCTCCTGGCTGGCGAAGCGGCGATCCCAGTCAGCCACCCGGGGCTCCACGACGCGGTTCCACAGCGGCGGCAGAAGCGACAGCACGATCATGGTCTTATAGCCATATGGCAGCAATGGCGCGTCGGCGTCCGCTTCAAGCGCCCAGAACGGCTTTGAAGCGAATATGTGATGATTGGAATGACGCGGCAGGTTGTACAGCACCGCGTTCGATATGGCGTTGTAGCAGTTCCACGCATGCCGGGGCTCGACCCTCGTGCCTGGCGCGCGGACAAGCCCGTAATGCTCCACGTAGTTGACGAGCTCCAGATACACCTTGCCCTGAACCGCGAGGATCAGGAACGCGCAGACGCCTGGCCAGCCGGACAGCGCGAATGCGACGGCGGCGATCGCCAGCGACATGAACTGCCCGCGAAGGGCGAGATTTCCGAACGACCACAGCGGCAGGCCCTTTCGCCGGAGCCGCTCCTTCTCGATTCGGAATGCATTGGTGAACTGGCCGATCGTCGAGCGCACCACGAAGGCGAGCGAATATTCGCTGCGCCGTGCAGTGGCGGCGTCCCTGTCAGTGCAGACATTGCGATGATGGCCGTGGATGTGCTCGATCGCGAACGTGGTGTCGAGGCTGAAGGCCAGCAGCCAGCGGCTGTGCAGCCAAGCCACCGCATTCCCGGTGCGGTGCATCAGCTCGTGCGAGACATTGATTCCGGCGCCGCCGACGAAAAGGCCTCCGGCGACCAGCATCCCGGCCAATGACCAAGGCCCTGTGGCTGCTCGCGAAGCTGCATGGTCAAGACCGAGCGCCGACCAGAAAGCCGCAAAACTCACCAACCCGCCGGATGCCGGTCCGACATGCCCCAAGACCAGAAACAGCCCTAGCGCGATCAACGGCAGCGTGGCGTAGAGATTGGCGTCGTAGAACGACCGCTCGCCCGGCCCCAGCACTTCCCGGTCCTCGCCGGAATGCTCATCTCCTACGATGGTCAGCAAGGCGGCGCCCACATAGACCGCCCAGGACCACATGCCTCCGGCCAGGACCGCAGCGATCCACAGCAGCATCAAAAGGTTCATGGCTCCGTATCGTGCTGTCTTCAGCATGCCTTTTGTCCTTGCAGGGATCATCTAAACGGTTCTCCCCAGCAGAGTGAAGCGAACATAGCAGGAACATCTTGATTTCTGCAAGCGTTGTCTTCTAAGCTGCGCGAACATGGTTCGAGAAGGAGCGTTCGCGATGTCGGGCAGCGTCAACAAAGTCATTCTGGTGGGCAATCTGGGCAAGGATCCCGAGGTCAGGCGCACGCAGAACGGTGATCCGATCATCAGCTTCAGCATCGCCACGACGGAAAGCTGGCGCGACAAGGCGACGGGCGAGCGCAAGGACAAGACCGAGTGGCACGATGTGGTGATCTTCAACGAAAATCTCGGGAAGGTCGCTGAAAGCTACCTCAAGAAGGGCTCGAAGGTCTATATCGAGGGCCAACTCCAGACGCGCGAATGGGACGACCAGCAGTCAGGCCAGAAGCGCAGGCGCACTGAGATCGTGCTGCAGCGCTTCCGTGGAGAGCTTACGCTCCTTGACAGCCGCGGGCGCGGTGAAGGCGCGGAGATGGGATCATCGGTCGGCGGCATGGTCGAGGACCGCTCGGGCGGGAGCTTTGGCCGATCGAGCCCGATGGAGCGGCGCCCTGCAGCAGGCCCCGCTGGTCGCGCATCGACCCTCGATGACGACATTCCATTCTGATCACGCGTTTCGTATCACGGCTCGCACAGGCGGAAAGAACCGGCATGTCACATCATAATGGTTTGAACTTGCAGCCGCTGCTTGACTGGGTCGCGATCGAGAGCCCCACGAGGCACGCGTCTGGCGTGAACGCCATGATGGATCTGGTGACGGCCGAAGTCTCGGATCACCCGATCGGGGTGGAGCGGATTGCGGGCCGCGATGGCCTGGGCGACGCGCTCATTCTCAGCGCCGGGCCTGAAACCGATGCAAAGCGAATCCTGGTCATGTCGCATCTCGACACGGTGCATCCGGTCGGCACGGCCAAGAAGGATCTGAGGGTGCGCGTCGAAGGCGACAGGCTTTATGGGCCGGGCGTCTATGACATGAAAGGCGGAGCCTGGCTGGCGCTGCAGGCCTTCAAGGACGTGGCACGGTCCGGAGCCGCAAAGCGCCCCCTCCGGTTCCTCTTCACGCCTGACGAAGAGATCGGCAGCCCGACGACCCGCGCGCTGATCGAGCGGAAATCGAAGCTCGCCTGCCAGGTGTTCGTGACCGAGCCCGCACGGGAAGGCGGGAAGATCGTCACAGCGCGGAAGGGAGTCGGGCGCTTCGAGGTCACCGTCGAGGGCCGGCCGGCGCATTCTGGCTCAAGGCACCAGGATGGCCGCAGCGCCATCAAGGAAGCCGCGCGGCAAATCCTCGCGATCGAGGCAATGACCGATTATTCCCGCGGCGTCACCGTCACAGTCGCGCTGATCAACGGTGGGACGGCGCCGAACGTCATTCCGCATCACGCCTGGTTCACCATCGACCTGAGAGTCCGGACCGTCGCGGATGGGCAGGATCTCGCAGCGCGCCTGCTTGCGTTGAAGGCACATGACCCCGACATCAAGGTCAAGGTCTTCGGAGACATGAACCGGCCGCCCTATGAGAAGTCTGCCGATGTGGCCGCGCTGTTCGAGCAGGCGCGCGCAATCGCAGGCGAGATCGGCTTCGAGCTGCAGGACTGCCCCATGACTGGCGGTGGCTCCGACGGCAACTTTTCGGCGGCACTCGGCGTTCCCACGCTCGACGGGCTAGGCATTGATGGCGACGGCGCGCATACGCTGGACGAATACGGCCTGATCTCGTCGATCGCACCACGGCGTGAATTGATGAGGCGCATGCTGTCGCTTTAAGGGGCAGGCCAGGCGGCTAGACCGTGCGGGCCGCCGCCTTGATGCCGTCGACGACGAACTGGACAGCCATGGCCGCCAGAATCACGCCCAAAAGGCGGCTGAGCACCACATTGCCTGTCACGCCCAGCATGCGTGAAATCGGCGCGGCGAGAAAGAACGTGATGGTGCACGAAGCGACCACCAGCGCGGCGATCGCCACCAGCATGGCCAGCATCGCCGGATCGCTGTTGGCGCGGCCGGCCAGCAGCATCATCGCCGTCAGGGCGCCCGGGCCGGCCATCAACGGGATGGCCAGCGGAAAAGCGGCGACATTCTGGATGTGGTCCTGCGTGATCGCGACTTCGGCCGTGTTCTGCTTTCGCTCGTTGCGCCGCTCGAACACCATTTCGAATGCGATCCAGAACAGCAGCAGCCCTCCGGCAATGCGGAAGGCGGGCAGCGAGACGCCGAGCGCCTTCAGCAGCACATCGCCGACGAGCGCGAAGAAGGCGAGAAGGCCGAAAGCGATGATCGAGGCGCGGATCGCGACGATCCTGCGCTGCGCCGCCGACATTCCGCGCGTCACGGACAGGAAGATTGGCGCCAACCCCGGAGGATCGAGCGTGACAAGCAGAGTGACGAGGGCGGCGGCCGCGAAGTCATAGAGCATCCGCCACACATAGCGCAAAAGCAGCGGCGGTGAAGCGCCTTGCGCAAACTGCGCCAGGCGATGCGGACCCATCGCTGTTTCAAAGCGGAGCCCGTTCGCTCGCGACGGCAGAATATCAGCGTCTCAAGCGGGAGGCACGCTTCACGCTGGCCTTTTGGCGCCATCTCCGCCAAAAGCGGCGCATGCTGCATCTCAATGACCTGACATACCGCCTCGGACCCCGCCTGCTCATCGACAAGGGCAACGTCGCGCTGCCGCCGAACGCAAAAGTCGGCCTTGTGGGGCGCAACGGCACTGGCAAGACGACGTTGTTCCGCATCATCCTTGGGGAGCTGTCCACCGAGAGCGGCGGCGTCGGCATGCCCAAGAACGTGCGGATCGGCGCGGTCGCGCAGGAGGCGCCCGGCGGGCCCGAAAGCCTGATCGAGGTGGTCCTGGCCGCCGATCTCGAGCGCAGCTCGCTGCTCGCCGAGGCGCAGACGACGCAGGACCCGATGCGCCGGGCCGACATCGAGACGCGGCTGGTCGACATCGGCGCATATTCGGCGGAGGCGCGCGCGGCGTCGATCCTGCACGGCCTTGGCTTCGACGCCGCAACGCAGAAGCGGCCATGCTCATCGTTTTCCGGCGGATGGCGCATGCGCGTGGCGCTTGCGGCGGTGCTGTTCACCGAGCCCGACCTCCTGCTGCTGGACGAGCCGACCAACTACCTGGATCTCGAAGGCACGCTTTGGCTTTACGACTATCTCGCAAAGTATCCCCATACGGTGCTGGTCATCAGCCATGACCGCGAATTGCTGGACACATGCGTCGACCACATCCTGCATCTCGACCAGGCGAAGCTGACGCTCTATCGGGGCGGGTACTCGTCCTTCGACAAGCAGCGCAGCGAGAAGATGATGCTTCTGGGCCGCACGCGTGAAAAGCAGGAGGCGGAGCGCAAGCACCTGCAGGCGTTCGTCGACCGCTTCAAGGCCAAGGCCTCCAAGGCCAAGCAGGCGCAGTCGCGCGTCAAGCGGCTCGAGAAGCTCGCTCCGATTTCGGCGATCGTCGATAGCCAGGTCCTCCCCTTCCATTTTCCGGAGCCGAAGCGCGAAATGTCGCCGCCGCTTTACACGTTCGATGGCGCTGCCGTCGGCTATGGCGACGCGCCGATCCTCAGCCGCCTCAATCTCTCGATCCAGCCCGACGACCGGATCGCGCTGCTTGGCCAGAACGGGAACGGCAAGTCGACCTTCTGCAAACTGCTCGCGAGCAAGCTCACGCCGATGGTTGGGGACGTGCGGCGCTCGTCCAAGATCGAGGTCGCCTATTTCGCCCAGCACCAGGTGGACGAACTGCGCCTAGGCGAGACGCCCTTCCAGCATATCGAGCCGTTGATGGTGGAGATGCCGGAGGCGAAGATCCGTGCGCGCGCGGCGCAGATGGGCTTCCCGGCATCGAAAGCCGACACGAAGGTGGAGAAGCTCTCGGGCGGCGAGAAGGCCAGGCTCATGCTTGGGCTCGCCACGTTCCACGGGCCGCACCTGCTCATTCTCGACGAGCCGACGAACCATCTCGACATCGACAGCCGCGCCGCCCTAATGGAGGCGATCAACGATTATCCCGGAGCGGTGATGCTGGTCAGCCATGACCGCTTCCTGATCGAGGCCTGCGCCGACCGCCTTTGGCTGGTGGAGGCCGGCACGATCACGCCATTCGATGGCGATCTAGATGAATACCGCGCGAAGATCCTTGGCGGACCCTCGAAATCTGCGCGAAGGGAAAGCCGTCAGCCCAGCGGCGGCGGCCCGGCTGGCCCTGCATCGCAGGATGGAAAGAAGCCTGCGCGAGGCAAGCTCGAGAAGCGGCTGAAGGAGATCGAACAGGAGATTGCTCGGCTGGATGGGCTGCGCAAGCGGATCGACCTTGCGCTGGCGCAACCCGGCATCTTCCAGTCCGAGCCAGCCAAAGCGGGCCGTCTATCAGCGGACAGCGCAGCTCTCGCCGAAAAAATCGCGAAGATCGAGGATGACTGGCTCGAAGTCAGCACCGAACTCGGCAGCGACTGACGTGGCCAGAGGGGTGGCCGCTTGGCGCTTACCCCTGTCCCGGCTTCACAATCCGGCTGAGTCGATTATCGACGAAAAGATAGATCTCGCGACCTCCGGGCTCCGCATACAGCACCTGCACCTCACGCTGGCCCTTGCCGCTCTCGCCGATCAGCACGTCGGTCGGCCTTTGGGCCTTGAGCCGCACGAGATCGCACTCGCTGATCCCCGGCGCGATCGCTGTGGGCCGGGCCCGCAAGGCCGCGGGATCGAGGTTGGCGTCGGCGCCGCAGGAGCCATCCGCGTCGAGCACCGCATCCGCCGTCGAAAGCCTGATGGACGCGGTCTGATCGTTTACGAAGGCGAAACCGCCCATGTCGACGGAGCAACCGCCCAACAAGGGCAAGCTCGCGACAAGGATCAGCGCATGTCTCGAAGATGATGCGATCATGCCTTTTTCTCCCATCGGCCCTCGGCGCTCTGCTGCCAGAAGCTGGCGGCGAGTCCCGACGCCTTAGCGCGTCGCCAGTCGGCGCGGGCCGCCTCGAGAGCATCCGGATCTTCGCCGTTGAACAGCAGCGCCATGCGTTCGTAGCCTGACAGGTCCGGCGTCAGCCGCGCCCCATCCACCAGGAAACGGATATGCGCCGAGTTGGAGTTGGCACCCGTCGCCGTCAGCAGGACCGGCTGGGTCTCGCAGCCTGCCTCGCCATCCACGCCATGAGGAAGGAAGCTCCCGGGCGAATAGCTCCACAACGCGTCATCGAGCGCAGCGAGGCGCTGGGCCGCCGGCACCTCGACCACCGCCTTCCAGCCCCGTTCGAGCGTCTTCTCGAGCAGCGCCGGCAAAGCCCCCTCGAGAGGCTGGCCGGACAATTGGTAGAACATCAGGTCCATGTCGTCCGCGTCTGCCTTCGCCCTGCAGGTCAGTTCCAGTGGTTCAGCTTTCGTAATGGTCTGCGACAAGCTGGTTCAGGACACGCACGCCCCAGCCGGATGCCCAGCCCTTGTTGATCTCGGTTTGAGGCGATCCCATGGCGGTGCCCGCGATGTCGAGGTGCGCCCATGGCGTGTCGTTGACGAAACGCTTCAGGAAGTGCGCAGCGGTGATCGAACCGGCGTCGCGCCCGGCGGAATTCTTCACGTCCGCGAACTTGGAATCGATGATCTTGTCGTAGGCAGCGGACATCGGCATGCGCCAGACAGTCTCACCCGTGGCCTTGCCGGCCTCGAAGATGCGGGCCGCAAGTTCGTCATTGTTCGAAAACAGGCCCGCATTCTCCTTGCCAAGCGCCACGAGGATGGCCCCGGTGAGCGTCGCCAGATTGATCATGAACTGCGGCTTGTAGCGTTCCTGAACGTACCACAGCACATCGGCCAGCACGAGGCGGCCTTCGGCGTCGGTGTTGATGATCTCGATCGTCTGGCCAGACAGCGACGTGACGATGTCGCCAGGCCGCTGCGCCTTGCCATCCGGCATGTTCTCGACGAGGCCGATCGCGCCGATGACGTTGGCCTTGGCTTTCCGGGCGGCCAGGGCGTGCATCAGGCCGACGACGCAGGCCGCGCCAGCCATGTCGCCCTTCATGTCCTCCATCCCGCCCGATGGCTTGATCGATATGCCGCCAGTGTCGAACACGACGCCCTTGCCGACGAAGGCGATGGGCTGCGCGCCGTCCTTGCCGCCGTTCCAGCGCATGATGGCGACCTTGCTCTCGCGCGAAGAGCCTTGCCCCACGCCCAGCAGCGCGCGCATGCCGATCTTCTTCAACTGCTTTTCGCCAAGGATCTCCACCTCCACGCCAAGCTTTTCGAGCTCCTCCGCATATCCGGCGAACTCTTCCGGCCCGAGCATATTGGGCGGCTCGTTCACGAGATCGCGCGCGAGGCACACGCCCTCGGCGATCGCGTCCTTGAGCTTGACCGCCTTCTTGGTCTTCAATGTGTCGGAGACGAGAAGGGACAAGGCGCCTGCCGGTTTGGAATTGCCGTCGTTCTTCTTTGTCTTGTAACGCTCGAACGCATATGACCGCAGCTGCACGCCAAGCGCGACATCGCCAGCCTGCTCCGCCGAGACCGCATTCTCTGCGACGGCCATCACCGCCGCAAGGCGACGTCCCTTGCCCATATGACCTGCAAGCACGCCGCCGATATGCGCCCAATCGATCTTGTCAGCCTCGGCCTTCGGCCCGAGTCCGATGACGATGATCCGGTCCAGCCCGCTGTCGGCAGGGGCAAGGGTCTGCATGGCGCCCAGGAGCTTGCCCTTGTACTGGTCGATGTCCGCAGCGCGCGAGACGGATGCGGCGATGGCAGGCGGCAGCATGCTGGGCAACACCATGTCGTCATGAACCAGCAAGGCCACGTCGCCGCTCGACGGCATCGAGAGCGGCCTGAATTCGATCTTGAGACGTTCAACCATCGTTTGCTCTTGTTCTGAAGGTGGGGAATGATCCACAACGGGATTCCAGCAGGCTTCCCTGTTCTATCGAAAACCAGCGCTGCCACAAGGTCGAGACACAAACTTGCCCTTTTCACTGGCCAATGACGTTTGAACTGATGGCGAGGACATACCTTCCGTGATGCGTTTTGGGTTGCTTGAGCGCTATCTGTTCAAGACGATGGCTGTCGCGGCCCTGTCATGCCTGATCGGCCTCACCTGCGTGATCTGGATCACATCCGCATTGCGAGAGCTGAGCCTGGTCACGGGCCAGGGGCAGACGATGCTGGTCTTCCTGCGCTTCACGTTGCTTTCATTGCCAGCACTCGTGATCGTGATCGCGCCAGTCGCGGCTTTCGCGGCCACACTTTATACGCTGAACAAGTTCAACAGCGATTCCGAGCTGATCGTGATGAGCGCGTCTGGCGTGCCGCCGCGGCAGCTTCTCAAGCCGTTCGCGCTGATGGCCGCGATCGCGGCGGTGCTTGTCGCGGTCATGACGCTCTACGTGATGCCTGCGAGCTTCCGTCAACTGCGTGACATGATCACGCAGATACGCAGCGACTTCATCGCCAACGTGGTCAAGGAAGGCCAGTTCACGACGCTCGAACAAGGCATCACCTTCCATTACCGCGAACGCTCCGGCCAAGCGCTGCTCGGCATCTTCTTCCAGGACAGGCGCGAACCGGGCAAGACATCCGTCTATATCGCCGAGAAAGGCGTCACGCTCGACATCGAAGGCAGGCCGTTCCTCGTCCTCGAGAAGGGGTCGATCCAGCGGCAGGAAGGAAGAGGTCAGGACAACTCCATCGTGACCTTCGAGCGCTACGGCGTGGACCTGTCCTCCTTCGGACAAGACGGAGCCTTGCCGATCCTGAAGCCGCGGGAGCGGACCACGGAAGCCTTGCTGTTTCCGGATCCGGCGGAGCCGTATTACATCGCCGTGCAGGGCCGCTTCCGGGCCGAGCTGCATGACCGCCTCCTGGCGCCGCTTTACGTGATCTCGTTCATCCTGATCGGGTTCGCAGCTTTGGGCGAGCCTCGGACAACGCGCCAGGGCCGTGGCTCGGCGATGGCCGCTGCGACCCTCACCGTCATCACCTTGCGGATCGCGGGCTTCACGCTGTCCAGCGTCATGGTCCGGTCGCAAGGCGCAGTCTATGTTGCATACGCGCTGCCGCTGCTGGCGGCGGCGGGCTCGCTCGGCATCATCTTCGCCGGACCAAAGCTCAACCCGCTGCTTTCCGCGATGACGCGAGTCTTCGACGAGGCGATGCGGTCGGTGAGAACCCGCATCGCGAGGCCCGCATGATCATCGGGCGGACTTTCGGGATTTATGTTGGCCTGCGTTTCATCAAGATGATCGCCGGGGTCTTCGCGACCATCTACCTGCTGATCTTCACCCTGGACTTCGTCGAGCTTATGCGGCGGGCTGGCGATGCTGAGGGCGCGTCGACCGGCATCATGGTCACGCTGGCTTTTTACCGCGCCCCGTCGATCGCAGAGCAGGTGCTGCCCTTCGCGGTGCTTTTCGGCGCGATGGGCGCATTGCTTGGCCTCAGCCGCAAGCTGGAACTGGTGGTCGCAAGGGCCGCCGGCGTCTCGGCCTGGCAGTTCCTGCAGCCCGGCATCGTGGCGGGAGCGTTGATCGGGATACTGGCGGTCACCGCATTCAATCCGATGGCGGCGAATTTCAAGCAGCGAGCAGCCAACATCGAAGCCAAGATATTCTCGAAGAGCGGGAGCGCAGCCAACGCCAAGGATCTGTGGCTCAGGCAGAAGAGCATCGACGGGCAGGCCGTGGTCCGGGCCATCTCCAGCTCGGACCAAGGCCGGCAGCTCAACCAGGTGACGTTCTACAACTATGATCCCAATGGCCGCTTCATCGACAGGGTTGAGGCTGCGAAGGCGGTGTTGTTCAACGGCTACTGGGAGCTCACGGACGTGCGCGTCGTCTCGACGATCGACGAGCCGCAAAGCTATCCCTCATTCCTGATCGCAACCAACCTTGAGGTCGAACAGGTCCGGAGCAGCTTCACGCCACCCGAACAGGTCTCTTATTGGGACCTGCCCGAAGTCATCGAGCGGACCGAGCGCGCCGGGCTCGACGCCACGCGCTACAAGCTGCAGGAAGCCGCGCTGACGGCCAGGCCGCTGCTACTGGTGGCCATGATTCTGGTCGCCGCGACCGTTTCATTAAGATTTTTCCGGTTTGGTGGAGTGGCCCGAATGGTGCTGGGTGGCGTTGTTGCTGGGTTCGTGCTTTACGTCGCCACTGAGCTGACCGAAGATCTGGGAGCCAACGGGATCATCGCGCCCGTCATGGCTGCATGGTTGCCGGCGATTTTGGGGAGTTTGCTTGGCGTGCTCGCCTTACTCCATCAGGAGGACGGCTAGTTGCGTGCGGCGCGTGTGGACTGGATGAAACAGCGGATGCTCTCTCGCAGCGCGCGAATGAGTTCTCTTGCCGCCGGCACCGGGCTTGCCCTGGTGCTGATGGCGCTGCATGCGCATGCGCAGGGGCCGGCGTTTCCCGGCCAGAGGCCTGTCGCCGCTGGCCAGGCTGGCGAGCGGATGCTGATCGAAGCGAAGCAGCTGGTCTACAACAACGACAAGAACACTGTTGAAGCCGTTGGCGACGTTCAGATTTTCTATCAGGGCCGCACGCTTGAAGCGGACCGCGTCGTCTACAACCGAGCCACCAAGCGCGTCTTCGCGGAGGGCAACGCCCGGATGACGGAGGCGAACGGGCAGTTGGTCACCGGCTCGCGCTTCGACCTGACGGACGATTTCCGCGAAGGGTTCATCGACACCTTGCGGACTGAAAATCCCGACAGGAGCCGATTTGCTGCTCCGCGCGGGGAACGCTCCGCCGGCGACACCGTTGCATTCGACACCGGCACCTACACCGCGTGCGAGCCGTGCAAGGACAATCCCGAGAGGCCGCCCTTGTGGCAGGTCCGGTCTAAGAGAATCATCCACAAGGGCGACGAGAAGACGATCTATTTCGAAGGTTCGACGCTCGAATTCGCCGGTGTGCCGGTCGCCTACATTCCGTACTTCTGGTCGCCTGACGCGACGGTCAAGCGGCAGACCGGATTGCTGGCTCCGACGATCTATTCGTCGACCCAGACAGGGTTCGGCGTCGGCGTTCCGCTGTTCCTCAACCTGGCCCCGAACTATGACCTCACGCTCACGCCGGCCCTGCTTTCGCGCCAGGGATTCCTGGGCAGCGCCGAGTGGCGTCACAGGCTTGTCAACGGCGCCTACACCATCCGCGGATCCGGCATCTTCCAAAGCGATCCCGGAGCCTTCTCGCTTCCTCCGATCGGCGCAGGCGACCGCAATTTCCGCGGCTCGATCGAGACGTTCGGCAATTTCGACATCAACGACAAATGGCGCTTCGGCTGGGACCTTTCGGGCTCGACCGATCGCTACTTCTATCGCAACTACAGGGTGCGGGCCGAGGGCCTGACAGCCAATTTCTTCCGCGAGGTGACATCGACCGTCTACCTCAACGGCCAGACGGCGAATGCCTGGTTCGATGTCCGGGCCTACCATTTCCGCCCGCTGAGCTATGTCGACTGGCAGAAGCAGCAGCCGATCATTCACCCTGTGCTTGACTACAACAAGCGCATCGACGGTCCCGCCTGGCTGGGCGGCGAGATCACCATCGACGCCAACATCACGAGCCTCTCGCGCGAGCAATCTGCTTTCCAGACATTGCCGACGGCAGCGCGCGGCTTCGCCGGCACGAATTATCTCGGACGCTCCGCTGCGACGAACAAGACCTCCGCCGCGGTGTTCTACGAGGGCTGCTTCCTCTACAACAAAACTGAATGCCTCCTCAGAGGCGTCGGCGGCTCGACGAGCCGCGCCTCGATCGGCGTCTCGTGGCGGCGGCAATTCATCGATCCTCTGGGCCAGGTCTGGACGCCGTTCGCCGAATTGAAGGTAGACGGGTTCACGACCTCCTTGAACTCGGGCGGCTTCAACAACGACTTCCAGAACGCTTTCGGCGTCCGGGAAGGCTCGTATGGCCGGGCGATGCCGGCGCTCGGCCTGACATATTCCTATCCGATGCTGGTCACGGCTGGCTTCGCCGGCAATCACGTGATCTCGCCGGTGGCCCAGATCATCGCAAGGCCCAATGAGACCAACATCGTGCGCACTCCGAACGAAGACGCGCAGAGCCTGATATTCGACGACACCAACCTGTTCCAGTGGAGCCGGTTCTCGGGCTACGACCGAAGCGAAGGCGGCATCCGCGCCAGCTACGGCCTGAACTACGCCGGTACGTTCTCGAACGGAGCATACGTGAACGCTCTCGTCGGCCAGTCCCATCATCTTTCCGGCCGAAATTCCTACTCTGTCCAGGATGGCGTGAACGCAGGCACGGACACCGGGCTCGAAACACGCCGCTCGGATTATGTGGCGCGCCTGCAGATCGCGCCGACGCCCTATGGAACGTTCACCGCCAAGGGCCGCTTCGACGAACGCACCTTCGCAGCCAAGGCGATCGAAGTGTCCGCCGCCGCATTCCTCGATCCATTGTCCGCCTCCGTCACCTATGCGCGCTACGAGGCCCAGCCCGAGCGAGCGCAGCCGTTCCGGCGCGAGGGCATAGCCTTTGGCGCGGGCCTCAGGCTTGGCCAGTTCTGGAGCGCTCGCGGCAGCGTGCTTTATGACATGGACAAGTATCTGACGGATCGTGCGGTCGCCGCCGCGCTTCCGGTGCCCGCCATCGTGCGCACGCCGCGTTTCTCGCCAGCGTCGATGTCGGTGGGGCTGCGCTACCAGGATGAATGCACGATCTTCGACGTAACCTACATCTCGTCCTTCGGCGACGCCTCGCAGGGCACCGCTCCGCGGACGAACCAGAGCCTTCTGTTCCGGCTTGAACTCAGGACGCTCGGCGCGATCAACTTCCGCCAGGCCATCGGCGAGCAGACCGGCGGCAGTGTCGACGGCATCAAGTGAACGTCACGCGGCAGTCCTCGGCACGTCCACCAAACGGCTATCCAGTCCTCACACAGGGTGATCCTGCCGGCATCGGGCTCGAACTGACGGCCGCTATCTGGCTGGCCCGTCAAGAGCTGCAGATGCCGCCTTTTGCTTTGATCGCCTCGGTCGCCGCAATGAAACTGCGTTGCGCCGAGTGCGGCCATGACGTGCCGGTCGTGAGCATCGATCACCCGGACGAGGCCGGCCGCGTCTTCACGGACGCCCTGCCCGTGATCGATCATGGGCAAGGCGCGCAAACCCAGCCCGGGGCGCCGTCGATCGCGACGGCCGCCGGGACCGTCCGGGCCATCGAGATGGCGGTCGCGCTCGTCAAGAGACGAGAGGCGTCCGCCGTAGTGACCAATCCGATCGCGAAATCGGTCCTGTATGCGGCAGGCTTCCGACATCCCGGGCACACGGAATTCCTGGCGGAACTGGCGGCGGAGCCAGGCGAACCAACGCCCCGGGCGGTCATGATGATCTGGAGCGACGCGCTGGCTGTCGTGCCCGTGACCATCCATATCCCGCTGCGCGAGGCGCCGCAGCGCCTGACCAGCGCGCTGATCGTCGAGACCGGCATCATCGTCGACAGGGACTTGAAGGCCCGCTTCGGCATCTCCCACCCGCGCATCGCCCTGGCCGGGCTCAATCCGCACGCAGGCGAAGAGGGCGCGCTGGGCAGCGAAGATCGGGAGATCGTACGGCCGGCGGTCCAGGCGTTGCAGCGGATGGGCATTGCAGCGTCCGGCCCATATCCCGCCGATACGATGTTCCATGCCCGCGCGCGCGCATCCTATGACGTGGCATTGACCATGTATCATGACCAGGGACTGATCCCCGTGAAGACGCTTGCATTCGATGAAGGCGTCAACGTCACGCTCGGCCTGCCTTTCATCCGGACCTCGCCGGACCATGGCACCGCCTTTGACATCGCCGGAAAAGGCATCGCAAGGCCGGATAGCCTCATCGCCGCTCTGCGGCTCGCCAATCGTCTGGCGCTTGCGTCAGCCGCAGGACCGTGTGCATGACCACACCTGATGGACTGCCGCCCCTGCGCGACGTCGTCCAGTCGCTTGGCTTGATGGCCAAACGGTCGCTGGGCCAGAATTTCCTGTTCGATCTCAACCTCACAGGGCGCATCGCGCGCGCGAGCGGGCCTCTGCAGGGCGAAACGGTGGTGGAAATCGGGCCGGGACCGGGCGGGCTGACCCGCGCGCTGCTGCTGGAGGGCGCCGGCCGGGTCATCGCCATCGAGCGCGACGCACGCTGCCTGCCTGCGCTCGAAAGCATCGCGCAGCGCTGGCCCGGACAGCTCGAGGTCATTCACGGCGATGCGTTGAGCGTTGATCTTGCTTCGACGCTGGATGGAAGGCCAGCGCGCATCATCGCGAACTTGCCCTACAACGTCGGCACGGCGCTGCTCGTGCGCTGGCTGGCCGGCCCATGGCCGCCCTGGTTCTCCTCGCTGACGTTGATGTTCCAGCGCGAAGTCGCGGACCGCATCGTGGCCGACGAGACTGACCAGGACAATTACGGCCGGCTCGGCGTGCTGTGCGGTTGGCGCACCGAAGCGACGATCCTGTTCGATGTGGCGCCCAGCGCCTTCGTCCCCCCGCCGAAGGTGATCTCCAGCGTGGTGCACCTTGTTCCGCGAACCGCGCCGGAACCATGCGACCGGCGCGAGTTGGAGCGCGTCGCCCTCGCCGCGTTCGGGCAACGCCGCAAGATGCTGCGTCAGTCGCTGAAGGCCCTGGGCGTCGACCTTCCGGCGCTGTTCGCCGAAACCGGGATAGCAGAGACGGCGCGAGCCGAAACCATTCCGGTCGCCGGCTTCGTCAGGCTGGCCAATGCCGTTGCCCGCATGCGCGGTGCGCCATGAACCCGCGCGCTAGGCCAGGAGGCCCGTGACGAAACTCTGCGCGCCGACCAGCCGTTCGCGACGCATCCGTTCGGCGGCGAGGATGGCCTTGACGTCATAGAAGGCCTTCTCCAGATCGTCATTGACGATCAGGTAGTCATACAGGCCCCATTGCGCGATCTCCTCGCGGGCGTTCGTCAACCTGCGGGCGATGATGTCCTGCGTATCCTCGGCTCGGCGCTCGAGACGCGTCTTCAATTCCGTCATCGAAGGCGGCAGGATGAAGACGGCGACCACATCGCGGCGCATCCGGGCCATGATCTGCCTGGTGCCCTGCCAATCGATGTCAAACAGCACGTCGCGCCCGCCGTGCAGCGTTGCCTCCACGCTGCGGCGGGGCGTACCATAAAAATTGCCGTGCACTTCGGCGCTCTCGAGCAATTCGCCTCGGTCACGGAGCGATTTGAATTCCTCCACCGACACGAATTGATAATGCTTGCCTTCGATCTCGGATGGCCGCTTTGCCCGGGTGGTCACGGAAATCGAGAGATTCACGTCCCGCTCGTCATCCACCAATTGACGCGTCAAGGTCGACTTGCCCGCGCCGGAGGGCGACGACAGTATCAACATCAGGCCACGGCGCTGCATCACAGTCACTGACGTCACTCCACATTCTGAGCTTGTTCGCGGAACTGATCCACGACAGCACGCAATTCGAGCCCGAGCTGCGAAAGGGCGACGCCATTGGCCTTGGCGCACAACGTGCTGGCCTCGCGGCCGAACTCCTGAGCCAGAAAATCAAGCTTGCGGCCGATCGCGCCGCCCAACGCGAACAGCTCTTTCGCGGCGGCGATGTGCGCGCCGAGCCGGTCAAGCTCCTCGCGGACGTCGGCCTTCGTGGCCAGAAGCGCCGCCTCCTGATGCAGCCTGGCGGGATCGAGCGAAAGACCGCCGGCCATGATGGCCGCGACCTGCGATTGAAGCTTTGCCCTGATGGCATCCACCGTGCGCGCAGGATGGCGCTCGACCTCATCGACGAGCGACTGCATCGACATCAGCTGCTTGCCGAGCACCTCGGACAACGCAGCCCCTTCGTCCTGCCGGGCAGCCACAAACGACCGCGTCGCCGCCTTGGCGCTTCGCTCCAGCACGTCCTGTAGCTCGGCGGTGATAGACTGGTCTTCGTGCTCGTCAGCCTCGACGACGCCTCGCACGTGCAACAGGCCATCCATCGTCGCGGGCTTTACAGAAAGGTTGGGCGGCACGGCCTTGAGCGCCTCCAGAAGGGACGACAAGACGTCGGCGTTGATTCTCACCGACGCCCTGCGCGCTTCGGCGCGCTGGACCGTCAAGCCGACCTGCACCGCGCCCCGCGCGATCGAAGCGGCGACGATCTTGCGTGCCTCCTCGCCGACTGCCTCGAAGCCCAGCGGCACGCGCACCCGGACATCGAGATTGCGGCCGTTCACAGACTTGATCTCCCATGCCCAACCGATTGCGCCGAAGGAGCCAGCCTCGCGCGAGAAGCCTGTCATGCTGGAGATCATCGAGTCACATCCGGAATCGGCGGCGTGCGGGAAAGCTCAGTCCGTTTCGCAGAAAAACGGCAAGCCTCCAACAGCGATATGACCGAAATGCGCGCCCTGTTGATAAGCAGCCCGATCAGGGCCGAAGGGCTGGAATGGCCTTGGGCGTATTCAGATCGTAGCTGCGGTTCAGCAGCGGGTCGCGCGAGGTGCCTTCGGACGCATCGAACGCCCGGCCGCGCGCCTGCCCCGGCTGCCCGTTCGGCGTCGGCTGCGGAGTTGCGCGGCCGGGAGGCGGAGCCGGCTGGTTCATGCCGGCGCGACGCCCGGCAGGCACCGGGAATGTCTCGAGGTCGGCAGGCTGGGTCGTATCGGTGAAGCCGGCCGCGCGCGATCCGCCGGCCGGATCGGTGGCGTCAGTGCGGCGCTCCGGCGTGGCCGGGGCCGCGGCGGGCTGGGGCGGCGGCTCGACCTTGTCGACGCTTGCCTCAGGCGATGGCCGACCCGCTTCACGCCGGCTGGTTTCGATCTGGCGCCAGCGCACGACGTTGCGGTTGTGCTGCTCGAGCGTCTCTGCGAACGCGTGGCCGCCCGTGCCGTCGGCGACGAAATACAGATCGCGCGTGCGGGACGGGTTGGCGACCGCCTCCATCGCCGCGCGGCCGGGATTTGCGATCGGTCCAGGGGGCAATCCATCGATGACATAGGTGTTGTAAGGCGTCGCCTGCGTGATCTCGGTCCGCAGGATGCCGCGCCCGAGCGTGCCCTTGCCTGCGACGAGGCCATAGACGATGGTCGGATCGGACTGCAGTTTCATGCGCCGGTTGAGGCGGTTGACGAAGACGCCGGCGACGCGAGGGCGTTCGTCCGCCCTTCCCGTTTCCTTCTCGACGATCGAGGCCAGCGTGACGAGCTCCTGCGGGGTCTTGACCGGGATGTCCTGCACGCGCCGCGCCCAGATCCTGTTCAATTCCTCGCGCTGCTTTTCCGTCATGGTCTGGATAAGGCGCTGCCGGCTCGTTCCGCGCTCTATCCGATATGTGTCGGGAAGAAGCGCGCCTTCGCGGGGCATCTGGGTGATCTCGCCGGTGAGAAGATCGTTCTCCTTCAGCCGCGCGACGATCTGCTCGCTGGTCAGGCCTTCAGGCACGAGGATCGAATGCAGGACAGGTTTCCCGCTTCGCAGGACATCGAGGGCTTCCCGCGGGCTGATGCTGGCCTTGAACAGATATTCGCCTGCGCGCAGCTCGGACCAGGCGCCTGTGATGTACCCCGAAATGCGGAACATCAATGGATTGCGGATGACGCCTTCCCGGTCCAGCTGCTCCGCGATCTCGGAAAGGCCGCTGCGCTCGGGAATGATGACGGTCTTGTCCACGGTCAGCGGGCCAGCTTCGCTGGACTGCCGATTGATGACGATGAACGCGCCGCCGACCACGACCGCGAGGATGAGCCCGACGGTGAACATGGCGCTGAGGAATCCGATCAGGCCGCTCCGGCGGCGCCTGGTCTTCTTCGGAGGCGGAGGGGCGGCGCTTGGCTTCATGGCTTCGGACGGGCTGCGTGGCGAAGCTCGCTGCGTCTCGGTCACCTCAGACGCATTGCGCTGGCCTGTAGGGTGGTCACTCATTGCACTGCAATCCCAAGCTCACGATGCGGCCATATCATGACCGAATGACACCCTTGTCAGCAGAATGCGGCAAAACCGGGCTTGGCGCCAGTCCGGCCGATCGGTCATGGCCGATAGCGCTGGAAGACGAGCGAGGCATTGGTGCCGCCAAAGCCGAACGAATTCGACAACGCCACGTCGATCGTCCGCTTGCGGGCTGTGTGGGGCACAAGATCGATCTCAGTCTCGATCGACGGATTGTCGAGATTGAGCGTGGGCGGCGCGATGCCATCCCGGATCGCGAGGATCGAGAATATGGCCTCGAGGGCGCCCGCGGCTCCGAGCAGGTGGCCCACGGCGGACTTCGTCGACGACATCGAGACCTTCCCGGCATGGCTGCCGAGCAGTCGCTCGATCGCCCTCAGTTCGATCTCGTCCCCAAGCGGCGTCGACGTGCCATGCGCGTTGATGTAGTCGATCTGATCGGCGGCCATGCCTGCACGCTTCAAGGCGGCCTTCATGCAGCGATAGGCGCCGTCGCCGTCTTCGGAAGGCGACGTGATGTGGAACGCGTCGCCGGACATGCCGTATCCGACGACCTCAGCGTAAATCCGGGCGCCGCGGGCGAGCGCATGATCCAGCGCCTCGACCATGACGACCGCAGCCCCCTCGCCCATCACAAAGCCGTCGCGGCCCTTGTCATAAGGGCGGGAGGCCCGCTCCGGAGTGTCGTTGTACGAGGTGGAGAGCGCGCGGCACGCCGAGAAGCCGGCGATCCCGACACGGTTCACCGCCGACTCAGTCCCGCCGGCCAGCATCACGTCGGCGTCGCCCAGGGCGACCATGCGCGCCGCATCGCCGATGGCGTGCGCCCCGGTGGAGCATGCGGTGGTGACGGCATGGTTCGGCCCCTTGAGGCCATGCGTGATCGAGACATAGCCCGAGGCAAGGTTCGCAAGGCGGCCGGGTATGAAGAATGGCGAGAGCCGCCGCGGCCCTTTCTCGTGGAGGGTGATCGAACCCTCATAGATGCCGCCGATGCCGCCGATGCCGGAGCCGATCATCACGCCGGTGGTGATCTGCTCTTCGTAAGTGCGGGGATTCCAGCCGGCGTCGGTCAGCGCCTGGGTGGAGGCCGCCATCGCATAGACGATGAACTCGTCGACCTTGCGCTGTTCCTTCGGCTCCATCCAGTCGTCGGGATTGTACGAGCCGCCCGAACCATCGCCCCGGGGAGGAACGCAGGCGATCTGGCAAGGCAGATCGCTGACGTCGAACTGGGTGATCCTGCGGGCGGCACTTTCTCCGGCGAGGAGACGGGTCCACGTCTCCTCGACACCGCACGCAAGCGGCGAAACTGCTCCTAGTCCCGTCACCACGACCCGCCGCATCATTCGAACCCCATCGCAAAAATTCGAAGAATGACGACAAACTGCAGTGAAGGCCGCTCAGGCAGCCGCGTTCTTCTCGAGGAACTTCACAGCATCGCCAACCGTGACGATGGTCTCAGCCGCGTCGTCGGGGATCTCGACGTTGAACTCTTCTTCGAAAGCCATGACCAACTCGACCGTGTCGAGCGAGTCAGCACCCAGATCATCGATAAAGTTCGCGCCGGCGACGACCTTCTCGGCGTCAACGCCCAGATGCTCGACGACGATCTTCTTTACGCGCTCCGCGACATCGCTCATGGACACGTCCTCTTCATTCAGTTTTCGCCACAGATCGCGTGGCCGTTGAAACAAGCCGACCGAACGCCCTGAAGAGCCTCCGGCATGGATATCGAGTGCTGCAAAAGCCCAACCCGGCGTTGCACGTCAAGCCCCCGACGCCAGGCTTTCGGTGAATAGCACGCTGCCTGCATGCTGGCGAGCCGTTTTGGCGCATCGTGGACAAGCAGGCCGGGCGAGCGGCAACATATTCAGATCATTGCCATTCCACCGTTCACGTGGAGCGTCTGCCCCGTCACGTACGCCGCTTCGGCGCTAGCGAGAAACACGACGGCCGCAGCGATCTCGGCGCCCTGCCCGAGCCGTCCTGCCGGCACGTTCGCCAGGATCGACTCCTTTTGCTTGTCGTTGAGCGCGTCTGTCATGGGCGACTCGATGAAGCCTGGCGAAACGACGTTGACCGTGACGCCGCGGCTGGCGACCTCCGCCGCGAGCGCTTTGCTCATGCCGATCAGGCCTGCCTTCGATGCTGCGTAGTTGCCCTGGCCGGGATTTCCGGTCGTCCCGACGACCGAGCCGATCGATATGATGCGGCCGCTGCGGCGGCGCATCATGCCCTTGACGCCGGCGCGCATCAGCCGGAACGACGCGGTGAGGTTGACAGCGATGACCTGGTCCCACTCATCGTCCTTCATTCTCAGGAAGAGGTTGTCGCGGGTGATGCCGGCATTGTTGACGAGGATGTCGACCTGTCCAAGCGCTGCATCCGCCGCCGGAAACAGCGCTTCGACCGATGCCGCGTCGGAGAGATTGCACGGCAACGCCGCGGCCCCGCCGCCGAGTTCCGCGACCAGGGCGTCCAGAGCCTGCACGCGCGTTCCGGATACGGCGACCCGCGCGCCCTGCGCTGCGAGCGCGCGGGCTATCGCGCCGCCGATGCCGCCAGTGGCGCCCGTGACGAGGGCGGTCTTGCCTTGAAGTGAGAACATGAGGCCGATCCTGTTCAATTGCGTGCCGCGATGAATGCCGCGATGTCGTCCGGGCTGCCGATTGCAGTCGCCGCCGCCGACGGTGCGATCCGCTTGACGAGGCCCGTAAGGACCTTGCCGGAGCCGACTTCCAAAAAGCTCGACACGCCAGCTGCGGCCATCGCCTCGACGCATTCGCGCCAGCGGACGGTTCCGGTGACCTGCGCGACGAGGCTGTCGCGGATCGCGGCAGGATTGACCAGCGGCGCAGCGCCGACATTCGCCATGACCGGTACGGCGGGCGCATTCATCTTGACCTGCTGCAGGGCGTCGCGCATCGCGTCCGCCGCCGGCTGCATGAGCGAGCAGTGGAAGGGCGCGGACACCGGCAGCAAGACGGTGCGGCGCACCCCGCGCACTGCGGCGATGGCCATGGCTCGCTCGATGGCGGCCTTGGAGCCTGAAAGCACGACCTGGCCGCCACCATTGTCGTTCGCCGCCTGGCAGACGTCTCCCTCGGCCGCGTCCGCCGCGATCGCCCGCGCCGCTTCAAGCTCGATGCCGATCATCGCCGCCATCGCGCCTTGTCCGGCCGGAACGGCTTTCTGCATCGCGTCGCCGCGGATGCGCAGCAAGCGCGCCGCATCCGCAACCGAGAAGGCGCCGGCGACTGCGAGCGCAGAATACTCGCCGAGCGAATGCCCCGCGACGAATGCGATGTCGCGAACCAAGTCGAGGCCAGCCTCGGCCTCCAGCACGCGGGCCACCGCAACCGAAACGGCCATGAGCGCAGGCTGGGCATTGGCGGTCAGCGTCAAATCCTCGATCGGTCCTTCGAAGATAAGCTGCGACAGCTTCTGGCCAAGCGCCTCGTCCACCTCGGTGAAGACGGCGCGCGCCAGCGGAAACGCATCCGCGATCGCCCGGCCCATGCCGACGGACTGGCTGCCCTGCCCGGGAAAGATCAATGCCGTCGTCATGGCGGTGCGCCCTTGCTTGCCTTGAATGCCTTGAATGCCTTGAATGCCTTGAATACCTCGCGGCATTCGCATTGCTCAGGGCGCTGCGTCAAGCGGGCGGAGCACTGCTGGAATGCGCAAGGCGGCACAGGATGGCGACAAGGTGGGCCGTTCGCTGTTGCAATCCAGCAACCGCTCCTGTATCCAACCGCCACTGATTGCCTCGGCCGGGGGCTGAAAGTGCGCGCGTGGCATTCGTTGTCAGCCACGCGAGGGGTTCAACCCCGACGCTCCTTGTTCCCGCCTTCGACAGCAAATCGGGCCTTCCGCGCGGCGTGACTTCAATGGTCCCGCCTCATGGGATTTGGCTCGAAGGGCTTTGCGCCGGGGCGCAGGAGACGAAACAGAAGGAAGGCCAATGGCTCTTTACGAACATATCTTCATGGCACGCCAGGACGTGAGCGCGCAGGCTGTGGAAGCCCTGATCGATCAGTTCCGCGGGATTGTCGAAACAGGCGGCGGCAAGGTCGGCAAGGTGGAGTACTGGGGCGTCAAGTCCCTTGCGTACCGCATCAAAAAGAACCGCAAGGCGCATTACTCGCTGCTCAACATCTCCGGCCCGCCGGCAGCGGTGGCCGAGATGGAGCGCCAGATGCGCATCAACGAAGACGTGCTGCGGTTCATCACCGTCCGCGTCGAGGAGCATGAGGAAGGCCCGTCGGCCATGCTTCAGAAGCGTGAGCGCGACGAGCGCCGCGACCGTGAGCGTTTTGGGGACGACCGTCCGCCGCGCCGCCGCGACGATGACGAAACCACGGGCGAGGAGTTCTGATCATGACCGCTGGTGCACGCCGCCCGTTCTTCCGCCGCCGCAAGTCCTGCCCGTTCTCGGGCGAAGGCGCCCCTAAGATCGACTACAAGGACGTCAAGCTTCTGTCCCGCTACATTTCTGAGCGCGGCAAGATCGTCCCATCCCGGATCACGGCTGTCTGCGCCAAGAAGCAGCGCGAACTGGCGACAGCCATCAAGCGCGCCCGCTTCCTGGGCCTGCTGCCTTACGTGATCAGCTGACTTTCAGCACGTGACGTCGCCCGGCGGTGAAAACCCGCCGGGATCGTTGAAGCGCCTCGCGCTTCTCACCCTGCCGGAATGGTCCGAGCAGTGGGACAGCAGGACTTGATGATGGGTTACCTAGTCGCCGGCATCGGCGCAGGCCTTGTGTCCGCGCTCCTGTTCGCAGTCATGATTGCGCCATCTCCGCTGGCGTTCCTGCTGTCGTATGCCGCCCCCCTTCCAATCTTCATCGCAGCTCTCGGCTGGCGTCATCGCTCCGGCCTGGTCGCGGCCATTGTCGGCGCAGCGGCGCTCGGCCTCGTCCTGCGTTATCAGGCCGGCCTGGCCTTCGCGGTCGGCATCGCGCTCCCGGCATGGGGCATCGCCTTTCTGGCGCTGCTCGGCCGGGTCGATGAGCAAAGCAAGACCGAGTGGTACCCGCTCGGGCGCCTGATGCTCTGGATCGTCGGCACGTCCGCGCTCGTGACGCTCGTCGGAGCGATGGCGATCGCCGGAACACATGAGGCCTACAGCACGGCGATCCAGCGCTCGATCAAGGCGGTGCTCTCGGGCTCGGTGCCGGGCCTTTCCCCGCCCAACCTTCCTGGCGGCCTGCAGATCGACGACGTCGCGGCGACGCTGGCGGCATGGGCCCCATTCCTGGCGGGCGCATCTTTCGTGCCGATGCTGAGCCTGAATCTCTGGATGGCCGCGAAATCGGTGCATATGTCGGGGCGCCTGCCCCGGCCCTGGCCGATGATCGCAGAGCTCAACCTGCCGCTGGAGTCGCTCGGCGTGCTGGCGGCTGCGCTCGTCCTTGCCTTCATGCCGGGATTCTTTGGCTTTTTCGGCATGGCGGTGCTTGGCGCACTCTTCTCCGGCTTCCTGCTGAACGGGCTCGCCGGCATCCACGAACTGTCGATGGGCCGTCCCATGCGGACCGGCCTTCTGTTCGCAGTCTATCTGGGCCTGATGGTCGGCGCGACGATCCTCGCGCCCTTGCTCGCCATCTTCGGCTTTCTCGATGCTGCGTTCCGCCTCCGGGCGCGGCGCGGAGCACGTCCGCCTTTCAACCCGCCAACCACCTGAACCTCTAGGAGAACACGATGGAAGTCATCCTGCTCGAACGCGTCGCCAAACTTGGCCAGATGGGCGAAGTCGTGCGCGTCCGCGACGGCTACGGCCGCAATTTCCTCCTGGCCCGCGGCAAGGCCCTGCGCGCCACCGAAGCCAACAGGCAACGCTTCGCCGACCAGCGCGCGCAGCTCGAGGTGCGCAACCTCGACGCCAAGAACGAAGCCGCCACTGTCGCCGAGAAGCTCGACGGCACCAGCTATGTGCTGATCCGCCAGGCCGGCGATTCCGGTTCGCTGTACGGCTCCGTCTCGGCGCGCGACGTCGCGGCTGCCCTGCACGAATCCGGCTTCACTGTCGACAAGGGCCAGGTGATCATCACCAAGCCCATCAAGAGCCTTGGCATCTATACGATGGCTATCGTGCTGCATCCCGAGGTGGAGAGCTCCATCACCGTCAACGTGGCCCGGAGCGCCGAAGAAGCCGAACGCCAGGCCCGAGGCGAAGCCACCAACGTGCGCGAGGAATTCAATCTCGACGATCTTGGCCTCGAGGTCGGCGCAGCCCTTGCGGAGGCAGGCCCGAACGCCGAAATGTGAGGCCATCAGCGTGCGCGGCGTCGCAACGACGCTTCGCACCGGCCATCGCCGCTTACACGGAAAGGCCGCTTCGGGGCGGCCTTTCGCATCACGCCTTTAAATTGTCGCGACTTGCGTTTTTGACCTTTCGCCGCCGCATTGAATGATACAATCAGAGATCGGTTCAAACGGGACAAGCAATGTCGAACGTGAAGGCCCTGACAGCCAAGCTCGATGCCGCGCAGGAGGCGACCTACCGGGTCGCGCCGCACAACATCGAGGCCGAGCAGGCGCTGCTGGGGGCCTTGCTGGTCAACAATGACGCGTTCTATCGCGTCTCCGATTTCCTCCTGCCGGAACATTTCTTCGAAGACGTGCACCGGCGTGTCTATGAGACGACGTCGAGCCTGATCAGAGCTGGCAAGATCGCCAATCCCATCACGCTCAAGACCTTCCTGGGCGATGCCGATCTCGGCGGCGTCACGGTGAGCCAATATCTCGCCCGTCTCGCGGCTGAGGCGACGACGGTGATCAACGCCGGCGACTATGGCCAGACGATCTACGATCTCGCCATCCGCAGGAACCTGATCACGGTCGGCGAGGACCTGGTCAACGTCGCCTACGATTCCCCCGTCGACAACCCTCCGCGCGAGCAGATTGAGGAGGCGGAGCGAAAGCTGTTCGCGCTCGCCGAAAAGGGCCGCTACGAAGGCGGCTTCCAGGCGTTCTCATCGGCCATGGCGACAGCCATCGACATGGCGGCCCGCGCCTATGAGCGGGACGGCGGCTTGTCTGGCATTGCCACGGGGCTGCGCGATCTCGATCAACGCATGGGCGGCTTCCAGAATTCCGACCTGATCATCATCGCGGGACGCCCCGCCATGGGCAAGACCTCGCTGGCCACCAACATCGCGTTCAACATGGCGAAGGCCTACAAGAGCGAGAAGGAGCCCGACGGCGCGGTCAAGACCGTGAACGGCGCGATCGTCGGGTTCTTTTCGCTGGAAATGTCGGCGGAGCAGCTCGCCACCCGCATCGTGGCCGAGCAGTCCGGCATATCGTCCTACAAGATCAGGCAGGGCAAGATCACCGAGCAGGAGTTCTATCGCCTTTCGGATGTGGCGGCGGACATCGAGAAGATGCCGCTCTACATCGACCAGACCGGCGGCATCTCCATCGCCCAACTGGTGGCGAGGGCCCGGCGGCTCAAGCGCCAGCGCGGCCTCGACATCCTGTTCATCGACTATCTCCAGCTCCTGTCCGGCTCGTCGAAGAAGGGCGACAACCGCGTGCAGGAGGTGACGGAGATCACCACCGGGCTCAAGGCGCTCGCCAAGGAACTGAACGTTCCGGTCATCGCGCTGTCGCAGCTCTCGCGCGGCGTCGAATCGCGCGACGACAAGCGCCCGCAACTGCAGGACCTGCGCGAATCCGGCTCCATCGAGCAGGATGCCGACGTGGTCATGTTCGTGTTCCGCGACGAGTATTACGTCAAAAACCGCGAGCCCAAGATCGGCACCGAAGAGCACTTCAAGTGGCAGGCGGAGATGGAGGCGATCCACGGCAAGGCCGAGCTGATCATCGGCAAGCAGCGCCATGGCCCCACCGGAACGGTCCAGCTGCAGTTCGACGCCGAGGTGACGCGGTTCTCCGACCTCGCCGCCGCCGACCACATGCCCGAACGGCTGGAGTGAGGGCCATGCCTGCACAACGACTGGTGTCGCCGCCACACCGCGCTTCCTGCGTACGGGCAGCCTCTTCATGAACAATGCTGCGTCTTCCGAGTTCGGCGCAAACCTCACCATTGACCTTGCAGCCATCGTCGCCAATTGGCGGCTGCTGGGCGCCCGCGCGCCATCAGCCGAGTGCGGGGCCGTCGTGAAGGCGGATGCGTACGGATGCGGCATTGAAAAAGTCGTTCCGGCGCTGGCAAAGGCTGGATGCCGCACGTTCTTCGTCGCGCATCTTTCGGAGGCGCGCCGAGTGCGGGCGGTCGCGAGGGATGCGGTCATCTATGTGCTCAACGGACTTCTTCCGGGAGCAGCGCCGCACCTTCTGGCGATCGACGCGCGGCCGGTCCTGGGCAGCGGCGATGAGATCGCCGAATGGAGCCGCATGGGCGGCGGCCAGCCCTGCGCGATCCATGTCGACACCGGCATGAACCGCCTTGGCCTCAGCGTCGCTGAAGTTGATAAGCTGGCGTCGGAAGGAGCTTTCGAAGCACTGGCCCCCAGCCTTTTGATGACCCACTTGAGCGCGGCCGAGATGCCGGAGGATGTCGCCAATCTCAGGCAAGTCACAGCGTTCGCGGCGATCGCAGAGCTGTTCCCGGAGTTGCCTGGATCGCTGCTGAACTCGTCGGGACATTTTCTCGCCGGCGCCCGGCCCTATGAGCTGACAAGGCCCGGCTTTGCGCTCTACGGCGGCAATCCGACCCCGCATCGCAGCAACCCGATGCAGCCCGTGATCAGGCTGACATCGCGGATCCTTCAGACGCGCATCGTTTCGGATGGCGGAGGCGTTGGCTACAACAGCCGTTGGCATGCCAACGGCCAGCGCAAGCTCGCCACTATCCAGATGGGCTATGCCGACGGCTATCCGCGCAACGCGAGCTGCACCGACATCGCGCCCGGCGGCCATGTCCTGCTCGATGGGGTGCGCTGCCCGTTCGCCGGCACCGTCTCCATGGACCTGATCATCGTCGACGTCAGCGACGCGCCGGCGGGCAGCGCGGTCCGTGGCGCGGAAGTGGTCTTGATCGGCGATGGCCTCGACATCGACGCTGTCGCGGCCAGCGCCAAAACCGTGGGCTACGAGATGCTCACCAATCTAGGGCGGCGCTACCAGCGCAGCTATTTGGAAGCCTGATGGCGCGGCGCGGCTCATCATTCAACTGCCAGAACTGCGGAGCGGTCTATCAGCGCTGGCAAGGAAAATGCGACGCCTGCGGCGAATGGAGCACCATCGTCGAGGAGGGCGCCGCGCCGCCCCTGCCCGGCGGGGGCAGGTCTCAAGCTGGAAAGTCCCGAGGCCGGGTCTTCGCGCTGGAAAGTCTCAAGGGCGAAATCCAGGATGCGCCGCGCACCATGTCCGGCATGGCGGAACTCGACCGGGTCACGGGCGGCGGCTTCGTGCGCGGCTCGGTGCTGCTGATCGGCGGAGATCCAGGCATCGGGAAATCCACGTTGCTCACGCAAGCCTGCGGTGCGCTGGCGAAGGCTGGCCACAGGGTGGTGTACGTCTCCGGCGAAGAGGCGGTGGCGCAGGTCCGTCTGCGGGCGGAACGGCTCGGCATGTCGGACACCGCCGTGGAACTGGCGTCGGAGACCAATGTCGAAGACATCATCGCGACGCTGTCGCAGACTGGCGCGCCTGCGCTGGTCGTGATCGACTCGATCCAGACCATGTGGACCGGCGACGTCGACTCGGCTCCCGGAACCGTGACGCAGGTGCGCGGCTCGGCGCAGGCCCTGATCCGTTTCGCCAAGACCAGCGGCGCCTGCATCATCCTTGTCGGACACGTCACCAAGGACGGGCAGATCGCGGGCCCGCGGGTCGTCGAGCATATGGTCGACGCCGTGATCTCCTTCGAGGGTGAAGGCGGGCATGCCTTCCGCGTGCTGAGGGCACAAAAGAATCGCTTCGGGCCGACCGACGAGATCGGCGTGTTTGAAATGACGGGCAAGGGGCTCGCCGAAGTCGTCAATCCTTCCGCCCTGTTCCTGGCGGGACGTGATCTTTCAGCGCCTGGCGCAGCGGTGTTCGCCGGAATGGAAGGCACACGTCCCGTGCTCGTCGAAATTCAGGCGCTGGTCGCGCCGACGGCGCTTGGCACGCCGCGAAGGGCTGTGGTCGGATGGGATCCGAACCGCCTGGCGATGGTTCTGGCGGTGCTCGACACCCATGGCGGCCTCAGGCTGTCCGGCCATGATGTGTATCTGAACGTCGCGGGCGGGCTGCGCGTCCAGGAACCGGCGGCTGATCTCGCCGTAGCTGCGTCGCTCATATCGTCGATGACCGGAGCCGTCCTTCCCGGCGATGCGGTCTATTTCGGGGAGATCGCGCTATCCGGCGCCATCAGGCCCGTTTCGCTCGCCAGCGCGCGGATCAAGGAGGCCGGCAAGCTTGGCTTCGCCCGCGTGGTGGCGCCGGCCGCGCCCGATGCTGCGGACATGCGCGGCATGATCGCGACCGCAACTTCGCATGTCGCCGATCTTGTCGCATCGATCGCAGCCACGGCCCCCAAGCGTGTGCGCCATGCGGGCAACACCGATGACGAAAGATGATCGCCTAGCGTGACGAAGCGCGCGGCAGCAGCTATAGGGTTCATACGGATGCGATGTGCAAAGCAGCACGTCGCCCGTTGGCCATCAGGACGGCAATGATCTCATGTCTTTGACAATCCTCGATTTGATCGTTCTGGGCGTGGTCGTTCTCTCGGCGCTGCTCGCTGCTGTCCGTGGCTTCACTCGGGAGGTGCTCTCCATCGCCTCGTGGGTGGCTGCGGCCGTCGCGGCATGGAGCCTGCACCCGTCGCTGCTGCCCTTTGTGAAGCAGCACGTGAAACAGGACACGTTCGCGCTGGTCATCGCCATCGCCGCCATCTTCCTTGTCACCCTCGTCATCGTCTCGCTGATCACCGCCCGCATTTCTGATTTCGTGCTCGATTCGCGGATCGGAGCGCTCGACCGGACGCTTGGGCTGGCGTTCGGCGCCGCAAGGGGCCTGCTTCTGGCCGTGGTTGGCTTCCTGCTCTGGACCATGCTTGTCCAGGAGAGCCGCCAGCCGGACTGGATCCGGGACGCGAGAAGCAAGCCGCTGCTCGAATCGTCCGGCAAGACGCTGCTCTCGATGCTGCCGCAGGACATCGACACCAGCTTCATCAAGAATTTGACGCCGCGGACCGGCGCCCCCACCGATGCGCCCGCAGAAGAGCCGAGGCCGCCTGTACAGCTTGCCCCGACCCAGCCGCCGCAGCGCCGCAGCGAGGCTCCGGGCGGTCAGGTGGACCGGGCCGCGCTTCAGCGCACGGTGGATAACGCCAACAGGCAACCCGCGCCGGCGGCGAGACCCTGATATTCATAGAGCAGGACCCGCGAAGATCCATTTGCGTCCTGCCAGGGCGCACAGGACAGACGGAGTGCAGATGATCGACCGGTTTGACGACTTGGAAGGCGACACCCTGCGCGAGGAGTGCGGGGTCTTCGGCATATTCGGGCATCCGGATGCGTCCGCCATCACCGCTTTGGGCCTGCACGCGCTGCAGCACCGCGGACAAGAGGCGGCCGGGATCGTGAGCTTCGACGCCGGGCGTTTTCATTCGGAGCGGCGGCTCGGGCTGGTCGGCGACACATTCTCGGACAGGCATGTGATGGACCGCCTGCCTGGCCACGCCGCGATCGGCCACGTGCGCTATTCGACGACCGGCGAAACCATCCTCAGGAACGTGCAGCCGCTCTTTGCGGAGCTTGACCAAGGCGGCTTCGCCGTAGCCCATAACGGCAACCTGACCAACGGGCTGAGCTTGCGCCGCCAGCTGATCCGGGACGGGGCCATCTACCAGTCCACGTCAGACACCGAGGTCGTGCTGCATCTCGTGGCCCGCAGCAGGAAGTCACGCTTCATCGACCGTTTCGTCGATGCGCTGCGGCAGCTCGAAGGGGCATATTCGCTGGTGGCGCTCACCAACAAGAAGCTGGTCGGCGCCCGCGATCCGCTCGGCATCCGTCCGCTCGTGATCGGCGAACTGGACGGGCGGTACATCCTCGCATCCGAGACATGCGCGCTTGACATCATCGGGGCCGCCTTCGTCCGCGAGGTCGAGAACGGCGAAGTCGTGATCATCTCCGAACTCGGCATCGAGAGCCATAAGCCGTTTCCGCCCAAGCATGAGCGGCCCTGCATCTTCGAAGCTGTGTATTTTGCGCGGCCCGATTCGATGATGAAAGGGGTCAGCGTCTATGAGCGGCGCAAATCTATGGGCCTCGAACTGGCCCTCGAGGCTCCGGCCATCGCCGACGTCGTTGTTCCGGTGCCCGATTCCGGCGTTCCAGCGGCGCTTGGATATGCGCAAGGGAGCGGCATTCCCTTCGAGCTCGGCATCATCCGGAACCACTACGTCGGCCGCACTTTCATTCAGCCCACCCAATCGGTGCGGGAGCTGGGCGTGCGCATGAAGCACAGCGCCAACCGGAGCGTAGTCGACGGCAAGAGCATCGTCCTGATCGACGATTCCATCGTGCGGGGCACCACGTCCGTCAAGATCGTGAAGATGATGCGTGAAGCCGGCGCGCGCGAAGTCCATTTCCGCATCTCGTCGCCGCCGATCACGCATCCGGATTATTACGGCATCGACACGCCGCAGAAGGACAAGCTGCTCGCGGCCACGCATTCGCTTGAGGAGATGCGCCAGTTCATCGGGTGCGACACGCTGGCGTTCCTCTCCGTGAACGGCATCTATCGCGCGATGGGCCATCCGCAGGGCCGCGACCCGGTCAGGCCGCAATATACGGACCATTGCTTCACCGGCGACTATCCCACCGGACTGACCGACCAGGTCGGCGAAAGCGAAAAACAGCAGCTCTCTTTGCTGGCCGAAGCTGGCTGACCAAGGGCGAAGCTCGCTGACCTGCAAAGACGGACACGGCAGATGACCTTGAAGAATCGTGTCGCCCTCGTCACGGGCGCATCACGCGGCATCGGCCGCGCCGTCGCGCTGGAGTTGGCGCGTCACGGCGCGCACATTGTTGCGGTCGCCCGCACGCAGGGTGCGCTGGAGGAACTGGATGACGAGATCGTCGCGCTCGGCGCGTCCGCGACCCTCGTGCCGCTTGACCTCGGCGACTTCGACGCGCTCGACAGATTGGGCGAAGCCATAGGGCAGCGCTGGGGCAAGCTCGACATCCTGTTCGGCAATGCCGGCGTGCTGGGCCCGCTGGCGCCGCTCGGGCACGTGTCGGCGAAGGAATGGCAAACGGTCATCGACATCAACGTCACGGCGAACTGGCGATTGATCAAGGCCATGGATGCGCTGCTCAGGGCATCGGACGCAGGCCGCGCGGCTTTCGTGACATCAGGAGCGGCCCATAAAGCCGCTGCATACTGGGGCCCATACGCCGTCTCGAAAGCAGCCGTCGAGGCGCTGGCCCGCACCTATGCCGCCGAAACGGCGACAACGGACGTCAAGGTCATGCTGGTCAATCCCGGGCCTTTGAGGACACGGATGCGGGCCGATGCAATGCCAGGGGAAAACCCCGAGAGCCTTCGCACGCCAGAAGAGCTCGCTGCCGATATCGTGAGGCTGCTGTCGCCGGAATGGAGCCGGACTGGCTTGATCTACGATTTTCCGACAGGCTCGATCAAGACGCCGCAAATGCCCGGTTGAAGGTCGAAGCATCCCACCAACGGTCCTCATCCTGAGCCTGTCGAAGGAGGAGTCCCAGCAGCGTGCAAAATTTGAGTTCGTCCTTCGACAGGTTCAGGATGAGGGCCGACAGGCTCATGAAGATGAGAGTTGCTTGCTGTCCGGGTGACTTTTCGCCCGCTCGCGTGAACTACCTGTCCCGGTCGCTGCCGCTGCCCCGTCCGTCGGAATAAGGATTGTCGCCAGCCCGCAGGTTGAAGCGGATCGGCGTGCCCGGAAGGTTGAAAGCCTCGCGCAGGCCATGCGTCAGGTAACGCTTGTACGCCGTCGGCAGGTCGGGAAGCTGGTTGCCGAACAGCACAAAGGTCGGCGGGCGCGACTTCGGCTGGGTCATGTAGCGGATCTTGATGCGCCGGCCAGCGACCGCAGGCGGAGGATGATGCGACAGCACGTCAGCCAGCCACTTGTTGAGCCTGGCGGTCGAGATGCGCGTGTTCCACACGTCGGCCGCCTTCATCACAGCCTCCATCAACCGGTCAAGGCCCTGCCCGCTCAGGCCGGAGAGCGGAACGCAGGTCACGCCGCGCACCTGCGCCAGCATGCGGTCGCATTCCTCGCGCAATTCCTTGAGCAGGCCGGGCTGATCCGCCACGAGGTCCCATTTGTTGAGGCCGATGACGACCGCCCGCCCCTCCCGCTCGATCAGGTCGACCAGCGTCAGATCCTGCTTTTCGAATGGTATCGTGGCGTCCAACAGGACGACCACCACTTCGGCGAAACGGATCGCACGCAGGCCGTCGGAGACGGAGAGCTTCTCGAGCTTCTCGACCACGCGCGCGCGCTTGCGCATGCCGGCCGTATCGAAAAGCTTGACCCGCCTGTTGCGCCATTCCCAGTCGATCGAGATGGAATCGCGGGTGATGCCCGCTTCCGGTCCGGTCAAGAGCCGGTCCTCGCCGATCAAGGCATTGATGAGCGTAGATTTGCCGGCGTTCGGACGCCCGATGATGGCGACGCGCAAGGGACGCTCGGGCGGCGCGCGGTCGATGTCGACATCCTCGCCCAACGCGTCGTCGTGCGCCTGATCCTCGCTGAACTCATCTTCGTCAGCATCTATGCCGATCAACGGGATGAGCGCCTGGGCCAGATCGGCGGTGCCTTCGCCATGCTCGGCGGAAAAAGGGATCGGCTCGCCGAGCCCGAGTTCGTATGCCTCATAGGTGCCGGCGGCACCCTTGCTGCCCTCGGCCTTGTTGGCGAGAAGGATCACATGCTTGCCGGAACGGCGCACGAGTTCAGCGAACGGACGGTCCGAGGGCGTGATGCCGGCGCGCGCGTCGATCACGAACAGGATGACATCGGCATCTGCGATCGCCGTCTCGGTCTGCACCCGCATGCGGTGGGCGAGCGAGCCGTCCGGCGCATCCTCAAGCCCTGCCGTGTCGATGATGGTGAAGCGCAGGGGTCCAAGGGTCGCCTCGCCTTCGCGCCGGTCGCGCGTGACCCCTGGCGTATCGTCGACAAGCGCCAGCTTCCGTCCCACAAGACGGTTGAACAGCGTGGACTTCCCAACGTTGGGACGGCCGATGATGGCGACGGTGGCAGTCACTTAACGTCAACCGGCCCGGCTCGCACCAGCGCAAGGTACAGGTCGGCGCGCTGGCGAAGCGCCTGCGGCGCATCACGGTCCACTGCGACCTGATCGAACCAACGGCCGGCATCCTCCATGTTTGCCGCCTTCAAGGCCGACACGCCCAGCATCTCACGGGCAGTGTGCCGCCAGACGCCGTTTGCTGCCGCGAGCGGCTCCAGAGCGGTCTTGATCTCCGCATATGGCGCGCCGTCAAGCTTCAGCATGGCGGAGCGAAGCCGCGCCAGGTCGCGGAACACCTGGTCGACCGCAGCATCCGCCGCCAATGCGTCGAATGCCGCCGCGCCCTCCGCGGGCTCTCGCCGCGCGACTTCGGCAGCTGCCCTGAAGCGCGCCATCAGGTTGTATCCGAAGCCGCCATCGCGCGCGAGTTCGCCCAGCGCCTTCTCGGCGTCCTCAGCGCGGTTCTCTCGTGAGGCCTTCAGCGCGCCTTCAAACCTGGCGCTGACTGCTTGCGCTGCCTGCAATTGCCGAAACTGCCAGAAACGCCACGCGCCGACCCCTGCCACAAGCAGCACGAGCAAGATGATGACGACGTTGCCATGCTTCTTCCAGAGGTCTGCGGCCTTGTCGCGGCGGACTTCCTCATCGATTTCGCGCAGGAAATTGTCGGTCATGTTGAATGGTCTACATTTGTTCGTGGATTTAACGCGGGAGTTAGCACAGCGCAACGGACAACGCGAGACACTTCGCCAGGAAGCGGCCTCAGGCCGAAGCCGGATAGAGCAGGCTTGCGTCGCCATATGAATAAAACCGGTAGTCCGCTTCTATCGCATGTCCGTACGCCGCGCGCATCGTCTGCAGGCCGCTGAACGCGCTGACCAACATGAACAACGTCGATTGCGGCAGGTGAAAGTTGGTCATCAGCAGATCCACGCCGCGAAATCGGTGCCCAGGCGTTATGAAGATGGCCGTATCGCCGGAAAACGGCGCGATCGTTCCGTCGGGCAAGGCTGCGCTCTCCAAAAGGCGCAGGGACGTCGTGCCGACGGCGACGATTCGCCCGCCCGCGGCGCGCGCGGCATTGAGCCGCTCCGCGACATCATGCGAGATGGAGCCCCACTCGGCGTGCATCCTGTGCTCCCGCGTGTCTAGCGCCTTCACGGGCAGGAATGTTCCCGCCCCGACGTGCAGCGTCACGAACTCGCGGGAGACCCCGTGCGCGGCAAGCCGGTGGAACAGATCATCCGTGAAATGGAGGCCCGCAGTGGGCGCGGCGACTGCGCCGTCCTCCCGCGCATAGACGGTCTGGTAATCGACCGCGTCGCGCTGGTCGGTCGGTCGCTTGCCGGCGATGTAGGGCGGAAGCGGCAAAGCGCCGAGGCGCGCGATCGCTTCATCCAGGACCGAGCCGGTGAACTCGAAATCGAGGATCACCTCGCCGGCTTCGCCCTTCTCCGCGACAACGGCACCCATGCCGCCCAGCAGGCATGGGGAGCCGTCGGGGCCGTGTCCGAAACGCAGACGATCGCCGACGTTCAGCTTTTTGGCAGGCCGCGCGAAGGAGCGCCAGCGAGAGCCGCCTTCACGTTTATGAAGCATGATCTCGACCCGCGCCGTCGTTCCCTCCCTCTGGCGCAAGCCATGAAGCCGGGAGGGAATCACGCGTGTGTCGTTGAGGACCAGCACGTCGCCAGGCGCTAGAAAGTCGACGAGATCGGACACCTGATGATCGGCCAGGGGTTTCTGCGACCCCGGACGGACGACGAGCATGCGGGCAGCGTCGCGAGGCTCCGCGGGACGCAGCGCAATGCACCTGTCCGGCAGATGAAAATCAAACTGCGCGACATCCATCAGATGGCTCTTCCGGAGCAGGGATCAGGCGTCGGCCATTACCTTCATCGTCACGATCGAGTCAGGCTCGCGCGGTGGCTCGCCCTTGTTGATCTTGTCAACATTCTCCATGCCTTCAACCACCTGGCCCCAGACCGTGTACTGCTTGTCGAGGAAAGTCGCATCGTCGAAGCAGATGAAGAACTGCGAGTTGGCCGAATTGGGGTTCGACGACCTTGCCATCGAACACACGCCGCGGACGTGACGCTCGGCGGAGAACTCCTGCTTCAGGTCGTCAAGGTCCGAGCCCCCGGTGCCTGTGCCGCGCGGGCAGCCTGTCTGCGCCATGAAGCCAGGGATCACGCGGTGGAACTTGATGCCGTCGTAGAACCCCTGGCGCGCGAGCATCTTGATCTGCCCCACATGCTTTGGCGCCAGGTCAGGACGCAACGCAATGACAACCTTGCCCTTGCTTGTTTCGAGGACAATCGTGTTTTCAGGATCAAGGCTCATGTCAGTCTCTTCAGGTTCAGGAGGTCAAAATCTTCAGCGCGCGTCGGCCAGCAGTTTCAGGCTTACGATCTTGTCAGGCCCGCGCACGGAGCCGTTGGCCGCGCTGTCGCCCTTCTTGATCTTGCGGACCGCATCCATGCCGGACACGACCTCGCCAAACAATGTGTACTGCCCTGTCAACGGCCCGCAACCCTCGTAGCACAGAAAGAACTGGGAATTTGCCGAGTTCGGATCCTGCGCCCGGGCCATGCCGAGCGAACCCGCCTTGAAAGGCTCGCGCGAGAACTCAGCCGGGATGTTCGGCAGGTCGGACCGGCCGGTGCCGGTCGGATCGCCGGTCTGCGCCATGAAGCCGTCGATGACCCGGTGGAACACGATGCCGTCGTAAAAGCCGCGCTTGGTCAGGGTCTTGATCTGCTCGACATGCTTTGGCGCCAAGTCAGGCCTCAGCCGGATGGTGACCGGGCCATCCTTGGTCTGCAGGACAAGCGTGTTTTGTGGGTCGAGCGCACCCTGCGCCGCCGCAGCGCCAATCGTGGCAGGCGTCGCAGCAATGGCCGCCAAGAATGCCGCGGCGAATCCGGATTTCAAAAGACGCGCTTTCATCATGTGCTCCAAAGTCCAATTCCTGGGGATATTACGTGGTTCGGTAGCGATTGATCACGGCATTGACAAGGCATGAAGTACCGCGCCAGGCGACCGAAGCCATGCCTCGGCGCGACCGGCAGCCATGCAGAAAAATGAGGCATGGCATGCTAAAAATGATGACAGTCATTGGAAGTTCATATAGCGTTTCAGTCGTTGGTCAGCGTCGGCGCTTCAAGAAAGCGTCAAGCGGTCCAGGTCTCGGGAGGAGCAAACACCCGTTGAAAGCGAGAACGCGTTGCTAAACGCGCCATTCGATGGGAAAAACAAATTCACAAGGCAAGACTTCGGTCTTGCCTTTTTCTTTTGCCCGCGCCCGACCAACGTCCATAATCTGGGCAGTTCAAAAGGTGAGTGCTGCTTCACCCCGTGCCCGCCGCAGCGTGCTTCGCCGCCGTTTTGACTGACATTCGCTCAGATCATGATTGACAGCATGCTCAAGGCGCGAACCCGGCCAGCCCATACGCGCCATGCTCAGATGTCGATCCAATCCCACAGCACATAGACGCCCAGGAAGATCACAAAGGCGACGATGCTGGTGATGACGGCCTTCCGCGCCAGTTGAGGCGCTGCCGGCGCGCCCGGTTCAGTGCCTTTCGCCACCTCGCCTGTCTCGGCCTGGCTTTTAACGTTCAACGGCAAGATGCAGAACAGGACCATCCACCAGATGACAAAGTAGACCGCAAACCCAGCAAGCAGTGACATGGCATGTTTCCAGATGGTTTGTGTTGGCAGGCATGGCCGTCCTGCACGGCAAATCAGCACGGACTGATCAGACTTGCTCCAACTCGGTGAGCGTTCCGCAGAAATCCTTCGGGTGCAGGAAAATCACCGGTTTGCCATGCGCGCCAATCTTCGGCTCGCCATCGCCGAGGACGCGGGCGCCAGCCTTCACCATCCGGTCGCGCGCCGCGATGATGTCGTCCACCTCATAGCAAATGTGATGGATGCCGCCATCCGCGTTCCGTTCCAGGAACCTCGCAATGGGCGAGCCCACGCCCAAAGGCTCGAGCAGTTCGATCTTGGTGTTCGGCAATTCGACGAAGACGACCGTCACGCCGTGCTCCGGCAGGCTTTGCCTAGCCGTCACCACCGCGCCGAGCGTGTCGCGGTAGACCGCGGCCGCAGCGTCGATGTCGCTGACGGCGATCGCCACGTGATTGAGCCGTCCGATCATTGCCGCTCCTTTGAAGGTCCGCCTTGCTCAGAGTGATGATCGGCCGGTGAGCATCATCCGCAAATCCGCGCATCCGCAACTTCCGAAACTCGGGATGCAATCGATGATGAGCTAGACCTCGATCACCAGCGCGTGCACCACGGGCTTCTTGCCCCACTCCTCGTTGACCGCGCCACGGATGGCCTTCTCGATCGAAGTGCGCAGCCCGTCAGGGTCGCGGCGACGCTGCTTCGGCATGTTCTCGACCAGGTCAAGAACGGCATCGTTGACCACGTCCTCGAAAGTGTCGCCCTCGTCGGTCTTGTCAGGCAGGCCCATGCACGCGATCTCCAGATCGCCGGCGATGTTGCCCTTGTCATCGATGGCGATGGCGATGGACACCACCCCGGCGAACGACAGCTTCCGGCGATCGGGAATCGTCCGTGTCGACGCGGCAATCCGCAGCATGCCGTCCTGATAGATGCGCCCGGCGGCGACGTCGTCGATCTTGCGGGGACCTGCCGGATCAAGCGCGACCATGTCGCCATTGTTGACGACGAGGACATGGGGAACCTTGAGCTCCGTCGCAAGCCGGGCATGCTCCGACAGATGCAGCGGCTCGCCGTGCGCCGGGATCGCGATCCGCGGACGCACCCAAGCATACATCTGCTTCATCTCCTCGCGGCGAGGATGGCCCGAGACATGGACGAGCGCCTGCCTGTCGGTGACGATCTCTATCTGCTGCTCGGCGAGCGCATTGTGCACTGCGCCAACGGCTTTTTCATTTCCCGGAATGGTGCGCGAGGAGAAAATCACGCGATCGCCGGGGGAAAGGGCGATCTCCGGGTGCTCGTCCATCGCGATGCGCGACAAGGCGGCGCGCGGCTCGCCTTGGCTGCCTGTCAGCAAGGCGACGACTTTTTCACGCGGCAGGTAGCCGTACGTTTGCGACGAACGGAACTCGGGCAGGTCGTCGAGCATGCCGCATTCGCGTGCGACATCGATGACGCGCTCCATGGCGCGGCCGACGACGACCAGTTCGCGACCGCACGCGGCCGAGGCTTCGGCCACAGCGCGGATGCGCGCCACGTTGGATGCGAAGGTCGTGACCGCGACGCGTCCGGGCGCAGAGGCGATCTGCTCGGCAAGCGTCTTCGCGACGTCAGCCTCACCAGGACTGACGCCATCACGCATGACGTTGGTCGAGTCGCAGATCATCGCCAGCACGCCTTCGTCGCCCAGTTCGGTCAGGCGCTTCTTGTCGGTCGGCCAGCCCACATGGGGCGTGTCGTCGATCTTCCAGTCGCCCGTATGGACGACCAGCCCGGCCTCGGTGCGGATGGCGAGCCCGCAGCTTTGCGGGATCGAGTGCGCCATCTTGATGTACTCAACCGAAAACGGCCCAAGCACGATGGGCACGCCAGGCACGACGACCTTGAGCGGCACCTTCGGTGCGCCTGGCTCCTGGAGCTTGCGGGTCGAGATCAGCCCTGCCGCGAATTGCGTGCAGTAGACTGGAGCGCGCAGCTTGGGCCAAAAAGTCGCCAGCGCGCCGATGTGATCCTCATGCGCGTGCGTGATGAAGATCCCTAGCAGGTCCTTGGACCGCTGCGTGATGAAGCTGAGGTCTGGCAGCACGATGTCAACGCCGGGAGCTTCCGGCCCTGCGAACGTCATGCCGAGATCGACCATGATCCACTTGCGCGATTTCTCTGGCCCGAAGCCATAAAGCGCCACGTTCATGCCGATTTCGCCGAGACCGCCGAGCGGACAGAAGACGATTTGATCTGTTTTTGCCATGCCATGTCAGTAAGGGGATTGGCGCGCCCGTCAATCAGCAAAGAACAGATCGCCGGCGTCAATCTTCACTTCGCCCTGCGGTGTGTCCAGAAGCAGACAGCCTCGATCGTCGATGCCCCGCATGATGCCGCGGATTTCGCCCGCCGGAGGACGCACGCGGACCGAAGCGCCAACGCCATGGGCCACCGCCAGCCAATCAGCGCGTATCCGCGCGAAACCAGAGCGCCAAATCTGATGTGCGTGTACCCAGCTCGCGCTGAGTTCGCGAAGGAGATCGGCCGCATCCGGCGCTCCAGGCTGCGAGGCAAGCGACGCCACTGGATACGGAAGGCCTCGCGGAGCGGAGGCCGCATTGACGCCGAAGCCGATCAGCACCGCGAACGCCCCGCGCACCTGCATGCCCTCCAGCAGCACGCCAGCGACCTTTGCCCCGCCGAACAGCAAGTCGTTCGGCCACTTGATGGCAAGTTCGGGATAATGGAACGTGGTCGCCGCGGCCACCGCGCGGTGAAGGGCAAGGCCCGCGACGAACCCCAGTTCAGGGGCAATGGACGGATCGCACGGGCTCGTGATCGCCAGCGTCGCATGCAGGTTGCCAGGCGGCGAAATCCAGGTGCGGCCATGGCGGCCTCTACCGCCCGTCTGCTCATCAGCCACGAACCAGCACGGCCCAGCGCCGCCCTGCATCACGTAGGCGCGGGCTTCGTCCATGGTGGAGGCGACCGAAGCGCGGTGGACGATGGAATGACCGGCGGCGATGGCCTTGGGCGCAAGCAGGATGGCCAGCGCCCTGCCCTCAGAACAATGACTTCGCCGCAGCCAGCGCCGACGACACGAGCGGGCCAGGCACCAGCCAGAATATGAGCATCGAGAAGCTCGAAACTGTCAGGACACCCTTGAGCGCTGGCGTCATGGTTTCGAATTCGCCCTTCGGCGTGTCGAAGTACATGATCTTCACGATGCGCAGATAGTAATAGGCGGCGATGACGCTGGCGACCACGCCAAGCACCGCGACATAGTACAACTTGGCCTCTATGGCGGCGGTGAAGACATAGAACTTGGCGAAGAAGCCGGCGAGCGGCGGGATGCCCGCCAGCGAAAAGAGCAGCATCGCAAGGCAGAACGCCATCAGCGGCTGCGACTGCGAGAGCCCGCCCAGTTCCTCGATGTCCTCGACCATGCGTCCATCGCGGCGCATGCACAGGATGCAGGCGAATGCGCCAAGCGTCATCATGAGGTAGATCGCCATATAGATGGCCACGCCCTGCACGCCGTTGAGGCTGCCCGCAGCGAGGCCGACGAGCGCAAAGCCCATGTGTCCGATCGAGGAATAGGCCATCAGCCGTTTGATGTTCCGTTGGCCAATTGCAGCGAATGCGCCAAGCGCCATCGAGGCGACCGAGATGAAGATGATGATCTGCCGCCAATCAGCGATGGCGCCAGGAAACGCCCCGACGAAGATGCGCACCGTCATCGCCATCGCCGCCATCTTCGGGGCTCCGGCCAGGAACGCCGTCACAGCAGTCGGCGCTCCCTCATAGACATCCGGCGTCCACATGTGGAACGGCACGGCGGACAACTTGAAGGCGAGCCCGGCGGCGATGAAGACCAAGCCGAAAACGAGGCCGAGACCAATCCTTTGTCCGCCCTGCCCGCTGTGGCTCA
>JANOCI010000008.1:0-41438 GCA_031412095.1 Allobosea sp.
GCAACTTCCACCCGCGCCGTGATCTGGGGCTCCGCTCACTTGCGGGCTCCGCCACAGATCAAGACGCTCCCCGCAACCCAAACCCAAAATCCAACCCTCAGAGCGAACTCAGAACTGGATGAAACTTGGGGGCAACGTCAATGCCGATTTGGGCGGGAACGCCGACGGGAGGGCGACGAAGCTGACTCGTTATTGGTGGAGCATTTGCAGGATCAGCAGATGTTCCCAGGACGCAAGTCCGGCGACTTTTTCCATACCAAACTTGGAGAAGCCGCGCTGCCAGCCGCCGGCAACGGGGACGAGGTCTTAGCGCCTAGCCTTCAGGTTGTCCCGAATGTTGGCGATCAGTTCGTCAAGCACGACCGTCTGGCCGACCAGATCACCAGCGTCTCGCCGGCAGTTGACGTCCACCAACCGCGTTGCCGGAACAAAGTCGCGGATGTGTCGTTTTGGCTGTGCGACATGGTCAACGGCGGATCATGTCTCCAGGCCGCTAGCGGCGCCTGCATCGGACAATCTCGACGAACTTTTGACCACGTCGCAATGCAGCGGCGGCACACGGTGGGTTCCTATGCGTATCGGCATCATTGCTCATCTCAAGCATCCCATTGCGGAACCGTTTGCTGGGGGGCTGGAAATGTTCACACATTTCCTTGCTGCGTCTCTGCGGACGCGCGGTAACGACGTGGTTCTCTTCGCCTCGACCCATTCCGACGCCGCGATCGGGCTGGAGCCAATCTGCGACGAAACGGCGCTTCTTGCCTGCGGGACCGACGAGGCAGAGGACAAGGCCTTTTTCCGCGAGCATCACGCTTATCTGGCTCTGATGGGTATCCTTCGCCGCAGCAATTTTGACGTCATACACAACAACTCCCTCCACTATCTCCCCGTCTCCATGGCGGACACGCTGCCCATGCCGATGTTGACCACGCTCCATACGCCGCCGTTTTGCTGGCTGGAAAGCGGCGTTCGCAACGGCGGTGAGCGCAACATCAACTATGTCCCGGTCTCGCGTTCCGTCCGGCGCGCGTGGAGTCATGTGACGCCGACTCTCGACATCGTGTCCAACGGCATCGACCTGAACCGCTTCAGCTTTCGCGCCGCGGCGGACTGCGACCCGTATCTGATCTGGTACGGGCGCATTGTGCCGGAGAAGGGATTGCACCTCGCTCTGGATGCCGCTCGGCTTGCCGGCATGCGTCTCAAGTTCGCA
This sequence comes from Allobosea sp., assembly GCA_031412095.1. GTDB lineage: Bacteria > Pseudomonadota > Alphaproteobacteria > Rhizobiales > Beijerinckiaceae > Allobosea. The sequence continues at coordinate 1,214 of JANOCI010000008.1, forward strand.
GGCCCCATCCTCGACTCCGACTACCACGCCGCCGAGATCCTGCCTCGCCTAGGTCCGGACACCGAATATCTTGGCCATCTCGGACATGCCGCCCTGGCGGCGCGCATTGGGGCCGCCTCCGCCTTCCTTTGCACGCCCTGTTGGGAGGAGCCCTATGGCCTCGTGGTGGCGGAGGCGCTTGCTTGCGGAGTGCCGGTCGCAGCCTTTGCGCGCGGTGCGATACCCGAAATCCTTGACGCCACATGCGGTGTCCTGGCGCGTCCCGACGACGTTGGCTCGCTCGCCAAAGCGGCGATCGCGGCCAGCCGCCTCGACAGGCGGGCCTGCCGCGCGCGCGCCGAGCGGCACTGCGACGCTGAGGTTATGCTCGATCGTTACGAGGACCTTTACGCCGATCTTATCAGGGGGCGCCTGCGGGACGACGCTCCAGCGACGCAGACGCGCACTGTAAAGCAGGCACGGGTCGCAGATGCGGTGGCGCAGCTATGACCGTCTGCGTCTGCATTCCGGCACGGGACGAGGAAGAATCGCTTCCGCGGCTGCTCGACGCGCTGGCTGCGCAGGATTGCGCGCTGCCACTGCACGTCGCGGTCTGCCTCAACAACACCTCCGATCGGTCGGCGGAGATCGTCCGCTCCGCGGTGGCGCGGCATGCGGGCCGGCTGACGATCCATTGGGAGGAGCGGCTCCTGCCTTGGGAGCAGGATCATGCCGGTGGAGCGCGCCGCGCCGCTATGGCCCTCGGTCTCTCCACGTTGGAGTTGGGCAGCGGGGTACTTATCAGCACCGACGCTGATTCGCGTCCGCCGCCGCATTGGGTTTCGGCCAATCTCGCGGCGATCGCGACCGGCGCTGATCTGGTAGGTGGCCGTCTCGACCTCGACGAGGCGGAGATGGTCCCACCGCGGATCCATGCAGCGAAGGCGGATTGGGACGCTTACTGGGAGACGGTGCGGGCCATCGAGGACGCGATCGACCCCCGTTCCGGCGACCCACCGCCCCGCCACGGCGACCACACAGGCGCAAGCCTGGCTATCACCGCGACGCTGTACCGTCGGGTTGGCGGCGTGCCGCTCCTCCCCACGGGGGAGGACCGCGCGCTGGTCGCTGCGGCCGTTGAGGCCGGAGGAAGGCTCCGGCATCCGCCCGACGTCTGGACACGGGTCTCGGCGCGGCGCAAGGGGCGGGCGGCGGGCGGCATGGCGGCGTTCATGTCGGAGCTCGACGCGCAGGTGGCGGCGGGAAGGCCGGCTTTGGCGCCGTCGTTCGCGCAGTGGCGGGAGCGGGCGGCCTGGCGCCTGCAGGTCCGGAACCGGCTCGGCGACGCCGCCGTCGCGGCGCTGGAGGCCGAGCTGCAGCCGATGCGCTGCGACATGCAGCTTCGTCGCCAAAGCGAGTTGGGAATCGCCTCGTGAGCGAGCCCCGTCCCATCGGCTACTACGTCCACCACCACGGCGACGGGCATAGGCGGCGGGCGCTCGCCATCGCCGCCCGGCAGCCGGGGCGGTTTGTGCTGATCGGAACGGCGCTTGTAGGCCGCACGGAGGGCTTGGCCTGCCTCGACTTGCCCGATGACCGCCTCGACGGCACGCCAGACGAAGATTTGGACGGCAGTGACGACCATGCGCGTGCATTGCATTATGCGCCACTCGATCATGATGGAATCCGCCGCCGCACGGCCGCGATCGCCGCATGGATCGCATCTGTGCGGCCTGCACTGCTGGTGGTCGACGTCTCGGCGGAAATTGCGATGCTCGCCCGCTTGGCCTCGGTGCCGACCGCATACGTCAGGCTCAATGGCCGGCGCAAGGACCCGCCGCATCTCGAAGCATTCCGGTCCGCGAGGAGCCTGATCGCGCCGTTCAGCGCAGAGCTCGACGATGACGGAACGCCGGCCTGGGTCAGGCGGAAGACCGCCTTCTTTCCAGGCATCGCTGCGGCCGCCGACATACGCCCCGCAGAGCCCGGCCGTGTCGCCGTCGTCTTCGGAAAGGGAGGACCGCCGTTCGACGGGCGCCGGCTTGCCGAAGCGTCACGGGCTACGCCCAACATCAGTTGGCGCGCACTTGGCCCGCTTCAGCCGATCTCCGATCCGCCGGCGAACCTCGCCCTCTTGGGTTGGGTCGACGCCGCCGAGCCCGAGATTGCCGCCGCAGAGATCGTCGTGGGGGCACCGGGCGATGGCCTGGTCTCGGCCGTGGCGGCAGCTGGCAAGCCCTTCGTTGCCGTCATCGAGCCTCGCCCATTCGACGAGCAGCGGTTGAAGGCCGAACGTCTTCGCGCTGCAGGCGCTGCTATTGTGCTCGACGGCTGGCCGGAGGCTTCACGCTGGCCTTCGATCCTGACGCAGGCGCGGGCGCTCGACCCGTCCGCCATGCGTCGGCTGCACGATCCAGGCGGGGCCGCAAAGGCGGCCGCCCATCTCGTCGCCTGTGCCGACGGAAACTTCAGCAGCGCTGCAAGGATTTCGTCATGACGGTGTCGACAGCCGAAAAGATTTTGCGGCCCTTCGTCCCCTGCGACGTGCCGGACACCACCTACCAACGGCTGGTGCGCAATGGCGCGCGCTACGACGCCGCTCCGCGCTACCCTGCGGACAGCATGGCGGCGATCACGGAGGCGGGTCTCGCCAGCGTCTTCGCTCCGCCGGAAGCGGGTGGCCATCGATTCGCCGGTCGCAGCGAGGAGAACGCCGCCATCTTCGCCGTGCTCCGCCGCGTCGCGCGGGCGGATCTCAGCGTCGCCCGGCTCTATGAGGGCCATATCAATGCGCTGAAGCTCATTGACTGGTACGGGAACGCCGCTGCCAAACACCTGCTCGGCATTCGGCTCGCGGCCGGCGCGTCACTCGGCGTCTGGGCCACTGAAGCCCCTCCCGGCCTGACGATCGCTATCGGCCCCGACGGACCCCGCCTCGACGGGGCCAAGATCTTCGCCAGCGGAGCGGGAGGCCTCGGTTTCGCCGTCGTCACCGCGCGTCTGCCCGATGGGCGGACGCAGCTGGCGCTCGCACGCGCCGACGACCCCGCCCGCGCCGACGCCACGGGTTGGCGGGTGCGCGGCATGCGCGCAACGGTTAGCGGCCGTTATGACTTTTCAGGGATGCTCTCGCCGGATGTCGAGCTTCTCGGCTCGGAGGACGACTATTGGCGCGAGCCTCGTTTCACGGCAGGTTTCTGGCGGTGTCTGGCCGCGCATCTGGGGGGCGTCGAGGGCCTTCTGATCGAACTACGCGCCGCGATGTCGGAGGCCGCCCGTGGCGATCCATTGCACCGAGCGAAATTTGCGGACGCGGTCACGGCGACGCGCACGGCTTATCTATGGGTGCGCGAGGCGGCGCTTCGGGACGGGACGGACGATCCCGAAGCGCCTGAGTTCGTCCGGCTGGCGCGCGGTATGGTGGAGCGCGCGGCTTTCGACGTCATGGAGGCCACGGCGCGCGTGGTCGGGGCAAGGAGCGCGTTCGACGGCGAGCGCATCGACAAGATCACGCGCGATCTCAGCCTCTACCTCCGCCAGGCGAAGCCGGACGCCGCGAAGGATGCCGCCGCCCTTGCCTGCCTTGACCGCGACGTCTGGGCGCAAGGCGACCGCCTGTGGTGAGCGCGCGTCCCTTCGCCCCGCCGCTCGCCGCCGGTCCATGGGCGCGAGCGCGCTGGCTGGTGATCGCGCCGCACGCCGACGACGAGACGCTGGGCGCTGGAGCGCTCATCGCGTCGGCGCAGCGGCGCGGGCGGCTGGGCGGCGTGGTCTATCTCACGGACGGCGTCGGCTCGCACCCGCATCCGGACGCAACCTCTAAGCTGAGGCTTGCGGCGCTGCGTCGACGCGAGGCGTCGGCGTCGCTGCGCGTGCTCGCCGGCATGGATGCGCCGCCGCCGCTCTTCCTCGGCTGGCCCGACGCGCAGCCTTTCAGCAGCGGCGACCAGCGCTTCGCAGCGGCGCGGCAACGGCTCGCGGCGCTTTGCCGGAGGCGGCGGATCGACGCCATCGCCGTGACGGCCGCCCATGAGCCTCATTGCGACCATCAGGCCGCCTGCCGACTAGCCTACGCCGTGGCGGCGAGCGCCCGCCGGCCGGTGACCGTCTTCGAATATCTGGTCTGGGCGCCCGAGCCCCCGCCGCAGCGCTACCGCACGCTGCGCACTGAGCCGATGGCGAAGAGCCGCAGGCTCGCGGCGCTGCTCGCCCATCGCAGCCAGGTCGGCCCATGCTTTGGCAAAGGGTTCCGCCTGCCGGCGGCACATTTCGCGATGCGGCCGGACGATACCCTCTACACTCTCGCACGACCTTGGGCACAACCATGAACCGGCCTGACGTCAGCCTCGGAGCCGACTATTTCGAAGGCATGTTCGCCGGCGACGACGATCCCTGGCGCTTTGCCACAAGCCCCTACGAGACGGCGAAATTCGCATGTACAGTCGAGGCGCTGGCCGGAAGAACCTATCTGCACGCCTTTGAGGTCGGCTGCGCCAATGGCGTTCTCACCCGATGCCTCGCCGCGCATTGCCGCCAGCTGTTGGCGATCGACATCAGCCCCAGCGCGCTCGCAGCTGCGCGGATCCGATGCGCCGACATCCCGCATGCATGCTTTCAGCCGATGGCGTTTCCTGCCGAAGCGCCGGTGGCTGACAGCTTCGACCTTATCGTGCTCTCCGAGGTCGCGTACTACTGGAGCGACGCGGATCTGGCTTTTGCAGCCCTGCGGATCGAGACGCTGCTGGCTGCAGACGGCGACCTTCTACTCGTGCATTGGACTGGCGAGACTGACTATCCGCAGACTGGGGACGGGGCGGTCGGGCTGTTGCAGGTGGCGCTCGGCGGCAAGATGGATCCGGTGACCGCCAGACGCGAAGACCAGTACCGGCTCGATCTGTGGCGCCGGAGATGAATGCGCCCAGCGTTCTGACGCTCGTACGCGGCCGCGGCGCACATCTCGCCCGCTTGATCGAGGGCCTGGCCCGGAGCCACGTTCTGCCGGCTGAATTGATCGTCGCAGATATGGACCACGAGCCGATCCGCCTGCCGCTGACACCGTTCCCGGCCAGTAAGGTGCGGATCGGCGGATCAGCGCTCGCGCTGGCCAAGGCGCGCAACGCGGCGGCGCGGGCAGCGCGCTCCGACATCCTGCTCTTCCTCGACGTCGACTGCATCCCAGGTTCGAACTTCGTCGGCGCCATGGCGGAGACGGTCGGCGCGCAGGACGCGCTTGTCTGCGCCGAAGCTCGCTACCTCCCAGCCGGGGCCGTCCACGAAGACTGGCAGGAGCGCGACCTTCTATCAGCGGGTCGACCCCATCCGGTGCGGCCGTTCCCGGTGCAAGGCTGCCGACCTGAGACCAACCCCGGATTGTTCTGGTCGCTCGCCTTTGGCGTGCGCCGCGCCGCTTTCGAGCGGTTGGGGGGCTTCGACGAGCGTTTCGTCGGATACGGCGCGGAGGACACGGACTTCGGGTTCCGCGCCGCCCAGGCCGGGCTTCCGCTCCTGTTCCTGGGCGGGGCGCCGGTTTTCCACCAGAACCATGAGATCGAGGACCCTCCGCTACGGCACTTCAATGACATCGTTCGCAATGCCAGGCGCTTCCGGAAGCGCTGGGGCGTCTGGCCGATGGAAGGCTGGCTGCGGGACTTCGCCGCGAGCGGCTTGATACGCTTGTCGTCCGACGCCATCGTCATCCTCAAGCGGCCGCCTCCCTCTGGCAGTATCAATCGTTGAGGTGCCGCGGCGATACACGTGCGGGCTAGTTCTAGAACGTCTGAAAGCGATTAGGAGAACTGTTAGAGCGGAACCCGACCTGACTGATCGTTTGGGATTCTCAAATTAGGCGCGAAGTGATTCAGACTGTCCGCCAGATGAAGGCCGGCAGTCATGTCGAGAGAGCTGTCGGTCGATCTTCGAGTTCGTGTTCTGGATGCTGTCGCGTTGGGTGCAACGCATCGCGAGGTGGCCGAACGTTTCGGTATGAGCGCAGCCAGCGTCAGCCGCTGGCGTAAACGGGAACGCGATCAGGGTGATCCGCGCCCCAAGGCGCTTGGCAGCGACCGGCATTCGGACTGGATAGAGGCCCATATGATGCGGTGATGGCGGCACTCGGGCCTGACAGGGACGCCTCCATCGAGGAGGTCCGCGCGAGCCTGCGCAGCAGGGTCTTGCCTTCGGCTTCGGCACGATCCGGCGTTCTTCGCCGCCACGCCATCACGCGCAACCGCACTCTACCAAACACGGTTCGGGGCCTTCTTGGGCCCGGAGAACAAGACGGCTCCGGGCGAAGCGGCTTCAGATGAGGCGATGGCTGGTGTTTCTGCACGCCCCACGGGTCCGCGGCCCCGGGGATGCCTGAAACCTTCGCCGATAACGATGCGCTCTAACCGGACGAGGACATGCATCACATCCAAAACGGACTGACGCCGCTGGACCTATTGGATGTTGCCCTACGTGTCCGCGACCACTCCCGGGGCACGCTCGGCGACTTGGCCGCCGTCGATGCGCTCCTGGCGCGCACCCGCCGGCTGCTCGAAGCCTGCATCAGCGGCAGGAGTTCCGCCTGGCTGGACTATGCAGCCATCCACGACAGCACCCGGCCGGCCGATGACGATCTCAAGTGGCTAATGCTGGTGCGTGAGGCTGAACCCCATCACGCAGGTCTTCGCCAAGCTCAAGCACTTGATGCGCGAGGCACAGCCGCTCAGTGAAGGCCACAGGGCGGAAGGCAGGAAGCTCCTTGAGCTCTTCTCGGCACAGGAGCCAACTATCTCAGGAACCCTGGGTATGACTCTGTATAATAGCGCTTTGCTCTAAGCAGATCGGCGCGTCAGGGGGCTCCGCGCAGACGAATGGGGACACGCGCCAAAAGGACGACACCGTCGCCGGCCGCCGCAGCGCGGGCGTCGGTGAGGACGCCTGTCGCTTGCGCGCCGACAGCTGACAAGAATCCGAAATGCCGACGAAGACTGCCAACGCGACGTTCGACAGCATCGCCGGCACAACTGGATCGGTCGGCTTCATGCTGGCTCGATCGTGAAACGCCGGCCCGTCGCAGGCTTAACCGGTCGGCGCCTGGCTTTGCAACTCGGCGAGGATCTGCGCGATCTCCTCTTGCCGGAACGGCTTCGACAGCCTCGGCAGGTCGGTCGTCTGTCCATTGGGAAGGTCGGCGTAGCCAGACGCGAGCACGATCGGCAGGCCTGGCCAGCGCCGGCGGATCTCGTCCGCCAGCTGCAGGCCAGTCATGCCGGGCATCGACTGGTCCGTGATTACGACGTCGATCTCGGCATGCTGCGTGAGGAGATCGATTGCGGCCGCGCCGGAGTTCGCCTCGATCACGCTATGGCCCAGATCCTCCAGCATCGCGGCGGTGCCCATGCCGACAAGCGCGTCGTCGTCGACCACCAGCGCTGTCAAGCAGCGGCTTGCCGTCCGATCCTGCATAGCGGATGGCGGCTCGAGCGACCGCGCCGGCGTCTCGGCCTGCGGCAGATGGAGCGCGATCGTCGTACCCCGCCCGAGCTCGCTGTCGATCCGCATCACGCCGCCCGACTGCGCCGCGAGGCCCTGCACCATAGAAAGGCCGAGCCCAGTGCCCTTGCCCACGCCCTTGGTGGTAAAGAACGGTTCGCTCGCCCGCTTCACAGTCTCCGCGTCCATGCCGTGGCCGGTGTCGGCCACCGTGAGGCAGACGTATCGGCCCTCGGCCAGCCCGTCCTCGCTATCGCAGGACGCTGCATGGGCGGCCGCCGCGATCGTCAGCGTGCCGCCGTCGGGCATAGCGTCGCGGGCGTTGATGGCGAGGTTGAGCAGCGCCAGCTCCAGCTGGTTGGCGTCGGCTAGGACCGGCGGCAGGTCGGCCGGGATCGTCACTGACATGACGATGTCGGCGCGCAGCGACCGATCCAGAAGCTCGCGCATGCCTTCGAACAAGGCGGCCACGTCGACGGACTCGGTCTTCAGTTCCTGGCGCCGCGCGAAGGCGAGCAACCGCCCGGTCAGCGCCGCTCCGCGCTCCGCGCCCTTGATGGCGCCGTCGAGAAGCTGAACGACACGCAGGTCGTCGACACGCTTGCGCGCCAGATCGAGGTTGGAGAGGATGGCGGAGAGCAGGTTATTGAAGTCATGCGCGACGCCGCCGGTGAGCTGGCCGATCATCTCGATCTTCTGCGCCTCGTTCAGCTTGCGCAGCACCGTCTCGCGCTCGGCCACGGCGGCCTCGACCTGGCCCTGCAGCCGCGCTTCGTCGCGCTTGCGTTCGTGGATGTCGGTGCAGGTCCCCACCCAGCGTTCTATCGTCCCGTCGGCCTCGAGGATCGGCAAAGCGCGCGCCAAGTGCCAGCGCCATTCGCCGTCGTGCCGGCGGAAGCGCAGCTCGGCCTGATAGAGTGATTTCGAGGCCAAAGCTTCCCGCCAGGCCGTCGTGATCGGCTTCAGATCCTCGGGCGCGACGAAATCCTGCCAGCCCATGCCGAGCAACGCCTGCTCGTCGCGGCCGACATAGAAGCGGTAATGCTCGTTGACATAGACGTTGCCCTCGGTCGGGGAGTTGACGAAGAGCATGCCGGGGATGGCCTCCGCGGCCGTGCGGAAGCGGGCCTCGCCGGCGCGCAGTGCCCTCTCGGCCATGCGCCGTTTGGTGACGTCGGCCGCGACGTTGACGGTGCGCGCGGGCCGACCCGCCGCGTCGCGCTCGATCACTCGGGCATGGCCGTGCAAGAAGACGATCGCGCCATCGGGGCGGCGGATGCGGTACTCGACCTCATGCTCGTCCTGGGTCAGCAGGGCCGCGCGGATGCTCTCCACAACGCAGTCGTCCTCTTCGATCGCAGCGCGCCATTCGTCGTCAGACCCGCCCACCCGACCGATGCCGCCAGGCAGCGACAGGCCGAAGATCGCCATAGCTTCGGGCGACCATACGCGCACGGCTTTGAGGAAGTCAGTCTCCCAAGAACCGATCCTGCCCACCTCCAGCGCTTGACGGTAGCGCGCTTCGCTCTCGCGCAAGGCTGCTTCGCGGTCGCTAATTTTGCGCGCCGCTTGGGCGAGCGCTGCGCCGATGGCGTCCGCTTCCACGAAGCCGGTCGACGGCAGGGCTACGGCCTCGCCCTGACCCAGGCGGCCGGCGGTCGCAGCGACGGCCTGAAGCGGCCGCGAGATGGTGCGCGCGACGAGTGTTGCCATCAAGAGCGACAAAGCGAGAATGGCGGCGGCGGACGCCAGAAGCCACCTGGTCGACTGGTCGAGCGGTGCCCTAATCAAAGCCACCGGCACGCCGACGGCGACGCGCCAGCCCGTGACGGGCGACCGGGCGTAGGCGCTGAGCACCTCCACGCCTTCCAGCGTGGTGCCGATGTATGAGCCTTCGTCGCCAACGGCGTTGCGGCGGAACGTCTCTGTGGCCTCGCTGTCGATCAAGCGTTCATGCTGGCGCGAGCGCGCGATGATGCGGTCGCGCCGGTCGACCAGCGACACCGTCCAGCCGGCTGGAGCCGCATCCGCCAGGAGATTGGCGAGGCGCGCGAGATCGATGGTTAGGCTCAGCGCGTAGGCGACGTCGCCGCTGCGCCGGACGGGAGCGCCGATCATCACGAGGGGTGTCCGGGTCGTCGTTTCCGCAAAGACGTCAGAGTAGGCGAGGCCGCCCGTCGCGAAGATGCGCGCGTCGGTCGCCAAGAGCACCGGATCGGTGGCGTCGGGCAGCAGCGCTCCAAACGGCAGGTTGGAGTTGACGATCTGCTGGCCGCGGCGGTCGCGCATGCTGATGAAGCGGCCGCGCGTCTGCAGCACGGCCCGCGCCTGCCGATCGAAGGCGGCGAGGTCGCCGCTCTGTAGCAACGGCGCCGTGGCCAGCTCCTTGAGCGCGGCCGTCATCTCGGAGATCTCCCGATCCACGATGGCCGTCGCCCGGCGCACCACGTCAAAGGCGGCTTCCTGCGTCCGTTCGCGTTCGCCCTGCTGGAAAACGGCGAGAAGAACGAATGCGAAGAGGATGACCGGGCCGGCGACCGCGCTCACAAGCAGCGCCAAGCGCGTGCGTATCGACAGCCGGATCAAGCAGCACCCATCCACCGCTCGACGGAACACGTCAAGCGACGCCATCGCGGAAGCGGTTGGTGCTTGGCGGCTGACGAGGCCAAGTTGGCGGCGTGGTCCCTCGTCATGCGCACGATTTGTCCTTCGTTGCGCAAGCGCCTTGAATAGGATCGCAACGCAAAGGCAAGCTGAAGGAACGGCAAATTCGGTTCAGGGGCCGCCCAAGAGGGAGACGTTTGTTCGCCTGCGTGCACGTCAACCGCCCCCAATTCCCCTTGACGACGCTGTTGCCGCCGCTTCCAGCAAGCCTATGGGCAACATCAGCTATTGACCGGCGCGGAATGCTCGCCGAGTAACGCAATGCTTGGCATTTGGTTTCAAACTTTAGGCAGAATTCATTTAACGCACAAGCCAAAGCCATGGTGCCCGTTCTGAGAGCTAAGGCCTTGTAGTCAACGACCCACCGAACTGTTTTGAGATCAAATGCGGCGCGGAACAAGATCTCGATTGGTCAGCGATATGCGTCACCGCAACTTGGACCGACCTCGCGCATTTGTCATAAGTCACGAGCGCCTTACGCATCAGCACTGAACTATGGGCGAAAAGGCGCGCAGAAGCTTGCCAACCACGTCATCCTGCCGCGGATGCTACGCTCCAAGTCCGATGCGGCTCTGGCGCGATTGACGCAATGGCCCCGACGAACCCGCGACGACGTCTTTCGACCGAAGGCAAGGTTGACCAAGGCGGCAGCAGTTTCATTGGAGGATGGGCTGCCGACACCGAAGCTTGCCGCCGTCCTTGGCCTAATCTACATATAAACGGCCTTCATCGGCTTGATCTTGTCAATACGCAACATTGGATTGCCCGTCATGAATGCTCAGGACCTCGCCGACCAAATCGCCGCCGCGCATGCTTTGCCCAAGACGCAGGCGAAAGCCATCATCTCCGAGATCCTCGACGCTATCAGCCAGGCAGCCCGGCAAGGGGACGAAGTGGTGCTGCCGGGCTTCGGCAAATTCAAGGTCAAGGATATGCCGGCGCGGCAGGCCCGCAACCCTTCGACCGGCGTGGCCATCGATGTCGCGGCCTCGCGCAAGCTCGCCTTCCTGCCCGCCAAGGCGCTGAAGGATAGCCTCAACAAGCGTTAGGGATTGTGGGCTATGTTGCTAGGACGACGGCTATCAAGGCAGGCGTGCGAGCTATTCACCGGCCACTCGCTGCGCTCCGGCTTCACTTCCTCGGCCTCTATCGACGTAGCCCAACTCCAGCGCCAGCCCGGCTATGCCGCAGCCGAGATGTTCCGCTCTTCCGGCAGACTCGCGAACGGTTCCGCTTGAACCTCACCAAGGCTGCGGGGCTTTATTCCGCACCTGCAGAGGGCGACGCTGATCTAAATGGTTCGCACGGCCCGACGAACGCTTCTTATTTTTTGGTAGGTTCATGGCATGCGAGCACGGCCACCTCTCTGGCAAGGAAGCCTCTTGGCTTGCTCAGCCCAATGTTTGATGTGAGACGTTGGGAACAACCAACTGCGGCCGCCCATCCGCCCGCCATCCGCTTGCCAGCGCCGCGACCACATGCGCTTCCGGCTCCCGATAGAGCGGATACAGTTCGCCTACGATGCACGCGGCCGCCGCCAGATCGAACAAGGGTTGCCGGCCGCCGAGCCGGGCTGCCGCATCCTCGGTCAAGCGGATAGGCTGGCGCGTTGTGGAAGCGTCACCATAGGCGATGAGCGGACTGTCCATCTCGATGAGCTTGCGCGCATTGCGTTCGCCGATACGGGCATAGCTCATCGTCTCCACCTCAAGGGTCGGGACGATCACCTTGACGACATGCACGGGATGCCCCGGCGGCGATCCATCGACATAGAGCACATCGAGCCCGGCCGCCTCCATGGCTGCGAAAAGATGCGCCTGCCGACTTTCGGGCGCAGAGGAGGAGAAGGCAGGCAAGGCCGACAAGGGCTTGTGCGAGTGAATGGCGTAAACCGGCTCGGCAAGACGGCGCATGAGCGTATCGGCGTCGGAGCGCGCCCATTCCTGCATGGCGAGCAGGGCCCGGCCGTCCCCCTCGGCCAGACCGGGCAGGGCGCGGGCAAGAAAGGGGCCGACATATCCTGGCGGAGCCACCCGCCCGATCAGGTCGAGCGGCCCGTGCGAAAAAGTCTTGCGCACACGCGCCGCCGCGAATTCCAGCAAAGCCTTGCGCAAGGCCCGGTTGCGGTCCGGATCGCAGGCCTCGCCCGCAGCCGTAACCATGATGGGATGGGTCGGCCGATGGCCCGGCAGGTCGTGGCCTACGATGAACACATTCGCCAGGCCGAACTCGTCGCTTGCGAATTTGGGGATGGCGCGCACGCCCGCGGTCTCCAGGCGATCCAGGATGGCGATGACATCGCCGGAAGCCGCCTCGTCCATGTCGAGCCCGACGCCCCGGTCGAGGGCGCGGAACACCGTGCCGTTGCCGTCGCGCTGGAGGAGTTCGCACAGCCCGTGCGCGACAGCCCAGTCACGCGTCGGCCCGGCGCCGAGCCCGTTGCTGATGAGGGTGGTGAAGGGTCGATAGCCATCGGCCAGCGCGGCTGAGTCGGCTGCCGCAACATCGAGCGGCACGAGCACCGTCTCGCCAGTGGCGCGGCGGACGGCCTTCTCCCACAGCAAGTCCGTGCCCGCGCTGACCGGCGAGCCGGCTGGCAGGCACAGCGTGAATGGGTCGACGACGGCGCGGTCTCCAAGCGAACGGCGAAGATCGCCATAGCTGCCGCGCAGATAAGCCTTGCCGGCCGCCAGCCTGGCCTTGGCAGCAAACGAGGGCCAGGTCATTTCGGCGAGCTCTCCGAGGGCTCCGGTCAGTGCCTCGCTGTCCGTCAGCCCGTAGCCGTAGCCATTCGGCATCACGCCTGGCAGCGCAGCCCCGTCGTCCAGGACGAGGGCGACCTTCCAGGCCGGAATGCCCGTGCGGTCGAGCTCGGCCAAGGCGGCGACAAACAGCGTGCCTGGGGGCAGGCCGGCGATGTATGCCCGCGCGGCGTGCGGCAGGTCCGGCAAAGGACGGTTGGAACGTATGCTTGGCATGAAGGTCCTGTCGGAAATTGCTGCTTCGACGGAACGTCCGCCAAGGCAAGACGTTCCTTGTGCGCATGGTCGCACATGCCACGTGCGCATGGCGGCAAACGCCAACTCGGGAGGACAGGATGAAGATGATCGGCAAGGCGGCATTGGCGGCTATCCTTCTGGCCGCGTCAGCCAGAGCAGGCCAGGCGCAGCAGATCCGCTCGCTGACCATCGCAACCCACTACACCGATGAGCAGATGCAGCCGCTGTCGGCCTGCTTCCGCGAATACGAGCGGGAGAACCCCTCACTCCGCATCGCCCATCGGCAATCAACCTATGCGGACTTCCTGCAGACGATCCTGACCGCGCGCCTAAGCGGCAATGCGCCCGACATCTACAACCTCTACTCGATCTGGGGAGCGCGTCTCGTGGGCGCGGGCGTGCTGGCGAAGCCGCCGGCTGACATCGTCCGCTATGTCGAGGAGAGCTATCATCCAACCACGCGCGACGCCATCGCGGTGCGCAAGGAGATCTGGGGCGTGCCGAGCGAGGTCAGCGCCTATATGCTGATCTATAATAAAAAGCTGTTCGCCGAGGCCGGGATCGATCGTCCGCCCGCGACGGCGCAGGAGTGGTCGGACACGGCAAGGAAGCTCGCCCGCATGGGACCGAACAAGGCGCTCCAGACGGCAGGGGCCGCGTTCGGGCAGACCGTGGCGAACGCCGTCGCGCCTTTCCGCACGCTCATGCTCTCGGCTGGATACCCGGTCTTCACCGAAGACGGGCGCGGCACCAATCTGTCCCGGCCCGAAGCGGCGGACATCCTCGCCCGGCAGGCGGCCCTGTTCCGGGACGACGCAACCTCCAACGCATTCGAGGTGCAGCGCTTCGCAGGCGGCGCCATCGGCATGATGATCATGGCGAACTGGGTGAAAAACAACCTGCAGCAAGGCTTCGGCCCAGCCTTCGCCGACACGGTCGGCGTGGCTCCTATCCCGGCCGGCCCCGATTGGAGGACCTACCAGTACGCATTCTTCTACGGCGTCGACGCCCGCAGCCGAAACCGCGACGAGGCCTGGCGCTTCATTTCCTGGCTCAACGCGCCTCGCAGCGGCCAGGCCTCCTGCACGGGCCGGATGCTCGCGCGCCTCGGCGCGCTGACCGGACACCAAGAGGACATGCGTCTGCTCGCGGGCGAATACGCCGACGCGTTCAGCAAGCCCTTCATCGATGCGGTCAATTCGGGCCGGGCCGTCGCCGAACCCAACATCGCCCGCGCCTCCGAAAGCGAACGCATCCTGGCCGACGCGATCCGCAACGTCTGGGCCGGCCGCGCCGAGCCGGCCCAGGCCTTGGCGGATGCCGACCGGCGCATCCGCCAGAGCCTGGCCGACGACAATTGAGCGCCCTTCAAACGGCGGGCGTGCACCGGGCGGGCGCAGCGGCGCTCCTGCTTGTGCCTAGCGTAGGCGTCGGCGCGGCTATCTTCGGCCTGCCATTCATCCTGGCGCTCGTCGGCGGCTTCGCGCACTGGGACGGGCTAGCCGCGCCGAGCTGGGCGGGGCTCAGGAACTTCGAGTTCCTCCTTTTCCGGGATCCGGCCTTCTGGCCCGTCTTGCGCAACACGCTGCTGTTCGCCGGCGCGCAACTGGTCATCGGCGTGCCGCTTGCGATCGGCTTCGCGCTACTGGTCGACAAGTCAGGACGCAGGACGCTGTGGCGGGCGGTTTACTGGTTGCCGATGATCACCAACATCGTGGCGGTGGCCTACATGTGGTCCTTCCTGCTCGACGACGGCGACGGGCTGCTCGATCGCGCTCTTTCCCTGTTCGGCGTGCAGCCCGTCGGATGGCTGACCGATCCGGACGTGGCGCTGTGGTCGCTGGTCGGCATCTTCGTCTGGATGCATCTCGGCCAGCAGATGCTGATCATCGCGGATGCGCTTGACCGGATCGATCCCGCCATGATCGAGGCGGCGCGGCTCGACGGCGCTGGCGAGCGGCGCATCCTGCGCCACATCCTGCTGCCCTTGCTCAAGCCGACGCTGCTGTTCGTGTCGGTCACGAGCATCATCCAGGCGATGAGCTATTTCGTCCTCATGCTGGTCCTGACCAATGGCGGACCGGCCGGAGCGACCGAGGTCCTCTCGCTCTCCATCTACCGCACCGCCTTCGACGACCTGCGCATCGGCCGCGCCATGGCGGCCGGAACCATCCTGCTGGCTCTGGTGTTCACTCTCACCATCATCCAGATGCGCGCGATGCGTCGGGGCGCGCTAGATGAGGTCGGCGCATGAGCGAAGCGCTCATTCGCCAGCCGCCCGCAAGCGCGAGCAAGAACTCGCAAGCGGACATCGAGCCTACATCCGGACTCGATACGGACTTTAGGAGCGGCCGGACCGCCGGTTCTGTCAGACGGCGCAGCCCGGACTGGGGCGGCATGGTCCGCTTCGCCATCCTGGCCCTTGGCGCTGCAGCCATGGTTGCGCCGTTTGCCGACATGCTGATCGGCGCCCTGCGCACGCCTGCCGAGCGCCTGGCGAAGCCGCCGGTCTACTGGCCAGGCGATCCGCAATGGGGAAACTTCGTCCGCGCGTTGACCGAGACGCCAATCTTGCGCTGGACCTTTAATAGCCTCGTGGTCACGTCCGCGATCGTCGCGCTGCAGCTGCTGACCAGCGCAGCCGCCGGATACGCCCTCGCCAAGCTCCCATTCCGAGGAAGAAGCCTGATCCTGAAATTCGCGGTGCTTGCCAACGTTTTTCCCTTCTTCCTGCTGATCGTGCCCAGCTTCTTCCTGCTCCGCTTCATTCCTCTTCTGGGCGGCAACGACATCGCCGGGCAGGGCGGCGTTGGCGCTCTCGACAGCTACGCCGCGCTGATCCTGCCTTTTGTCGTGTCATGGTACGGCGTCTTCTATATGCGGCAGGCTGCGATGGCCTTGCCTGACGAGTTGCTCGACGCCGCCCGGATCGACGGAGCAGGGGAGGTGACGCTCTTCTGCCGGATCGTCCTGCCCATGCTCAGGCCCGCCCTTCTCACGCTTGGCCTGTTCGTCTTCGTCTATCATTGGAACGAGGTGATATGGACCATGACCGTGACCCGCGCCGCGCCTGAGCTCCAGACATTGCCGGTTGGCATCCACCTGCTGCGCGGCGAGTTCTCCGACGAGCGGGCGAAATCCCTCCAGCAAGCGATGCTTGCGCTTTCGATCCTGCCCGTCATGTTGCTTTACCTCGTGACCTTCCGGATATTCGCATGGGGGCGGCGGGGGACCTGACCGGGTGCGGGCCGGTCAGGCGCTAGGCTTCGTCGCTGCATCGCTTCACGCTGCAAAGAAATAGCCCGTGATGTGGCAGAAGATCGGCGCAGCGAATGTGACGGAGGCCGTCCGGTCGAGCACGCCGTCATGGCTCTTCACCATGGCGCTCCAATCCTTGACGCTCAGGGCCCTCTTGATGGCCGAGAGCACCAACCTTCCGAGTAAGCCTGATGCCACGATCACGACGGCGACGACGCCTGCCTGCCAAGAACCCATGTGAGCGTCAGCGCTTTTAACGCGACATTGATTGCGGCAGTGGTGAACTCTAATCTTCTTCCTGGTTTCTAAATTCGCGGTTGCGATGGGCTGTCAGCTGGTCGGCGCGGCGAACGCCAGCGCGTAGAGCACGACACGCACGCAGCCTGCTGTGAAGTTGCCGCCAGCCGCATTGACGCGGATCGGCGTGTTTGTGTAGTAGGCGGCCGGCTCGATCACGCCGATGTTATTCGAGCTGCGCGCGATGCCAAGCGAATTGCCGAACTGACTGGTGTTGCCCGAGATACCGACGTTGTAGGAAGTCGCTCCCGTAATCGCGAGTGTTGTACGGGACGCGACCGCCAACGCGACCATGCGGTCGGTAAGGATCGCGGTCGTCGTGTCGACGAACGCGACGGTCAGCACGAGTTCTTGCTCAAGCGCCACAAGCCGGACCGCGCCGCCATTTGGGGTGCCGACGATGCGGTCGCGCCAGTCGCCATCCGCCCAGACGACCGTGAGCCGCTCATCCTCGACATGGTATCGCCAGCCTGTGACGGGCACGCAGAACGCCCAGGCGTTGACGTTCCATTGCGCGATCAGGCCTATCTGGCCTGCCCATACGCCGTATCATGCAGGTGGCGAGCCTCAGTAAGCCAGGGCGTCGTGCCGGGCACGCCGCCCTTGCCGCGCCGGTCGAGATCGAGATTGTCCTCCATCCTGCGCAGGCCCGCTTGCACATCGCTCCGGCCATCTGCCCCGACCGGCAGGCCTTGGCCCAGCAGCTGCGAAATGCGCCCGCACGTCAGTCCGGCCTTCTCTGCGAAGGCGGCTTTCGTCAGCATCGCGGATGGGGCCGGACCGGAGGCGGGCGATAGTGCAGCCATTTGCCGCCCGGCAGAATGCAGACCCCTCTTGCTGCCGCCCCCTGCAAACGCCATGGCCTAAGAGGAACCGCGCCTTGTCGCTACGAACGTCGTCGCTCGTTGCCGACTAGCGAAGGATCGGCCGATCCGAAGGGTGCAAAAGGGATACGAAGGTCAATTCCTGATGATCGCTACAGGCGTCCGCCCCCCCGCAATAGACAGCAATGCAACGACGCCGTTCGATCCCTTCGGAGCCTTCGTGCGAATAGTCAAAGGTCGTGGGCATAGCTGCGTCCGAAGGGTGAAGCGCGAACGATCGGTCGTACGCCTTAAATCACCGCCGCCGCGTCACGGGATGGTCCTAGACGAGATCGTCAGGCACGCGCAATCGCTGCCGGACGACTGGTTCGCCATCCATGAAGAAGGTCGTCCGCAATTGCCGCGTCCCAGCCGCATGACGCCGAAAGCAAGGCGTTCCGGCCTCAGGCTTTCAGCCTGATCACGGTCCATGAAGCCGGTGGCAGATTCGCTATGAGCGTCTCTCCGCTCAGTTTCACGGATTTCAGGGCGGAGGGCGCTATCCGCAGCGGCGCGTCTCTGGAATTGACCGCGTTGAGATCCGCATCATGCATCGTCTCGGCGCATTCAAGCGATAGCGTTCCGGCTCCTCGTGCCTCCAGATTGAGCTGCAGCGGCTCTGAGAGATGCCGGTTCAGCGCGAAGATCGTAAGCCCGCCGTCTTCGTTGGCCACGACCGACGTCTTGAGATAGGGCGCTGCCGGAATTGGAAAATAAAGATCCTGCGCGCCCCGCGGATCGAAGTAGCGTGCGGCATAAGCCGGTGACTTCACATGGGCCTTCAATACGCGTCCCCGCCCATGCTTCGCCATCTGGGCGAAGGGATAGAAGATGGTCTGCCGCCACGCCGGACCGCCGGTCTCGGTCATGATCGGCGCAATGACATTGACGAGTTGGGCGAGGCAGGCGCATTTCACCCGGTCAGCGTGATTGAGCAGCGAAATGCAGGCCCCGCCGAAGGCCAGCGCATCCTGCATCGTGTAGATCTCCTCCAAGATTGCCGGTGCAACGGGCCAGCCCTCCTTCACCCGGTGCTCCCGCTTGCGGCGCGTGCGATACCAGACATTCCATTCATCGAAAGAGAGCATGATGCGCTTCGACGAACGGCGCTTCGCTGCCACTGCGTCGGCAATCGCCACAACCTCCTCTATGAATTGGTCCATCAGATCGGGCGCGGCGAGTTGCGCCGCTGTGTCCTGTGCGTAATCATTGATGTAGGTGTGGAGCGAAATGAACTCCACCTGGTCGAAGGTGTGCTCCAGCACCTCGTCCTCCCACTTGCCGAAGGTCGGCATGTTGCGGCCCGACGAGCCGCAGGCTGCAAGCTCGATGGAGGGATCGATCCAGCGCATCATCTTGGCGGATTCGTAGGCGACCCGACCGTATTCCGCAGCGGTCTTCGATTCCATCTGCCATGGGCCGTCCATCTCATTGCCGAGGCACCAGAACTTGATGGCGTGCGGCTGCTCCCAGCCGTGCTTGCGCCGGAGATCCGACAGCGCCGTGCCGCCGGGATGATTGCAATACTCCATAAGCTCGCGGGCGGCGTCCGCTCCCCGGGTGCCGAGATTGACGGCCAGCATTGGCTCGATCTTCGCGGCGCGGCACCAGTCGATGAACTCGTTGGTGCCGAAGGTGTTGGGCTCGGTGGTGAACCAGGCGAGATCAAGCCGCGCCGGCCGGTCTGCGACCGGTCCGACGCCGTCTTCCCAGTTGTAGCCGGAGACGAAATTGCCGCCGGGATAGCGCATGATCGTGGGACCGAGTTCCTTCACGAGATCAAGCACGTCCTGCCGGAAGCCGCGCTTGTCCGCGGTCTTGTGGCCCGGCTCGTAAATACCGCCATAGACGCAGCGGCCGAGATGCTCGACGAAAGCGCCGAAGAGGCGGGGGTCAACGTCGCCGATGGCGAAGTCACGGTCAACCAGCACGCTGGCGTTGATCATGGTCTTGGTCCTTCATGAGGCGCGAGGGGTCGTGCCGCGGGCACTCAGGGCCCGCGGGCGATCAATCCTGATGTCCTAAGCGTCAGCGGCGGCTAAGCAGCTGGTCGGCCCGATCCTGAGCGTCCTTAAGCGCCTGATCGATGGGCTTGCCGCCGTTGATCATGTTGTTGATCTCCTCGCCAATGAGCGACTGGAAGCCGAACTGCCGACGCACGTCATGCGGCAGCGAGCGGCCGATCTCAGTGATCTTCATCACGTTGGTCCGCTGCGGCAGCTTGGCGTAGTCCGCCATCATCGACTGTCGGATAGGCAGGTGACCGCCGCCGCGTGCCCAATCGAAGTTGTTATCCCAGAGGTACTTGAGGAAGACGCGCGCTGCAGCCCGCGTCTGCGGGTTGGTGCCCCCCCGGAGCATCACCCAGCTGTGGTTGTCGGCCCAGACCGCATCCGTTTTGAAGAGGTTTGGGAAGATGCGCGCCTGATAATCCTTCAGCCCCGTATCGGGCCGGGCGGAGGCGGCGATAAGATCGTCAATACGCCAGGTGCCAGTGAGGTAGACAGCGCCGTTCCCGGCGATGAAGCCGCCGAGGCCACCGGCCCCGTCCAGTCCTTTTGTGATGTGACCGTCCTTCGCCAGTTGCTCGAAAACGGCGTAGATATTACGGACTTCCGGCTGGCTGAAATTCGCCTTGTCCCAGCTGTTGTTGGGAAATAGGCTCGCGTCCTGCTGGGCGAGCATGGTCCAAAAGCTGCGCGTCCCGTTGCCGGCGTCGGCAGGCGCGACGGAAGCCATGATGAAGTAGGGCTTGCCCGTCTTCTCACGCATGATCTTGGCATGCGCCATCAGCTCCTCGACGTTCTTCGGAAGGACGGGATTTCCCGCCGCATCGACCAGGCCTGCCTGCTTGAATAGCGCGCCGTTGATGTGCCACGGCCAGGAATGGGTGTCCCACGGCAAGGCGTGGATCTGGTTGTTGAGCGTGACGCCGCGCCGCGCATGCGGTGTCATGTCATTGATGTCTATACCAGCGGCCTTGAGGTCGTCCTCGATGGGTTCGACAATCCGCGCGCGAACGAAATCGCCGATCTGCGAGGTGTGCATCACGGCGATGGTCGGGATGTCACGGGCCGCGATACGCGCGGTCAGCTGCTGATAGTAGGGGCCCCATTCGATGACCTGTGGCTTCACCACGATGTTCTGGGTGTTCGTCGCGTTGAAATGGTTGACCAGCGTCGTCATCACGCCGCATTCGCCGCGCGCCGTCTTATAGTCCTGGCTGGTGCCATAGTCCGCTTCGCAGGCGCCGAAGAAGCGGGCAAAGGTGATCTCGGTCTTCGCCTGCGCCAAGGCTTTGTCGATCGGCCCGCCGCCCATCAGACCGACGCTGAACAGCGCGGCCGTCGCTAGCCTTCTCGTCAGTGACATTGCGTTTCTCCCGTTTTGTTTCCGACCTGTTGTTGACTCGCGCGGCGGCGTGGCCGGCCGCACCGCGCGAAACGCGGGCGTGACAAAGATCATCCGACCCTCCCGCTGACCGCATTGATGATGTGTCTCTGGAAGAAGAGGTAAAGGATGAAGACGGGCAGTCCGGCGAAAACTGCTTGCGCCATCAGGAAGCCGATGCCCTCGGTTTGGGCGAAGTTCGTCTGCATGGCCGCCAGCCCAATGGTCAGTGTATACATCTCAGGCTTGGTGGCGGAGACCAGCGGCCAGAAGTATTCGTTCCAGGCATGCAGGAAGGTGTAGATGCCGAGCGTCGCCTGCGCGGGTATCGTCAGGGGCAGGATGACCTTGACGAAAATCTTGAAGCGCGAGGCATTGTCAAGCATCGCCGCCTCCTCGATTTCGCGCGGCACGCCCCTGAAATATTGCGTCATCAAGAAGACGCCAAAGGGAAAGGCGAGCCGCGGCGCGATCAGCCCCGCATAGGTGTTGTGCAGGTCGGCGGCAGCGAACATCGTGTGCAGCGGCACGATGATCGCCTGCTCAGGAACCGCGAGCCCGACGAGCACCACTGCAAAGAGAATACGCTTGCCGGGGAAATCCGTGCGCGCGAAGCCGTACCCGGCGAGAGTCGAGAGCATTAATGTCAGAACAGTCTGGCCCGTGGCCACGATGACGCTGTTCAGCATCCAGCTGAAGACTTGCGACGAGGCGATGATATCGGTGTAGTTCTTGAGGGTGAAAGGTGCCGAGAAGACTCCGCGCGTGTCGCGCATCAGTACCTCGTTGGGCTTGAAGGAGAGCCCGATTACCCAGATGATCGGCGCGAGCCACAAGAGGGCGAGCGCAGTCACCAGGCCAAGAATGACCTTGTCCGCGAGATCAAGCCGGGTGGTGTTTCCCAAGGACATCGCTCAGCCCTGCGCTTTCGTGCGGCCAAGCCACATCTGCAGCAGTGCGGCGGCCATCATCAGCACAAAGAGCACCTGCGAGGCCGCGGCCGCATAGCCCAGCGCCCAGTCGCGGAAGCCCGCCTCATAGATGAACATGACGATCGGCCGGGACGCATTGTTGGGGCCGCCTCCGGTGATCAGATGCGCCTGCCCGAAGAGTTGGAACTGCATCACCACCTCCAGCACCGCGACAAGAATCACCGTCCGCTTGATGGCGGGCAACGTCACCCAGATGAGGGTGCGCCAGCGCGAGGCATTGTCGAGCGCTGCGGCCTCATAGAGTTCGCGCGGAATCTGTTGGAGTGCCGCCAGGAACAGCATCATCGGCAATCCGATGATCCACCATACCGTGACGATGGCGATGCCCGGCAGTGCCAGCGCCTCGCTGGTGATAAAGGCCGGCGCGGGGATGCCCAGTGGTGCAAGCAGGTTGGCGATGAGGCCCCGGTCCTGCATGTAGACAAGGCGCCAGATCAGCGTGACGATGGTTACGGACAGGATCGACGAGCCGAAAAACACGGAGCGGAAAACCGCACTGCTGCGCCAGGAATTGTTCAGCGCCAGTGCCAGGAACAGTCCGATCGCTACGAAGGCGGGTGTAGTGAGGCAGACGAACCAAAGTGTGTTCCCGACCGAGCGGATGAAGATCCGGTCGTTCCACAGCTCGATGTAGTTCTTCCAGCCGACTGCCCCGTGATATCCGCTCAGCATGTCGTAATCCTGGAAGCTGAGCCATGCGCCGAGCGCCACCGGCAGCAGCACCAGCCCGGCAAAGACGAGCATGAACGGCGCCACGAACAGGAGGTTCCACAGTGAACGTCGGCCGACTGACTCTGGATCGCGAGAGGCAGCGCGGGCCTTCCTTGCACGCGGTGCGGGGGCGGAGACGGCGAGGCTGGTGATCGTCGTCATGCCGCTCCTCCCTCACGCCGTCTGATGGGCGCGCCCATGCGCGTCGAAAATATGGACATGTTCCGGACTGAAAGAGAGCAACACCGGGTCGCCAATGGCGAGGCCGATATCGCCGGCTTCCTCGAATGTGACCACGGTTCCGTCGCCAAGCCTGCCGTAGACCAAAGAACGATCACCCAGACGTTCGACGACCTCGACTGTCGCGGGGATCGAACCCTTGCTGCCGACATGCTCGGCGCGGATGCCGATTTCGACCTCCCGCACGCCACCCAAGCCCGCCGCCTTTATCGACGTTCTGATCGGGCTGCCGTCCTTCAGCGTCACCATGGCCATGCTGCCAACTTCGCTCAAAACGCCCGCGAGCACATTCATTGCCGGCGTACCGACAAAGGTAGCCACAAATTTGGTGGCCGGCCTGCGGTACACATCCATCGGCGTGCCGACCTGCTCGATCTTGCCCTTGTTCATGACGATGATCCGGGTGGCGAGCGTCATGGCCTCCACCTGATCATGAGTCACGAAGACCATCGTCGACTTTACCTGCTGGTGGAGCCGCGCGAGTTCGATACGTGTGCGCGACCGCAGTGCCGCATCGAGGTTGGAAAGCGGCTCGTCGAACAGGAAGGCCTTCGGCTCCTTGACGATGGCGCGGCCGATGGCGACCCGCTGCTTCTGACCGCCGGAAAGCTGCGTGGGCTTGCGCTGCAGCAATGGCTCGATCTCGAGCATCTTCACCGCAGCCGCCACCTTGCGGGCGATTTCGTCGCGCGCCACGCCAATATTCTTCAGCCCAAAGGCCATGTTGTCGTGAACGCTCATGTGAGGGTAAAGCGCATAGTGCTGGAACACCATGGCCACGCCGCGCTGGCCCGGCGCAAGGTGATCGACCCGCTCGCCACCGATGCGGATCTCGCCGTCGCTCACATCCTCCAGCCCGGCGATCATGCGCAGCAAAGTAGTCTTGCCACAGCCCGATGGGCCGAGGAACACGGCGAATTCGCCCGATCCAATTTCAAGCGACAGGTCGGACACGGCCTCGACCTGCCCGAACCGTTTGGAGACGCGCTGCAGCGAAATGCCTGCCACGCCCGATGTCCTCCCCTTTTGCCGCCCTTTTTTATGGACGGTCTAATTGTATTATGTTTGGAGTGTATAGGGCACTTCGGGTTTGTCAATTGTGATCAGCGGCCAATATGCGGAAGGGTTGCCATGCGGATGACCAGGCACGGGCAAGCGCGGACAGCGGCGAGAACGCTGAGCCAAAGGGTGATGGACGATATCGGCCAGCGCATCGTCCAGGGTATCTATGCCGTTGACGAGGTTCTGCCATCGGAGCACAGCCTTTGCGCTGAGTTCGGCCTCAGCCGTACTCCATTGCGCGAAGCGATGAAGCGTCTCCATGCCAAGGGCCTGATCGTTGTCGGACCCAAGAGCGGCACAAAAATCTTGCCGCAAAGTGAGTGGAGCCAACTCGATGCCGATGTGCTGCGCTGGCGCTTCGAGCAGGGTGCGAGCGCCGATCTGATCGACCAGCTCTATGAGTTGCGGCTTGTTTTCGAGCCGGAGGCGAGTCGCCTGGCGGCGCTGCACGGCGCTGTCGAGGACCACAAGGCAATCATTCAGGCGTTCCAGAGCATGGAAGCACTTATCGCTGATCCGGATCGGGTGATCAGCGCGGACCTCGCCTTCCACATGGCGATTATCGCCGCCACCCACAACATCTTCATCATCAGCGTCTCGACCGCGATCGGTGCCGCACTAAAGGTGCAGTTCGAGCTGGGAGCGAAGCGCCGTAGCTTTCCGAAGGTCGAACTCGACATGCACCGCCTGATCCGCGACGCGATCGTCAACAGAGACAGCGAGGCTGCAGCGAGCCGCACCCGCGGACTCATAGAGGCATCCCGCCTCTCGGTTGGTCTCGCGGAACGCGCGAGACCAACCGAGAGGCTGAACAAGGTCAGCGCCGGCTGAACGCACGGCATGGGAATGGGAATGGGAATGGGGAGGATTACACCGTCATGACAGAGATCTTGCGCAGGGCACCCGCTGTGCCGCTCGTCACCATAGATCCCTACACCTCGATCTGGTGCATGGCCGACCGGCTGACCGATGATTGGCCGCGCCACTGGACCGGCACGAAGATGGCGCTCTACGCCGTGGTGCGGGTCGACGGCGTCGCCTACCGGCTTCTGGGCGGGCCGGAATGGCTCGCCAACGCTGGCGAGCAGATCAGCTGCGAGATCCAGTCGACCAAGACGACCTACATGTTCCGCTGCGGCCTCGTGGAAATCGGACTTGATTTCACGACACCGCTCCTCGTCGACGATCTGGATCTCATGTCGCGGCCGGTGACCTATGTGACATTCTCGGCCCGGTCCCTTGATGGAAAGTCACGCAAGGTCGAATGCTACTTCGACATGACTGGCGAGATCGCCGTGAACCTGCCGCATGAGCGGGTCTACTGGGGCTCCGCCGAACAGGACGGCGTGACAGCCATGAGCTTCCGCCACGAGCACCAGCCAGTGCTCGAAAAAGTGGGCGACCATCTGCGCATTGACTGGGGCACGGCCTGGCTGGGCGGTCGCACCGGCATCGTCACGATGGCCGCGGGCGACGTCGACCTGTGCCGCGATGCTTTTGCCGCGGGCAGGCCCATTACCGGCAAAGGGCCGACGCGCCCGCCGCCGCGCAAGGCCGACTACAATCAGGAAACAATCCTGGCGCTCTCCTTCCGGCTCGCAGCCGGACCTGGCAAGCCTAAGCGCGAGTCGATCCTGATCGGATATGACGATGAATACGCCATCGAGTTTTTCGGCCAGAAGCTCCGCGCCTGGTGGAGGCGTGACGACAAGCTCGACGGTATGGGAGTCATGGCGCTTGCCATGAAAGAAAGAGACGCGGTGCTCAAGCGCGCTGCGCGGTTCGATGCGGATTTGGCGAAACGCGCAACGAAGGTCGCCGGCAAACCCTACGCGGATCTGTGCGCACTGGCTTGGCGTCACGCCATCGCAGCGCACAAGCTCTGCGCCGGGCCGAAGGGCGAACCGCTGTTTTTTTCCAAGGAGAATTTCTCGAACGGGTGCATCGCGACCGTGGATGTCACCTATCCCTCCGCGCCGATGTTCCTGATCTACAACCCCGAGTTGGTGCGCGCGATGATCGACCCTTACTTCGATTACTGCGCCAGCAAGGCCTGGCCTTTCGCCTTCGCAGCCCATGATCTGGGCACCTATCCCAAAGCCAACGGCCAGACCTACCGTGGCTTTGACAAGAACCCCGGCCAGGACATTATCGACACACAGATGCCGGTGGAAGAATGCGGCAACATGCTGGTGCTGGTGGGGGCATACGTCCGCGCCGGTGGCGAGCTCGACTATGCCCGCAGGCACTGGGCGATGCTTTGCCAATGGGCCGACTACCTCATCGGTATCGGCGTCGATTCCGGCGACCAGCTCTGCACGGACGATTTCTCCGGCGTGCTTGGCCAGAACGTCAACCTCGCGGGTAAGGCGGCGATGGGTCTCGCCTGCATGGCCATGCTGGCCGGCATGATCGGCGACAAGACCAGCGAGGCGCGCTACCGCGCGGCTGCGGAGGGTTTCACCAGGGATATCGTCGCGATGGCAGCGGATCGCGATTCGCTCCGGCTCGCCTTCAACCAGCCCGGCTCATGGAGCATGAAATACAATTTCATCTGGGATCGGCTGATGGGATTCAACCTGTTCCCGCAGGAGGTGCTCACCCGCGAGATCGCACAATACAAGCGCCAGGCGCAGCCTTGCGGCATTCCTCTCGACAACCGCTCGACCCTCACGAAGCCGGAATGGATGTTGTGGGCTGCATGGCTCACGGGGGACCGAGCCTTTTTTCAGGACAACGTCGAACGCATCCTGCGCTATGCCAACACCACGCCCAACCGCGTGCCACTCTCGGATCTCTACCTGACCGACAGCGGTCGCAAGATCGGCTTCCAGGCCCGCTCCGTCCTCGGTGGATTGTTGATCGGTCTGCTGGATTTCCGCTCATCCGGCAGCCCGTCATGAGGCCCCTGATTGTTTGACTGCATAGAACCACACCCTAGGCTGCAAACTCACTACCGAGTAGCCAGATGCGGACAGGGGCGAGCTTCACGGCGGCGAGGAAGTTCTCGGCCGTTTTGTCGAAGCGGGTTGCGATCCGACGGAAGTTCTTGATCTTGTTGAAGAAGCGCACGACGAGATTGCGTGCCTTGTAGAGGTGTTTCGATAAGCAGATCGAGTCTTTTCGATTGCGCTTGGGCGGGATGTTCGCCCACGCTTTCCGATCAGCGACGGCGGCGCGCAGCTCATTGGCGTCGTAGCCCTTGTCAGCCAGCAGCATGGAACCAGGCGCGAGATGCCTGATCAGGTCCTTGGCGCTCGCGATGTCGCCGGCCTGGCCCGCCGTGAGCTTGATGAGGATCGGTCGGCCTTGGGCATCGACGAGGGCGTGGAGCTTGGTGGTAAGCCCGCCTCGGGAACGAGCCAGACATCGATCGACACCCCCTTTTTGCCGTCGCGCCCTGCTGGTGGACGCGCACGTCGGAGGTATCGATCATCTGGACGTCGCCGTCGCAAGCCTTTGTGATCGCGTCCATCAGGCGACCCCAGACGCCCGCCTTCCGCCATCGGTTGAAGCGGTTGTAGACCGTGGTCGGCGGCCCATGGCGCGCCGGCATGTCGGCCCATGGCGCGCCCGAGCGCAGACACCAGAAGATGCCGTTCAGCATTCGTCGATCATCGACCCTCGGCACCCCGCGCGACTTGTTGGGAAGATGAGGCCTGATCGCCTCCCACGCTAAATCCGTCAGATCGAAGCGGCCCATCGCGAAGCTCCAGAAAAGGAGTTTGAATCACGATTACCGCTGTGAAGGAATGCGCAGCCGCCGTTTATGGGTTTACGGCCTAGACTGTGTAACATACTGGCTAACGTTTGCCAGCCTTGCGCAAGGAACATTTCTTTTAAATAAAAGGTTTATCGTAATTCCGCAGCGCTGTTCGAATCCCTTCCGGGGACCCTGCGCATGCGTCCGCATCGTCGCCCTGTCCGTCCGTCGCGCGGGCTGCGGCTGCGGCGAACAGCGGCGGGGGCTCGTCGCGCAGGGCTTTGATGGCCCAGAGCGCCTCGCGCCGGGCCAGCCTCAACGAGGGCTGGAAGGCATCGGCTTCAGCCAGTTCCACCAACGATGCCGCCGGCACGCGCGCGCGGCGCCAAAGATCGTCGACCAAGGCGAAGGGACGGTTGGCGCGCGCGGCGACGATTGTAGCGGCGTGCCCGTTCGCCAGACCCTTGACCATGCGCAGGCCAAGGCGGACGGCGAGATGTCCTTCGGTGTCCGTTGGCTCCAGCGTGCAATCCCAGCGCGAGGCGTTGATGCAGACGGGCCTGACCTCGACACCGTGATCGCGGGCATCGCGCACGATCTGGGCGGGGGCATAGAACAGCCGGGCCATCTCGTTGCGAGGCTTCAGGTAACGGTCGGCATGGCGCTGGCGCCGGAAGCCGTCATCGTCGATCGTTCAGCCATGCCGGATGCAGGTCACGACGTCCTGCAGGATGCGCTTGCCTGACACGTCGAACAGCACGTCGTTGATGACGATGGTCGGCACGCCCGCCTTGGCCGCCAGATCAGCCAGCTTGTGCAAGCGCATCTGGTCGTTGGGCTGGCGACGCAAAGTCAGCGCAAGATAGGCGCGATCGTGAAAGCTCTCTTGCAGACGACGAAGGCGCAAGGCGCAGCCAGCGTCGGCCTGGTCGGGTGCCAGCACGGCGATTAGGCTCTCGCCGTAAGCTGAGAGGTCGGACCAGTCGAGACGGCATCTCGCCTTGCCGCGGCGCTTCCTGCCGAAGGACAGCAGCCGGAACAGCCGGCATAGGCCGCACGGTCTACCGGTTAGACCAGCACGGCGGTTCCGTCTCTTAGGTAGCCGGCCCCGGAGGCGTCGCTGCCTGCGCCCTACGCCTTCTTCCTTGAGCGCAGGGGCGATAGGGCTTCGCGAAAGCGGCGAAGGCGGCCGCCGTCACAGGAAAAGCTGGGCGCCCGCCTCGCCGCAAACCGCCTTGAGGCCGCGAAGGATCGCGGCCTCGTCGGTGACAAAGCCATGCCGCATCAAGGACGGCACCAGAATCGCCGCCTCGGCCTGGCCGGCCGGGCCGAGGACGGGGCAGGCGATGTCGGTCACGGCCATGATGTCGCGGCTGGGCGCGACGCGGTGGCCGAGCGAGCGGATGTCGGCGAAAACCTCCAGCAGCCCAGCCGAGCCAAGCTGGGCGCGCTCCTCGGCGCTCGCGTCGCGCATCAGCGCCTGACGGCGCGTCTCCGACTGGAAGGCGAGGATGAGCAGGCCGGAATTGGCCTCCAGCGCCGGGCGCCCATAGCCGGGGCGGACGATGACGCTCGCGTCGAGATGTCCGGAGGTCGTGGCGAGCACTACGGTCTGCCCCCGGCTGAGGACTACGAGATGCGCGGCATGGCCGCTTTCCTCGCTGAAGCGCTCCATCAAGGGCAGCACGATCGAGGTGAGCTGGCGCCCGCCCGGCGTCCGGATGCCGAGGTCGAACAGGCGACGCGAAAGCCCCAGACGATCCGTCCCCGCCTCGCGCACAAGGTAACCGCGCTGCAGCAGCACGAAGACCATGCGGAAGATCTCGCCCTTGGAACGAGCCAGGCGCTCGGCGATGACGCGGGTCGAGAGGGGCTCGCCGACCTCCGCCAACAATTCGAGGATGTCGAGCCCCTTCTCCAGAGCGGGCGCGGCATAAGAAGCCTTGTCGTCGATGTCAGGCTCGGTCGGGGCCATGTCGGGAGAGGTCATGTCAGAAGGGGCGATATCAAGAGGGGCCACATCAGCAGGTTTCATATATGAAGCTTGACATCAAATAAGAACCCAAAGTAGCCTCCTGTCAACGAGGGACCAATGGCGCAGCCCCAGACCGTTCCGTACACCCAAATCGGGAGAGCCGCGACGCCCGCGACGTCGGCTCACGGCGAGGCCCGATGAAATACGGGCTCCAGTTTCGCGACGTCTTCGCGGCTTGGCAGTCCATCCTCGATGGCGTTTACGTCACGCTGCTGCTCTCCGCATCGGCCATGATCGGCGGCCTGATCCTTGGCGTCGCCTGCGCCGCAGCCCGCGTCTATGGCCCCGGCTGGCTGAAGGGCCTCGTCGCAGGCTATGTGGAGGTGATCCGCAACACGCCGCTGCTGGTCCAGCTCTTCCTGATCTTCTTTGGCCTACCAAGCTTCGGCATCCGGCTGGACGGGCTGACGGCCGCGATCATCGCGCTGGTCGTCAATCTCGGCGCCTATGCCGCCGAGATCGTCCGCGCCGGCTTCGAGGCGGTGCCCAAGGCGCAGATCGAGGCCGGCCATTCGCTGGGACTCTCCGGGCTGCAGGTCTTTCGCTACGTCGTGGTGTTCCCGGCGCTGCAGGCGATGTTCCCGGCGCTCGCCAGCCAGTTCGTGCTGCTGATGCTGGCGACGAGCGTCGTCTCGCAGATCTCGGTGGAGGATCTGTTCCACGCCGCCTCGATCGTGCAGTCGCGCACCTTCCGCGACTTCGAGGTCTACACCGTCGTGGGAGCGCTTTACCTGGGGCTCGCCCTCGCCTTCCGCGGGCTGTTCGCGGGCATCTATCACTGGACGTTCGTCAGGCGATGATCAGGACTTTCTCTTATGTCGACGTGATGTATCTGGCCGCCGCCGCAAGGTGGACGCTGGCCCTGACCGCGACCGCCTTCGCAGGCTCCGCCTTGCTGGGGCTCGTCCTCGCCGTCGCCCGCATCTCTCCGGTCGCGCCGTTGCGCTGGCTGGTCGCGGCCTACATCTTCGTCGTGCAGGGCACGCCGCTCCTGGTCTGGCTTTTCGTGATCTTCTTCGGGCTGCCGCTGCTGGGCGTGTCGGTGAACCCCTGGCTCGCCGCGGCCCTCGCCTTCTCGATCTATGGCAGCGCCTTCCTGGGCGAGATCTGGCGCGGCGCGCTGGTCTCGATCCCCCGTACGCAGTGGGAAGCCGGCGCTTCGCTCGGCCTGTCGACGACCGAGCAGCTGCGCTACGTCATCGTGCCGCAATCGGTGAGGATCGCCATCCCGCCCACCGTGGGCCTCCTCGTCCAGCTGATCAAGAACACCTCGCTGGCGGCGACGATCGGGCTGGTGGAGCTCACCCGCGAGGGCCAGCTCACGGCGGCCGGCACCTACATGCCCTTCGCCGTCTTCACCACGGTCGCCTGCATCTACTTCATCCTGTGCTTCCCTCTGACCCAATGGAGCCGCTCGCTTGAGCGGAAGCTCGATGTCGCTCGTTGAAATCAAGGGGGTCAGCAAGAGCTACGGGCCTGTACCCGTGCTGAAGGACGTTTCGCTCGACGTGGCGAAGGGCGAGGTGGTGGCGGTGATCGGGCGCTCCGGCTCGGGGAAGAGCACGCTGCTGCGCTGCATCAACGGGCTGGAGCCGATCCAGGCCGGCGCGATCGTCGTCGACGGCGTCAAGGTGAACGATCCGAAGACGAATTTGCGCGCGCTGCGGCAGGAGGTCGGGATCGTGTTCCAGAGCTTCAACCTGTTTCCCCATCTCACCGTCTGCGAAAACATCACGCTCGCGCCGCGCATCGTGCGGAAGCAGCCGGTCGACGCGGCGCGCGAGGTGGCCCGCGAGGTCCTCAGGCGGGTCGGGCTCGAGGAGAAGCTCGACGCGCTGCCCTCGCAGCTCTCAGGCGGCCAGCAGCAGCGCGTCGCGATCGCGCGCTCCCTGGCGATGCGGCCGAAGCTCATGCTGTTCGACGAAGTGACCTCGGCGCTCGATCCGGAGCTGACGGGGGAGGTCCTTAAAGTGCTCGAATCGGTCGCCCGCGAGGGCATGACCATGATCCTCGTCACCCATGAAATGGGTTTCGCCCGCCGTTTCGGCTCGCGCGTCGTCTTCATGCACGAGGGCCGGATCCATGAAGAAGGGCAGGCCGCGGCGACGCTTGCCGCGCCGAAGACGCCCGAACTCCAGACGTTCCTCAGCGCCGTCCTGCACTGAGGAAGCCGCCACGACCGTCGCCATCATCGTCGCTAAAAAAGGGAGATAGACAATGCGTTCATTTTTCACCGGGTTGGCCGCCCTCGCCATCGCCGTCCTCGGCACGGTCGAAGCCAAGGCCGACAAGCTTCAGGACATTCTGTCCAAGGGCGTCGTCCGCATCGGGGTGCCGCTCGACGCGCCGCCCTTCGGCTCGCAGGACGCCGCCCGCAAGCCGG
Organism: Allobosea sp.; assembly: GCA_031412095.1. GTDB lineage: Bacteria > Pseudomonadota > Alphaproteobacteria > Rhizobiales > Beijerinckiaceae > Allobosea. The sequence goes on from JANOCI010000008.1 coordinate 33,266, forward strand.
TCGGCTTCGACATCGAGATGGCCGAATTGGTGGCCAAAGGTCTCGGCGTGAAGCTCGAAATGCAGCAGATCACTGGCGCCAACCGGATTCCTTTCCTGCTCACCGACAAGGTCGACATCGTCATCTCGGTGATGGGGCTGACGCCGGAACGCGCCCGGCAGATCCAGTTCACGGCGCCCTACGCCAACACCTTCCTGGCCGTCTACGGGCCGAAATCCTCGACGGTGAACAGCCCCGAGACGCTCGGCTCGGCGCGGATCGCGGCAGCTAGGGGCACCACGCAGGAGCTCGCCATCAGCGCCTCGGCCCCGCGGGCGAACCTGATGCGCACCGAGGACGACGCCACGGCCGCCGCCGCCTACATCAGCGGCCAAGCCGAGCTGCTCGCCACCAACAGCATCGTCGCCCAGGCGCTCGCCCGGCAGAACCCCAACAAGGAGTTCGAACGCAAGTTCACCATCCGCCGCAGCCCGGCCCATATGGGCGTGCAGATGGACCAGCATAACCTCGTGCGCTGGCTGGACGGCTTCATCTTCTTCAACACGATGAACGGCGAGCTCGACCGGTTGCACAGGAAATACCTCGACATGCCGATGGACGCGCTGCCGACGCTCTGATCCGGCTTGGGCGCCGTGCCCAAAGCCCGGCTCTTCCCATGCCCTTGGCCGGGCCACGAGCCCGGCCCCTGCACATCACCGCCGGGCCAAGAGCCCGGCCCCCTGCACATCCCCGCCGGGCCTCAAGGCCTGTCCCTTCCCATCTCCAAGGGACGGGCCTTGCCGCCCGAACCCTTCGCCTCGCCCGAGCCCCGCCATGCCCCATCGCGAAAAGCCCGATCCTCGCCCTTCCAGCGCCTTCCTCACGGTCGATCCCGAACGGGAGGGCAAGCAGGCCGGCTTCCTGATGATCCCGCACTCGCCCGACGACGACGCGTGGGGGGCGACGCGCGTCCCCATCGCGATCATCAAGAACGGCTCGGGCCCGACCGCCATCCTCGAAGCCGGAAACCACGGCGACGAATACGAGGGCCAGATCACGATCTGCGACATGATCCGCGACCTCGATCCGGGCCGCGTGCAGGGCCGCTTGATCCTGATGCCGGCCAACAACGTCCATGCCGTGATGGCAGGCAAGCGGACCTCGCCGGTCGACGGGCTCAACTTCAACCGAACCTTCCCGGGCGATCCGCGCGGCACCATCACGCAGCAGATCTCGGCCTTCGTGAACGACCATGTCATGCCGCTCGGAGACGCCTTCCTCGATCTGCATTCGGGCGGATCGTCGCTCGACATCATTCCCAGCGCGATCGTGGAGCCGACGGACGATCCTGCCCTGCACCGGCGCAACTTGGCCGCGGTGCAGGCCTTCGACGCGCCCATGACCGTGGTGATCGGCAACCTGGGCGAGCCCCGGACGGCCACCGCCGCAGCCTGCCGCGCGGGGCTGGTCACGGTCGGGACGGAGATGGCGGGCGGGGGCACGGTATCCCTGCCGGCGTTGAGCGTCTGCCGGCGCGGGGTCGCCAACGTGCTCAACCATCTCGGAATCGTCGCCCGCGAGCCGCCGGAACCCCGGCGCGGCGACGGCGCCGTGCTCGAGCTGCCCGGCTCCTCGGCTTACGTCTACGCCTCGTCCGACGGCGTATTCGAGCCCTTCCACGCCAATGGCGAGAAGGTCGCCGCAGGCCAGCCCGCAGGCCGCATCCACTGCACTTGGGACCCGGCGCGCGCGCCTGAGCTGCTCCATTACGCCGCCGACGGCATCCTTTACGGACGACGCCAGCCTGGCCGGGTCCGGCCTGGCAATTGCTGCCTGATCGTCGCCGCCCCCTACCGGGGAAGCCTGTCGTGATCGAACTCTCCGACGTCGAGGCCGCGCGCCTGCGCATCGCGCCCTATATCCGCAAGACGCCGACCCTGCCTTACGCGCAGCTGAGCGACGGCAAGGGCGACCCCTGCGTGACGCTGAAGCTGGAACTGCTGCAGGCGGCGGGATCGTTCAAGGCGCGGGGCGCCATGAACCGGCTGCTGACCTTGAGCGAAAGCCAGCTCGCGCGGGGGATCGTGACGGCCTCAGGCGGCAACCATGGGCTCGCCGTCGCCCGCTCGGCCCATGTCCTCAAATCGCGCGCGCAGATCTTCCTGCCGTCCAACGTCGTTCCCGACAAGGTGGCGAAGCTGAAGCGCTGGGGCGCATCCATCGAAATCGTCGGCGAGGTCTGGGACGACGCCAACGCCGCCGCGCTCGCCTACGCCGAACGGACGGGGGCCGTTTATGCTCATCCCTTCAGCGACCCGGTCGTGGTGGCGGGCCAGGGCACGCTCGGCCTGGAGATCCTGGACGACATGCCCGACGTCGACGTCATCCTCGTCGCGATCGGCGGCGGGGGCCTCATCAGCGGCCTCTCGACCGCGGTGAAGGCGAAGCGGCCAGGCACGCGCATCGTCGGCATCGAGCCTGTCGGCTCGCCCACGCTCCATGCCTGCCTCGAAGCTGGAAAGCTGGTCGCGCTGGACCGGCTGGAGACGCGCGTCGCGACGATGTCGTGCCGCAAGACCGATCCCGCGATCTTCGAAATCGTGCGGCGCCATGTCGATGAGATCGTGCTCGTCAGCGACGACGAGATGGAGATGGCGGCCCGCTCGCTCTGGTTCGAATTCGGGGTCGCCGCGGACCTCTCGGGCGCGGCCTCCGTCGCAGTCCTCCAGACGGGCCGGGCGGAGTTCAAGCCTGGAGAGCGGATCTGCGCCCTCGTCTGCGGCGCGGGCGCCGACGGGCTTGGGCAGGGTTGAGGCAGGGCTCAGGGGCCAAGCGGGAATGCCCGCTTGCCTCAACGGACGTAGCTTGCGCCGTTGACGTCTAGGCTTGCGCCGGACAGATGCCGGACTTTGCCCGAGGTGAGGAAGGTCGCAAGGGCCGCCACGTCCGAGGGCGGCGCTCATTCGCCCATCGCCAGCGTGAGGCGGTCACCTTATCTTCACCGCTCTGCAGCGCCGCGAAATCCTCCAACATGCGGGTGCAGACCACGCCCGGCGCGATGACGTAGCTCAGGATGTTGTCCTTCGCGTAGCCGCGCGCGACGGTCTGGGCTGCGGCCTCCACAGGCGCCTTGCGGGCGCACAGGCGATCATGCCCGGATTGGTGACGCCGCGCTGCGCGGCCCAGCTCGAGATGGTCACGAGCACGCCGCCGCTTTTCGCAAGATAGTGGCTGACGGCATGGCGCATCGCCGTCGCTTTCCAGCTCGTGCCGGTCATCTGGTCGGCGTGCTTAGGATGATGCAGGTCGACCAGCTACTTGCGCAGTCGATCACCTATGGCATGAACCAGGTGGCGGCGCTGCGGCCGGCAATGCGCGCTGACGGTCGACCTGGGATCCCGGGTGGCGGCCGAGGCGCTCCGCTACGCCGTCGAAAACGGACCCGGCTGGGTGCTGTCCTATCTGGGCGGTCAGGAGGGCGTGCGACGACGCATCATCGCGCGCCTTGACCTTGCCGCGGACGCGCAGCTGCGATGAATTGCGTCTTAATCTGACTAGGGCGAATTCCCGCTCTGGCGGCTTTGCGCCGACAAGCGGCGCAATTGCGCCCCGAACACGCGCGGGGCTGGCGACGTCATTAGCCTCAAGGTCAAGTTGCCCGGCGGGCACCCTGATCAGGACCCAAACGCCGTCCTGGCTAGCGAGCGCGTCGTCGTCGGCTCCTTCAAGGCCCATATGCCGCGCGGATGGAGCGGCGTGGACAGAATCATGATCGACGCCTTTGTGGCCTATGATTGCCGTAGGCCGTAGCGGCTGCCGCCATTCAGCCCCGCCTAGAAGCAAGGTCAGACGCGCCGATCATGACCGCGCCGAACTCAGCAATCAGCTTGCGCAGATGAAGCCGCACATCAAGACCGTGGCGAGCTGGACGACGTTCTGGAAGGTGGCTGCTGTCGTCGGGACGGCCGCAGGCACGATCACCGGATCCGGCTGGGCTGCCTGGGCCTGGCTGTCGCAGTACGTCACGTGGAAGTGACGGCCTGATCCTCGCTGGCGAACGGCGATCCGGACCCGGCGCTCCAGGCCCTTGCCAGCGATCCTTCGCCAGGTCCTCGAACTGTGTAACATACTGGCTAACATTCATCAGCCCTGCGCTGAGTTCATTCGTTTGAAATGAATGGGTAAGCGCAGTCCTGCAGCGTCATACGAATCCCTCCCTCTCCGCCATTACCTTCAAATGAAGCGTCTCTTGGCCTCTGCAAGGCACGAAAATACCCAAAGAATTCCAACAGTTTGACCGTCAGGGCTGTGGACCGCGCTTCGTCGCTCTCCGGCTTATTTTTCTTTGTTTTGCCCGTTACTCTCTGAACCTGTGGACTTTGGGGCAGAGGGTACGGGGTGCCAACACAATGAAATGCAACGATTTTTTTAAACCTCATGCGTGACGACAGTTTTTCTGCACAAAGGACAGAAAGGTTGCGACCACGAACGCGACCACTGAATTGCCTCACGAATTTCCATCGACCGATACATCGTGGTGATCGGCATTGCCCTTCATTCAGGTCGAGTAATCAAACGCTGCGTCGCTCTCGTACAAGGCTTTGATCGATGTGGCAGATGCAATTGCGCTGCGGGTGGTGCCTTCCTTGAGGTCAAGGACACGGAACTTGTCGCCGATCTTCGCGACTACCTCGATGCGGCGGCAATCGTGTTCTATTTTGCCTTTCTGCCCGCCTTCATTGAACCTGGACGCGCTACATCCATCGATTTTGCGTTGATTTTGGCGGCAATGACCGTCGCTATCGCGGCTCCAAAGCTCACCTATGCTGCGCTGGCGGCCGACCTTGCGGAGCGCTTTTCAAGCCGAGCCGTGATCCTGCTCAGGATCACCGGTGTGATGCTCCGCGTGGTTGGGGGCATCATCCTCGGTCGCGGGCTGTCGCTGGTGCCTGTATGGCCCGCCATATCCTGGTGAGCCGCGATTATCGGCTCACGGAATGCCCCACTTCCAGTCAATGCTCCAGCCATGCGGGTCGGCGGTTGCGAGCAGACAATCGATCCCTTGTGGCCATAGGCGTAGCCTCAGCGCAGCGTGGGGACGTTCCTGTTCGAAACTCAGCCATGCCAGCGGCGTGTCAAGCCTTGCGGACTCGCCAGCCTGGATCACGGCCGCGCGGATGCGCTGCTGGGCGGCACTTGGCAGATAGTTCATCGTGATCGAGTGCATCAGCACACGTGCGGTCCCTGGGCTAGCAATCGCAGCCATGTGGCACTCAACCCAATCCGCTGCATCGGCGCGGTCAATTTGGGGCGGGTCAGCCGCCATCATCATGATTGCGGACTCGGTGCGCTGAAGGCGCTCCGGCTGGTCCGGCCAGATATAGGCCATCAACCGTTCGGACGCCTCAGCGTTCCGGTGATCAAGAGGTGCCTGGTCGCATCCGCGCCGCGCTACGATGCGGGGGGCCGCCCCCACGGGAGCTGGCCCTTTCCACGTCGGTGCAAGATGGACCGGACTAGCTTTGTCCCCACCCTCATAATCTCCGAACGTATAGCGGAAACGCTCCGGCGCGAGGTTCAATCCAGCGCTTGAGCCGATCTCGAACAATGACAGAGGCAAGCTGGTCAGATGCGAAATTGTGATCAAGCCCGCGTAGAGAAGACTGGATCGTCCGATCTCGTTGGTTTGCGGAGGATTGTTGAGAAAAGTAGCGATCCAACCATGATGGGCGGCGAGGGTTCTCGACAATTCACTCATGAGGGTAGACGGCTCGGGGCAGGCGTTGGGCGGATAATGCGCCGCTAGATCGGGCGACCGCCCGGCACGAACCAGTGCATGTAGTGCACCCGCCAGCCGTAATGGAACGGATGCGCCTGCAGGTCCGGTGTCACCCTGCCAATCAAGAATGCGGCGGCCCGTCGCCGTGGTGCGGTCCAACCGCTCGGCCAGCAGCGTCATGATCAGGGATGTGAAGGGCGAGCCCAGCCTCCGGCACGCATCCGCCTGTCTCAAGAAGGCGGCTCTTTCGTTGACATTGTCCACTGCAAACATCCTCGCTCGCGATGTCGCCAGACCACAATGACTTGAAAATTTGATCAACCTTGATTCATATTGTCAATATGAAGTCCTATTTGACTGCCAGCGAGGCCGCCGCAGAACTTGGGATCAACATTGCCTCGCTTTACGCCTATGTGAGCCGGGGGATGATCCGTTCAGAACCGCAGCCCGGCGCACGCACGAAGCTGTACTTCGCCGATGATGTGCGCGCACTGCGAGGGACGAGGGCCAGTCGCCGGGAGCCGACCGGCGCACAAGCGGACCCCATCGCAATAGAGACCACAATGACGCTGATTGCGGATGGTCGGCTGTATTATCGTGGCATTGATGTCGAGGAACTTGCCCGCGACGGGCGCCTCGAAGCCATCGCCACACTGCTTTGGGAGACGAGCGATCTGGACCCATTCAAGGCGTCGGGCGAGTTCGTGCCTGTTTTGCAAGCTGATTTAACTCAGCCGGTTATCGTGAGGCTGCTGATTGATCTTACGGCCGCGTCTGAGCGTGACCTCGCCGGTTTCGCACGCTCACCAGATGCTATCGCCCGCTGTGGTGCGCGCATTTTGTCTCAAGCCGTCGCGACAATAACACAGGCCCCAGAGGGGCGAGGCTTTCTGCATGAGCGCCTTGCCAGTAGCTGGGCGCGCCCACAAGCCGCCAATCTAATCCGCATCGCGCTCGTTGTTCTCGCGGATCATGAGCTCGCCGCTTCGACCTTTGCCGTCCGGGTCGCGGCATCGACCGGTGCGTCGCCCTGGCGTGCAGTTACGGCCGGGCTCGCCTGTCTGGACGGACCACGCCATGGCGGTGCCGGCGAGCGTGTCGCAGCCTTCCTCGCTACCATCAACGATCCATTACAGGCGGACGCGGCTATTGCGCGCCGTTTGAGATCAGGTGAGGACGTACCAGGCTTCGGCCATCAACTTTACCGCGACATCGACCCTCGATGCCGGGCGCTGCTCCAAGCGGCTGCGATGCTGGCACCAAGATCTGCGCCTGTTGAATTGGCGAGACGCCTGACGGTCGCGGCGGAGCAACTTATCGGGCGTCAACCCAATCTCGATTTCGGACTGGTGATCGCGTGTCAGGCGGCCGACCTACCTGAGGATGCACCGCTGGCTCTCTTCGCCCTTGGTCGGATCGTCGGCTGGATCGGGCACATCATCGAGCAGGTTCGCTCTCCAGCGCTGTTGCGGCCCCGCGCCCGCTACGTTGGTCAATCGCCAGCGTGAGAATAGACCCCGGAAGTCGGTCAGCGATAAGATCAGCAAGTGCCCTCACGGCAGTATTGGCGCCAACCCGTACCCGGAGCCCAAACGCGATTGGCTCTGTGTGCGGCAGGCCAAGACCTGCGGGGCTCAGCGTGAAACCCGGTCCCAGCGAGCGCGCTGTACGCAGGGTCACGGCAAGTCCCGCACCCACCGCTGCCTTCAAACCTGAAAGGCTCTGACTAGTCACCGCGATACGATAGGATCGGCCGGCTCGTTCCAGCGCCGCTAACGCCACCGTGCGAAACCCGCATGGCGGATCGAGAAGTGCCAACGGGATCGGGTCGGAAGGCACAGTGAGGCCGCTTTCGCCCGCGAGCCAAAGCGTCGGCTCATGCCAGCCCACTACTTCGTCAGGCAGTGGATCGAAACGTGCGGCGACCATCAGATCAAACTTACCCTCCTGCAACATGGTGGCGAGTTCATTGCTGCGGCCGATCCGTAGATCTATCGTCGTGGTCGGCGTGGAGACTTATCGGATCATCGGGACGCCAGCATCCGATCCCATGGGCCTCGTCCTCACTTGCGAGGCTGTGAATTCGTAGGCCTCGATGCTCAGTCATGCGCAGCGGCTTGGCTTGAAGGAAGCGCAACGAGCTTTACGAAGGCCTCATGCAAGCCTTCGAGCTCGCTGATGGTGAGTCTCGGTCGCATGATCTGCAAGCCGATATAGGCGGCGTACTCGATTGTTGCGAGATCTCTTGCTTCAGTTTCGGAGCAGTTGCGAGCTGCACGGTGCAGGCGCGCAAGATTGACGATCCTGATGCTCTCCACCTCGCTTAACGCTTCTGCGATGGCTGGAACCCGTTCGGCCAAGGTGCGCATTCCCTGATCGAGCTTGGCGTCCAGACGTACGGCCATGTGGTTCAGC
>JANOCI010000009.1:0-2401 GCA_031412095.1 Allobosea sp.
GATGCCGAGCTTCTCGGTCAGGGTGTCGGCCGCCTTGTAGAAATCCGCGCCGGTGCGGTCGAGCTTGTTGATGAAGATGATGCGCGGCACGTTGTAGCGGTCGGCCAGGCGCCAGTTGGTCTCGCTCTGCGGCTGCACGCCAGCCACGCCCTCGATGATGAACACGGCGCCGTCCAGCACGCGGAGGCTGCGGTTCACCTCGATGTTGAAGTCGATGTGGCCGGGGGTGTCGATGACGTTGATGCGGTGGTCCTTCCACTCGGCCGTGACGGCGGCCGAGGTGATGGTGATGCCGCGCTCGCGCTCCTGCTCCATGTAGTCGGTGGTGGTGTTGCCGTCATGGACCTCGCCGATGCGGTGGCTCTTGCCCGTGTAGTAGAGGATGCGCTCCGTCGTCGTCGTCTTGCCGGCATCGATGTGCGCGGTGATGCCGATGTTGCGGATCAGGTTGAGGTCAATGCGCGCCACGGGGGGCCTCCATGCGGCAAAACAGGCCAGCCGGGCTTGTCCGGGCTGCCTGTCCTGCAAAGTCGGGTCGGATTCAATCTTGGTGAGGCGGGATGTGCCCTTTTTGCCCCGAAGTTGCAAGTGATGGGTCGGGCAGGCCAGCTTACCGACCCGATTGCGATCGGAGGTATCCCTGGACAGGGTGGCCGCCTCGATGGTGAGGACGAACCGCAACGGGGCCATCGCCTGAGTCGGCGGGTGGTGTAGGTTGATCGACCGGCATGTGGCTTGCTGTCGGGAGCCCGGCATGGTCGCGATACACGCGAATGGCCGGCGAGCTGGCGATGTCTGGCCAAGTGGGAGACGGCCAGTTGTCGCCTGCGCCATCGTCCACCCACAACGCCCGCTCGTGCCAACGGGCCGTGTCGCCCAGTCCCGACCCTGCATAGGCTGCCGCCTGTTCGATGGCTCGGCGCGCGCCCGCTACCACGTCCTCAGGACTGTCGGCCGCCCGACCGATGACGGGACCGACCCTATTGTTGTTGTGACGATCCATAGACCGCGCCTCAGGGCGGTTGGCGGGAGCAACCTCACGTCCCGCGCGTTGATCGCGCCACATCGTAAGGGAACTGGTAAACTCGTTAGCCTCTGCGATGGCGGTCGCGACCTCCCTTCCAAATCGCCGTGTCATCTCGCCGACGAGGACGAGATGTCGATAGGCGTCAGCTGGTCCATTCGTCCAACCGGGGAGACGCGCGGCTCGTGCCTCTCAAGTCGCGAACCGGTCAATCTGTTCGATCGTCTCTATCCTACGCGCACGCGCGACCAAGTCTGTCACCGAACCGGACATGCCAGATCTCCTTCTTGTCTTGTGAGGTCAGCTCTCGTGATGGAGGGCAGGAAGCTCAGGCCTCTGACCGCAGGAACAGTCATGAGATCGAGCAGAGGCGGCTGCCGCTATTCGAACCTGAACCAGGGACGAGGACCCTGATCAAAGCAGGGTTCCACCGTCACTCCGTCGCGCCCGAGCGTTGTGCGGACGTCACAGGCTCTTCTCACGAGCGGTGAGACGGGAATCTCGGTGGTGACGGCGCCAAGCATCACCCCATCTCGCCAAGTCAGGACCGCAACATACAGTCCCGCAGGAAGATCGAGCGGCCCGGCCACCACGGCGAGACTTCGATCACCGGCTCGCAAGGTCCAGGGGCGCGGAGGGTCACGGTCGTTACCCAAGCGCGCCGGAAGATCAAAGGCGAGGATCGACACCGGCCCATCCCGCTCGTTCTTCAATGTAAAGGTGACATCGCCCAATTCATCACTCGGTCCGGTAAGCAAAAGGACGCTGACCGTCACAAGGGCAAGAGCGATGACCGCCACCACAGCAAAGGCCACGCCGCGTCCGAACCACTTGGCCGCCCATTTCGCAACCTGTGCCGGCCACCATAGGCCCTTCAAGGCGGACCTCTGGTGTTGATCGGCATTAGTTACCCGATCCATTGCGATAAAATCAACCGTGTTTTTGTTTAGTTCTTTATCTTAACCCAGCGCAGAACCGCTGAATGCGCGTGCAGGCCTCCACAAGCGTCGCGTCGTCGGTGGCGTAGCTGATGCGGAAGTGGCCCGGGAACATGAAGGCCGAGCCGTGCACGGCGGCCACGCCCTCCTCCTCGAGCAGGGCTTCCACGAAGGCGGCGTCGTCCTCGATCTTCCGTCCGCCGGCGCTGGTCTTGCCCAGGCAGCCATGCAGGTCCGGGAAGACGTAGAAGGCGCCTTCCGGCTTCGCGCAGCGCAGGCCCTGCGCCTGGTTGAGCATCTCGACCACGAGGTTGCGGCGGCGCTCGAACACCTTGCCCATTGCCGCCACGCTCTCCTGCGGGCCGGTCAGCGCCTCGACGGCGGCGGCCTGGCTGATGCTGCTGGTGTTGCTGGTGCTCTGGCCCTGCAGCTTGTCCAT
>JANOCI010000010.1:0-188855 GCA_031412095.1 Allobosea sp.
GTGGGCGCATTCGGGTTCCAAGGATGCGCGATCAGCGAGATGCCTGTCGCATGGAAGCGGGGATCCTCCGCCGCGCCCGGAATCTGGCCGGCGAACTCCGGCTGGAACGTGCCGAACACGGTCGACACATGCACGCCGACCTTCTCGAAGACACGGCCGTGCATCATCGACATCACGCCGCCGCCGCCCGGCGTGCCGTCGTGGTTGGTGCGCGCATGCGGAGTGCGCACGAAGCGGCCCGGAGCCTTGGGGGCGTCGGCGTCGAAGGGGCCATCGCATGCGTCCTCGACGTCCTCGAACGCTGCGCAGATGCGGTCCCGCAGCGCTTCGAAGACGGCGCGCGCGCGGGGCTTCATCGCCTCCGCATCGGCAAGGCCCGAGGCGGGCTGGACAGGCGCGGGGTGAATGGCTGCATCGTTCATGTGCGTCGTCCCAACAGATCTTTTCGTCTCAGGCTTGAGCTGCGCCAGCCTGGCGCAGCGCTTCGCCCAGAACCATGGAAGCGGCCAGCGCCACATTGATCGAGCGCAAACCCGGCTTCTGGCGAATGAAGACGCCGGCGTCGGCCGCTGCGTGGACCTGAGCCGTGACGCCGGCTGACTCCCTGCCGACCAGCAATACATCGCGCTCCGAGAATGTGAAGTCCGTGTATGGCACGCCGCACTCCGTTTCGACCAGCACGAGCCTTCTGGCCTCGCGCCTGCGCCACGCCTCGAAGGCCGCGAAGCTGTCATGCCGCAGTACGGCGGCGCGCTCGACATAATCCATGCCGGCGCGGCGGAAGTTCCGGTCGCTGACATCGAACCCGCATGGCTCGATGATGTCGACCGCCAGGCCGAGGCATGCGCAAAGCCTGATCATCGTGCCGGTGTTCTGCGGGATGTCTGGCTGGAACAGGGCGAGACGGATCATCCCGCGAGATGGGCGCGCCGTGGCGCGCAGGTCAAGCCTTCTGAACGGCCAAAGAGCGTCGTTTCGCAGCGGCAAAGGGCCGTCCTGCAGCCGCCAAGCACCAAAGCGTGATCGGTTTCCCCTTGGCTGGAACGGGCTGCCGGGTTAGGACGCGGTCCCATTGCAGAAGCCTCGCCGGACCAACCAAGGGAGCGGCCGACATGCCAAGCCGCCTGTTCCGCTGGCTCGAGACGCGCATCGACGCGTTCGCGCCTTTCGACGAGCGCAAGGCGCCTCCCGACACCGTGTGGCGCTTCATTTGGCACCATATCCGCGAGGTGCGCGGCTGGCTGCTGGTGATGCTGGTCACGGCCTTCATCTTCAGCGCCATCGAGGCGTCGCTGTACCTCATGGTCGGCTGGATGGTCGACATCATCGCCAAGAACCCGCCCGAGGTTGTGTTCCGCGACCATGCCTGGCTTCTGGCCCTGTTCGCCTTCCTGCTGCTGGTGGTGCGGCCGATCGTGTACTTCGCCAACCATGCCGTCGTCGACCAGGTGATCGTTCCGCAGCTGACCAACCGCATCCGCTGGCGCAGCCACGTCTACACGCTGGGCCATTCGTTGAGCTATTTCCACAACGACTTCGCCGGCCGGCTATCGTCGCGCGTCATCCAGGCTGGCCAGTCGGTGCGCAGCGCCACGGTCGAGGTGCTGGACGACATGTGGTACGTCCTGGTGTTCGCAGGCGTCGCGATCGGGTTCTTCAGCACGGTCAGCGGCTGGCTGATGCTGCCGATCCTGATCTGGATGGCGGCCTATGTGTGGCTGATCGTCTATTTCGTGCCGCGCGCCACAGCCCGCTCCGAGAAGAACTCCGAGTCCCGTTCGGCCGCCACCGGGCGCATCGTCGACAGCTACACCAACATCATGACCGTGAAGCTGTTTGCGCGCGGCGATGTCGAGCGATCATCTGTGCGCGACGCGCTCGCGAACTGGGTCCGCACCTTCCTTGATCTGACGCGTCTGATCACGCTGGTGAGCGTCGTCCTGCAGACGATGAACAGCGTGCTGATCGTTGTGGCGTCAGGTGTTTCGCTGTGGCTCTGGTCGAAGGGTGCAATGTCCCCTGGAGAGGTCGCGGCCGGCATCGGCCTCGTGCTCAGGCTGGTGCAGATGTCGAGCTGGGTCATCCAGCAGGTGCGCGGCATCTTCGAGGAGATCGGCGCGGTCAAGGAAAGCATGGAGACGATCGCCAAGCCGCATGGGCTGGTCGACCTTGATCAGGCGCCGCCGCTGGCCATCGGCCGCGGCGAGATCATGCTCGACCACGTGCGCTTCCATTATGGCAAGGAGAGCGGGGTCTTCGACGACCTGAACCTGACCATCAAGCCAGGCGAGCGGATCGGGCTGATAGGGCCGTCCGGCGCCGGCAAATCGACGATGATCAACCTGCTGCTCAGGCTTTACGACCTGCAGGGCGGACAGATCCTCATCGACGGGCAGGACATCTCGAAGGTCAGCCAGGACAGCCTGCGCGGCGTGATCGCCACGGTGACGCAGGACAACTCGCTGCTGCATCGCTCGATCCGCGAGAACATCGCCTATGGCCGACCAGACGCGAGCGAGGCGGACATCGTGGCGGCGGCGAAGGCTGCATCCGCCCATGGCTTCATTCTCGGACTCAGCGATTTCGAGGGCCGGACGGGATATGACGCACGCGTCGGCGAGCGCGGCGTAAAGCTCTCGGGAGGCCAGCGCCAACGCATCGCAATTGCGCGCGTGATCCTGAAGAACGCGCCGATCCTTGTGCTGGACGAGGCCACCTCTGCGCTCGATTCGGAGGTCGAAGCCGCCATCCAGGAGCAACTGACAGGGCTCATGGCCGGAAAGACGGTCATCGCAATCGCGCATCGGCTGTCGACGATCGCCTCGCTGGATCGGCTCGTCGTGATGGACAAGGGCCGCATCGTCGATCAGGGCAGCCATCAGGAGCTGATCTCACGCGGCGGGCTCTACGCAAGGCTCTGGGCGCGCCAGTCCGGCGGCTTTCTGGGGCTGGATGCGCAGGAGACGGCGCCTGAGCTCGCGAAGTGAGGCGGCCAGGTCCTTCAAGCCGCAGATTCATGCCGGGAACCACCGTTTGCCTGCGTCCTTTCGTGGCTGGACTTCACTTTAGAGCCATGCAAAACAGCCGCTGAGAGGTGCTTATGCCTGTCGGGCGTGGCGGTTTGCTGCGGCGACGCGTGGTCGCATTGCAGAGTCGGCCGGTTTCGACCCATAGGAGCCTGAGGCGAGCAGTAAACAGCTGACATGGGCCACATCGGCCTGTCGACGTGACGTGAAAGAGGCAGGACAGTGGCCGAAGCCAAATCGATGCAGGCGGGCGAACCGACGCGCCGCGACATGCTTTTTCTCGCAACAGGGGCGCTTGGCGCAGTCGGGGCCATCGGCCTTGCTGTGCCGTTCGTGCGCCAGCTAGCGCCGAACGCGCAGACCATCGCCGCAGGCGCGCCGATCGAGGTCGACCTCGCGCCGATCGCCGAAGGGCAGGGCATCAAGCTCTTCTGGCGCGGCAAGCTGATCTTCGTGCGCAACCGCACCAAGGCTGAGATCGAGCAGGCCGCGAAGGTCAACCTTGCTTCGCTGCCTGACCCGCAGGCCGACTCGGAGCGCGTGAAGGCCGGCCAGGAGCAGTGGCTGGTCCTCTACGGATCTTGCACCCATCTGGGCTGCATTCCGGGCGGCTCGGCCGCCGGAGAGGTCCGCGGCGAGTTCAACGGCTGGTTCTGCCCATGCCACGGCTCGCACTACGACACGTCCGGGCGCATCCGCAAAGGCCCGGCCCCGGTGAACCTGCCTGTCCCGCCCTACGCATTTTTGTCTGACAGCAAGATCCGCATCGGCTGAAACCGACGAAAGAAAGCAGAAGACCATGAGTGGACCTTCGACCTACGTGCCAAAGCTGGGCATCGCCAAGTGGCTCGATGCACGCCTGCCGTTGCCACGGCTGATGCATGACAGCTTCGTCGTCTATCCCGTGCCTCGGAACCTGAACTATTTCTGGACCTTCGGCGGCATCCTGATGCTGATGCTGGTAGCGCAGATCATCACCGGCGTCGTGCTGGCCATGCATTACACCCCGCATTCGACCATGGCCTTCAACTCGGTCGAAAGCATCATGCGCGACGTCGAGTATGGCTGGCTTCTGCGCTACATGCACGCGAACGGCGCATCCTTCTTCTTCATCGCCGTCTACCTGCACATCTTCCGCGGCCTTTACTACGGATCATACAAGGCGCCGCGCGAAGTGCTCTGGATCCTCGGCTGCATCATCTTCCTGCTGATGATGGCGACGGCCTTCATGGGCTATGTGCTGCCTTGGGGCCAGATGAGCTTCTGGGGCGCGACCGTCATCACCAACCTGTTCTCCGCCATCCCCCTGGTCGGCGAGACCATCGTGACGTTCCTTTGGGGCGGCTATTCGGTCGACAATCCGACGCTGACGCGCTTTTTCTCGCTGCACTTCCTGCTGCCGTTCATGATCTTCGGCGTGGTCATCCTCCACGTCTGGGCCCTGCACGTAACGGGTCAGAACAACCCCACCGGCGTCGAGGTCAAGGCTGTCGCCAAGGATACGATCCCGTTCACGCCTTACGCCACGATCAAGGATGCGTTCGCGCTCGTCTGTTTCTTCGCGGTGTTCACGTATTTCATCTTCTACATCCCGAACTACCTTGGCCACGCCGACAACTACATCCAGGCCAACCCGTCCGTCACGCCGGCGCACATCGTCCCCGAGTGGTATTTCCTGCCGTTCTACGCGATCCTGCGCGCCGTGCCCGACAAGCTGGGCGGCGTGCTGCTGATGGGCGCGGCCGTGGTGATCCTTGCATTCCTGCCATGGCTCGACACGTCGCGGGTCCGCTCGATGAACTACCGCCCGCTGGCGCGGCAGTGCTTCTGGGTCTTCGTCGTCGTCTGCATCATGCTGGGATGGCTGGGGTCGCGCCCTGCGGAGCAGCCCTATGTCTTCCTGAGCCAAGTGTTCACGGCGCTGTACTTCGCGTATTTCCTGGTGGCGCTGCCGCTGCTCGGCCTCTTCGAGACGCCGAAGAAGCTCCCGGGCTCGATCGCAGAATCGGTGCTCGGGAAGCTCAGGGGCGGCTCCGGCAGCATCGTCGGCACTGCCGCTACGGCAGAACCGAACACCAAGGGCTGATGTCGATGAAATCCGTTCGCTTCACACTCGCTGCAGCAGCAGCCTTCGTCGTCGTCGTCATTGCAGCCGGATCTCCTGCTCCGGCGCTGGCCGCCGCCGGCGGCGTCAAGCCGCCCGAGCATAACTGGTCGTTCGACGGCCCGTTCGGCACGTTCGACCGCGCCCAGCTGCAACGCGGCTACCGCGTCTACCGCGAGGTCTGCTCCGCATGCCATGCAATGAGCCTCGTCCGCTTCCGCAACCTGGCACAGACGGGCGGGCCTGAATTCACCCAGGCCCAGGTCGCAGCGCTCGCAGCGGAGTTCAAGGTCCCGGACGGGCCGAACGACCAGGGCGAGATGTTCGAACGCCCGGCGCGCCCGTCCGATGCTTTCCCGAGGCCATTTCCGAACGAACAGGCGGCCCGCGCCGCGAACAACGGCGCCTATCCGTATGACCTGTCGGTCATGGCTAAGGCGCGCAACTACGAGCGCGGCTTTCCGCTCTTCCTGCTCGACATCGTCACGCAGTACCAGGAAGGCGGGCCCGACTACATCAAGGCCCTGCTGACCGGCTACACGGAGCCTCCGGCCGGCGTTGAATTGCAGCCGGGCCAGAACTGGAACGTCTACAAGCCCGGCAATGTCTTCGCCATGCCGAACATGCTCAACGATGGCCAGATCGAGTATCCCAAGGGAGCGGATGGCAGGCCTCAGGTTCCCGAAACAGCGCAGCAGTATGCCGCCGACGTCACGGCGTTCCTGACGTGGGCTGCGGAACCGCACATGGAGCAGCGCAAGCGCATAGGCTTCATGGTGCTGAGCTTCCTCATCATCTTCGCCGGATTGCTGTACTTCACCAAGAAGCGCATCTGGTCGCGCCTGCCCGAGCATTCGCCCGGCCACACCTGATTGCCGGGCCTAGCAAGCATCGCAGACATGAAAAAGGGCCCCGGATGGGGCCCTTTTGCTTTGATCGAAATGCCTGCGCCGTGCAGAGGCGCTGCGGGTCAAAGGCTGAGGAAAGCGGTCTGCTCAGCAGAGCCAATGTGCGCCGTGCATCCCCCGCCATCCAAGCCGGAAAAAGCCGCGGTGCATTGCGCCGATGACCCCACGGTCAACATCATGATGACGATGGCGGGAATTGCAGCAAGGCCTGCCTTGACGAAGACGGCGACCAGACGGCTGACGGGCACATCAAGGCGGCCAGGCTGACTTTAGTAAGGTCCGCGTGAGGAACGCCGCTGCTTGCCATCCATCGGCGTCATGTTCTGCGCCTGTTGCGGCATAATTCGTATTGCCCAAAGATGCGCCGCCATTAATGTGGGCGGCCTTAGCGCTGCCGCCCTGGCGGAATCATGGACGGCAGATGACAAAATCGACATGCTCAACTCGTGACTGGCAGACATGATGCTCGCCGACGCCATACGCACGATAGCCGACTATCCGAAAAAGGGCATCCAGTTCCGCGACATCACCACCTTGCTGGGCGATGCGCGCGCCTTCCGACGTGCCGTCGACGAACTGGTGCATCCTTTCGCAGGGGCCAAGATCGACAAGGTCGCCGGCATCGAGGCGCGTGGCTTCATTCTTGGTGGAGCCATCGCGCACCAGTTGTCGTCCGGCTTCGTGCCCATCCGCAAGAAGGGCAAGCTGCCCCATGCCACGATCAGCGTGGCCTACTCGCTGGAATACGGCGTCGACGAGATGGAGATGCACCGCGACGGCGTGCTGCGCGGTGAGCGGGTCATCCTGGTGGATGACCTCATCGCCACCGGCGGCACAGCCGAAGGCGCCGTCAAGCTGTTGAGCAGCCTTGGCGCCGAGGTCGTGGCGGCCTGCTTCGTGATCGATCTGCCCGAGTTGGGCGGGGCGGAGAAGATCCGAAAACTGGGCGTGCCTGTCCGGACGCTCGTGCAATTCGACGGGCACTGAGACGGTGGCCAAGTTCCGCGTGCATCACGAGATCATCGCCGTCGCCCATGCTATGGACGAGGCCGGCTTCGCGCCCTCCAAGTCAGGGAACGTATCGGCCCGTTTTGAAGACGGCTTCCTGATCACGCCATCCGGCCTGCCGTACGCCCAGACGACGCTTGCCGATCTGGTGCACGTGGCGCTCGACGGGACCCTCCTGAGCGGCGGCAAGCCGTCTTCCGAGTGGCGCTTCCATGCAGCGATCTACGATGCGCGGCCCGAGATCGTTGCGCATGTGCATACGCACTCACCGCGGGCCACAGCCTTGTCGGCGACGCGGCGCGGCATCCCGGCGTTTCACTACATGGTGGCGCTTGCGGGCGGCTCCGACATCAGGTGCGCGGAATACGCGACGTTCGGCACGCAGCAGCTGGCGGAGAACGCGGTCCGGGCGTTAGCGGGACGCAAGGCGGCGCTGTTGGCCAACCACGGTGTCATCGCGACCGGCGCATCGCTGGCAGGGGCCTGGATGCTGGCCCAGGAGGTCGAGAACCTCGCGGGCCAATACCTCGACATTCTCGCCAGCGGGATAGAGCCCGTCATCCTCGACGACGCCGAGATGGGCCGCGTCGTCGACAAGTTCAGCGGTTACGGCAAGCTCGCCTGAGCGCGGTCAAACCGGCAGCCTCATCATGGCGCGAAGTCCGCCCATCGGGCTGTCCAGCAGGGCGATGTCGCCGCCATGGCTACGTGCGATGTCGCGGGAGATCGACAAGCCCAGGCCTGAACCTCCCTCATCGACGTTCCGCGCGATGTCGAGACGCACGAACGGCTTGAACACCTCCTCGCGCATGTCGGCGGGAATGCCTGGCCCGTCATCGTCGACCGTCACGATCAGATAGCGCGCATCGTGCGTCGCCGTGATGTTGATACGGTCTCCGTGGCGCGCGGCGTTCGACACGAGGTTGGTCAGCACACGGCGGATGGCGTCGGGCCTGACGACCACGACCGGATCGCCGATCACGCTCAGTTCCGTCGCGTGCCCCTGCCGCTCCGCGTCGGCCTTCAGTTCCTCGAGCAGCGCGCGGATGTCCGTTGCGAGCGGAATTTCGCCCGCTTCGCCGCGCACGAAAGCGAGATAGCCTTCCAGCATGCGGCTCATCTCGTCCACATCCTTCTCGATCGCCTCGATCTCCGGCGTGCGCTCGAGCAGCGCCAACGACAGCTTGAAACGCGTGAGGATGGTGCGAAGGTCGTGGCTGACGCCGTTTAGCATCGTGGTGCGCTCGCCCAACGCGCGCTCGACGCGGCGCTTCATCTCCAGGAAGGCGTGGCCCGCCTGCCGCACCTCGGTCGCTCCGCGCGGGCGAAACTCGATTTCGCGACCCTTTCCGAAGCTCTCGGCGGCGTGGGCAAGCGACAGGATGGGCTTGATCTGATTGCGCAGCAAGAGGATGGCGACCGTCAGCAGCACAAGCGACGTGCCAAGCATCCAGGCCAGGAAAATATGGCTGTTGGAGGCATAGGCGGCGCTGCGCCGCGCAATGACCCTGACGACGTCATTGTCGAGCTTCACGCGGATCTCGACAAAATCCGACTGGCCCACCGTGTCGAGCCAGAACGGCTGCTTGATCTGGGTCTGCAGTTCCCGGCTCAGGGCCTGATCAAGCAGCGAGAAGAAAGGCCGCGGGCCTTGAGGCGGCAGATCAGCGTTCTTCAGGATGTCGAAATCGAGATTCAACCTCTGCTGCGCGATGCGCTGGAGCGTCTCCGAGTCGCGGTCCTGAGGATAGCTCTGGTAGACGTCGATCAGCGCCGATATGTCTGCCGTCACCGCGGCGGAAAGGCGGCGCGTGACCAACTGCCAGTGCCGCTCCATGAAGACATAGGCCACGACGGATTGAAGCAGCACCACTGGCGCGATCACGATCAGCAGGGACCGGCCGTAGAGGCTGCGCGGCAGGAAGCGGCCGAGCCAGCGCGTCGGACCGTGGGTGGTCTTCAAGGCGCGCTTGCTGGCGCTGGACGAGGCGTCGAAGAGGGCGGCGACCCTCGCTGAAGCGTGTCCGAGCGCCCGGCCCATCAACCTCGCGGCGATCGCGATGCTGCCTGTCGCCTTGCCGCCCATGCCCATCGCTCAGGACCTGTCGATCACAAGGCGGTAGCCGACGCTGCGCACCGTCTGAAGCAGAAGCGGATCAGCGGGGTCACGCTCGATCTTGCGCCGAAGCCGGTTGATCTGCACATCGACGGTGCGTTCGTTGGCCGGACCCTCCTCGCCCCCGCCCAGTTCCTCGCGGGACACCGGCTCTCCCTGGCGCGACGCGAGGAGCGAAAGGATGTCGCGCTCTCGTTCGGTAAGGCGCACGGTCTCGTCGCCGCGCCGCAATTCGCCCCGGTCAAGCCAATAGATGAACGATCCGAACATCACGAAGTCGGGCCTCGACGCTGCCTCGCTGATGGGCGTCGCGATGGGGCTGCGCTTCAGGATGTTGCCGAGCCGCAGCAGCAGTTCGCGCGGCTCGAACGGCTTGGACAAGTAGTCATCCGCGCCAAGCTCCAACCCGTTGATGCGGTCGCTGGAATCAGCCCTCGCCGTCAGCATCAGTATGGGCACGCGGGACGTGCCGCGCAGCCGCCGTGCGAAATCGAAGCCATTCTCGCCTGGCATCATCACGTCCAGCACCAGCGCATCGAATGTCAGGTGCTGCAGCCTCGCGTCGGCGTCGGCGGCGTTCGCCGCAGCGGTGACGCGAAAGCCGTTGTCGGACAGGAACCGCGACAGCAGGTCGCGCAGGCGGCGGTCGTCGTCGACGACGAGGACATGCGGCGCTTCATCAGCCAGCGGCTCGCGCGTCTTGAGCGCCATCAGGCGGGAGGTCCCGTGCGGATGCGCGACAGGACCTGCCGGCGCTCGCCGGTGTCGATCAGGGCCGTGAGGTAGCTCTCGATGGCCGCCCTTGCACCTGGCGCTGCGCCGGCCAGCGCCCCGCGAATGCGTTCGCCCTGCACGCCCGCCAGCTTCTGCGCAAGCGCATTGCCCTTCGCGGTGGTGTGAAGATGGCGCTGCCGACGATCCTGATGCCCGGTCTTCACCTCTATGAATTCCTTTTCGACCAGTTCCTTCAGAACCCGGTTCAGGCTCTGCTTGGTGATTTTCAGAATATCCAGCAGTTCGGCGATCGTGAGGCCGGGGTTGCGATCGACGAAATGCAGGACCCGGTGATGCGCCCGCCCAAAGTCGAGTTCAGCCAGCACCCTGTCAGGATCGCTGACAAAGTCGCGATAGGCAAAGAAAAACAGCTCGATGAGGTCATAAGGCACGTTTGCGGAGTGGGGCGCGGCAGGCGCCTGATCCTCCGCCCCGCCTGGCGCTGCCTTCTGCGTGGCGGCCGTCTTGACCAAACCTGCCTCCATCGTCGCGGCCTCCTACATATGTCAGCCTTATTGACATATCTCAGGTGGTTCGTTACCCGTCAAGCCTGCACCGGGACATGAAATGCCTGCTTGCGGCCTTGTCTTGCATATAAACACCATGCCGCAGGCGACATGCGGCGACAACCGGGAGGCTCGCACATGGCAATCATACCTTTCGACGACCGCGACGGCGTGATCTGGATGGATGGCAAGGTCATTCCGTGGCGAGATGCGAAGATCCACGTGCTGACCCATGGCCTGCATTACGGCTCCTGCGTGTTCGAGGGCGAGCGCGCCTATGGCGGCCAGATCTTCAAGACCACGGAGCACTCCCAGCGCTTTCATGCGTCAGCGGCACTGATGGATTTCGAGATTCCCTATTCCGTCGAGGAGCTCAACGCGGCGAAGGACGAAGTGGTTCGTTTGAATGGCGGCGGCGATCAGTACGTGCGCCCGGTGGCATGGCGCGGCTCCGAAATGATGGCTGTCGCTGCCCAGCACAGCACGATCCATGTCGCCATCGCCACGTGGGTCTGGCCGTCCATGTTCGACATCGAGGCGAAGATGAAGGGCATCCGCATCGACATCGCCGAATATCGTCGGCCCGATCCCCTCTGCGCGCCCGTCCATGCCAAAGCTGCGGGGCTTTACATGATCTGCACGATCTCCAAGCACAAGGCCGAAAAGAACGGCTATGCCGACGCCATGATGCTGGACTGGCAGGGCAGGGTGGCTGAATGCACGGGCGCCAACATCTTCTTCATCAAGGATGGCGCGATCCACACCCCGATCGCTGACTGCTTCCTCAACGGATTGACGCGCCAGACCGTCATCGCGATCGCCCGTACGCAGGGCATGGAGGTGATCGAGCGCCGCATCATGCCGGAGGAGCTTTCGAGCTTCAACGAATGCTTCATCGTCGGCTCGGCCGCGGAGGTCACGCCGGTTTCGGAGGTCGGGCCCTACCGCTTCACCCCGGGCAACATGAGCCGCGCGCTGGTTGAAGCTTATGCTGACGCGGTGCGAGGCACCAAAAAAGCGGCTAAATGACGTTGCGGCGCTGACCTGGGTGAGGGGACGGCGAGCACAGATGAACGCGATCTGCTAGCATTCTGTCGGTATATGCAGGAGATCGCCATGACCGACGAACGCATACGCGCGCTTGCGCACGAGTTGCTCGAAAGCGGGGTCGAGCATCTCAGCGAAACGCAACGCCGCTCCATCACGCACATCGCCCAGAAGCGGCACGTCTCGCGCAATGCTAGCGAGCACTATGACGAAGCGATGACCTTTGGCCAGCGGCTCTCTGACAGCGTGGCGAAATGGGGCGGTTCATGGTTCTTCGTCAGCGGTTTCGGCGTGTGTCTCGTGGCGTGGGCCGTGCTCAATTCATGGCTGCTGGCCAGCCCAGTGCGCTTCGACCCTTATCCGTACATCTTTCTCAACCTCATATTGTCGATGATCGCCGCCATCCAGGCCCCCATCATCATGATGAGCCAGAACCGGCAGGCGGCGAAAGACCGGATCGAGGCGCAACTCGACTACGAGGTGAACCTGAAGGCGGAACTTGAGATCATGTCGTTGCATGACAAGCACGACCGGATGCACGCCATCCTGGAGCAAATCGCGACCCGGAAGGTCTGATCAGAACCGCTCACCACCGGGCCGCAGCCAGGTCGTCCTCAGCCTTCGCCTCGACCCAGCCGCCGACGGCGCCGCCCGCCATGTGCTCGCGCTTCCAGAACGGAGCGCTGGTCTTGAGATAGTCCATCATGAAGTCGGCCGCCTCGAAGGCGGCGCGGCGATGGGACGATGCTGCGATCACCAGGACGATGTCCTCCCCCGGCCTGATCAGGCCGAAGCGGTGGATGGCCGTCAGGCCAATAAGGGGCCAGCGCCCGAGTGCCGTTTCCGCCACTCGCTTGATCTCGTCCTCCGCCATGTCCGGATAATGCTCGAGCTCGAGCGCTGCGAGCCTGCCTCCCTCGTCGCGGCACAGCCCGGTGAAGGTCACCATGGCGCCCACATCCGCGCGGCCCGCGGTCAGGCGCGCCGTCTCGGCGGGCACATCGAACGGCTCGCGCTGGATGCTGATGCGGGCCTGGCGAGCGGGAAGGCTCGGCACGTCATCCACCGGTCATCGGAGGAAAGAAAGCGATCTCGCTCGCGGCGTTGATCGGAGCGTCATGCGCGGCATGTTTCTTGTCGAGCGCCACGCGGATCACCTTCGCCTGCTCAAACGCATGCTCGTAGTTTTCGCCGCGGGTCTTCTGCCAGTCGAGAAGATCAGCGACTGTGTCCAGGCCCGCTGGCAGCGACACCGTCTCATCGGGCACTCCAACGCGCTCACGGACCCAGGCGAAGTAAACCAGCTTGGTCATGTTCTCTTCTGACTGTTGCGCTCGTCCTCGGCGACCAGATGCCGGATGCCGGAGCGGAAATAATCCCATCCGGTATAGATGGTCAGCATCGCGGCGACCCACAACAGCACGATGCCGATCATGATCGTTCCCGGCAAGACGGATTCGCCCGCCGGCCCGGCGATGAGGAAGCCGACGGCCACAAGCTGCGCCACGGTCTTCCATTTGGCCACCTTGCTGACAGGCACCGAGACCTGAAGCTCCGCCAGAAACTCTCGCAGTCCCGACACGAGGATTTCGCGGCACAGGATGATGATCGCGGCCCACAGCGCTACGCCGGAGATCGTCTCGTCGGCTGCCAGCATCAGAAGGCACGACGCCACCAGGAGCTTGTCGGCGATCGGGTCCAGCATGCGCCCGATGGCGGATTGCTGATGCCATGCGCGCGCGAGGTACCCGTCGAAATAGTCGGTGATCGCCGCGAGGACGTAGATGGCGAGCGCGATCCACCGCACCCAGTCGTCGCGCGGCCAGAACAGCAGTCCGACGACAGCGGGAATGGCCAATATCCGACCATAGGTGAGGAGGTTGGGCACCGAAAAGGGCCCTGGCCTGCGCACGCTGTCGGGAAGAATCGTCATGGGCCTACACAATAGCCATGTGGTGTGACGGTCAACTCACGCCTGCCGCGCCGGACTCTGCGAGGATCACGACGGCCAAGCGGATCACGCAATGGTCACCGCCGTGCCCGACGCCGAGACCATAAGCATCGATTCGCCCGACCCCAACGCGCCGTAGTCGAGATCGACGCCGATGATGGCGTTGGCCCCTCTGGCGCGTGCTTCCTCTTCAAGCTCGCGCAAGGCCTCGTCACGGGCGTCGCGCAGCACCTTCTCGTAGCTGCCTGCCCGCCCGCCGACGATGTCCCGGATCGAGGCGAAGAAGTCCCGGAAGACATTGGCGCCCATGATGGTCTGGCCGGTGACGATGCCATGGTAGGCGACGATCGTCTTGCCTTGGATGGTTGGGGTGGTCGTCACGATCATGGCTTTCGTCCTTCTCAACTGTCGTGAAAATAGTCGTGCACGGCTTTTGCTGTGGCAAGGTTGACGCCTGGCGCCTTGGCGAGATCGTCGAGCGACGCGCGCTGAATGGCTTTGAGCGTGCCGAAATGCAGCAGGAGCGCACGCTTGCGCGTCGGGCCGATGCCGGCGATCTCGTCGAGC
The DNA here is from genome assembly GCA_031412095.1 of Allobosea sp. Taxonomy (GTDB): domain Bacteria; phylum Pseudomonadota; class Alphaproteobacteria; order Rhizobiales; family Beijerinckiaceae; genus Allobosea. The sequence continues at coordinate 14,008 of JANOCI010000010.1, forward strand.
GGATTCGTCATTGCGTCACGCTTGCGCTTGGCGCGGTGGGTGCCGATCGCGAAGCGGTGGGCCTCGTCGCGGAGGCGCTGGATGAAGTACAGCGCCGGATCGCGCGGCGGCAGCTTGAAGGGCTCGCGCCCGGCGGCGAAGAAGGTCTCTCGGCCCGCGTTGCGGTCCTCGCCCTTGGCGATGGCGACAAGCGGCACATGCGACACGCCGTTTTCGGCCATGACAGTGCGCGCGGCCTCGTACTGGCCTTTGCCGCCATCGACGATGACCAGGTCGGGCCAGGCGGGGATGACACAGAACTCTCCGCCCCATTCTCCTTCACCAGCCGCGAAAACCGCCGCGTCAGGACTTCGCGCATCATGCCGTAATCATCGCCTGCGATGGTGGAGCTCGAGATGTTGAAGGTCCGGTAGTGTGTCTTCATAAAGCCGTCTGGCCCCGCCACGACCATGCCGCCGACGGCGTTGGTGCCCATGATGTGCGAGTTGTCGTAGACCTCGACGCGGCGCGGCGGTCTTTCAAGGCCGAACGCCTCCCCGAGGGCGGCGAGCAGCTTGGTCTGCGCCGTCGTCTCGGCCAGCTTGCGGCCGAGCGCCTCGCGGGCGTTCTTCAGCGCCATGTCGACAAGGTCGCGCTTTTCGCCGCGTTTGGGCGCGGTGACCTCGACCTTGAAGCCCATCCGGGCGGACAGGGCGTCGGCGAGAACGTCCATGTCCTCGACCTCATGCGACACAAGGACGAGGCGCGGCGCGGGCTTGTCGTCGTAGAACTGGGCGATGATCGAGGCCAGCACCTCGGTGACCGGCAGATTGCGGTCGGCGCGTGGAAACAGCGCACGGTTGCCCCAGTTCTGAAAGTTCCGGAAGAAGAAGATCTCGACGCAGAATTGCCCGGCCTGCTCGTCGATAGCGAAGACATCTGCGCTCTCGACGCCCTGCGTGTTGATGTCCTGGCTTGAGGTTACGGCGGACAGTGCGGCAAGGCGGTCACGGTAGAGCGCCGCCGTTTCGAACTCCATGTTCGCGGACGCGGCCTGCATGCGCGACGCCAATTCATGCTTGACCGTGCTTGCACGCCCGGAAAGGAAACCCCGCGCCTCACTTGCGAGCTTCGCGTAGTCGGGCATCGAGATTTCGCCCGTGCAGGGCGCAGCGCATCGCTTGATCTGGTGCAGCAGGCACGGCCTTGTCCGGTTCTCATAGAAGCTGTCCGAGCAGGAGCGCAGCAGGAAGGCCTTCTGCAATGCGTCGACCGTGCGCTTCACGGCCCAGGCAGAGGCGAAGGGGCCGAAATAGTCGCCCTTGCGCTGACGCGAGCCGCGATGCTTGGTGATCTGCGGGGCAGGGTGGTCGCCGGTCAGCAGGATGTAGGGAAATGACTTGTCGTCGCGCAGCAGCACGTTGTAGCGCGGCCGCAATTGCTTGATGAGGTTCGATTCCAGCAGCAGCGCCTCGGTTTCGGTGCCGGTGGTTACGAACTCCATCTGCGCGGTTTCGGCGATCATGCGCGCCACGGCGTTGGTATGAGCCCGCCCCGCGGCATACTGGCCGACGCGCTTCCTGAGGTTGCGCGCCTTGCCGATATAAAGCACATCGCCAGCCGCATCGAACATGCGGTAGACGCCCGGCGCATGAGGCAGGTTGCGCACGAAGCCAGCGATGACTTCGGTGCCGGCCTTCAACTTCTCGGGCGCGGCAGCGACGTCCGGCTCGGGGACTTCGTCGACCTGAGGGTCGACGCCGTCATCAAGGTCGGCATCGGCTAAGTCCGACACGGGATCAGGCGCGTCATCGGGCACGTCAAGGGTTCGGTCGCGGCCCATGGCCTGCATGCTCCGGACGTCAGGCTGTCGTGGTCCCTGGCTTCGCAGGCTTGGGGTCCGTGTCGCCAGCGGCGCCGGCCATTGCGTCGAGCCTGGCGGCGAGGCGCACGTTCTCCTCGCGCGCCATGATCGCCATTTCGCGGACGGCTTCGAATTCCTCGCGGGTCACCACGTCCATGTCCGCAAGGATGCGCTGCATCTGGGTCTTGACGACGGTCTCCACCTCGCGGCGGACCCCCTGCGCCGCGCCAGCGGCGTCGGTGACGAGGCGGGCGACTTCATCGAGCAAACGGTTCGGCGTGTTCATGATGGACATCCTTGGCTTCGTGCCCGCTGATAGCATGCCGGCACGGCTCTGGCACTTGCGAATGGACCGGCCAGTTGCGGCAGTTTCGCGCTGGCGGGAGCGCTTCGGCCTAAAGGCTGGCGGCGGCCCTGGCCGCCTGGTCGTACTGCCCGGACAACGCCCTGAGCTGGGCGGCGATGTCCGACAGCCTCGCGGCGTCGACCCCCGTGCCGAGTACGGACTTGACCAGCAGCGCCTCGCGGACCTCGCGGTAGCGGGCGCACAGCGCCTCGCCCGCCGGCGTGACCTGGACGGTCTTCTCCTTGCCGATCCGCCCCGCCCTGACGAGCTCCAGCTTCTCCAGCTTCTTCAACGAGTAGCTCACCACGTGTGTGTCCTCGATGTTCAGCACAAGACAGACATCGGCGAGACGCTTGGCTTTTCCGCGATGATTGACGTTGTGCATCACCAGCACGTCGAGCGGCGACAGGTCGGGCATGCCGGCCGCGGCCATGCAGCGGACCATCCAGCGGTTGAAGGCGTGCACCGTCATGATCATGCCGAACTCGAACTCGGACAATGCTGGCAGCCCGCTGGAGGCCAGGTGGCCGGACGAGACGATGGGGCCGAGGTCGCGCATGGACGGGGCAATCCCGGCAGCGCCTTCGGGCTTCAGCGGATCATCCTTCATGGACCTCTCCTGCGTGACGAAATGCTCCGCCATGGAGGTCCATGGCGGAGCGATGTTGCGGCGCGGCCCGCGAGGACCGCACGGCCACGGTTTACATCTTCTTGAAGGCGTCGATGACGGCCTGACCGTCGGCGCCGGCCTTCTTCAGCCAATCGGCGGTGAGCGTCTCGCCAACCTTGCCAAGACCTTCCTTGAAGGCCGGCGAGGGCGGCATGACCTTCATCCCCTTGGCGGCCAGCTCCTTCAAAAACCAGTTCGTGCGCTCTTCCGCGATGCGGCGGCCGCGAACCTCGGCTTCGGCCGCAGCCTTCAGCACCGCGTCCTGCGTCGGCTTGTCGAGCGCGGCGAAGGCCGCCTTGTTCACGAACGTGATGTTGTTCGGGATCCAGGCCTGGGTGTCATAGAAGTGCGTCAGCGACTCCCACACCTTGCTGTCAAAGCCAGTCGCGCCGGAAGACATGAAGCTGTCCGCCACGCCGGTCGCCAGCGCTTGCGGCAGCTCCGCCGCCTGGATGGTGAGCGGCTGGGCGCCGACGATCTCCGCGATCCGCGCGGTGCCGACATTGTAGGCGCGCCACTTGAGGCCACGCATGTCGGCCACCGAGTTCAGCTCCTTCTTCGCGTAGATGCCCTGCGGCGGCCATGGCACAGCCATGAGCACCATCAGACCCTGGGCATCCAGCGCCTTGGCGACGACGGGGCGCGAGGCCTCCCACAGCTTCCTAGAATCGGCGAACGAGGTCGCCAGGAACGGCACGACGTCGATGCCGAACAGCGGGTTCTCGTTCTCATGGATCGAGATCAGCACCTCGCCGATCTGGGCCTGCCCAGTGGCCACGGCGCGCTTGATCTCAGGCGCCTTGAACAGCGAGGCGTTGCCATGGACGGTGATCGACAGCTTGCCGCCAGTCGCCTTTTCGACCTCCTTGGCGAATTCCATCAGGTTCTCGGTATGGAAATTGGTGTTGGCGTAAGCCGCCGGCAAGTTCCATTTGACTTGCGCCACGGCTGCCTGCGCGTTCAGCAGGAAGCCTGCCGCCGCCGCGATCCCTGCGGCCTTCATGATATCTCTGCGTCGCATGTTTGCTCCTCCACGAGCGGTTGAAGTCGATTGCTTTCAGTCCAGATCACGCTCCGTTTGGACGAATTCGTCAAAGCGGAGCGTGATCGACGACGATGAACTAGAGCATGCTTCCAGCGAAAAACCGTCTTCGCTTTCTCGCAGCATGTTCTAACCCGGAAAAACCAGTTTTGGCAGCCACATCACGAGACCAGGGAAGACGGTCACGATCGCAACGGCCACGATCAGCAGAAAGAAGAAGGGAAGCGCCGCCAGCGCAACGAAGTTCGAATCCTTCCCGGACATCGTCTGCAGCACGAACAGGTTGAAGCCGACAGGCGGAGAAATCTCCGCCATCTCGACCACCAGGATCATGAAGATGCCGAACCAGACCAGGTCGAAGCCTGCCTTCTCGATCATTGGCAGGACGACAGCGGTGGTCAATACGATCATCGAGATGCCGTCGAGCGCCGTCCCGAGGATGATGTACATGATCGTCAGCACCGCGATCAGGGCATAGGGGCTGAGGGCGAGCCCATCGACCCAGGCCGCAAGCGCGTTCGGAATGCCCGTATAGCCCATGGATTGCTTCATGAACGCCGCGCCTGCCAGGATCAGCATGATCATGCAGGTGACCTTCACGGTGCCCATGACGCTCTGCCAGAACGAATTGCGCGTGAGGAAGCCCTGCCATGCGGCGATGACGAACGAGCCGACCACGCCCCAGGCGGCGCACTCCGTCGCGGTGGCCCAGCCTGCGCCCAGCGAGACGAAGACCAGGAGGATCAGCAGCGACACCGGAATGAGGTTGCGCGATTCCCGCAGCTTCTCGCGGAAGGTCGTCTTCGGCTCGGGCGGCGGCGAGCGGTCCGGATGAGCCATATGCCAGATGATGATGTAGCCGCTGTACAGTGCCATGACGATGGCGCCAGGGATGAAGCCGGCCAGGAAGACCTGGATGATCGAGACGTTGGCGGCCACCGCATAGATGACCATGGTGATGGACGGCGGGATAAGGATGCCGAGCGTGCCTGCGCCTGCCAATGATCCAAGCGCCAGCTTTTCGTCATAACCGCGGCGCTTCAGCTCCGGCAGCGCGATCTTGGCGACGGTCGCCGTGGTGGCGGCGGACGAGCCGGACACTGAGCCGAACAAGCCCGAGGCCAGCACGTTCACGTGCATCAGCCGGCCGGGGAGGCGGTTCAGCCAGGGCGCCAGGCCCCTGAACATCTCTTCCGACAGTTTCGTGCGGAACAGGATCTCGCCCATCCAGATGAACAGCGGCAGGGCCGCCAGCTCCCAGGATGCGGAATTGCCCCAGATCGTGGTGGCGAGCACCGAACCGGCCGGAATGTTCCCGGCGACGAACTGCATGCCCACGTAGCCGGTCGCCAGCAGCGCTATTGCGATCCAGACGCCGCCAAGGAGGAGCAGCAGCAGGAACACAAGCAGGAGAAGGGAGATCGAGACAAGATCCATCAGCTTACACCGCGCTCTGCATGGCCTGCTCGATGACCTCTTCGGCGGTCTTCGGCTTTGGCTTCTCGTAACGCGGGCGATTGCCCGACAAGACGTGGATGAACTCATCAATCAGCGCAACGGCGAGCAGGACAAGGCCGCCGCAGTAGGCCAGTTGAGGTATCCAGAGCGGAACCGGCACCACGCCCGTGGCCCTGTCGTTCAGCACCCAGGAGAAACGCGTGAAGGCCACCGCGTGCCAGGCGAAGAAGCCCACGAACCCGATCGCGACCGACAGGCATATGAGTTCGGCAGCCTGCTTCTTGCGGCCAGTCAAACCATCGACCAGCAGGCCGACCCGGATCATGTCGCCGGACTTGAAGGTGTAGGCGAGGCCAAGGAAGGACATGGCCGCCATCGACCAGGCTGCGAAATCGTCTCCCGACGGGATGTTCAATCCGAAGGGCCTGCCCAACGACATCACCATCATCAGCCCCAGGATGACGATGAGAAAGACTCCGGCCAGCATGCCTGCTCCAAGATACACAGCGTCGAGCGCCTTCCGGATCATTTCCCCACCCCTCGTCCCCGGCCTCCGGGACATCTTCGATGCCTCCGCGCCGTTCCATTGTCAGATTGTTGCGCAACAGCCCCGCTCTCGGCAAGTTAGCAATCAAACACATCTTGTCAATAAATTATCGATGATCTATCGAAGAACTCGCTGGATGCATTTGGAGGTGCGGAAATGGCTGTTTGGGATTTCTGGATCGACCGTGGCGGCACCTTCACCGATGTGATCGGCCGCGATCCGCAAGGCAAGCTGCATGCCAGAAAGGTGCTGTCCGAGAACCCTGAGGCGTACACCGATGCCGCGGTTCATGGCATCCGCACGTTGCTGGACCTCAAGGCGCGCGATCCCATCCCTGTCGGCCTCGTCGGCGAAGTCCGCATGGGGACGACCGTGGCGACGAACGCCCTGCTGGAGCGCAAGGGCGAACCGACGCTTCTGGTGATCACCAAAGGATTCCGCGACGCGCTGCGCATCGGCTACCAGGCGCGGCCGAAGATCTTCGCCAAAAAGATCGTCAAGCCGGACCAACTCTACGATCAAATCATCGAAGTGAGCGAACGCGTGCTGTCGGACGGCATCGTCGAGCAGGAGCCTGACCTCGAGCGCGTGCGTGCGGATCTTCAGGCATCGTTCGACACCGGCTGCCGCGCCGTCGCGATCGCCTTCATGCATGCCTTCCGCTTTCCGGCGCACGAGGCCGCCGTGGCCAGAATCGCCCGCGAGATCGGCTTTCCGCAGGTTTCGGTCAGCCACGAGGTCTCGCCACTGATAAAGCTTGTCGGGCGCGGCGACACGACCGTGGTCGACGCCTATCTCTCGCCGATCCTCGGCCGCTACGTGGCGCAGGTGGCGGGGGAGCTTGATGCGCATGACCTCGGTGCCATCCCCGGCGGCGCGCAGCGCCGGGAAGGGGATCCAGTCGCGCGCACCGAGGTGGATCCCCTTCCCGCGCCTGACGGCGCGCCGGGGATGACACCACCGGTGGACGGTCCTCGGCTGATGTTCATGATGTCATCGGGCGGGCTGACCGCCGCCAATCTCTTCCAGGGCAAGGACGCCATCCTGTCCGGCCCTGCGGGCGGGGTCGTCGGCCTTGCAGAAACCGGCCGGTCGGCGGGCTTTGGCAAGGTCATCGGCTTCGACATGGGCGGCACCTCGACCGACGTCGCGCATTATGACGGCGCCTATGAGCGCTCGTTCGAGACGGAGGTGGCCGGCGTGCGCATCCGGGCACCGATGATGCTGATCCACACGGTGGCGGCGGGCGGCGGCTCGGTGCTGCATTTCGATGGAGCGCGTTTCCGCGTCGGCCCGGACAGCGCGGGCGCCAATCCCGGGCCGGCCTGCTACCGGCGCGGCGGACCGCTTGCGGTGACGGACGCGAACGTCATGGTCGGAAAGCTGATCCCGGCCTATTTCCCGTCGATCTTCGGGCCCGGCCAGGCCGATCCGCTGGACGCCGAGGTGGTCAAGGCCAAGTTCGCCGACATGGCTGCCGAAGTGGGCGATGGGCGCACGCCCGAGGATGTCGCGGACGGTTTCATCCAGATCGCCGTGGCGAACATGGCCGAAGCGATCAAGAAGATCTCGGTGCAGCGCGGCTACGATGTCACGCGATATGCGCTGAACTGCTTCGGGGGCGCTGGCGGCCAGCATGCCTGCCTCGTGGCCGACGCGCTGGGCATCACGACCGTGCTGCTGCATCCCATGTCCGGCCTGCTCTCGGCCTACGGCATGGGACTGGCTGAAGTGCGTGCCGTGCGCCAGAAGGCGCTCGACGTGCCGCTCGATGAAGACGCGCCCGCGCGGCTGCGTTTGCTGGCGGCGGAGCTCGATGCCATCTGCCGTGCGGAGATGCAGGCGCAGGGCGTTCTCAAGGACGAGGTCTCCGTCCATGTCCGCGCCCATGTGCGCTATGCCGGAACCGACACCACCTTGCCGGTAGCCGAGGCCTTCCCGGCACAGATGAGGGCCGAATTCGAGGCGCAGCACAAGTCGCGGTTCGGCTTCGTCGATGCCTCCAAATCACTGGTCATCGAAGCTGTGGAGGTCGAGGCGGTCGGCGGCGGAGCGCGTTTCGAGGAGCCATCGTCGGCAGCGGCCGAGCATACCCCGCGATCGACCGACGCCACGCGCTTCTACAGCCACGGCGCCTGGCGCGATGCGGTGGTGGTCAAGCGCGACGCGATGGCGCCCGGCGCCCGTGTGGCCGGACCAGCCATCATCATCGAGGCTAACCAGACGATCGTGGTCGAGCCCGGCTGGGTGGGCCGACTGACCGCCAAGGACCACGTCGTGCTGAGCCGCGAGACGGCTCTGGCCCGCCGCGCCGCAGTGGGCACAAAAGCGGATCCCGTCATGCTCGAGATCTTCAACAACCTGTTCATGTCGATCGCCGAACAGATGGGCGTGGCGCTGCAGAACACGGCTTACTCCGTCAACATCAAGGAACGGCTCGATTTCTCCTGCGCGGTGTTCGATCACAATGCTTCGCTGGTCGCCAATGCGCCCCACATGCCGGTGCATCTGGGTTCGATGGACAAGTCCGTCGAGACGATCATCCGGCAAAACGCCGTGATCCGGCCCGGAGACGTCTACGCCATCAACGCACCCTATAATGGTGGGACGCACCTGCCCGACATCACCGTCTGCACGCCGGTGTTCGACCCGAAGGGCGAGCGCGTCATGTTCTGGGTCGCTTCCCGCGGGCACCATGCCGACGTGGGCGGGGTCGCGCCCGGCTCCATGAGCCCGCTCGCCACCCATATCGAGGAGGAGGGCGTCTACATCGACAACTTCAAGCTTGTGGACCAGGGCCGGTTCCGCGAGCGCGAGTTGGTGTCGCTGCTCACCGGCGCGAAATATCCCGTGCGCAACGTCACGCAGAATGTGGCGGACCTGAAAGCCCAGATCGCTGCCAACGAGAAGGGCGTGTCGGAGCTCAAGAAGGTCATCGCCAGCTTCGGCATCGAGGTGGTGCAGGCCTATATGGGCCACGTGCAGGACAATGCCGAGGAGAGCGTGCGCCGCGTGCTCGACCGCCTGAAGGACAGCGAATACACCTTCGCGATGGACAACGGGCGCCAGATCAAGGTGGCGATCACGGTGGACCGCGCCCGGCGCGAGGCCACCGTGGACTTCACCGGGACCAGCCCGCAGCAGGCCGACAACTTCAACGCGCCGGCGCCGGTGACGCGCGCCGCCGTGCTCTATGTGTTCCGCGTGATGGTCGACGACGACATCCCGATGAACGCAGGCTGCCTCAAGCCGATCAACATCGTCATCCCGCCGCAATCCATGCTGTCGCCGGAATACCCCGCCGCCGTGGTGGCGGGAAATGTCGAGGTCAGCCAGTCGGTGACCAATGCGCTGTTCGGCGCTCTAGGCGCCATCGCCACCAGCCAGGGCACGATGAACAACCTGACCTTCGGCGATGAGACTTACCAGTATTACGAAACGATCTGCTCAGGCTCGCCTGCGGGCGACGGCTTTGACGGGACCGACGGCGTTCACGTCCACATGACCAACTCGCGCCTCACTGATCCGGAAATCTTCGAGACGCGCTTTCCCGTCGTGCTGGAGGATTTCCACATCCGGAAAGGCTCGGGCGGCAAGGGCAAGTGGAGCGCCGGCGACGGCACCAGCCGGACGATCCGCTTCCGCCAGACCATGGAATGCGCCATCCTCAGCCAGCACCGCCAGGTGCCGCCGCGCGGGCTGGCGGGCGGCGGCGACGGCCTCGTGGGGCAGACGCTGGTGAGGCGGCTCGACGGGCGCATCGAGGAGCTTAAGGGCTCCGACCAGACCGTGCTGCAGGCCGGCGAGGCGGTGACGGTGATCACGCCGACGGCGGGGGGATTTGGGCAGGGGTGAGGTGCGGGTTGGCGTGTTGCTTGATCACGAAGCCGTGAACATCGTAACTTGAGGGGGCCTTGAGGCGAACACCTGCTGTCGATCACGTAACGACAAGCAACCCGCAGGAGCGCAGCATGCCCGGCCATCATATCCAGCTTACCCTTCCGTTGTCCCTCGCTGCGGCGCTCATCCTGACGGCAGGGCCTGCATCCGCGCAGTCCGCCGACGTGGAGACGATCGTCGATGTCATGCGCACGCTTGCGGGCAAGCAGATGGCGCGCCCGAGCGGCGCCAAGGGCCAGTGCTTCACCGGCACATTCACGCCGATAGCCGAGGCGAAGTCGCTGACGAAATCCGCGGCGTTCACCAAGCCTTCCCGCGTCGTGGCGAGGTTCTCGGTCGGCGGGGGCAACCCGAAGGCTGCGGATGGGTCGCGCGGCGGCAATCGTGGCTTCTCGTTCCGGATCGATGACGGCGGCGCAGGCCAGACCGAATTCGTGATGGTCAACGCGCCAATCAATTTCGTGAAGTCGCCTGACCAGATGCTGGCTTTCCTGCAGGCTCGCCTGCCTGGTCCGGATGGCAAGCCAGATGCCGGCAAGATCAAGGCGTTCACCGACGCGAACCCCGAAACCATGTTGCAGGGCCGGCATCTCGCCAGCAAACCTATCCCTGCTTCATGGGTCGGCACGAGTTATTGGGGGATCCACAACTACACGCTGACGAATGCAGGCGGGGCCAGGCAGTTGGTCAAGTTCCGCATGTCGCCGCAGGCCGGCGAGATCGGGCTGACCGACGACGAAGCGAAGGCCAAGCCCGCGGATTTCCTGGTGGACGACATCAAGGCCCGCATCGCCGCACGGACGCCCGCCGGGTTCGACATGCTGGCCCTGATGGGCCGTGACGGCGACAAGATCGCCAACGCCACCCAGACATGGGCCGACGAAGACAAGCGCCCGACCGTCAAGCTCGGCACGCTGTCCATCACCGCACTCGAAAAGAACGAGACGTGCGATCTTGGCATCTTTGACCCGACAAATTTGGCGGATGGCGTCGCTGGCCCGGTGGACGATCCGCTGTTCACCGCCCGCCAGCCGGCCTATGCGGTGTCGATCGGCCAACGCAATTGAGCGACTGATGCAAAGACGGCCGTCAACCGCGTCGCGATGATGCGGTTGACCGCATCCGCACCATGGTTGACATATCGTTGACGGCCAGCTTTTTGCTGCCGGGCGTGATGCGTCTGCGGAGTGGGTGAATGGCGACTTGGGCGATCACGGGAGCCAACCGCGGCATCGGGCTTGCTCTGGCGTCCGAGGTGCTCAAGCGCGGCGACACGGTCATCGCCTGCGTGCGGGAGCCCGCAAAGGCGGAAGCGCTGGCAGCGCAGAAGGACCGGCATGGCGACCGGCTGACGATCGTCGAGCTCGACGTGACGTCGCAGGACAGCGTCAAGGCTGCGGCCGCCGCCGTCGCAAGCCCCATCGACATCCTCGTCAACAATGCCGGGATGTTCGGCCCGCGAGCCTCCGACAGCCCGGGGCAGGAAGCCCTCGACATGGATTTCGACGCCTTTGCCGAAGTGCTGGCGGTGAACACGCTTGGCCCATTGCGGGTTTCGCAAGCGTTCCTGCCGCATGTCGCCAGCGCCAGGGGAAAGATCATCACGATCAGCAGCCGGATGGGATCGCTGGCCGGCGCGAGCGCAGGATCCCTTGCCTACCGGGCTTCGAAGGCTGCGGTGAACAAGGTGATGCTGGGTTTCGCAGAGGCGGTCCGGCCGCACGGCATCCCCGTGTTGCTGGTGCATCCGGGCTGGGTGCAGACCGACATGGGCGGCAAGGGCGCGGACATCACGGCGGCTGAGAGCGTGGCGGGCATCATCGCACTGGCCGACAAGCTGGACATGACGCTCAGCGCGCAGTTCCGCAACTATGACAGCTCGCCGATCGCCTGGTGAAGCACGCTTCGGCAACCGCAGAAGCTGCCCGGTGCCGCCATTCACAATCTTTGCAGGTTTAATGTCCATGCCGAGTCGACACTGACCGAGCGCGCCGCTATGAGCCGGTTCACCACGAAGCATAACCTCCTGGTCCTGCTTCGGTCACGCGCGCTTCGGGGCTCCTTGGCATGTCCAGTTCAATGAAGCTCATCGCCGGCAATTCAAACCGTCCGCTGGCGGAAGGCATCGCCGGATATCTGGGGCTTCCGCTGGCCAGGGCGCAGGTCAAGCGCTTCGCCGACATGGAGATCTTCGTCGAGATCCAGGAGAATGTGCGCGGCGAGGATGTCTTCATCCTGCAGAGCACATCGTTTCCGGCCAACGACCATCTCATGGAATTGCTCATCATCACGGACGCGCTCCGGCGCTCGTCGGCAAAGCGCATCACCGCCGTGCTGCCCTATTTCGGCTACGCCAGGCAGGACCGAAAGCCAGGCCCGCGCACGCCGATCTCGGCCAAGCTCGTGTCCAACCTCATCACGCATGCGGGCGCCGACCGCATCTTGACGCTCGATCTGCATGCCGGCCAGATCCAGGGCTTTTTCGACATTCCGGTCGATAATCTTTACAGCGCTCCGATCATCGCGCGGGACATCAAGCAGCGGCTGCAGCTCAAGAATGTCATGGTGGTCTCGCCAGACGTCGGCGGCGTCGTCCGCGCCCGCGCCCTCGCTAAGCGCATCGACGCGCCGCTGTCGATCGTCGACAAGCGCCGCGAACGGGCCGGCGAGTCCGAGGTGATGAACATCATTGGCGACGTCGACGGCTACAACTGCATCCTGATCGACGACATCGTCGACTCGGGCGGAACGCTGTGCAACGCCGCTGAGGCGCTCCTCAAGAACGGGGCGGCCGCCGTCTATGCCTATTGCACGCACGGCGTGTTTTCCGGCGGCGCAGTCAGCCGCATCTCGCAGTCGAGCATCAAGGAGTTCGTCGTGACCGACTCGATCATGCCGACTGAAGCAGTCAAGGTGGCGCGCAACATCCGCACGCTTCCCATTGCCGAGTTGCTCGGCGAAGCAATCAAGCGCACGGCGACCGAAAGCAGCGTGTCCAGCTTGTTCGACTAGCCATCGCAGCGACGCGGATCTCGGATCCCGCCGTGCTCCCTCGGAATGTTCCAGTCGATCGACTTTCAGCCGCCGCTGCGCGCTGGGGGCGGAATGACGGGCATCGGAGCTGTGATCGCCGGAGGCGGCACCCGCTCGATCGTCGCGCCGCGGTCAGGCGGGACAATGACCCCGTCCAGACGGTCCAGCCGCTCGCTGCGGGTTTCGCCCGGAGCGCCCATCGTTGGCGGAGTCGGCCCCGGCATCGGGGATGGAGGCGTCGGTGACGGAAGCGGGCTGGGCGGCATCGGCGGCGGCATGGGGGGTTGGGGCCCGGGCTGTGGCGGTGTCTGCGCAGACGCCAATTGCACGGATGCAAGCACGGCCATCGCCACCAGGGGCGCCCTCCCAAGCTGCATGAGCCCTCCCGCGAACTGCTTTGCCGGTCTCTCGCGTTGATGTTCTGTCATGTCGCCTCTCTCATCGTTGTTCACAAGGGTCAACGGCGGGGCGGGGCGAAGTGTTCCGTCCAAGCAGAGGATTGGCCCAGCGGTCCTCCCATGAGCGTGCGATCCGGCTGCCTGAGCCGTCCTGAGGTGCGGCAGCCGAGGCGCACCCGCCAGCCTTGCTCCTTGGCCTATTCCGCGCTATACGCGCGCTGCCCTCTCCAGACACCCTTGGAGGCTAGAGGGCAGGGCCGCCGGTTGGCGGCGCTTTCATTTCGTGAAGGATCAAACACATGTCCGCTATGAAGCAGATCAAGGCTTCGGCGCGCGCGTCTGGCGGCAAGGGGGCCGCCCGCGCAGTTCGTCGCACCGGCAAGATTCCCGCCGTCATTTACGGCGGCGGCGAAGCCGCCATCCCCATCGCGCTCGACTACGCCATGACCAATCGGCTGATCTATGCCGGCCACTTCCTGACCACCGTGTTCGAGATCGACGTCGACGGCACGATCGTTCGCGCCATTCCGCGTGACTTCCAGCTCGAGCCGGTAAAGGACACGCCGCTGCATGTGGATTTCCTGCGCCTGACGGGCGCGACCGCCATCCGCATCGCTGTGCCGATCCACGTCAGCGGACAGGACCAGTCTCCCGGCGTCAAGCGGGGCGGCATGGTCCAGATCGTCGAGCATACGCTTGACGTGATGGTGCCAGGCGACAACATCCCTGACTCGATCGACATCTCGGTGGCCGATCTCGACATCGGATCATCCGTTCACCTGGCCGACATCACGCTTCCGGCCGGCTGCCGTGCCGTGAGCCGCGAAAACCTGACCCTCGTCGCTGTCTCCACCCCGACGAAGATGGTCGAGGCGCTCGTCAGCGCCGTTCCCGCGGCCGCTGAAGCTGCTCCCGCCAAGGCGCCCGCCAAGGCCTGAGCGGCCGCGGATTGACTGTGATCAGGGCGGCCGGGCGCAACCCCGGCCGTTTTCGTTTGGAGACGTCTGATGCTTCTCATGGTCGGCCTTGGCAACCCTGGCGCGCGATATGCCCGGAACCGCCACAACATCGGCTTCATGGCGCTCGACGAGATGGCTCGCGTGCATCGCGCCGGACCCTGGCGGGCGCGTTTTCAGGGCGAAGCGACCGAAGCAGGCATCGGCTTCGGCAAGGCGCTATTGCTCAAGCCCCAGACATACATGAACGAGTCGGGCCGCAGCGTCGCCGCAGCGATGCAATTCTACAAGATCGCGCCTGCCGACGTAGTCGTCTTCCATGACGAACTCGACCTTGCGCCCGCCAAGCTCAGGGTGAAGACCGGCGGTGGCAATGCCGGGCACAATGGCCTGCGCTCGATGACCGCAGCGATCGGCAACGATTATCGCCGCGTGCGCATGGGCATAGGGCATCCCGGCGACAAGGCGCTCGTGCATGCCTACGTGCTCAACGACTTCGGCAAGGCTGAGCAGCCATGGGTCGAGGATCTGTGCCGGGCGTCGGCGGACAAGGCCGCGCTTCTGGTCGGCGGCTTCGACGAGCGCTTTCAGAGCGATGTCTCGCTCATCATGCAGGGCAAAGGGTGGGGCGAGGTCAAGCGCGTGGGGGAAAAGGGCACGGATTGAGACGACACGAGATCTGTGTTACACGAACTTCGTGTTTTCGTGATGAGTGTGCCATGAAGAACGTGACGATCTCGATGGACGAGCAGCTGCTCCGCGACGTGCGTGTCGAAGCAGCGCGAAATGGCAAGAGCGTCTCGCGCTATGTAAGCGACCTCTTGTCAGAAGAGCTGACTTGCCGTCCGGCGCGGATCGCGAGCGTCAGCGCCGCGCTCGGCGCGCTTCTCGCAATGCCTGATCTGAATGTCGCAAACGAGGCTGGCGAGATGCCGGGCCGCAAGGAGCTTTATGGCGAACGGGACGATGAGCTGCTTCGTCGACACGAACGTGCTTCTCTACACGATGGACCCGCGCGACCCGGCGAAACGGACACGCGCGGTTGAGTGGCTGGTTGAGCTGGACGCGCGGAATGCCGTGCTCGTCAGCCCGCAAGTCCTCAATGAGTTCGTCAGCGTCATAGCCCGCAAGCGTGTCGGCGCGTCGATGCAAGCGGCGCAGTCGTTTGTGCTCGAAGCTAAACCTTGGTGCAGAGCACAGACCGGTCACGCCGAGACTGTGGCGGCATTAACATTGCGCGAGCGATATGGTTTTCAGTGGTGGGATGCTTTGCTCATCGCTTCGGCGCTGAATGCAGGTTGCACGCGGTTCCTGTCTGAGGATATGCAGCACGGGCAGGTGATCGCCCATATGCGCATCATCAATCCCTTTTTGGCCGTGCCAGATGCGCGGCCTTCACCAACGGGCTGATCGGATCTCGACATGGGTTTCAAATGCGGCATCGTGGGCTTGCCGAATGTCGGCAAATCCACTCTTTTCAACGCCTTGACGCAGACGGCGGCAGCGCAGGCGGCGAACTATCCGTTCTGCACCATCGAGCCCAACGTGGGTGACGTGGCGGTGCCGGACGACCGGCTCGACAAGCTTGCCGCGATCGGCAAGTCGCAGCAGATCATCCCGACGCGAATCACCTTCGTCGACATCGCCGGCATCGTGCGGGGCGCATCTAAAGGCGAGGGGCTCGGCAACCAGTTCCTGGCCAACCTCCGCGAAGTGGACGCCATCGTGCATGTCGTGCGCTGCTTCGAGGATGGGGACATCACCCATGTGGAAGGCAAGGTCGACCCGCTCGCCGACATCGAGACGATCGACACCGAACTGATGCTGGCCGATCTCGAAAGCCTCGAGAAGCGCGTGGTCAGCCTCGAGAAGAAGGCCCGCTCCGGAGACAAGGACTCCAAGGAGCAATTGGCCCTGATCCAGAAAGCGCTGGTCCTGCTGCAGGAAGGCAAGCCGGCGCGCCTGACCGAGCGCACGGCAGAGGAGGAGCGCTCCTTCCAGATGCTGCAGCTCCTCACAGCCAAGCCGGTCCTGTTCGTCTGCAACGTCGAGGAATCATCGGCCGACAAGGGGAACGCCTTCTCCCAGCGGGTGTTCGACCGCGCGGCAGCCGAAGGCGCGCGCGCCGTCGTCGTCTCGGCGAAGATCGAGAGCGAGATCGCCGTGATGGCGCAGGAGGACCAGGCCGACTTCCTCGACGCCGTCGGCCTGGCGGAGCCGGGGCTCAACCGCGTTATCCGCGAAGGCTACGCGCTGCTTGGCCTGATCACGTATTTCACCGTGGGGCCCAAGGAGGCGCGCGCCTGGACGATCGCCAAGGGCACCAAGGCCCCTGCGGCGGCGGGCGTGATCCACACCGATTTCGAGAAGGGCTTCATCCGCTCCGAAACGATCGCCTATGCCGACTACACCGCGCTGAACGGCGAAGCGGGCGCACGCGACGGCGGCAAGCTTCGGCTTGAAGGCAAGGAATATGTGGTGGCGGATGGCGACGTGCTGCACTTCAGATTCGCGAACTAGCTTTCGGTCACCAGATGCAGATCCCAAGTTGTCGTCATGGACGGGCTTGACCCGTCCATGCATGTTTTCCAACCGTTCATATCTCGGTCGCAAACGTGGATCGCCGGATCAAGTCCGGCCATGACGCGAATTGGGCAAATGACAATACGTTGCTGGACTTGCGCATGACTCTGTTCTTCGAAGATTTCGCGGTCGGCGATCAGCGCAGCTACGGGCGGCAGCCTGTCAGCGCCGACGACATAATCGCTTTCGCCCGCGTTTTCGATGCTCAGGATTTTCATGTCGATCCGGAGGCCGCCAAGGCCACGTTCGTCGGCGAATTGATCGGGTCGGGCTGGCACACGTCCGCGATCATGATGAGGATGATGTGCGAAGGCTTTCTCCATGAAAGCACAGGCCTTGGCGCACCGGGGCTCGACGAGCTGAAATGGCTGCGGCCTGTCCTCCCTGGCGACGTTCTCGGCATGCGCCACACGGTCCTCGAGACGAAGGAGAGCCGGTCGCGGCCCGACATCGGGCTGGTCAGGTTCCGTTTCGAGGTCCTGAACCAGGCAGGTGAGGCCGTGCAGGAGGTGATCAATTGGATCATCTTTGGCCGCAGAGGCCACGTCGCGCCGCCCGGCTTCATTCCGGTTCCGGGTCGGGCGCGCTATTCGGCGCCGCACGATGCCGGGCCTTTCCTGCCGCCGGCCGGGCCGACGCTGCCCATCGCGCGCTTCGACGACGTCATGATCGGCGAGACGACTGCGCTGGGAAGCTCCCATTTCACCGCAGCGGACATCGTCGCCTTCGCGCAAGCCTTCGACCCGCAGCGCTTCCATCTCGACGAGGCGGCGGCGAAGGCTTCGCTTTTCGGCGGTCTCTGCGCATCCGGCTGGCAAACGGGCGCCAACTGGATGCGGCTGATGGTCGACCACCGACGCCGCGTCCAGGCGCAGATGGGCGCATCGATGCCAAGGCTCGGCCCATCGCCCGGCTTCAAGGCGCTGAAATGGCTGAAGCCGGTCTTCGCCGGCGACACGATCACCTACACCACGAGCGTCGCTGACAAACGCATCACCCGGTCGCGTCCCGGTTGGGGGCTGGTCTTTCACCACAATGTCGGCTGCAACCAGCATGGCGACGTCGTCTTCGCGTTCGATGGCTGCGTTTTCTGGGAACGTTGAGCGGACTTCGCCTGAGTCCGTGGAATGACGCCTGGATATGGATGGCCGGCTGGCCGCCGAGCCAGCCCAACCGGACTCAATACATCCGCCCGCCGTTCGGCACGCCATGGCCCGGTTGCAGCAACACCACCTCGCCGTCCGCATCGGGCACGCCCAAGGTCAAGACCTCGGACATGAACCTGCCGATCTGCCGGGGCGGGAAGTTGACGACCGCCAGGACCTGCCGGCCAGGCAAGGTCTCAAGCGCATAATGCTTCGTGATCTGCGCGGAGGTCTTGCGAACGCCGATGTCGGGGCCGAAATCAATCCAGAGCTTGAAGGCTGGCTTGCGCGCCTCGGGATAGGCTTCGGCCTGGATGATCGTGCCGACCCTGATGTCGACCTTCATGAAGTCGTCGAAGGTCAGCAGGCTCGACGCTGCCGCGAGGTCCATGTCCGCGCGTTCCCGTCAGATCGCGGGAGCGTAATCGTCGTTGTCCTCGCCGCGCACGGGTTCGGCCCGCTCGCGACGGCGCATGTTCGGTGCGCGCTCCCAAACGGCTTGCGCCAGCGAACGAAGCGGGGCCGTGACGCGGCGCACGTCCTCGGCAAAGCCAAGGATGCGGCCGCCGTTCTTGAGCTCCCGATCGAGCACCGCCATGGTTTTGGCCATCGAAGGATCGGCATCGTCGAGCCAGGCGTCGAACGTGCGGGCGAAGACGAGGACCGCGCCCTGGACCTTGAGCAGGCCGAGTTTGTCCTCCACCGCGATGTCGATCGACGCGAGCAGGTAGCGCCACGAGTTCAGCGCGGCCTGGTTGAGCGCCGCGGCGGAAGCCAGGTCGGCACGCATGGCGCGACGGATCTGGGCCAACGCCGGCTTGTACGGCTTCATCGCATCGATGCGCCGCATCATCAGGTCGAAGACCCGCTCATGGGCCGGCTCTCCGATCAGATCGGGATTCGAGCCTTCGAGCACTTCACGGTCCAGCATGCGGCCGAACGCAGCCAGCATCGCTCCCTTCGATGGAAACAGATCACGCAGATCCGCCAGGCTCATGCCGGCCCTCTGCGCGACGGCAGGCAACTCGACTGACCGCCAGCCCTGCTCTGCGACCAGCGCCATCAAGGCGTCCACGGCAGCACGGCGCGGGTCCGGCTTCGCCGTGCTGACTTCAGGGTTATCAGCTGGTTTTTTGGCCATGTCGCTCTCCTGCGCTTGCTGACCGAACATAGGCGGCACAGAGCCCGAAAAAAAGGGGCGGCGATGTCGCGCCGGACGGTGGCCGCCGGACCGGTGCGCTGCTCAGCCGCTCAGGTCGGCCGCGCGCTGCCTCGCCGCCGCGACGGCGCGGAGCATCAGCGGCTTGAGCCCATTGTCCGCCATCAACACTTCGAGCGCCGCTGCCGTCGTCCCGCCGGGGGAGGTGACATTCTGGCGCAAGGCCGCCGGCTCCAGCGTGGACTGGTGCAGCAACTCTCCCGCGCCTTCGATCGTCGCGCGCGCCAGCCGCCTCGCGACATCGGCAGGCAGCCCCGCCGCGATGCCCGCTTCGGCGAGGCACTCCACCAGATGAAACACATAGGCTGGTCCGGAACCCGATACGGCCGTGACGGCGTCGATGCTGTCCTCGCCCGGAACCCACTCGACAGAGCCGATGCCCTCCAGAAGCGCCGTCGTCATGGCGCGCTGGGCGGGGGTGACGTCGTCGCTGGCCGCAACGCCCGTCACGCCGCGACGGACGGAGGCCGCCAGGTTCGGCATGGCCCGCACGAAGGCGCGCGCGTCCGGCGCACGCTGCCTCAGGTTGGCGATCGTCTTGCCGGCAAGGATCGACACGACGAGCGTGCCCGGCCCTGCCAACGCTGCCAGCACGTCGGCCGCGGCATCGAGCATCTGCGGCTTCACGCCAAGGACAAGGGCTTCGGGCTGGGCTACTTCCGCCAAAGCAGGGTTCAGCCGGAAGCCGTGATGAGCCGCTGACAGCTTCAGTTCGTCCGACGCATGAGGATCGATCACCGTGAGGCCTGCGGCGTCGATGCCGCCTGACAGCCAGCCTTCGAGCATCGCGCCGCCCATCTTTCCTGCACCCAGCAGGACCAGCGTTTTGGGGAGCTTATCGGCCGCGTTCATTTTGCCACGCCGGACCTAACCAGATGCGCTCTGGACCTGACGTCAAGCGATGCGGCGGGAGGCAGGCTGCGGATGATGGCGTCGCGGGCTCGCGGCATCAGGCCTGCCCCACGGTTTCCATCATCGTGAAGTCGAGGGACTCCCGCGCGGACTTGCCCGCCCAGAGGACAAATTGGAAAGCTTGATAATAGCGCTCGCAGGTCTCGACGGCCGACTTGATCAACATGCCGGCCTGCTCGTCCGTCGGCTCGGCGCCGCCGGACAGGAGCAGCGAATGGCGGAACATCACCACGTTCTCGGAATTCCAGAAATCGAAATGGCCCAGCCAAAGCTGTTCATTGATCAGCGAAATCAGCATCAGGACCTCGTTCTTGCGCCTTGCCGGAACCTTGAGGTCGAAGGCGGAGGCCACGTGCATGGCCTCCATGCGGTCCAGCCAGGTGATGGCGACCTGATACTCGGCGAATGCGCCTGTCACGGCGACGGAGATCTCATCGTCGCCGTCCCGGTCGAAGCTCCAGTCGTTCAGCGCAGCCAGGCGCTCCACCACGTCAAGCGGGTGGTTGGAGCGGTCAGCGTCGAATTCCAAATCCAGCATGCCGGAATCAAGCTCATCAAGAGGGCAAAAACGCAGGTGCAAAAACGCTTACAATCGAGCTGGACGCAGCGAACCCCGCGTACCAGCGGAAGGATGCGCCATTTCCATGGCTTCGAAAACAAAGCCGAATCAACCGCTTGGTCGACCTTAGAGAGGTTTCGGCAGAACGTGAATCCCCGCCGACCACGAAAACAGCGAAGACATGCGTCGTGGATTCGGCAGCCTGCAACAATGGCTGCGCCGATTCGTCCACAACGAAGGCCTGTGGACGAATCAGCCGCGCTGGAAGCGTTTCAGGCCAGGACGATGGCCGAAATAAGCCGGCCGTAATCGGGCTCGCCCCGGTGCGTGGTCATCCGGTAGCTGAAGAAGCGCCCCGGATCGGCATAGGTGCACAAGCCAAGGTCGATGAAGCGGCCCACACCGGCGGCGCGGAAGCGGTGCGCGATGAAGGCCGGAAGGTCGAACATGGCGTGCCCGCTTCGGAGCGAAGGCTTGAAGAAGCGCGCGTTGCCTATGTCGGCCGCCGTGAATCGATCGACGAATTCAGGCCCGACCTCATATGATTCGGGCCCAATCGTAGGGCCGAGCACGGCAATCGTCCTGTCGCGGCGCGCGCCAAGCTTCTCCATGGCCGAGAGCGTGGCTTCCGCTATGCCCGTGAAGGCGCCTTTCCAGCCTGAATGCGCTGCGCCGACCACGCCCGCCTCCGCATCCGCGAAAAGGATCGGACCGCAATCGGCCGTCGAGACGCCGAGCGCGACGCCCTTCGTAGCCGTGACCATTGCATCGGCCCTTGGCCGATCGGCAGGCCATGGACCGGTGGCGACGACGACGTCCGCCGAATGGACCTGCCAGAGGCTCAGAAGATTCCCGGGCTCGACCGCCAGCTTGCCGGCCATTCGGCGGCGGTTCTCAGCTATGTTTCCGGGCGCATCCTGCGAGCCGAGGCCGCCGTTGAGCGATGCGTGGATGCCCTCCGACACGCCGCCCTGGCGCGTGAAGAAGGCGTGTCGGATGCCCGGCAAATCGGCAAGGTCTGGGGAGACGATCAGCATGGCATGGTTGTGTGGCCGCATCGGCTCTCCGTCAAGACGAGGCGGGCAGCGGGCGGGCCTATCCGATCAGGCGCTTTCGAAGCCGGGCATCGCCGGCAGCGACGGGTGCGAGAAGCACATGACCTTAAACAGAGCGCCCATCCCGGCGCCTGGCTGGCCGCGCCCGCCTTCGCCAGTCACGTCCTGGCCTGCCGCCTCCGCTCCCGTGAGGCGGGCCACGGCCGCGTCGATCTCCATGGTCCTGCCTGATGGCGCGTTGCGCTTCAGCGCGGCCGCGCGTTCGGCCAGGCCCAACCGCATCAGGAATGTCGCCTGCGTGACCAGTCCATGCACCTTGACCCCGTTGGCCCGGGCCACCTTCATGGCGCGGCCGAAGCGCACCTGCGTCGTCAGGTCGGCCAACCCGGGATCACGCAAGGGATCGACATGGCGATGGCGGCTGACGGCCTGCAGCGTGTCGCCCGCGTCGCCATGCTCCTCGCCATAGTCGATGAACAAGGCGGCTCCGCCGTGCTGCGCGACATGGCTGGCCGTGCGGGCGATCAGCGCATCCGCAGCATAGGGCTCTTCGATGATCGTGGCGCCCGGCAGGCGTGCGTTCGTCGCCGTGCCCGCGAACCCGAAAGCCAGTTCGCCGTCATCATCGAGCCCGACGACGCGCCTGACGTCGCCTTGCGGCGTGCGCAGGAACTGGCGCACGGGCAACGCGTCCAGCAGCTCGTTGGCGACGATGATGACAGGCCCGCGCAGCGCATCGGCGACATCCCCGTGCCAGGCGGCTGCAACCTGCGCGTTGCGGAGTGCAGACTGCTGCCGAACCCGCAGGACCGCGCTGGTCTCGACCATCCGCACGTCGACCGCCTTTAGCATCTCCGGAACGGCCTGGCGGATCGCCCGCAGCGCGTCCGCCATCAGCGTGCCGCGCCCCGGCCCGATTTCGACAAGTCCGACGCCGGGCTGGCCGCCCATGCCGATCCATGCCTGAGCGGCCCAAAGCCCGATCAGTTCGCCGAACATCTGGCTGATTTCGGGCGCTGTGATGAAGTCTCCGTCCACGCCGAAGGGATCGCGCGCCGTATAGTATCCGAGCTTGGGATGGCCGAGGCACAGCGCCATGTAGCGCTCGACCGGCATGGGGCCGTCGAGTTCGATTTCAGCGACGATCTCGTCCCGCAGCGTGCGCATGCCTCAGGCAGGCCGGGCCGGTCCGGCGCGCAGCACGAGCCAGAGCCCTGCCGCCAGCATCGGCAGCGACAGCAGCATGCCCATGGTGACACCGCCTCCGAGCGCCATGCTGCCTTCGCCGAACAGGAAGCCGAGCTGCGGGTCGGGCTCGCGGAAGAACTCGCAGGCGACCCGCGCGAAGGCATAGCCGATGCCGAATACGCCCGCGATCAGGCCGGGCCGATGAAATCCGAACCGCGACAGCGCGAACGAGATGATGACGAACAGGACTGGCCCTTCCATGAACGCCTGGTAGAGCTGGCTAGGGTGCCGGGGCACGGGCCCGCCATTGGGGAAGATCATGGCATAGGCGAAATCCGGCGCAGGCCGGCCCCACAGTTCGCCGTTGACGAAGTTTGCGATGCGCCCGAAGAACAGGCCGATGGGCACGACCGCCGCGGCGATGTCGAAGATGCTCAGCGGATTGTAGCCTCTGCGCCGCGCGAATAGGGCAAGCGCCGTGATGGCCCCGATCAGGCCGCCGTGGAACGACATGCCCCCGCGCCAGATCGCGAGGATCTGCGCTGGATCGGCGGCGTAGCTGGCGAAATCGTAGAACAGCACATACCCGAGCCGTCCTCCGAACACGACGCCGACAGCCACCCAGACGAGCATGTCATCGAGTTCGACCGGCTTGGGCCGGGCGATGGCGCCCCACATCGCGTCGCGCTGCACCAGCCAGCGCGCGTAGAGCCAGCCGCCGAGCAGGCCCGCGACATAGGCCAGGCCGTACCATTTCAGCGAGAGCGGCCCGATCGATAGGGCGACGGGGTCGATGATGGGGAACGGAATGGCGAAGACGGGCATAGCGCTGAAAGCCTGTGCTGGATGTGGTCGTCAGGGCATGCTGCGGAACAGCCATAGTGGCCTTTCCGCCGAAGCATGCGCCAGACCGTCATGATCGATCATGCCTTGCGAACGAGCGCAATCCATCAGTTGCGGCAAGATGGCCGCAATGGGATGGAACGGCTGGGCGCGATGCGCCAAGGCGCTCGGTTGGCCCGCTCCTCGGCCTGGCTCGCGCCGGCAAGCACGAGCGCCGCGGCGCTCCAGATCTGGCGGCTTTCGGGGCTATCGGCGCAGCCCGAGCGTCGGGGCGGCGGATGCGGCCGCCGTTCCGGACCGCCTGCCCGGCGACGCCGCCACGGCTGCGACCTGCTCCTGTCCCGCGAGGAACTGGGCGATCCGGTCCATCGATTCAGAAGCGGCCTTGTTGACGGTGGTCTGATCGACGCCCGTCCAGTCCCCGGCGCTGGCGCGGACCAGCGTCGAGCCCTGCACCCGCTGGGCGCGCCGCTTCTGCGCATCGAAGACGTCCCACACGAAGGCGAGCGCCGTCTGCCCGTCGTCGGTCGGCTGCGCCGCGAGATAGCCGCGCACCCGGTAGCGCGGGTTGGTCGCTGGATCGACGATGTCCACCCGGCGCGCGCTCGCCTCGCTCGACAAGGCCGATGTGAAGGTTCCGCGCACGCCGTCCGGCGCTCCCGATATGCTCTCCACCGCAATCGGCACGCCGGGCGCCAGGGTCGGCGCGCGAGAGGCGGTGGTGGTGTCCGTGCACGCGCCAAGGCCGGCGGCCAGCACGGCCGCGGTCAGGAAATACTTCATCGAGACGCCTCCCGCTCCTCAATTCGGGAGCTTGTCTGGGTTGATCCCGTTCTACGCCGCCGCGAAGCTGACGTCCAGCCAGGCCATTTCGCCAGCCATCGAGGCGAACTACGGCGCCGCCTCAAATCTTCCTTAACCATGCGCGATGCCTTCTGGCGGCAAAACGACTCGTCTTTCGTGAGGATCAGCCATGGCCGCTTTCCGCTTCTCCCGCCTGCGACTGGCGGCGCTTCCCGCACTGGCCGCAACGATGGCCTTGGCACCCTCCGCCCGGGCCGACTTCGACGGCTGCGTCGCCGGCATCCGGTCCGCCGCGCTGTCGCAGGGCGTGTCGGGAGCTGTCTTCGACAGGGCCATGAGCGGGGTTGCGCCCGACCCCAAGGTCATCGAAGCCATGAACAGCCAACCGGAGTTCAAGACTCCGATCTGGGACTATCTCGGCGCGCTGGTGGATGAGGAACGCGTTGCGGAAGGGCGTCAGATGCTGCGCACGCACGCAGCCACGCTGGCCGCCGCGGAGCAGCGATACGGAGTCGACCGGCACACGATCGTGGCCGTCTGGGGCGTCGAGAGCAATTTCGGCAAGGTGCGCGGTCGCTGGTCTCTGCCGCAGGCGCTGTCCACCGCGGCCTGCACTGCTTCGCGCCGGCGCGATTTTTTCCGGGGCGAGCTGATCGCGACCATGAAGATCATCCAGCGCGGCGACCTCAGGCAGGAGCAGCTGCTGGGCTCCTGGGCCGGCGCCTTCGGACATACCCAGTTCATCCCGACCACGTATCTCAGGCTTGCGGTCGATGGCGACGGCGACGGGCGGCGCGATCTGGTGGATTCGATTCCCGACGCGCTGCACTCCACAGCCAACTTCATGGCGAAGGCAGGCTGGCAGACCGGCGCCGGATGGGGCTATGAGGTCGACGTGCCGGAAGGCTATTCCGGGCCTGTGGGCCGGACCTCGCGGGCGCCTGTCTCGAGCTGGGCGGCGCGGGGCATCAGGCGCGTCGGCGGGGGCGAGCTGAGCGGCGGCGGCAATGCCGGGCTGGTCTATCCGGCGCGCGGCGGCCCGGCCTGGATCGTGTTCAAGAACTACGACGCAGCCTTTTCGTACAACGGCGCGGACAGCTACGCGCTGGCCATCTCGATCCTGTCCGACAGGCTGCGCGGCCGGCCGGGCGTCCAGCAGGCATGGCCCACGGACGATCCGCCAACCTCGCGTGAGGAGCGCCGGGAGCTGCAACGGCTCCTGATCGCACGCGGGCATGACGTGGGCGAACCAAGCGGCGGCATCGGCCCGCTCAGCCGCACCGCCATCGCCGCCGAGGAACGTCGCCTCGGCATGGCGCAGACGGGGCGCGCGGGCGGAAAGATATTACAGGCGCTGAGGGCGGGGCGTTGACACGTCCCTTGGCCACAGCCTCGGCAATATCCGGATCGAGCGATCTTCGGATACTGACATGATGCGCCGCCTCATCTCCACCGGATCGCCCTTCGAGGAGGCTTTCGGCTACTCGCGGGCGGTGGTCGACGGCGATTTCGTATTCGTTTCGGGCACGACGGGCTACGACTACGCCACCATGACGATGCCGGAGGATGCGGCCGAGCAGGCCCGCAACATCTTCCAGACAATCGGGAGCGTGCTTTCGGAGGCAGGCTGCGGCCTCGGCGATGTCGTGCGCGCTCAGTATTTCGTCATTGACCGCAGCTTCTGCGAGCCCGTGCTGGCCGTGTGCGGCGAGCGCTTTGCCACGGCGAGGCCAGCGGCCGGCATCTATGTCGTGAGCGGCCTTCTGAAGCCTGAGATGAAGGTGGAGATCGAGGTCACGGCACGGCTTCGGACGCGCGGCTAGCTTCGGTTCAAAGCCCCATGAACGTGTCGATCGCCGCCGAACGCCCCGCCTTCAGCAGGGCCCCGGGCGGACCAAAATCCTGTACCGCGCCATCAGCCACGAAAGCCACCAGGTCCGCGGCGTGCGCGATGTCGGACGGCGTATGGATGGTCATCAGCACCGTCAGGCCATGCTGGCGGCGCAGGCGGTCGGCCAGCGCGATCATCGTCTTGCGCAAGCCTGGGTCAAGCGCGCCGAACGGCTCGTCCAGGAGCAGAAGCGGCCGCCGCATCACGAGGGCGCGCGCCAACGCCACACGCTGGCGCTGCCCGCCGGACAACTCGCCGGGCAGGCGGCCGGCCTCGCCGTCGAGGTCCACGGCCGCAAGCGCATCGGCCACGGCTGCATGCTCGCTGGCGGACAAGCGCAGGCCAGGCTGCAATCCCAGCCCCACGTTCTGGGCTGCAGTGAGATGGGGAAACAGATTGTGATCCTGAAACAGCAGCGAACAGGGCCGCTCGGCCGGCGTCAGCCCCGTCAGGCTGCCGCCATCGAAGCGCAGCGCCCCGCCGACGACCGGCTCGAAACCGGCGATGGCGTGCAGCATGGTGGTCTTGCCTCCGCCTGATGGCCCGATGACCGCGCACAGCCCGCCTTTGGGCACCGTCAGCGTGTAGCATCCGGCGAACTCGGGGTAGCGGACCGACAAGGCGTCAAGCTCAAGCATGTCAGGCCCTGTCCGCCAGAAGCAACAGCCCGACGGCGACCGCGACGAGCACAAGGGCGATCGCCCCGGCCTCCTCGATGCGGTATGCGCCCATGCGCTCGGCCATCAGGTAGGGCAAGGTCACCAGGTCTCCACCGCCGAACAGGGCGATCACGCCGTAATCACCCATTGAGAGCCCCGCCGACAGCGCGAGCGCCGCCGCCAGGGGGCGCTTGAGCGCCGGCCATGCGATGATGCGCACATGGTTCAGCCCGGTGATTCCGAGGCTTGCGGCGAGCCGTCCGTGCCGCTCGGCACTCTGGCGCATCGCGGGCAGGATCATGCGGTGCACGAACGGCAGCGCCATCAGCGCGTTGACGAGCGGCACCAGCACGAGCCCCGCGCCTTCCAGCGAGACATGCCCGCGCAGCAGCATGAAAAGGCCGGTGACCAGCGCGAACGGCGGCAGCCCCAGGATGGCGAGCACGGCCAGGTCGACGAGCCGGGCGCGGTTCGCAGCGCTGCCGCCGGACGGCGTCGGTTGCGCGGCCGAGGCGAGCAGGAGAGCCAGCGCCAATGACGTCGCAGAGGCGACTGCGGCAAGGGCGATGCTCGTGGCGGCTGCGGCCAGCACCTGCGGCTCCGCCAGCGAAGACAGTTGGCCAAGCCCGGCGAGCACGCTGAGCACGACTGGGCCGATGAAAAGGCCGGCGATGGCGACGACGAGCACGTCCCAGATCTTGAGCCAGCGCGCATCCTGGTCCGGTCGCGGGCGGGCGGGCGCCTGACCGCCCGCCTCGGGCAACCGCGCGCCGACCAATCCGAAGGCCATGACCACCCCCATGCTCAGCGCGATCTGGAACAAGGCGATCGACGCGGCGCGCGCGAAATCGGCCTCGAGCCGGAGCGCCTGGTAGATCGCGACCTCCAGCGTGGCGTTGGCAGGGCCGCCCCCAAGCGCCAGCACGACGGCGAAGCTGGTGAAGCACAACAGGAAGATGAAGGTCGCCAGACCGGGCCATTCGCGCCTGATCACCGGCAGGTCGAGGTGGCGGAAACAATCGAGGCTGGAGAACCGCAGCATCTGGCCGAGCCTCCCATGCTCCGCCGGCGTCGCCGTCAGCGCACCCAGCATGACGCGCGCGACCAGCGGCGCATTCATCACGACATGGGCCAGTACGATGCCGTGAAGCCCATAGATCGGCGGCATCTCCAGGCCAAGTCCGCCCGCAAGCCATCGGGCCGGGCCGGAGCGGCCGAACATCGCCACGACGCCGAACACGACGACGATGGTGGGCGCGACCGTCGCTGCGGAGATGACCGCCATGACCAGGCTGCGGAACGGAAATGCCGGCCGCCGGGCCAGCGCCAGGGCCAGGGCCGTACCCAGCAGAAGCGAGAGCGCCACCGAAATGGCCGCTTGCACAGCCGCGCCGATCGCCACGCCGCGCAGGTAAGCCGATGGCATCAGGCTGGCCCAAGTGCTCCCAGTCCCCCCGGCGCCTGCAAGGCTGGCGATCGCTGCAGCCAGCACCGCCGCAATCGCCGCCGCTGCGACGAGCCCGGGATGGGGAAGGCGCGACGTGACGGCGATTGCAGCCATCAGCGGCTGACGGCGTCCTGCCAGCTTTCGATCAGGCTTCGGCGCATGGCCTGCACTTCGTCCGGCGTGAACTGCAGCGTCCGTGACGGCTTGATCAGGTCATTGAACGAGGCTGGCAGGCCCGCGTCGAGCCGCTTGACCGGATACATCCAGTTGCCTTCCGGGATGGCGGCCTGGAAATCATCCGAGAGGACAAAGGCGAGGAAGCGGCGCGCCAATCCCTGCTGCTTCGAGGATGAGAGCATCGCGGCTGTCTCGACATAGGCGTAATGGCCCTCATCGAAGCTGGCGGCCCGGAAGTTGGCCTTCTTCTCGATGGCGATGTGGTAGGCCGGCGAGGTCGTGTAGGACAGGACCATGTCCGCCTCGCCTTTGAGGAACAGCCCATAGGCTTCGGACCAGCCTTTCGTGAACGTGACGATGCGCGGCTTCAGCCTGGTCCAGGCTTCGTCGGCCTTGTCGCCATAGACCTGCCGCATCCAGAGCAGGAAGCTCAGGCCCGGCTGCGAGGTGCGCGGATCCTGCAGCACGATGCGCGGCCCGTTGGCATCCTCGACAAGGTCCTTCAGGCTTTTGGGAGGGCTTGCCAGCTTGCCGGCGTCGTAGACGAAGGCGAGATGCCCATGGTCGAACGGAAGGAATGTCCGGTCGAGCCACGGGGTCGGCATGGCCAGTTTGGTCACGTCCTGGCGGTGAAAGGCGAACAGGCCCGTGGCCTGGGCGTCGCTCAGGATGTTGACGTCGAGGCCCAGCGCGACGTCCGCCTTCGTCGCGGCGCCCTCCAGCTTGAGGCGGCCCAGCAATGCGCCTGAATTCTCCGTCGACACCCATTCCAGCGTGCAGCTGCAGATCGCCTCGAAGCGCTCCTTGATCTTGCCGCCCGGGCCGTATTTCCCTGCGAAGCCGGCATAGGTGTACACCGTGAGGACCGGCTTCGATTGCGCCGCGGCAGGCGTGGCGAGCATGGCGCCAAGGCACAGCAGCAGGCAGCCGACGGCCTGCGTAAATGCTCCTGCAGGCCTTCGCCGCGCCCCGGCGCAAGCGGCAGGACGTGCGGAAGCCAAATGGAACGCGAACTGCAAGATGACCTTCAAGCTCAATCCCTCCGCCGGCACGACCCGGATCAGGTTCAACGGGTTGACGGCGCGAGGCCCCCTCTCAGCTCGACAACGAGCACCCCGAGAGACAAGCTCACAGGTAGATCAACGTTTCGGGTCGCGCAAGAGGCCGGCGGCGCTCGGTGGCAAGGGCGGTCGGCATGCGCATCGGCGACTTGCGCATCCGGGGCAACTGGGGCTCTTTCTCGAAGCACCAGACCCGAAAGCTCATATCATGAAGCCGCGCCACCCCCTGACCTCGCCGCCCGCCGACGCCGCCGCCCGCCAGGCGGTCGCGCCCGTCATCTGCTATCCGGTCGAAACGCTGCCGGCGCCGGACATCGAGGCTTACCGGGCGGCGCGGTCCGGCTGGGAGCTGGTCGAGACAGTCATCGCGCCGCCGCGCGAGGCCGCCAGCTTCATGGTCCCGGCGGGATGCTTCTTCCGCATTGTCAGCGTCGAGGGACCGCAGGTCGGCGATCTCAATCTCTGGAGCGCCGACGACATCGGCGAGCGCTTCTTTTCGGGCAAGACACGGGCGCTCCACGGCACGCACCTGTCGACCGGAGACAGGCTGTGGTCGAACCTGCCGCATCTTCGCCCCATGGCGACGATCACCGAGGACACCCTGGACTGGTACGGCTTCGACAGCTTCGGCGGCGCAGTGCATGACGTGATCGGGACACGCTGCGATCCCTACACGCATCGGCTTCTGGCAGGCGGCGACTATCACCACTGCTGCCATTCGAACCTGACGCGCGCCCTGGCGGACCGTATGGGCACGACGCTTGCCCGAGCCGAGCCGCATGTCCACGATGTGCTCAATGTGTTCATGTGCACCGGCTTCACGCGCGAGACAGGCCAGTACTTCATGAAGGCCAGTCCTGTCCGGCCGGGCGACCATCTCGAGTTCTTCGCGGAGATCGACCTGCTGGGCGCTCTCTCCGCCTGCCCCGGCGGAGATTGCAGCTCCGAACATTCGAGCGACGCCGCAATCTGCCATCCGTTGAAGGTGGAGGTGTTCAAGCCGAAGGCGCCGCCGGCCGCCTGGAGCGCACCCGCGCGCAGCGCTTATTCCGGCACGCATGGGCGGTGAGCGCTTTCCCAAGTGTCATACCCGGCGCGCCGCAGGCGGCCGGGGGTGACATCGTGGCGTCGTGATCGTCTCAGGTCGAAGGCTTGGCGCGGCCGCTTGCGCAGCGCCAGTAAGCCGCTATGACGCTGCCAGCCGCCCCGGCATTTCGAATCCGCAAACCTGAAAGGCTGCAAGATGGCCTCGCACAATCTCCTGATCCTGCCCGGCGACGGCATCGGCCCGGAAGTGGCATCCCAGGTCGAGCGCGTTGTCGGGTGGTTCACCAAGCGCGGGATCGCCGCTTTCGAGACCGAGCGCGACCTGGTGGGCGGGGCTGCCTATGACGCGCATGGGGCCGCCATCTCGGACGACGCGATGACGCGGGCGCAAGCGGCTGACGCCGTGCTGTTCGGCGCTGTCGGCGGGCAAAAATGGGCCAGCGTGCCCTACGAGCATCGCCCCGAGGCAGGCCTTCTCAGGCTGCGCAAAGACATGAAGCTGTTTGCAAACCTGCGGCCAGCAATCTGCTATCCCGCGCTGGCCGATGCCTCGTCGCTCAAGCGCGAAAATATCGAAGGCCTCGACATCCTGATCGTGCGCGAACTGACGGGCGGCGTCTATTTCGGCGAGCCGAAGGAGATCGTCACGCTGGAGAATGGCCAGAAGCGCGCCGTGGACACGCAGGTCTACACGACCGGCGAGATCGACCGCATCACGCGCGTGGCTTTCGACCTGGCCCGCACGCGCCGCAACAAGGTGTCCTCGGCCGAAAAGCACAACGTGATGCG
The DNA here is from genome assembly GCA_031412095.1 of Allobosea sp. Lineage (GTDB taxonomy): Bacteria > Pseudomonadota > Alphaproteobacteria > Rhizobiales > Beijerinckiaceae > Allobosea. The sequence continues at coordinate 45,580 of JANOCI010000010.1, forward strand.
CTCCGGCGTGCTCTGGAAGCAGGTCGTCACCGAGATCGGCAAGGACTATCCCGATGTCGAGCTCGAGCATGTGCTGGCCGACAATTGCGCCATGCAGCTCGTGCGCTGGCCCAAGCAATACGACGTGATCGTCTGCGACAACCTGTTCGGCGACATCCTCTCGGACGTGGCCGCGATGCTGACAGGTTCGCTCGGCATGCTTCCCTCCGCCTCGCTCGGCGCGCCCGACGCCAGGACCGGCGCCCGCAAAGCGCTCTACGAGCCGGTCCATGGCTCGGCGCCTGACATCGCGGGCAAGGGCCTCGCCAACCCGATCGCGATGATCGGCTCGTTCGGAATGGCGCTGCGCTACTCGTTCGGCCTGACCGAGGCAGCGGACCTGCTCGATGCAGCGATCGCCGACGTGCTGGCCAGCGGCGTGCGCACCAAGGACATCGCAGGCCCCGGCGTCAACACGGTCGGGACCGAAGGCATGGGCGACGCGATCATCAAGGCGCTCGACGCGCGGGGATAGGCGCAGGGCTTGCTGGCCCGGTCCGCTCACCCGGCTCGCTCATCCAGCACGGATCCTCATCCTGAGCCCGTCGAAGGATGATCTCCAGCCGGTGCTATACTGGAGCTCCTCCTTCGACGGGCTCAGGATGAGGATCCGTGCTGGCGTTGCTCTGGATTGCCGCGCCCTAGCATTGACGGCGCGACCTCGAACGGTTCGCGCGTTGCCGTCATTCCATCGACGTCACGCGGGGCTCAATCGACCTTCACGCCCGCCTTGGCCAGGCTTTCCGCCAGATCCTGCCATTCATGGCACTTACCGCAAAGCCGCGCGAGCTTGGCGAGATTGGCCTTTGCGGAGGCCATGTCGCCGGTCTCGATGTACCATTCCCCCTGATATTCGAGAGCCGGGAGATAGTTCGGATCAAGAAGCAACGCCTGATCATACCATTTCTTTGATTCCGGATAGCGCTTGAGCTTGCGGTTGGCGTAGCCGAGCCAATTGGCGATCTCCGGGGCAGCTGCGTTGTCAGGCTGCATCTTCGCGAAGATCGAGATGGCCTTCTCATAGTCCTTGGCGTCGATGGCGGCCACGCCCGCCTTGTAGTCCTCGGTCTGCGCCAGCGGCGTTTCCGGCGGCCCTGCCGCGATGGCGGCCGTTGCCAGGAGGCAAGCCTGAAAAGCGAGAGCCGCAGCGGCGAGGGCGAAGGGGGTCGGCATGGAGGTTCTCCAGGGTCGGGGCACTGTGATAGACGACTGCCGCGCTTTTGACGATGCGGCGTCTTTCACCCAGGCGCGATACACCCCATATTGGCGGCATGGCAAAATCACCTGACAAATCTCCGCGCGACCCGGCGCGCCCGACGAGTTCCAAGGCTTCCAAGCCGGCCGTGAAGCCGCTGGAGAGCTATCTCGCGGATTTGCTCAATCCCGGCATCAACCGCGGCACGGCAGGGCCTGGAAGCGCCGCCAGCGACGGGCAACGTGGCTTCGGCGAAAGCGCGCAGGCAGGGTTCGATTCAGGCGCCGTGACGGGCGTGGACGCCAAGCTGGCGAAAAGCCTCGGCCTGCCCGCCGCCGCCAGCGGCGCGCACCGCAGCCGCATCAAGCCGCCGAGCAATCGGCAAGGCGACGGCGCGGTCTATGGCAAAACCGACAAGCTTGAGAAGCCGGACACCGAAGCGAAGAAAGGCCGCAAGTGGGGGGTGGACGACACTTCGGTCAGCTACAGCGACGTGGTCGACAATGCGCCGCGCCGCGTGCGGCAGGGCAATGTCTCCTCCGATCCCGAAGAGGAGATGGCGGCGCTGACCGGCGCGCACATCACGGCGGAAGCGCTGGCTGAGCGGCTGCGGGCCGGCTCCCCGTTCATCGATCCCGGGCGGCCATGGGCGCCGCACAGGCCGGAGCGGCCCGAAAAGAGCGAGGGCGGCATCCCATTCAGGATCGTGTCGGAATACACCCCGGCGGGCGACCAGCCCACCGCCATCGCCGACCTTGTCGACGGGGTCCGCCGGCATGAGAAGGACCAGGTGCTGCTCGGCGTCACAGGCTCAGGCAAGACGTTCACCATGGCGCAGGTGATCGAGGCCACGCAGCGGCCCGCCCTGATCCTCGCGCCCAACAAGACGTTGGCGGCGCAGCTCTATGGTGAGTTCAAGAGCTTCTTCCCTGACAACGCGGTCGAGTATTTCGTCTCGTACTACGACTACTACCAGCCCGAGGCCTATGTGCCGCGCTCGGACACCTACATCGAGAAGGAAAGCACGATCAACGAGCAGATCGACCGCATGCGCCATTCGGCCACGCGGGCGCTGCTGGAGCGCGACGACGTCATCATTGTGGCCTCCGTCTCCTGCATCTACGGCATCGGCTCGGTCGAGACCTACACCGCCATGACATTCTCGATGAAGGTGGGCGAAACCGTCGAGCAGCGCCAGTTGATCGCCGACCTCGTGGCCCTGCAGTACAAGCGCACCACGGGCGATTTCGCGCGCGGTACCTTCAGGGTGCGCGGCGACATCATCGAAATCTATCCGGCGCACCTGGAGGACAGGGCCTGGCGCATCTCCATGTTCGGCGACGAGATCGAGACCATCGTCGAGTTCGATCCGTTGACCGGCGAGAAGAACGCCGACCTGCAATACGTGAAGGTCTACGCCAACTCGCACTACGTCACGCCGCGCCCGACGCTGCAGCAGGCCATCAAGAGCATCAAGGAGGAGCTGAAGCAGCGCCTCGAGGAGTTGATCAAGACGGGCCGCTTCCTTGAGGCGCAGCGGCTGGAGCAGCGCACGGTGTTCGATCTGGAAATGATGGAGGCCACCGGGGCCTGCAACGGCATCGAGAACTATTCGCGCTACATCACGGGCCGCCAGCCGGGCGAGCCGCCGCCGACGTTGTTCGAGTATCTGCCGGACAATGCGCTGGTGTTCACCGACGAGAGCCACGTCACCGTGCCGCAGATCGGCGCCATGTACAAAGGCGACTTCCGGCGCAAGGCGACGCTGGCCGAATATGGCTTCCGGCTGCCGAGCTGCATGGACAACAGGCCGCTCCGCTTCGAGGAATGGGACGCGATGCGGCCCATGTCGGTGCATGTCTCGGCCACGCCGAGCCATTGGGAGCTGGAACAGACCGGCGGTGTCTTCACCGAGCAGGTCATCCGACCGACCGGGCTGATCGACCCGCCGGTGGAGATCCAGCCCGCCAAGCACCAGGTCGCGCATCTGCTCGACGAGGTGAAGGAGGTCGCGGCGCGCGGCTACCGCAGCCTCGTCACCGTGCTGACCAAACGCATGGCTGAGGACCTGACGGAATACCTGCACGAGAACGGCGTGCGCGTGCGCTACATGCACTCCGACATCGACACGATCGAGCGCATCGAGATCCTGCGCGACCTGCGCCTCGGCGCGTTCGACGTGCTGGTCGGCATCAACCTGCTGCGAGAAGGGCTGGACATCCCGGAGTGCGCCTTCGTCGGCATCCTCGACGCCGACAAGGAGGGCTTTCTGCGCTCCGAGACATCTCTGATCCAGACCATCGGCCGCGCGGCGCGCAACGTGGACGGCAAGGTCATCCTCTATGCCGACCACATCACCGGCTCGATGGAGCGCGCGATGGCGGAGACCAACCGCCGCCGCGAAAAGCAGACGGCCTACAACACCGCCAACGGCATCACGCCGCAGACCATCAAGCGGAACATCGGCGACATCCTCGACAGCGTCTATGAGCGCGACCGCGTCACCGTCGACACCGGCCTGTCGAAGGGCCCGGCGACGGTCGGCCACAACCTCAAGGCCGTGATGGGCGACCTGGAGAAGCGCATGCGCGAGGCCGCCGCCAACCTCGACTTCGAGACGGCCGCCCGCCTGCGCGACGAGCTCAAGCGCCTGCAGGCCACCGAACTCGCCATCGCCGACGATCCCATGGCCAGCCAGCGCATGATCGAAGCCTCATCGGGCAGCTACGCCGGCGAGCGCACCTATGGCCGCTCGGCCAACACGCCAAGCACCCGCGCCCGCAAGCCGGGGCTGGACGAGATGGGTCCGGGGACCGACATGACCGTGCCGCTTGGCGGGCAGGTGAGGGCGAAGGGCGGGGGCGTGCCGAGGCGGAGGAGGTGAGGTGGGTGAGGGAATCGGCCACCGCCGCAGCATGAGTGTTTCACGGACCTGACCGGCCTTCGCATACGCAAAACCTGGTCCTGCCTTCGTCAGTGCCTAGAAATTCTGGCAATCGTCCTAAGACCCTATGACTGGCGTTTTGCGGGATCATCGGCAGTCAAGCCTTCGCCGCTGGCGGAAGAAGGTAAGCAACGCCCGGAGGAGGAGGGTCCTTATGACCAGCCGCGCGGCAAACAGGCTCATTGCCTTGATGGCGCGCATGTTTACGCTTCAGCCATGGTCAAGCGAACATACCCCGCCGCTGCAGGCACCGTGATCGACGTGGCAGACATGGATGATGTCGTGCAGGACAAGCGCGAAGGCTGGCGCGCCTCCACCTCAAAAGCACGCAGGCGCGACCGGCGTTACAAGAATCTGCTGACGCGGGAGATCTTGAAGATCGGGCCGGGTGTGGACGTGCCCACTGAAGATGATAAGGCGGCCTTGTGACGCCGCCGCGCGGTTTGCGCGAAGTGCGGCAGCTGGCTGGGATGCTCCATTTCCATCCGCGACCCCTCAAGCCGCTTTCTGATAATCCTTGATGTCGCTGAACACCAATCCCGGCGCGCGCTCCGCCTCGTAGCGCAGCGAGAAGGGGCTGGAGGCCATGAAGACCGGGTCGCCGTCGAGGTCGTTGGCCATGGATGAACCGTGGCTGCCCACGAACTTGTCGAGTGCCGCCGCATCCGCCGAGGTCAGCCAGCGGCAGATGGTGAACTGGCAGGTCTCGAACTCGACCGGAATGGCGTATTCGGCATCCAGCCGCTCCTTCAGCACGTCGAGCTGCAGCGCGCCGACGACGCCGACGATGGCGGGCGCGCCGTCATGCGGCACGAAGAGCTGCACCACGCCTTCCTCCGCCATCTGCTGCAGGGCCTCGCGCAGCTTCTTGGACTTCATGGCGTCCTTGAGCTTGACGCGGCGCAGGATCTCCGGGGCGAAGCTCGGCACGCCGCGGAACACCAGGTCCTCGCCGTCGGTCAGCGTGTCCCCGATGCGGAGCGAGCCATGGTTGGGGATGCCGACGATGTCGCCGGCATAGGCCTCGTCCGCGATCTGGCGGTCCTGCGCGAAGAAGAACTGCGGCGCGGACAGCGACATGGGCTTGGCCGTGCGCACCAGCTTGGCCTTCATGCCGCGCGTCAGCTTGCCGGAGCAGACGCGCACGAAGGCGATGCGGTCGCGGTGGTTGGGGTCCATGTTGGCCTGGATCTTGAACACGAAGCTGGTCATCTTCGGCTCGTCGGCCGTGACCGTGCGGGTGGCTGCGATCTGCGCGCGGGGAGGGGGCGCAAGCGTGCCGATAGCCTCGATCAGGTCGCGCACGCCGTAGTCGCGCAAAGCCGCGCCGAAATAGACCGGCGTGAGATGCCCTTCCCTGAAGGCCGACATCTCGAACGGCTTCATGCCGCCCTCGGCCAGCATGACCTCTTCGCGCCATTCGGCGGCGGAATGGGGCAGGAGCTGGTCGAAGACCGCGTCCTCCGGCCCGCTGACAGGCTGATCGGGAATGTCGGTCTTGTTGTTGCGGATGAAGCGCCGGTGAAGGTCGTAAGTGCCGACGAACTCGCGGCCGCGGCCGATCGGCCAGGTCATGGCCGTGGCGTCCAGCGCCAGCGTCTTCTCGATCTCGTCCATCAGGTCGAACGGGTCGCGCGTCTCGCGGTCCATCTTGTTGATGAAGGTGATGATGGGGATATCGCGCAGGCGGCAGACCTCGAACAGCTTCTTGGTGCGCGCCTCGATGCCCTTGGCAGCGTCGATTACCATCACGGCGGAATCAACCGCCGTCAGCGTGCGGTACGTGTCGTCCGAGAAGTCCTCGTGGCCGGGCGTGTCGAGCAGGTTGTAGACGCGGCCGCCATGCTCGAAGGTCATCACGGAGGTCACCACCGAGATGCCGCGCTGGCGCTCGATCTTCATCCAGTCGGAGGAGGTCTGGCGGCGGCCCTGCTTGGCCTTCACTTCGCCGGCGAGCTGGATCGCGCCGCCGAACATGAGCAGCTTTTCGGTGAGCGTGGTCTTGCCCGCGTCAGGGTGCGAGATGATCGCGAACGTGCGGCGGCGCAGGTGTTCGGCGTGTTCGGGCGTGGCTTTCGTCATGCGCGTGTGAGTAGCGGCGAACGCGGTCAAGTCAATGCAAGCCTCCATGCAAGGGCCTCAATGCGAAGGCCGCGATCCAGGGCTTCGCAAGCGGGCGCACCTCCTGGGCCCGCTTGCCGATCGGCGCGCCGACGCCGCCGCACCGCCGGTCCGCGGGCACGCGCTCGTGATCACGCTGCGGCCTGGCTCTGCAGACGGCGCGCGACAAATCACCTAAGTTATGCGCACTATGGTGTGAAGGCGTTGTGCCGCCATTCGACATGTCCTTCTGATCGAGTTTCGCTGCAATGAGCTATTCGCCTGAACATCACCGTCTGTTCGACCGGCACTACAGCCGTGGAGAGATCGTCTCCGACGGCGCCGTCCACATCATCGGCCTCGTCGCCGCATTGATCGGCCTCACCGTGCTGGTGATGCTGACGGCGCGATGGCGCGGACTGATCGAAGTGTCCGCCGTCGTGATTTATGGCATCGCGCTGGTCACGATGCTGGCCTGCTCGCTGGCATACAACATCATGCCTGTATCGCCGCTCAAATGGCTGCTGAGGCGCTTCGATCATTGCGGAATCTATCTGTTGATCGCAGGAACCTACACGCCTCTGCTGACGCAGGTTTCGGACCCTTTCACGGCCTATGCGCTGGCCGCCACAGTTTGGGGCGGGGCGATAACGGGGATCGTGGTCGCGCTCGGCTTCCCGGGGAAAGGCGAGAAATTCAAGGTCGCCGCATATCTTGCGCTCGCCTGGGTGGCGGTGCTGGCGGCGAAGCCGCTTCTCGCCTCGCTGACGCCGGTGACGGTCTGGCTGATCGTGATCGGCGGCCTGCTCTATACGTCGGGCGTGATATTCTACAAATGGAACAGCCTGAGGTATCAGAACGTGATATGGCATGTTTTCGTCGTATCAGCGGCCGGATTTCATTTCGCGGCGATCGCCTCGGCCATGGCTGTCAGCTGAGCCAGCGCCAGCTCCCTGCCTTCGAAGCGTGCCCAACGGCAGAGCATCGCGGCCATGCAAATTGTGGATTGACTTTTTGCAAGCCGCATCTTAAGTAATAGTCACGATTTAGGCCGGATACCTAGGCCCGCCGCGCGCTTGCGTCGGTCTGCTGATGAGCTTCTTTCCAAAGTCGAGCAATGTGGCATTGCATGTCGAGAGACAAGTTTGTCACTTCATCCACGAAGGTAAGAGATCATGAGCGAAGGTACGGTTAAGTGGTTCAACGCAACGAAGGGCTATGGTTTCATCCAGCCCAGCGACGGCGGGACCGACGTTTTTGTGCATGTCAGCGCCGTTGAGCGCGCCGGCATCCGCGAACTGCGTGAAGGTCAGAAGGTCAGCTACGAGCTGGTCCAGGATCGTCGCTCAGGCAAGATGTCTGCAGATCAGCTTCAGGTTCTTTGATCCTGACATAAGATCCTGTCCAGCGACGGCCGATGCCATTGCTGCCGGTTACCACGGATGTACTGGGACCAGGCGTAACAATGGTATTGCCCACTGGGATGACGAGGGGGGTCAGGTTAGCGCCTGGCCCTTTTTTTTAACTTGGCCTGATGCGTCAGGGCATTGATGTGCGTCGGCATCGACGCGAATCATGGTGGAGCATCCCACCGCCAATCAACGGAGAAACTTCTTGAACAACGCTTTGGGTCGCAACTTTCAGGATAGGCAGCAGGCTTCGCTCGAAGCAAAGACGAAAATGCTCGAGCGTTTCAAGGCGCGTCCGGCGGAAGATGACCCGGTTCTTGCGAAGCAGAGAGCGGAACGGCAGGCTATCGTCGAAGCACGCACCGCACGCGAAGCCGCCAGGGAAGCCGAGAAAGAGGCCGCTCGCATTGCCGCAGCGGAGAAGGCGGCCATCGAGAAAGCCGAACGCGAGGAGGCCGAGCGGATCGCCGCAGAGGCCCGCGAGGTTGCACGTGTCGCTGAGGAAGCCAGGCTCGTGGCTGAACGTCCGCGCAAGAGCCTGATGGACGCCGTCCAGTACATGCAGCAGCGCGCAGCCGGCAAGGGCCGCCGCTGATCGCTCCTGCCGGCGCCTGAGCGCCGCACGATCACGACTGGCCGGGCTGCACAGTCGTGCCCGGCCGGTTTGATGACAGATTGGCCTGATGCCGTGCTGCCGCGATCCTGCTGCAGATCTCACGCCGATCGTTGGACCTGCGAAAGGCTCCGCCATGTCGACCCGGAAAATGGACAGCTTCGAAATCTTGCGCCGTTCGCAGCAGCCGCAGGAACTTGCTGACGAGCGCAAGCGCGATGCAAAGAAGCTGATAACCGCCATGCAGGTCCGCGACGACGACGTCAGCGCCCGGATGGCCAAGCTGAAGGCGCTTCGGCTCGCCAAGGAGGCTGATGACCTCGCCAACGCGCCTCCGCCTGCTCCCAAGAAGAAGCCGGCCGTGCGCAAGAAAGCCGTCGCCTCCAAGAGCTGACGGTCAGCGCGCTGGTCAAACGTCGAGCGCGGCCCTGATCAGATCAAGGCCGCGCTCGGACTAGTGCTTCCGGCTTTTCGGAGGCGACGACGCCCTCCGATCAGCTTGCGCCGATCAATTTCCGCCAACCATCTTTTCGCGAATGCAGTTGCGCATCTTGGTCGACAGCGAACGACGCGACTCCTTGGTTCCCGCGAGTTCGAGGCGGCATGCGCGCCGCGCCTGAGATTCGGTCCGCGCGCTGCCGATCTCCGCATTCTGGCCGCGCTGCATGGCGCCGATGCCCTGAGCCTGTGCGCCTGAATTGAGGGACAGCACGCCGAGCGCAAGCACGGCGGCCTTCATGACATTATTCAACATGGTGTCGGCTCCTGTTTTGCCGCAAGCGGCGTCTGGGAACCAACATTTTCACAACTGAAATGTTCCGGTTCCGCTAATCAGGCGCCGTCATCCAGAACATCAGGTTCACGAGTGCACATCAATACCGGCCGGATCGCGCCGGCGCTGCTTTCACGCGGATGTCGGCTCCCAGACGGTCCCTGGCAAGCTGGCCTGGAACCGCGAAGGGCCTATCCCTGCCGCCTCGACCGCCTTGCCAAGTGCCTCGCGCGGCCGGTCGACGCCCTCGTTGGTGAGTTGGAAGGTGCCCCAGTGGTGGCCCATCGCCGTCTCCGCGCCAAGATCGCGCATCACATTCACAGCCTCGTCCGGATTCATGTGGTTGTCCGACATGAACCAGCGCGGCTCGTAGGCGCCGATGGGCAGGATCGCTAGCTTGAATGGGCCAAGCTCGCGTCCATGCTCGCGGAAGAAGGCACCATCGTGATAGCCAGTGTCGCCCACATGATAGATTTTGCCTGCCGGGCCGCTGATCACATATGATGCCCAGAGCGCCATGCGCCGGTCGAAGGCGCCGCGCGCAGACCAGTGATATGCCGGAACGAGCACCGTCTCCACACCATCGGCCAGCCTCACTCTCGAGCCCCAGTCATGCGGCTCCACGGCGATGTCAGGCCGTTTCGCACTGATGATCACGTCGTTGCCGAGTGGCGCTATGATGCGGCTGCGGTCACGGTCGTAGATGCGGTGGACCGAGGCAAGATCGAGATGGTCGTAGTGATTGTGCGTGATCAGGATGACGTCGATCTTCGGCAATTTCCCGAAAGCCACGCCGGGAGGATTGACCCGCTTCGGCCCTGCGAACTGCACGGGACTGGCGCGGTCCGAAAACAGGGGATCGGTGATGATGTTGATCCCGCCGATCTGGATCAGGAAGGTCGCATGTCCGACATGGCTGACCCGCATCCCGTCGACCCTGTCCGGCGGCACATCCTGCGGCGGCGTGGGGAAGCTCGCCGGCCACGTCTCGCGCCCGCCCTGCAGCTGCCACTGGAAAAAATCCTTGAAGCCTTTCGTTATCTCGCGGCCGTCGGAGAAATGCAGCCCGTCGAAGTTCGCGGTGACCGGCCCATCGTAGTACGGGTTCTGTCTGCGGGCCCTCGCCACATAGGTGCCGCCCAACAGCGTGGAGAGAGCGGGTATGCCGAGAAAAGTCAGGAGTTTGCGCCGGTTCATCCTACCCATTTCGGGAGGGGGCCGGGCAAAGTCAACTGGCTTGCCGCGTTTGTGAAGAGGGCTCCGGCAGTGCGGCGGCGTCTTGCCTTTCGTCGCCCTTGCCGCCCTTCGCAAGTCCCGCCAGCGATAGAATCCTGACGCACCCGAACGCAAGCGCCGCGCCCACGATCACATCGATCAGGTAGTGCCCCCCGACCGGAACGGTGGATGCAACGACGATGGCGGCGAACGTCCAGGCCAATGCCGTGACGACGCCGTAGCCGCGCATGACAATCGGAATCAGCAGCGCCATCGCGGTGTGGTATGAAGGGAATGTGACCAGTCCCTCGGTCGTGGCCAGGTCGAACACCCGGAAGCCGCCATTCCGAAGCGCCTCGAAATGGTTCATGTGCCAGATCCCGGCATCGGCCGAGATCGCGCTGCGCATCTCCATGGGCGGCGCGTGAAACACATAGGCGCCGGCGGCCGGGAGCAAGGCCGACAGGACATTGGCCGCAATGCAGGTCAGCGTCATCGCCCAGAAGAATTCTGCGATGCGGTCCGCCCGCTTGATGACATTGAGAAATGCGAGCGCGTAGATCACGGCTCCGATGGTGTAGTGGTACCCCGCCTCCAGCAGCTTCACCAGGGCCGGCCATTCATTGACGTCCGCGACGATGGCCAGCCAATCGAAGCCCATCGACCTGTCGATGGCGGCGAACATGCCGTCCTGCAGGGGAAAATGCGCGCCGAGCGAGGCGAGCGCATAGCTCATCACGCTCAGCGGCGCGGGCATGGCCACGAAGGCGGCGGCGGTCAGCCCTGAAAGCCTGACGACTTCGGAACGGAAGAGATGCGCTGCGCCGGCCAGCGTCGAGGCAAGGGCGAACGTGATGGCGATCGCCTGCCACGATTTGGCGCTCACGCTGATGCCGCGCGCCTGGAGGATCAGCAGCGACAGCGACAGCACGAGGCCGAAGACCGCAAACAATGGCGAGAAAAGCCGCAGTGGCCGCACGGTGACTGGCATTGGACGCTCCCCTCGCAGCACATCTCGCTACGGCATCGCGATTGCCGCGCGCTTAATGGCCGTGGTTTCCAACTTGACAATCATGCGTTTTTGCGGTGTTTGCCTACGCATCCGCTCGACATTGTCGTTGCTTCATCCGCCGACTGGCCCAATAGGCCGGAGGTCCTCGCCCGACAGCGCGCATTGCGCCCTCGGGCGACAAAGCGTTTGGGCATGACAGCGCCGGGCAGCACAGACGGACGGTTGCGATCACATGTTCCAGAACTTGAGCGACAAGCTCAATGGCATCCTGCAGGGCCTGACCCGCCGCGGCTCGTTGACGGAAGACGACGTCAACGCGGCGCTGCGCGAGGTTCGCCGCGCCCTGCTGGAGGCGGACGTGGCGCTGGAGGTCGTGCGCAGCTTCACCGACAAGGTGCGCGAACGCGCCGTCGGCAGCGAGGTGCTAAAGTCCGTCACGCCGGGCCAGCAGGTCATCAAGATCGTCAATGACGTGCTTGTCGAGACGCTTGGCGGCGAGGGCGCCGTGATCTCGCTTGAGGCCGTGCCGCCCGTGCCGATCCTGATGGTCGGCCTGCAGGGCTCGGGCAAGACCACAACGACAGCCAAGATCGCGAAGCGCCTGGCCGACCGGGACAAGCGCAAGGTGCTGATGGCGTCGCTCGACACGCGCCGCCCAGCCGCCATGGAGCAGCTCGCCATCCTCGGCAAGCAGATCGGCGTCGAGACGCTGCCGATCGTCGCAGGGCAAAGCGCCGTGCAGATCGCGCGGCGCGCCATCGAGGCCGGCAAGCTCGGCGGATTCGATGTCGTCATGCTCGACACGGCAGGCCGCGTCACGCTCGACGAAGCGTTGATGGCGGAGGTCGCCGAGGTCAAGGCGGCGACGGGGCCGCACGAGGTGCTGCTGGTTGCCGATGCGCTGACCGGGCAGGACGCGGTCAACACCGCCCGCGCCTTCGACCAGCGCGTCGGCCTGACCGGCATCGTCCTCACCCGCATGGACGGCGACGGCCGCGGCGGCGCGGCGCTGTCGATGCGCGCGGTCACGGGCAAGCCGATCAAGCTCGTCGGTACTGGCGAAAAGGTCGATGCCCTTGAGGAGTTTCATCCCGGCCGCGTCGCCAACCGCATTCTGGGCATGGGCGACATCGTCAGCCTGGTCGAGAAGGCGGCCGCGAACATCGACCAGGCGGCGGCGCAGAAGATGGCCGAGCGCATGGCCAAGGGCAAGTTCGACCTGAACGACATGCGCAGCCAGCTCAAGCAGATGGAGACGATGGGCGGCATCGGCGGGGTGATGGGCATGCTGCCCGGCATCGCAAAGGCGAAGGCGCAGATGGCGAACGCCAATCTCGACGACCGGGTCATCAAGCGGCAGATCGCCATCATCGATTCCATGACGGCGAAAGAGCGCGCCGACCCGGATCTGCTCAAGGCCAGCCGCAAGCGGCGGGTTGCAGCTGGCTCCGGCACCTCGCCCGAAGCCATCAACAAGCTTCTCAAGATGCATCGCGGCATGGCCGACATGATGAAGATGATGGGTAAGCAGAAGGGCGGCCTGCTCGGCAAGATGGGCCAGATGTTCGGCATCGGCGGCGGCGGCATGCCGGACATGGACCCGTCGAAGATGACGCCCGAGCAGATCGAGCAGATCAAGAAACTCAGCGGCGGGCAGATGCCTCCCGGCTTTGGAGGGGGCGGCTTGCCGCCGATGCCTCCTGGGCTTGGCGGCGGGATGCCGAAGCTCCCGGGCCTTGGTGGCTCCGGCATGCCCGGCCCCAAGGGCGGCCTCCCAGGCCTCGGCTTCAACCCGTTCGGGGGCAAGAAAAAATAGCTTTCGTTGAGAGCAGTCCTTTTTCGATCCTCGTCCTTCGACAGGCTCAGGATGAGGATTGGAAAAGGATTGTTTTCTTCAACACACCCAGCAGATTTTCATTCCTCATCCTAAGCTTGTCGAAGGACGAGGAAGAAAAACCGAACACCAGACACTGACAAACCAAAGGAAAACACCATGTCCGTGAAAATTCGCCTCGCCCGCGGCGGCGCCAAGAAGCGTCCGCACTACCAGATCGTCATCGCCGACAGCCATTCGCCCCGCGATGGCCGCTTCATCGAGCGCATTGGCCGCTTTGATCCGATGAAGCCAAAGGATCATGCCGAGCGCGTGGTGCTCGACCTTGAAAAGGCCGCCGCCTGGCTCGCCAAGGGCGCGCAGCCCACCGACCGCGTCGCCCGCTTCCTCGACGCCGCCGGCCTCGTCAAGCGCAAGGTCCGGAACAATCCCGAGAAGGCCATTCCGGGCGCGAAGATGACCGAGCGCGCCGAGAAGAAGGCCGCCAAGGCTGCAGCGCCAGCCGCAGAAGCCTGATCCTTTCAAAGATTTGCGCGACCCCTCACCCTCACCCTCTCCCTTATGGGGAGAGGTGCTTGGCATCGATGCTTTCTCGACAAGCATTGCGCCTGGCTCCGTCCAGGCAGAAGGATCGCCGCTGCAGAAGTCTCCTCTCCCCTTAGCGGGAGAGGTGCGGAGAGGGGTCGCGCTAATCCCGCGACTTGACGCTTCAGGGACCTAGCCATGCCATCAACCCTCGTCCTCCTCGGCCGCTTCGGACGCCCGCATGGGGTGAGGGGAGAGGTGCGGCTGCAGTCCTTCACCGGCGATCCGCTGGGCATCGCCCGTTACAGTCCGTTGAGCTCTGCGGACGGCGCGCGGCTTTTCAAGCTGACCATGGTGAAGCCGGCCAAGGACATGCTGATCGCCCGCGTGGCGGGCGTCGACAGCCGTAAGGTCGCAGAGGCGCTTAACGGCGTCGAACTGTTCGCTCCGCGCGAGAAAATCCCTGCCCCGACCGAGGACGATGAATTTTTGATGGCGGACCTTGTCGGCTGCGAGGCCGTGCTGCCCGACGGCGCGCCGTTCGGCACCGTCATCGATGTGCCGAATTACGGCGCTGGCGACCTCATCGACATCAAGCCTGCAGCCGGCGGCCCCAGCGTGCTGGTGCCGTTCACCAAGGCTTGCGTGCCGACCATCGACATCGCGGCCCGGCGGCTCGTCATCGATCCTCCCGCCGGCCTGCTGGAGCCCGGCGAGCCCGAGAGCGGCAGGCCTCCCTCCGGCCAGCCTGGCTCCTAGGCGATGGCGTTCTCCGCCACGGTCCTCACGCTTTATCCCGAGATGTTTCCTGGCCCGCTTGGCCTTTCGCTCTCCGGCGAGGCGCTCAAGACAGGGCTCTGGTCCCTGGAGACGCACCAGATCCGCGAGCATGGCCTTGGCCGGCACCGGACGGTGGATGACACGCCGGCCGGCGGCGGGCCGGGCATGGTCATCCGCTGCGATGTCCTGGCCGCCGCCATCGACGCGGCCGTGCCTCAGGGAGACATGCGCCCGCGCCTCCTGATGAGCCCGCGCGGCAAGCCGTTGACGCAGGCTCGTGCGCGCACGATCGCGGCGGGGCCGGGAGCGGTCATCATCTGCGGGCGCTTCGAGGGCGTCGACCAGCGGGCCATCGACGGCCGGGACCTGGAGGAGGTCTCCATCGGCGATTACGTGCTTTCGGGCGGCGAAATCGCGGCCATGGTCCTGCTCGACGCCTGCGTGAGGCTTATTCCAGGCGTGATGGGCAAAGCCCATTCGGGCGATGAGGAGAGCTTCGAGGGCGGCCTGCTCGAGTATCCGCACTACACAAGGCCGCGCGAATGGGAAGGACGCGCCATTCCCGAGGTGCTGACCGGCGGCAATCACGCCGAGATCGCGAGATGGCGGCGCGCCGAGGCTCTGACGCTCACGAAGGCGCGGCGGCCCGACCTGCTCGACGAATGAGCGCTGGCCCGCCGGCCGCTTGGCGGCGCATCAAACGGCGATCAGCCATTTTCCGTCCTCGCCGCCGATCCTGACCGGCATCAGCTGCCCTGCCGCGACACCTTGCGGAAAGGCGACCTGCGCGAAGCCTTCGGTGCGGCCGACATCGCCGCGCTCCGTCAGCACCTGAAGCGTCTGGCCCACGCGGCCTGCAAGATGCGCCTTCAGCGCGGCATCGCCCATGGTCCGCAAACGGCGCGCCCTTTCGCTGGCAACCTCGGCCGGCACGGGCGGCATCCGTGCCGCTGGCGTTCCCTGCCGGGCGGAGAAGGGAAATACATGCAGATGGGTCAGCCCGCACTCCGCCACCAGATCCAGCGACCGGCTGAACATCTCCTCGTCCTCCGTCGGAAAGCCCGCGATGATGTCGGCGCCGAAGACGATGTCCGGCCGCAGCGCACGCATCTCCGCGCAGAAGCGGATCGCATCGGCACGGCTATGGCGGCGCTTCATCCGCTTGAGGATCAGGTCGTCGCCCGATTGCAGCGACAGGTGCAGGTGAGGCATCAGCCGCTGCTCGCAGGCGATCGCGGCGCGCAGGTCGTCGTCCACCTCGACGGCGTCGAGCGATGACAGCCTCAGCCTCGGCAGGCCCGGCACGTGGCTGAGGATGGCCCGCACCAGCATGCCAAGGGTCGGCGCGCCGGGCAGGTCCTTGCCGTAGCTGGTCATGTCGACGCCGGTCAGCACGACTTCTTTCGTGCCGTTTTCCGCAAGCTGGCGCACCTGCCGGACCACCTCGCCCATGGGCGCGGAACGCGACCGGCCGCGTCCGAACGGAATGATGCAGAACGTGCAACGGTGATCGCAGCCGTTCTGCACCTGCACGAAAGCCCTTGTGTGGTTCTCGAAGGCGTCAAGCATGTGCACGGCGGTCTCGCGCACATCCATGATGTCGGCCACATGGACCTTTTCGCTCGTCTCGACGCCAAAGCTGTTTGACCGGGCAAGCTTAGCCCAGCCATCGGGCTGCATTTTTTCATGATTGCCCAGGACAAGCGCCACCTCGTCCATGCGGGCGAAGGTCTCGGGCTCGATCTGCGCCGCGCATCCCGTCACCACGATCCTCGCGCCCGGGTTCTCCCGGCCAAGCCTGCGGATCGATTGCCTCGCCTGCCGGGTCGCTTCGGCGGTGACCGCGCAGGTGTTCACGACGATGAGGCCGCGATGGCCCGCAGCCTCCGCATGCCGCTTGACCGTTTCGCTTTCGGCCACATTCAGCCTGCAGCCGAACGTAACCATGCGGACGGCAGGCCCGGTCATGTGCCGCGGCCCTCGAAGATCGAGGCGGCAAGCAGGCCCTGATGCTCGAACTCCACCGGACCGGTCATCAGCACGTGGCCGTCGCTTTCCCGCCATTCGATGACGAGGTCGCCGCCCGGCAGCGACACCTTGGCCTTGCGCTCGGCAAGCTCCCGCCGAACGGCCGCGACCAGCGCCGCGCACGCGGCCGAGCCGCATGCCTTCGTCAGGCCTGCCCCGCGCTCCCAGACGCGCAGGACGATGTGGTCCGGCTTCACGACCGCCGCCAGCGAAATGTTGGCGCGGTCCGGAAAGATGGGATGATTTTCAAGCATTGGCCCGAAGCGACCGAGATCAAAACGGTCGGGGTCGTCGACAAAGAACACGGCATGCGGGTTGCCCATCGACACGACGCCGGGCGTGTGAAGCACCGGGTCGTCGATGGGGCCGATCTGCAGCTCGATGCCGGACGTGTCGTAGAAGGGGTCGCGTGTCGGGATGTCCTGCCAGTTGAGCCTGGGAGGCCCCATGTCGACCATGAACACATGATCGCCCAGCCGCTCGATGGGCAGCATGCCTGCCTTTGTCTCGATGACGAGCGGCCTTGTGCCGCCCGCGCCCATCGCGGCATCGGACATCATGGCCCAACCGATGCATCGCGTGCCGTTGCCGCATGCGCCGGCTTCGGAGCCATCCGTGTTGTAGATGCGCACAAAGGCGTCGGAGCCGGCCTTAACCGGGTCGTGGAGCACCATCAACTGGTCGAAGAACGAGCCGGCGGCATCGGCGATGGCGCGTGCGTCGGCCATGCGAACGCGTGCATCGGCGTTGCGCAGATCCAGCACCACGATTTCGTTGCCGAGGCCGTTCATCTTCAGAAAACGACGACCGGCAAGCGGGTGCTGGCTATTGCTCGTCATAGGGCCTCGTTGCATGGAGGGATGTCGTCAGGCGCAGATCCATAGGCGCAGGTCTATAGGCGAATGTGAGCGCGATGACAAAACCGCTATCCGTCGGGGCTGTCTCGCAACCACCGCATTCAGCGCCTATGCTGCGTTCCGGTGCGAATCAAAAGTGATGGGCCAGCGACAGTGCATGCGATGACGAACGCCAGGTTTCTGGCAACCAGGAAGCAGGGCGGCTCGATGCTGTGCGCTTTCGTGGCGGCCACGGGCCTCTTCACGATGTCTGCGCTGGCGCAGGTCAGCATCGTTCCGCCCCCCGCGCCCGTGCAGGGCGCACCGATCGCACCTCCTCCGGGCGTTGCCGCTCCTGTGATCCCGCCCTCCGCTGCTCCCCCCGCTTCTGGCGCGGCGCCTTCATTGGCGCCCCCTGCAGCATCCGTTCCTGCGCCGGCAGCACCGGTCGCCGCTCCCGATCCGGCAGCCCCGCCCGTCGTCGCGGCGCCTGCGATCGATCCGAATGCGACGCTCATCGGCCGGCCAGGAGACACAATGGGGGTCGACCCGCTCGTGCTGGCGCCGAAGCCTGCGCTCGTGATCTCCGGGCAGACCACCTGGGACAAGGGCTTCGAGACGCTGGCCGGCGTGTTCAAGAAGCTCGAGGCTGAAGCCGGCCGCCTTGGAGTGAAGGTCGCCGGCCGGCCCTTGACGTATTTCGCGGAGACCGACGACATCGGCTTCCGGTTCGATGCGATGATCCCGGTCGACCGCCCGGCCGATGCGGGCGCGCAGCCGGGCGAGGCGCGCGCCGGCAGCACGCCTGCCGGAAACGCGCTGCGCTTCACGCACAAGGCTCCGTATGACGACATCGACACGACATACGAGGGCATCACTGCCTATCTCGACGCCAAGGGCCTGACGGTGCGCGATCAGTTCCTCGAGGAATATGTCAGCGAGTTGCGCGACCCCGGCGAGCCGGGTTTCGAGATCAACATCTATGTCATGCCGCGCTAGGCTCCGGCGGAGCTTCAGGCATCGGCAGGCTCCGCAGCCAGCCGCATGAAGACGCCGACGAGATCATCGCGGCTCGCGCGCCCGACCGCGCCCTGGTCAACTTCGGCCGCCGTCCACATCCAGCTCTTCGCAGGGTCGTCGCGCATGGCCCAATGCGGGAACAGCCGCTCGCCGATCGGCTCCAAGACGAGTTGGTTGATCTCAAGGTGCCTCCCGTCCCGCTCGATCCTCGCATAGGTCGCCTCGACCATCTCCTGCGGGCCTTCGAGCAACTGCAGGTAGATGTCCTCCCGGCAGATCAGCGCGCCCGTGATGCCATCGCGCGCGTTGCAATGCCGCGCCATCGTCAGGATGCTGTTCAGCACCGCCATGTCGAAGCCGAAGGGACGCGATGCGTAGATCAGCCGTATCATGGCCATGTCGTTGAACCTCCTGCAAGCTGCGTGATCGTTACGGATGCGGAGCGTGCGTGTCGAGTGGCGATGGCGACATGCCGGCCCGAAGCTCTGTTCGGAGCGAACCATGGCTGTTCAGCGCCCATGTTCGATGGTAGCCTCATCACATGTGCGGCGAGGAGGGTTCCATGGCGAACGATCTCTGCGATAGCCTGCGTATCCGCCCGTTCGGCGTGGCCGGAGCAGCCGTCATCGGTGTTTTCCTCTTATGGCCGCCAGGCGCGGCGCAGGCGCAAGCCTTGATCGAGCGGCTGCCGCCCGGCTCGTATCTTTCAACTCAGCACATTCCCGGCACAGAGTGCATGTGCCGCGCGAACGGCACCTTCTACAATGAAGGCGAGCGCACATGCCTGCGCACCGCCAGCGGACGGCGGCTGGCCTTGTGCAACAAGGTGCTGAACGTGCTGAACTGGGCGCTGAGCGACAATCCCTGCCCGGAAAGCTGACGGGTCACTCGATGTCCGGCTGCGATTCCGGCCCGATGTGCTGCGCGCCGCGCGCCTTGGCGATCTGCATCTGGCGGTGGCGTTCGCGAGCCGAGGCCCGTTGCTGCGGCGACATCTCGTCGATGCACTGGTGGCAGGATATGCCCTCCGCATAGTGCGGACCTTCGCGGTCGGCGGGGGTCAGAGGCCGACGGCAGGCGTGGCACAGGCCAAGGCTCCTGTCCGGCGCGAGGCCATGTCCGACCGCGACGCGCTCATCGAAGACGAAGCAGGACCCGCTCCAGCGGCTTTCGCCTGCCGGAACATCCTCGAGATATCTGAGGATGCCGCCATTCAGATGATACACCTCGGTGAAGCCTTCCTGCAGCATGAAGGCGCTGGCCTTCTCGCAACGGATGCCCCCGGTGCAGAACATGGCCACGGGGCGTCCCTTGGCGTCCGCCAGCTGCTCGCGCACATAATCCGGAAACTGGCGGAACGAGGCTGTGTGCGGATCGACCGCGCCGTCGAACGTGCCAATGCGGTGCTCGTAATGGTTGCGCACATCGATGAGCACCAGATCCGGCCGCTCCATGAGCGCGTTCCAATCCTTCGCTTCGACATACGTTCCAGAGGCCAGCAGAGGATCGACGCCCGCATCGCCGATCGTGACGATCTCCTGCTTCAGCTTCACCTTCATGCGCAGGAAAGGCATGGCGTCGGCGAACGAGAACTTGATCTCGAGGCCGTCCAGCCCGGTGATCGACCTGATGGCGGCCACGGCGACGTCGAGGTCATCGGCCGCGCCTGCGATCGTTCCGTTGATTCCCTCCCGCGCCACCAGAAGCGTGCCCTTGACTCCGGCGCTGATGCACGCCTGCTCGAGCAGGCCGCGCACCGCCTCCGGCTCGCCGATGCGTGCGAACCGATAAAGCGCGGCGATGCGGATGGCGGCAGCGGTGTCCATGCCCTGCACCTACACAAGATCGTTGTCGCGCCGCAAGCTCAAGCCACTCGCGCATGTCATGTGACTCAGCTACTGGCATGGCGCACAGATCGCGGAACGGCCATGACAGCAGCAGAAATCAACCTCATCGGCTACATCGCGGCCGCCTGCACGACGCTCTGCTGGCTGCCCCAGGCGGTGCGGACCATCCGGACCCGTGACACGCGGGCGATCTCGCTCTGGACGCAGAGCCTGTTCGCCATCGGCATCGGCTTCTGGCTGGTCTATGGCATCCTGGCCGGGAGCATGCCCATCGTGATGTCGAACGCGGTCACCCTGCCCCTCGTGCTCGTGGTCGTCGCCATGAAGATCCGCTATGGCTGAGCGTCAGGAGTGCGTGCCGCTCGGCGCTATGGCTGCACCACCGGCAGCTTTTCGCGCAAGTGACTGATCCAGGCAGCGAGCCGCGCCTTGTTGGCTCCGAAATCGCTGCGTCCGATCTTGCTGCGCGAATGCAGGGCCAAGGTCGAGCGGCCCGCACCCAGGTCGATGAAGCGCACGCTGACAGTATCGGGGAAGCGCATGAGCCTCGTGCGGACGAGGAACCGGTCCTGAACCTTGGCCTCGTCGCGGGCGAGCGGGAGCACATCCGGGTCATTGACCTCGATGACGCGCACGGCATCGCGCAGCCGTGCAACCGGCACATTGAAGATCGGGGCTGTGCCATCGGTCCTGGCGGCGCCGCAGAAACCTGTCGGGCAGATCAGGGCGTCGTTGTCGCTCGCGCTGCGGGCGACGCTTGAGAAATCCACCGGACCTAAGTCGGGCGACCCTGTGACCTTCGTCCAGAAACTGGCGATTCCAAAGCTGCGGTCGCCGCGCCAGACGGCGAAGGCAAAACCCGCGACGATCACGAGGCCGAGTGCGGCCATGGGCCAGAGCAGATTTCTCACGCGATGGGTCCGCTTTCGCATTTGCGCCGCCGGCCACAAGCGATACGCTGGCCGCAGACCTTCCGCAACGGTGCCGCTCCGACATGCCCTCGCTCTCATTGCCGCACCTCGCGCCAATCGCGCTGCTGGTGGCGTCCAACATTTTCATGACCTTCGCCTGGTATGGCCATCTCAAATTCAAGACCGCGTCGCTTGCGCTGGTGATCCTGATATCGTGGCTGATCGCGCTGCCTGAATACATGCTGGCCGTGCCCGCGAACCGCATCGGGCACGCGGTCTATTCGGCCGCGGAGCTGAAGACCATGCAGGAAGTCATCACCCTCGCGGTGTTCGCGGCGTTCTCGTTCTTCTACCTCAAGGAGCCGCTGGGCTGGAACCATCTCGTTGGTTTCGGCCTCATCACGGCAGGGGCCTTCTTCGTATTCCAGGGCAAATGAACCGCATGACAAGCCAGGACTTCATCTCCGGCCAGGACTTCATCTCCGGCCACGCCGCCACCGACCATTACCTTCGCGCCGGATACACCTCGGTGCGCGGCATGTCCTCGCGGTTCGCCGCCGCGATCAGCGCGTGGTGCCTGACCCATCAGGCCGCGCATGGCGTCACGGGGCATTTCGCCGAGATCGGCACCTTCCAGGGCCGGTACTTCATCGCGCAGGCGCTGGCGCTCGAGGCCGGCGAGCGGGCGCTCGGCATCGACCTGTTCGACTGGCCCAGCGCCGCCACCCATGACATCTTCGTCGACAACTGCCGACGCTGGGGCGTCAGCGAAGACCGCATGGTGGTCTGGAAAGCCGACTCGACGGCGATGAGCGTCGCAGCGCTGCGCGACAGGCTTGGCCCGGGCGACGTGCGTTTCTTCCACATCGACGGCGACCATTCTCCCGAACCGCTCCGGCGCGACCTCGACCTGGCCCTGGCCGTGCTTCATCCACGAGGGCTCATCTGCCTCGATGACATGCTGCATCCCGGCTATCCGTTCCTCGTCACCACAGTCGAACGCTGGCTCCTGGCCAATCCCGCGATGCGGCTGATGTGCGTCATCGACCGCGAGGACATCGTCGCGGCGCCGAAGTTCCTGATCTGCCATGTCGACGCCGTGCCACTGTACGAGAACGACCTGATGCGGCATTTCCAGCCCTACCATTTCGTGCTCGGCGGCGACGCTCTCGGCCATTTCTGCGTGGTCCTGACCCCAAGCCCGCGCATCGCCGACGTGGACTGACGAACGCGGCCGCCTCCCGCGGCTGCGGCTTTAGCGGCATCGTCCCGGATGGCGTGCCTGTGCGCTTCAGCCGGCGAATGTGAGCCGGCGTTGACAGGGCGGCGGGAGTCATCACATCTGAGGCCGGGTCGACAATCAACCGGCTTGGGGGCAGGACGTGACGACATCTGGTTTCATCGGGCGTGGCGCGGCGGCGGCGCTCGGCGCCTTCGCATGCGCAATGCTTGCGTCTCCGCTTCCGGCTCAGGCGCAGGCCGCGAACAAGCCCGCTGCGGCTGCGTCGCTCACCGCGCTGGACTTCTGCAACAACACCGGGTCGAAGGTCTTCATTGCGCTGGTCTACTATGAGCATCGCACGTCGAAATGGATGCTCAGCGCGTGGCACGCTCGCAATCCGGGCGAATGCAAATCGGCTGGCTCCTACCGGTCCGGCATCACCTACTATTATGCCGAGAAGGAGGGCAGGGGGCTGCACTGGCCCTCCGCCCGCAACGTGGACAAGACGTTCTGCGTGCCGTCCGGCAAGGTCGAGCGGGTCCAGATGGGCGGCACGTGCGCCGCCGGCGAACGGAATGTCGGCTTTCACGGCATCAATGCGACTGGCGCCAGCTACAAGTTCAGCCTGAACAACTGAACCCGGCGCGATTGAACCTGCGGGCGAGCTGGTTTACACCTGAACGATAGCGGCTGCCGGAAGAAGCGGCCTGGAACGCGTCTGGGAGGACACTGCATGAACGCTCATGCCAGCATGCGGCCATGGCTGCCGCATTATCCGGAGAAGGTTCCCCACGAGATCGATGCGTCGCAGGTCAGCTCCCTCAGCGCGCTGATCCACGACGCGGTGAACGTCTACGCCAACCGCGATGCTTTCGAGAGCTTTGGCAAGGCGATCACCTTCACCGAACTGGGCCGTGCAGCCAATGCCTTCGCGGCCACCCTTCAATCCCGCGGGCTGAAGAAGGGCGACCGGGTGGCCATCATGCTGCCTAACATATTGGCCTATCCGGTGGCGCTGTGCGGCGCTCTGGTCGGCGGCTTCACGGTCGTCAACGTGAACCCGCTCTACACCGAGCGGGAACTCACGCATCAACTCAACGATTCAGGGGCCAAGGCGATCATCGTGATCGAGAACTTCGCCCATGTCCTGCAGCAATCGCTGCCGCACGTGAAGCTCGACATGGTCTTCGTGGCGACGCCTGGAGACATGATGGGCCTCAAGGGCCATATCGTGAATTTCGTGTCGCGCAGGATCAAGAAGGCGGTCAAGCCGTTCTCGCTGCCGGGGTCGACCGCGTTCGCCTCGGCGATCACCGGCAACGCCAGGCCGCAAGGCGTCGACGTCGGGCCTGACGACGTCGCGTTCCTGCAATACACGGGCGGCACGACGGGCGTGGCCAAGGGCGCCGTCCTCACGCACCGCAATGTCCATTCGAACGTTCTGCAGGCCCAGGCCTGGCTCGATTGGTCTTTCTACAAGCCAGACGATCCGCCGACCTATCAGCACGTCATGGTGACCGCGCTGCCGCTGTACCATATCCTGGCGCTGACCTGCTGCTGCCTCTACATGATGCGCGTGGGGGCCAAGTGCCTCCTCATCGCCAATCCGCGCGACATCGACGGCTTCGTCAAGACGTTGAAGAACAACCGGTTCACGATGATGTCCGGCGTCAACACGCTCTACAACGCGCTTCTCAACCATCCCGAATTCAAGTCCGTGGATTTCTCCAACCTGCGTTTCGCCGTATCGGGCGGCATGGCCACGCAGGCCGCGGTGGCGAAGCGCTGGAAGGACACCACAGGCGTTCCGCTCGTCGAAGGATACGGGCTGTCGGAGACGTCGCCCGTCGCCTGCTGCAACCGCGCCGACATTGCCGAGTTCACCGGCACTATCGGCTATCCGGTGCCGTCGACCGATGTCAGCATCCGAGGGCTGGACGGCAAGGACGTCGCCATCGGGGAGCCCGGCGAGATTTGCATCAAGGGCCCTCAGGTCATGCGCGGCTACTGGAACAGGCCGGCGGACACGGCCGCCGCCATGACCGCCGACGGTTATTTCCGCTCCGGCGACATCGGGGTGCAGAACGCGGACGGAACCTTCAGGATCGTCGACCGCATGAAGGACATGGTGCTCGTCTCGGGCTTCAACGTCTATCCGAACGAAATCGAAGATGTCCTGGCAGGGCATCCGAAGGTGCTGGAATCCGCCGTCATCGGCCTGCCGGACGCAAGTTCGGGCGAAGCCGTCGCAGCGTATGTCGTGCTGAAGCCGGGCGAAAGCGCTACGCCCGAGGAGATCCGGGCCTTCTGCAAGGAAAACATGACCGGCTACAAGGTGCCGCGCCATGTCCATTTCCGCGAGGCGCTGCCGAAGACCAACGTGGGCAAGGTGCTGCGCCGCGCCTTGCGGGACGAGGAGATGAAGGAGGCGGGGTGAGGGTGCGTCGTTCCTTCATCCAGGTGAAGGAAACGACATTTGTCCTGCGCTAGAGCTCCTCCTTCGACGTGCTCAGGATGAGGATACTCCCTGAGTCCCGGGGGCTTCAATCCTCATCCTGAGCACGTCGAAGGAGGAGTTCCAGTCGAGACGCACGGGAACCTTCAGGGATTGACCGGCAGTCCTTCGTCCAGCCAGCCCTTGTTGCGGCCATCGCCCAGCATCCCGCCGCGCACGTCGACGATGCCGGTCCAGCCGCGCTGCGTGAGGATGTCCTGCAGACGCCGCGTCCGGGTCGCCGTTCGGCAGATGATGGCGATTGGCTTGCCCGGATTTTCCGAGCGCAAAGTGGCCAGCCGGGCCTCGAACACAGGCGACGTCATGTCGAGGCGAATTGCGCCCTCGGCGACGCCGGTGTCCTTCCATTCCTCCGGCGTGCGGACGTCGACGAGCACGACGTCCTTTGCTTTGGTGCGCGCATGAGCCTCGCGCACAGACATGGTCGCGCGTTCAGGGGTCGTCTGCGCGAAGGCCTGCAAAGGCAGGACAAAGCCGGCGGCGAGGAATATGCGGCGCTTCATGAACCTGAGATAGTCGACGACGTCGCTATTGTCATCGGCTTGAGCAGCTTCGTGATGACTTCGCCTCAAGGCTTCACTGCGGCGTCCGCCAACGCCTTCAGCGTTTCGCTGGTTCTGACGACGGCAGGGTGGTCCTTCGCAAGCCCGCGCGAGGCGGCGACATCCGCAATGGCGTCATAGCCGAGCCAGACCTTGCCGGCCGCGTCCTGCCAGGCGAGCGCGCGCAGCGGCAGCGAGGCGCCCATGGTCTGCTCCGCCTGCATCATGGGCGTGCCGCCCTGAGGATTGCCGAAGATCAACAACTCGGTGGGCCGCAACTCCTGATTGACCGTTCTGGCAGCGGCAGAATGATCGATGCGGGCAAAGATCGTGAAACCGCGCTGCTTCAGCACGTCTTCGAGCTTGTCGATCGTCGCCTTGACGGAGCCCGTGCTTTCGGTGCGGACCAGTTGGGCCGACGCCGCGCCTGCACCAAGCAGGACAAGGGGGGCGACAACGGCAAGACGCTTCATCGGCATGATTTTCTCCATTTCTGCTTGGCATTCGCCATGGCAGGCGGGTGTGTTACAAAAAAGGAGCAGGCGGGATGCCTGCCGCGGAAATTCGCTTTTCTCTTCCCCGTCCGATGATCTAAGCAGTGCGGCAGGAATGCTGCCCGATTTCAGGGGAAGACCATGGCCAAGACCGCCGCGCCTCGCACGCTCTATGACAAGATCTGGGATGACCATCTGGTGGATGAGCAGCCGGACGGCACCTGCCTCCTGTACATCGACCGGCACCTCGTCCACGAGGTGACCAGCCCGCAGGCTTTCGAGGGTCTTCGGCTGACAGGCCGGAAGGTGCGCGCGCCGCATAAGACCCTCGCGGTCGTTGACCACAATGTCCCGACGACGGATCGGTCCAAGGGCATCGTGGAGGAGGAGAGCCGCATCCAGGTCGAGACGCTGGCTATGAACGCGCGGGAATTCGGCGTCCAGTATTTCGACGAACTCGACCGCCGCCAGGGCATCGTGCACGTGGTCGGGCCGGAGCAGGGCTTCACGCTGCCCGGCACGACGATCGTGTGCGGCGACAGCCATACCTCGACGCATGGCGCATTCGGCGCTCTTGCGCATGGCATCGGCACGTCGGAGGTGGAGCACGTGCTCGCCACCCAGACCCTGATCCAGAAAAAGGCCCGCAACATGCGCGTCGAGGTGGACGGCACGCTCACCAAAGGGGTCACGCCCAAGGACATCGTGCTCGCCATCATCGGCGAGATCGGCACGGCCGGCGGCACAGGCTCCGTCATCGAGTATGCCGGCGAGGCATTCCGCGCCATGTCGATGGAAGGGCGCATGACCGTCTGCAACATGTCGATCGAGGCTGGCGCCCGGGCCGGCATGATCGCGCCGGACGAGAAGGCCTATGCCTACCTGCACGGCCGCCCGATGGCGCCCAAGGGAGACGCCTGGGACGCGGCGCTGCGCTACTGGAACACGCTCAACACGGATGACGGCGCGCATTTCGAGCGCATCGTGAAGCTCGACGCCAACAACCTGCCGCCGATCGTATCATGGGGCACGTCCCCGGAAGATGTGATCTCGGTGTCCGGCGCCGTGCCGGACCCTGACCTGATCCCGGATGAGAACAAGCGGACCTCGAAGCAGCGTGCGCTGGACTACATGGGCCTGAAGCCTGGGACGAAGATCACCGACATCGAACTGGATGTCGTCTGGATCGGCTCGTGCACCAACGGACGCATCGAGGACATGCGGGCGGTTGCGAAGATCGTCGAGGGCAAGAAGCTCCACGAGCGCTTGGCCTATGGCATGATCGTGCCTGGCTCCGGGTTGGTGAAGCAGCAGGCCGAAGCCGAAGGGCTGGACAAGATCTTCATCGCCGCCGGCTTCGAGTGGCGCGAGCCCGGCTGCTCGATGTGCCTCGGCATGAATCCGGACCAGCTCAAGCCCGGCCAGCGCGCGGCGTCCACCTCTAACCGCAACTTTGAAGGCCGTCAGGGCTTCAAGGGCCGGACTCATCTGGTTTCGCCCCAGATGGCCGCTGCCGCTGCTCTCGCAGGCCGGTTCGTCGATGTCAGGACGCTTGGCTGAACGCAAGAAGCCCAGCCGTGACGCGGCCGGGCTTCGCTATCTCAAGCCGGATGTCGGCTTCCGCTCAAATCAGAAGCGCCGGCGGCAGACTTCCTCCCGCACGATGCGGACGCGTCCGAAACGGTCGACGATGCGCCGCGGGACGACACGGCAGACGACCCGCGGCCCGCCACGCCGCCAACCCGGCCGATCCCACCCTGGCCGGCCCCAACCGGGCCTGCCCTCGCGATACTGAGCAGGATCAACGAGGCCCTGCGATGCGCTCCGGACATCTCCCTGCGTCGCCGGCGTCAAGGCCTGCGCGCTCCCGATGGTGAGCAACGCCGCCGTGCAGGCCGCCGCAAGGCTGATGAATTTCATGTCGTGCTCCATTTCACTTCGTGACATTATCCGCGCGTGCCGCAGCAAACGCGGTGGGCAGGCACATTTAACTCGCGGCATCTGTGGTTTGTTCCTCCCACATCTGGCGGCGTCCTTGGAAGGACCGGCATGACCCAAGCTCCCGACGATGAAGGCCAGCGGCAGGCGAAGGCCATCCTTGATCGCGCAAAGCAGGACCAGGAAGGCATCCTCGCCTCGTCCATGGCGCGCGCGTCCGACCACTTCCTGGGCAAGGACGCGGTCGGCCAGGGCGAGGGCGGAACGACTGACAATGTCGAACTCTGGGGCCGCCGCATCGGCCGGGGGCTTTCCCTCATTGCCGTGATCGTTCTGGGCTACATGCTCGGCGTGCAGCTCAAGCTCTGGTGAGCACAGCCGGTTTTACCCGGGCGTGTGCATCCAAACGATTTGATGTCCCCACGATGCTCATCCTTCGACGGGCTCAGGATGAGGATCGTGAGTGGCTGACAAAGCACATCCCGCGCCCTATCTCATACTCATGACAACAGATGCTCTCGCCGCCCTCAAGGCCCCGACCCTCGCCGACTTCGAATTGCTCGCCGACGAAGCGTATGCGCGGCTGCCCGAAGAGTTCCGGGCGCTGACCGGGACCGTCATCATCCAGGTCGACGATTTCCCGTCGGATGAGGTGCTGGAGGAGATGGAGGCGGAGACCCCGTTCGATCTGCTCGGCCTGTTCACCGGCGTCGGCCTGGCGCAAGACGCGGCCGTGTCGGAGACCGGCCGGATGCCCAACATGATCCACCTCTACCGCCGCCCGATGCTGGATTACTGGGCGGAGCATAACGAGACGCTCGGCCACCTCGTGACGCATGTGCTGGTGCACGAGATCGGCCATCATTTCGGCCTGTCCGATGAGGACATGGAGGCCATCGAGGCGCGTGCGGGATGACGGTCCGGCCACGGTCCGAACGTGGTGACAAGATCGCATCGACCCGCTATTCAACGCGCGGGAGACAATCGCCATGAAGCCGTTCACCACGCTGACATCCACCCCCGCGCCGATGAAGGTGATCAATGTCGACACCGACATGATCATTCCGAAGCAGTACCTCAAGACGATCAAGCGCACCGGGCTGGGCACCGCGCTGTTCTCGGAGATGCGCTACCTTGAGGACGGCACGGAGAATCCTGATTTCGTGCTGAACAAGCCGGCTTACCGGAAATCCGAGATCCTCATCGCCGGCGACAATTTCGGCTGCGGCTCCAGCAGGGAGCACGCGCCCTGGGCCTTGCTGGACTTCGGCATCCGCTGCGTGATCTCCACCAGCTTCGCCGACATCTTCTACAACAACAGCTTCAAGAACGGCATCCTGCCCATCAAGGTCTCTCCGGAAGACCTTGAGAAGCTCTTCGACGACGCGGACCGAGGCTCCAACGCCAAGATCACGGTCAATCTGGAGACACAGGAGATCACGGGGCCTGATGGCGGCACGATCCATTTCGAGGTCGACCAGTTCCGCAAGCATTGTCTGCTCAATGGGCTCGACGACATCGGCCTGACGATGCAGAAGGCGCCGAGCATCGATGCCTACGAGGCGAAGCTGACCGACCGCGCGTGGCTCTGACGCCGCGCCGAGCGACTTGCCAGCGAGACGCCGCGCGTGACGTTGCCCCTGTCCGTGTTCATCATCGCGAAGAATGAAGCGGACAGGATCGGCGCGGCGATCAGCGCCGTGTCATCCCTCAGCGACGACATCGTCGTGATCGATTCAGGCTCCAGCGACGGCACCGCCAACGTCGCCGCCGGACTTGGAGCGCGGGTGGTCTTCAACGAATGGCCCGGCTATGGCCTGCAGAAGCAGTTCGGCGAAGATCAATGCCGCCATGGCTGGATGCTCAACATCGACGCTGACGAGATCATCCCGCCCGACATGGCCGCGACTATCAGTGCGCTTTTCGCGTCGGGCGAGCCTGCGCCCGCCGGCTACCGGATCCGCATCGCCGAAGTGTTTCCGGGCGAGAAGGCTCCGCACCCCCTGGCCTATGCCCTGTCCCCGGTGCGGCTCTATCACAAGAGCGCCGGCCGCTATTCGCCATCGCCGGTGCATGACCGGGTGCAGATGAAGCCGGGATTCCCCGTCTTCAGGCTGAAAGGCACGGTGGCGCATCACTCCGTCCGCTCGCTGGGCGAACAGCTCTTGAAGCTGAACGCCTATGCTGACGCACAGGCCGCAGACATGCATGCGCGGGGCGAAAGCATTACGCGCCTTCGCTTGGTGGTGGAGTTTCCAGCGACGTTCATCAAGGCGTACATCGGCCGACGGCATGTCCTGCGAGGGACATACGGCTTCATGACGGCCATGAATTATGCCTTCTACCGCTATCTGCGTGCAGCAAAATATTGGGAGCGCCGTCTTGATCGGCGTGGTCGACGACATGACTGATCAACAGGTTGCGCTTGTCACGGGCGGCGCCAGGCGGCTGGGGCGCGCCATCTCGCTGAAGCTGGCCGGAGCCGGCCATGCCGTCGCGATCCATTGCAACACATCGGTCGACGAGGCCGAGCATCTGGCGGAGGCGATCATCGCGGCTGGCGGGCGCGCCGTGGTCATCTCGGCCGACCTGGCGGATCCTGTGTCCGTGGAGGCCATCATTCCGGCCGTGTCGGCGCAGCTCGGGCCGGTGACCCTCCTGGTCAACAACGCCTCGATGTTCGCCCGGGACAGCATCACCAGCATCGACGTCCCGACATGGAACAGGCAATTCTCGGTCAATATCCGCGCGCCCTCCGTGTTGGCCGGGATGATGGCGACAGCGCTTCCAGCCGATGCGCGCGGCGCCATCATCAACATTCTCGACCAGCGGGTGTGGAAGCTGACGCCGGAATTCTATTCCTACACGCTCTCGAAGGCCGCCATGTGGGCCGCCACGCAGACCATGTCGCAGGCACTAGCGCCGCGCATCCGGGTCAACGCCGTCGGACCCGGGCCGACCATGGCCAATGCGGAGGACGGCGACGAACTGTTCCAGAAAGAGGCGGCGGGCACGCTGCTCGGCCGCCCCGTGCTGCCGGACGAGATCGCGGACGCGGTTCTGTACCTCGCCAACGCGCGCAGCATCACAGGGCAAATGCTCGCAGTGGATTCTGGCCAGCATCTGGCTTGGCGGACGCCGGACATCGTGACGGGTTGAGGGCCCTGGCCGCCACCATGCGATGGGCGGAGCTTGCGTTCAGAAGCGCGGCGGCCAGGGGCGGGCGTCTTGCGCGGGCGCCTGCCTGGCGGGCTGGGGCCCTGCCTCCCAGCGGTAGCTCTGGGTGGCTGGGCTGACTGGAACCGAGCTGCGCGGCGCAGGCATCGGCGGCGGCTGCTGCGCCTGCATCTGCGGCGGTTGAAACTGCGGAGCCTGCATGGGCCGCGTCTGCATCTGCTGAGGCTGCGCCTGTTGAGGCTGCATCCGGGGAGCCTGCAAGCGGGAGGGCTTGCCTCGTTCTTCAATCGCGAACGGGTC
The DNA here is from genome assembly GCA_031412095.1 of Allobosea sp. Classification (GTDB taxonomy): domain Bacteria; phylum Pseudomonadota; class Alphaproteobacteria; order Rhizobiales; family Beijerinckiaceae; genus Allobosea. The sequence continues at coordinate 76,848 of JANOCI010000010.1, forward strand.
GTTCTCGGGGTCGATCATCTCTCCCTCGACATCGCCGACCACGACCTCTTCAGCCCCTGCCATGGAGCCGGGCAAGCGTATGGGGCCGCCCGTGGCTGCGGGAGCGGCCGGGCTGAGCGCGCGCGCCACGCGGGACTGTCCCGAAAACGGGGCCTGCCGGTCAGGGTCCAGAGCGGACCAGCCGCGTGCCGGGTCCGGCGGGGGCAGGTCGCGGCGCGGCGTGTACTTGATGATCGGCCGGCAGATCGAGCGGCCGCCATTATGCCGTGCGAGGTCGACATGGAGATGATCATAGTGGAACATGTCCGCGCCAGGGCCGAGCACTGTCTTGAAATGCTCGCAGGCGCCGACGAAAACCTCGCGCAGGAAGTCGCGCTCCTGAGGCGAGCCGTTCCAGCCATGGCGGACGGTGATCTCCCGGCCGTCGCTGGTGCGGAAGGCGAAGATGTCGAGCGCGTTTCCGTAGGAATGCTCGGACCGGCGCGAGGTGCCGCTGCCGTTGTTCATCGAACGGCAGGAATAGGACCCTGCCTTCATCTCGATCACCTGCGCGCCAAGCACCGCCATCGCCGCCGGCTGCACGACCTTCTCGAGGAAGCGGTCTGTGGTCGCGACGATCGGGCAGGATAGCGTCTGGGTCGCGGTCATGCCGACGGCGCCGCTGGCGAACGCGCTGACGCGCAGCGGCTTGGCCATGCCGCACGTGCCGGGTCCCTCTATCGGGCTGCCGCGCAACGAGACATAGCTCGAGGTCCGCACCTCACCCCTGGCGAGACACGCAGCTTCAGCTTCATCGCGCCAGGCCGCTCTCTGCTCGCGCGAAAAGCGCCCGCAGCTTGCGAGGATCAGGCCGATGAGCGAAAGGACAAGGAACGCAACGCAGCCTTTACGCATGACGACAAAATGCGCGACAACATTTAACGTCTCGCTAACGAATTGTGGCGGCGACGTGGCGGCCAGGATTCGCGTGATTTGCTGTCCTCGAAGCGAGGCGTTCACGGAACCCAAAGGACAGACCGGCGATGGAAGGCAAGGCGAAATACATCTTCCCGATCTTGATGGCGGGCGTCATGGCTTTCCTGATGACCGCGTTGATCACCTGGCTCAATCTGGGCTTTCCGGCAAACTACCTCGGCCTGTGGATGAAAGCCTTCGCGATCGCATGGCCGATGGCCTCGCTGGCCGCGTTCCTGGCGATACCGCTGGCGCGAACCGCAACAAAGAAGATTGTGTCTCTACTTGATGGCAAAAATCCGTGACTATTGAATATCAATCAAGATGCACGAATTCTTATTATCTTACATTCGCCTGTTTTTAATCTACAATTAACTATATTCTCGTTTTTTGACGTTTAGAGGCGTTCTCAGATTCCGTTTGCACTTGGGGCGCGTTTTGATAATCTCTTTGGGTCTTTCCAGGGAGGTCTCGATGAGTTGGATGCCCGCGATTGATCGACTCGCCATGACAGCAGCTTTCGCATTGGTCATGGCCGTGGTGTTCGGAGCGTTCTGAGGACGCAGCCCACAGCAGCCGCTCTTTCCGCGGCCTGCCAGATCTGAGAAGCCGCAGCACAAGCTGCGGTTTTTTTTTATGGCGCGCCCGGCATGCGGCGCTTGTCCCGAAGGCGGCGAAGCGCGCCCCGGTCGGCCCGTCGCCTCGCCTCAGGCGATCAGGCCCTTGACGGGTTCGAGGGCGCCGGTGCCGGGAAAGACCTTCTCGGCGAGCGCGTGCCCCGAGATGCCGAAGAGGTCGGCGAGGATGCCTTTGGTCACGGCGCGCAAGTCGGCGGTGGGCTTGAGGTCGCGCTGCTCGTGCAGGTTCTCCAGCTTCAGCCCTGGCCAATCCGCGATCACGCGTCCGCCTCGCACCGCTCCGCCGACCAGGAACGCCACAGTCCCGGTGCCGTGATCCGTCCCCACTGTGCCGTTGACGCGGGCCGTGCGGCCGAACTCGGTGACGACCATGACGACGGTGTCCTTCCAACGATCCGCCAACCCGGCCTCGAAGGCGGCGAGCGCCCCATCCAGCCCGCCCAGCAGGTTGGCCAGCCGGCCGGTCGCGCCGCCTTCGTTGGCGTGCGTGTCCCAGCCCTCGAAGGCGAGCGCGGCCACCCTTGGACCGTCATCGGCGTTGACCAGCCTGGCCGCGCCTTCGGCAATCATGCGCATGCCATCCGCATTGTCAGGCCCGCCGCGGGTGCGCTGCGCGCCCATGCCCTGTTTCGCCACGATCCGTTCGACGTCGACGCCCCTTGCGAATGCGGTCGCCAGCACAGGGTCGCGCTGGCCGTAAAGGTCGAGCAGGCGCATGACCAGATCATCGCCGGCACGCGGCAGGATAGGCGGCGCCCAGCCGAGGACGGGCGCGGATCCACGGACCACCAGCGGCGGAATCACGCCAATGCCGAGCGCGCCCTTGCGTGAGATGGTCTCGCCTGCCGGCAGCGCGGACAGCAGCCTGTTCAGCCAGCCGTCGGAGGTCTGCCCAGGCCCCGGCTGGCCGCTCTCCAGCACATCCTGGCCATCGAAATGCGACCGCTGGCGGTAGCCGGTCGAAACGGCGTGCAGCACGGTGGCCTGATTGGCCTTGTAGAGGCGGGCGAGGTTCGGCATCGCCGGGTGGAGGTAGAAGAAGCCATCGAGGGGGAGCGCCGCGTTCTCGCCATCCTTCTGCAAGGCGATGCCTTCGCGAAGCGCCTGATAGTCAGGATCAGCCAGCGGAGGAACCGCGGAAAGGCCATCCATGGCGCCGCGGAGGATGACCACCAAAAGGCGCGAGTCCCGAGCGCCCGGGGCGGCATAGGCCATTTTCGGAATAAAGGACCAGGCGAACAGCGCGCCGGCTGCGCCGAGCACCGCACGGCGAGAAGGCGTCATCGCCTCGCACGCATCGTGATGGTCATCAGGAACGCCCTTGATCGGCATGGCTTTCACCTCCTCTGGAATTCAGGGCTCATCAACGCCAGCGCGACGGCTTGATGGCGGGTCTCGGCCCGCAGGACCGTTTGCCGCGTCTCCGCCGAAACGGCGCCGCCGAACAGTGTCTCCATCAACCCGGCAGGATCGAGGCCGCCGGCGTTCTGCCGGGCGATCGACACGGCCACGTCAAGCCGGGTCTTCAGCCCTTCCGGCGAGGCCCATGCAGCATTGGTGTCCGGAAAGCCGTTGGGCCCGCCGGGCTGCCAGAGCGGCTGGCCCATGGCGTTGAGCGGCTGCAGGATCTGGCCGAAATCAGGACGGCGGCCGAGCGCGCGGGCGCTGGCGAGAAGGAATTCCTGCGGGCTGCGCATCTTGGTCAGCGGAGCGCTCCAGGCCTCCGGCGATTCGAGGACCGCCCTCGACACCGCTTGCAGGTCGCCGTCCGCGTCGCGGAACACCTTGGCGATGCGCGCCACCATCGAGGCGGGCGGATCGTCGGCGATGAAGTGCCGGGTGAGCTTGCGGGCGATGTGCTGCGCCGTCGACGGATGCCGGGCAATGTCCTCAAGCGCTTTCCTGCCCTGCGCGAAGCCTTCGTCGGCGTAGCTCTTGCCGAGCACGACATGGGGGCCTGGCTCGTGCATGTTGGCGTTGAAGCGGAACGTTCCCGGGGGGCCGTCGGCGGCGTTGTTTGGCGTAAGCGACCAACCGGTGATGACGTTCGCCAGCGCCGTAACGTCCGCCTGGCCGTAGCCGCCAGCCACGCCAAGGGTGTGGAGCTCAAGGATCTCGCGCGCCAGATTCTCGTTGAGGCCCCGGCCACGGCGGGCGCCGGCGCGCGAATTCGGGCCGATCGACTGCTGGTTGTCGAGAAAGAAGATCATCGCAGGGTGCGTCTCCACCGCAAGCAGCATGTCTGCGAAGCGGCCATAGACATGCGGGCGGATGGCCTCCCTCTCCATCAGGCCTGCGAGGGTCCGGACCGGATTGCCCTTGTTGACCGAGACGGCGAAATGGTTGGACCAGAATGCGACCAGGCGTTCCGAGTAGCCACCAAGAGGCTCGAGCATGGCATGGAAGCGAGCCCTCGCCTCCTCGCGATAGGTCCGCTGCGGAAGCGGCGGTTCGGCCGGCGGCTGCCGCTGCGCTCCCTGAGGCGCCGGCGGGCCCATTCCGGATTGCCCGGGCATGGCAGGTTGGGGCGGCGATGTCGGCGGCGGGGACTGTGCAGGGGCTGCCTGCGCGGCAGCTGGAGGAACGGGGTTCGGCGGCGCTGCTGCGCCTGGCATGGCGACTGCGCGCCGGGCTTCGCGCTCCAGGCGTTCCTTCTCGTTGAAGTCACGCAGGGCGGGAGCGGCTTCGTTGATGCTGGCGAACGTCAGGCCGGAGAGCGCGGCCATCTGCTTGCCGTCGACCTCCGCACGGAACACGTCCCTCGCGTCGCGGCCGATCATCCTCAGGTCACCGGGGCGGGCGCCGAGACCGAAGCGATGGATGGCCGTGAGCGTCAGTGCGGCATCTCCGGACATTGCGCATCCCTCGATCGATCATGACCCCATCATGATGCTGCGCCAGTTGCTGAATGGTGAGTGAACCATGACAAATTGGTCATGTTGCTGGTGGCCGCAAAACGAAAACGGTCGCCAATCCGACTGGGATTGGCGACCGTCCTCGGCCCTGGATGAGCGACCCACTCACATCAGGGGCCGATCACATGGCGGGAAGGACAGCGATGTCGCGCACAGCGCCCTTAAGGCCCGTGACCTGCCCGACGTCCTTGGTCTGGCCATTGCTGATGTCGATCATGCTGAGCTTGCCATCGGCCAGCAGCCAGCCGGTGTTCGCGCCCTTGCCGTCGCTCTCGATGTTGAAGGCGATGGCCTTCGGCTTGCTGCCGATCGTGCCGAGCGTCATCAGCACGCCGTCGTTCGGCGGAGCCTGCTTGACCATCGCGCCGGAATTGCCGTCGATGTCGTAGAGGGTGGTTTCCTTGGTGCCCTTGAACTTGTTGGTGTAGGCGCCCGCGACAATGAACGGGGTCGCGGCCTTGTTGGCGTCGGTCTCGGCGAACTTCAGGCGACCGTCCACCGTGGTCTTGCCGTCATCGACGTTGATGCGCAGGTTGACGCCGTCGGCGCCGACGACGCGCATGCGGTCTGCGACAGGATTGAAGTCGACGGTGAGGGCGACGTTCGCGGGAAGGGGCTGGTCAAGCTTCGACTTCATCGTCGCCTGGCCGGTCTTCATGTCGATGGTGACGATCTGCCCATCACGCTGCAGGCCATAGAGCATGCCGTCTGCGGGGCGGATGTCGATGCCGGCCAGCGGCGCGGTCAAGCCCTTGACCATCATGGTCGCCGTGACCTTGCGGGCCTTGGAGTCGAACATCTGAAGGGTCTGATCTTCGCTCAAGCTAACGAAGCTGCCGGCGAAGGAGGCGGAGGACAGGAGCGTCGCAGCGAGCGTGGCGGCGATGACTGAGGCAGTGCGGAAGGTACGGGTCATATGTGTTCTCCCAATGAGGGTTGCGGGCGAATGAAATCTGCAGCGGCCCACGAGGGCCACGGGGCGGTTACCTGCGCTGCCAAGGTGGCGGATGCGGCAGGCTGCATCAAATAAACGTGATCGAAAATTCGAGCGCGGCACGCATCCGCCGATGCAGGGCGCGTGTAGCCATCGTTCGGCCGCGCCATGCGTTGTGAGCGCACGCATTGGCGGCTATTCAGGACCGACAAGGAGGATCCCGATGGCTTTGGATCTGGAGCGATCGCTGGCGCTGTGCGCGGCAGGCGACAAGAGCGCGCTCAATGCGATCTACGCGCAGGAAGGCGCCCGCATGCTTGGCGTCGCACTGCGCATCCTTAGGCGCCGTTCGCTGGCTGAGGACGCCGTGCAGGATGCGTTCGTGCTTGTCTGGCGGAACGCGGCGAAGTTCGATCCTGCCAAGGGCTCGGGCGCGACATGGCTGTACACCGTGCTGCGCAACCGGGCTCTGACCATCCTGCGCACCGAGCAGCGGGCCGAGCCCACCGAGATGCCTGTTGGCGAGGAGGTCATGGATGAGGGCGAGAACCCTGAAGAGACCATCGCGCGGCTTTCCGATGCCGACGCGCTGAAGCACTGCCTCGAGAGGCTCGAGCCCAAGCGGCGCATGGCGATCGCGTTGACTTACGTGCACGGACTGAGCCACGGGGAACTGGCCGGAAAGCTCGGCATTCCCCTCGGCACCATCAAATCCTGGCTGCGCCGCAGCCTGCTGACGCTTCGGGAGTGCCTGCAATGACCACAGGTCCCTCATCATCCGCTCCGCTTCCGCAGCATCTGCAGGCGCTCGCGGCCGAATTCGCGCTTGGGCTGCTATCAGGGGGCGAGGTTGAGCAGGCGTCGGAGCACGTGGCCTCGAACCCCGCCTTCGCTGCCGAGGTCGAACGTTGGCGCCGCCATTTCTCCGGCTTTGACAGGACAGCGCCCATGGCCACACTGCCGCCTGACCTGTGGAGCCGGATCGAAGCCAGTCTGGGCGAGGGCTCCCTCGCGGATGATGCGCCATCGCTCGAGACGTCGCGTTCGCAGGAATTGCGCGACTCCGGCCGCCTGCCTGTCAGCAGCGGTGAGGCCGCAGCCGACTCGCGGCGGCGACTGGCCGGGTGGATCTGGAGCAATCTCGCCTTCTGGCGCATCGGCGCGATCGCGGCGGCCACTGCGGCGATCGTCATCACGATGGGGTTGGGCTCGCAGTTGCAGCGAGCGCGTTCGGCGCCCGTGCTGGTCGCGATCCTGCAGACGCCCGACAACCAGACTGCGGCCGTCGTCAACGCCTTCGCGGACGGCCGGACGGAGCTTGTGCCGCTGACCGCCTTCACGGTGCCGGCGGGCAAGGTCCTGGAGGTGTGGACGCTGTGGGACCGCCAGGTCGGCCCGCGCTCCGTCGGATTGCTGCAGGCGATGTCGGCATCGCGGTTGAAGCTCGACAATCTGCCGCTCGGGGCGAACCAGTTGTTCGAGATCACGCTTGAGCCTGAAGGCGGCTCGCCCATCGGGCGACCCACCGGCCCAATCCTCGCCATCGGCCGCACGGCTCAGCGCATCTAGCGGATCGGCAGACGGGCAGGGCGGTGGGCCTTCAGGACCCACTGGCTCAGGATGAGGATGGGTGTGATGATGAGGAGCCCGCGGGCGGCGCCGTCACACCACCACAGTCACCTGCTTCGCCGCCCGCGTCAGCGCGGTGTAAAGCCAGCGCTGGCGATGCTCGCGGAACGCATAGGATTCATCGAACAGGTAGACGTTGTCCCATTGCGAGCCTTGCGCCTTGTGCACGGTGAGGGCGTAGCCATAGTCGAACTCGTCGCCGTGCCGCCGAAGCTCGTAAGGCAGCGTCTCTTCCGTGCCCTCGAAATAATTCGGGAAAACCGACACCTTCACGGGCTTCGCGGACGGGTCTTCCTCCGGGGTGATGCGCATCGTCCACAGCTGCGACTTCGAAGCGCGCAATTCGGCGATCGTCCACAGCCCTCCGTTCAGAAGGCCTTTCTTGCGGTCGTTGCGCAGGCAGACCAGCTTGTCGCCGGCAACCGGCATGTTCGAGGTCCGGCCCAGCAATTCGCGCAGGCGCGTGTTGTAGAGGCGTCTTGTCTTGTTGAGCCCCACGAGGACCTGATCGGCCTCCAGCACGGCCTGGCGGTCGACGTCCTCGCGGCGGATGACCCGGCTTGTGCCATGGTCGCCGACGCTCAGCCTGCCGCCTTCGCGCACCGCCATGGCGAGATGGACGATCGGGTCGTCCGCTTCCTGCCTGTGGATCTCGGTGAGCATGGCGTCGGGCTCCGCCTCGGTGAAGAAGCCCCCGCCCTTGACAGGCGGCAGCTGCGCCGGATCGCCCAGGACAAGCACGGGCACGCCGAAGGACAGCAGGTCGCGGCCAAGCTCCTCGTCGACCATCGAGCACTCGTCGATGACGATCAGCTTCGCCTTTGAGGCGGCGCCATCGGGATTGAGCACAAAGGTCGGCGCTTCCTCGTTCTCGCCACGGGAGCGGTAGATCAGCGAATGGATGGTGCTGGCGCCCTCGCATCCCTTCGAGCGCAGGACAAGCGCCGCCTTGCCCGTGAAGGCGGCATAGCTGACCTTGCCGTCGACCGCCTCCGCCAGGTGGCGGGCCAGCGTGGTCTTGCCCGTGCCGGCATAGCCGAACAGGCGGAAGACCTGCGGATGGCCGTTGACGCCGGGCCGCGCCTTCAGCCAGCGCGCGACGGCAGTCAAGGCGGCATCCTGCTGGGGCGAGAAGTTCTGCATGCGTGCTCCCTAGCAGATTCGGAGCATGCCGCGACGCGCCATGGGGCCGCCCGGCATTGACCCGCACCGTCAGCCTCGCTACGTGCTGCGGCATGGTCCGCTCCCGCAGCCCCCAGAGCACTGGACGCCTCGTGGCAGCGATCGTGCTCGCCTATGTCCTGGCGCTCAACGCTCTCCTTAGCGGCATTTCGTCGGCGGCCCATGCATCCGAAGCACGCCTGGCGGCGCAACTCGGCGTCATCTGCACCACGCACGCCGCCGGCTCCACGGATCAGCCCTCGCAGAAGCCTGCTTGTGCCGAGCACTGCGTGCCGGCCTCCGCCAGCGTCTCGCCAGGCGGAGCGGGCGGCGGAGCAGCCGTCAACGCGCCAGACCTCATCGTGCGAGCGGCACGCGCGCCTTTCGCCCGAATAGCCCGCGTGACCGGTCCCGTGACCCCCACAGCCATGCCCCGAGGACCGCCTGCAATCAGCTGAGCAGACAACATCGCCCCGTCTCATCAGATTGCAAGGATCGCATCATGTTCCGCATCTTCACCGCCGCCGCTGCGGCTTTCCTGCTCGTCACCATCCCTGCCCATGCCTGCGAAGCGCACGAGCGCGGGGCACCGGTGCTCATCAAGGCCCAGCACAGCCACGGCGCCTCCGCCGAACCCGCTCCGATCCGGATCGGCGCCCTCACGATCGAAGCCGCCTGGACACGCGCCACGCCGCAGGGCGCGAGGGTCGGCGGCGGCTACATGACGATCACCAACACGGGCAATGCGCCCGACAGGCTGGTCGGCGGCAGCTTCCCGCTCGCAGGCCGGTTCGAGGTGCATGAGATGGCCGTCAACAATGGCGTCATGACCATGCGCGAACTGTCCATGGGGCTCGAGATACCCGCGGGCCGGAAGGTCGAGCTGAAGCCCGGCGGCCTGCATGTCATGTTCCTGGACCTGAAATCGCAGCTCCGAGAGGGCCAGCCGATCAAGGGCACGCTGGTGTTCGAGAAGGCGGGAACAGTTGACGTCGAGTATCGCGTCGCGCCGATCGGCGCCCGTGCTCCGGCGGGCGGGCACGTGCACTGAGATGGCGTCAGGGCGCAAAGAACAATAGCTCCACCCTGGCCCTCCCCGCGGGGCGGGGAGGAAGCGCTCGCGAAGCTTTGCGGCGGGTGCAGGGCGAGGCCGCTTTCGACCATCGTGGCGCAGGCCTCGCCCACGCATCGCTTCGTGTGGCCGGACTCATCCATGCGTTGCGCTTGCCGCAGGGGGCGCGGCCCACTAAACAACCTTCGCGCAGCCGTGCGCCTGACATATTGGAGCCCGTGATCCCATGGCCTTTCTTGCCGACTGCCTGAACCGTGTGAAGCCCTCCGCGACCATCGTGATCACGCAGAAGGCGCGGGATCTGAAAGCTGCGGGCCGTGACGTGATCTCGCTTTCGGTCGGCGAGCCGGATTTCGACACGCCGGACAACATCAAGAACGCCGCCATCGACGCGATTCGCCGGGGCGAGACCAAGTACACGCCCGTCTCCGGCATCCAGCCGCTGCGCGAGGCGGTCGCGAAGAAATTCAAGCGCGAGAACAACCTCGACTACAAGGCCTCGCAGACCATCGTCTCCACCGGCGGAAAGCATGTCATCTACAACGCGCTCCTCGCCACGCTGAACCCCGGCGACGAAGTCATCTGCGTTGCGCCATACTGGGTCAGCTATCCGGAGATGGTGGCATTGTGCGGCGGAACGCCCGTCTTCGTCGAAGCAAAGCAGGCTACGAACTTCAAGCTGCAGCCAGCCGACCTAGACCGCGCAATCACGCCGAAGACCAAATGGGTCATCCTCAACTCACCGTCGAATCCGTCAGGCGCCGCGTACACCTGGGCAGAGATGAAGGCGCTGACGGATGTCTTCATGAAGCATCCGCATGTCTGGATCCTGACCGACGACATGTACGAGCACCTGACGTATGGCGACTTCAAGTTCTGCACTCCGGCCGAAGTCGAGCCCAACCTTTACGACCGCACGCTGACCATGAACGGCGTCTCGAAGGCCTATGCCATGACCGGCTGGCGCATCGGCTACGCCGCGGGCCCGCAGCACCTGATCAACGCTATGGACATGGTGCAGGGCCAGCAGACCTCCGGAACGAGCGCCATCAGCCAGTGGGCGGCCGTGGAGGCGCTGGACGGCACGCAGGAGCACCTGCCCGTGTTCAGGAAGGCGTTCGAGCGCCGCCGCGATCTCGTCGTCTCGATGCTGAACCAGACCAAGGGGCTCAAGTGCCCGGTGCCGGAAGGCGCGTTCTATGTCTATCCGAGCGTCGCCGAACTGATCGGCAAAAGCACTCCGGAAGGCAGGATGATCGCCACCGACGATGACTTCGTGCAGGCTTTGCTGGAGACGGAAGCCGTCGCGGCCGTCCACGGCTCGTCATTCGGGCTGGGGCCCAATTTCCGCATTTCGTACGCTACGTCGGACGCCAAGCTCGAGGACGCCTGCCAGCGCATCCAGCGGTTCTGCTCCAGCCTGAGGTGAAGCGCCATCATTGCGAGCGCAGCGAAGAAATCCAGCCTTGGCGTGCATCGCTCCGGATTGCTTCGCTGCGCTCGCGATGACCATGGCTCAATTCTTTCGGTGTCATTCGCGGCCGCAGCGCAGCGGAGGGGAAGGGAATCCATCGCGCCGAACCTGACTCTCAAAAAGATGGATTCCCTTTCCGATCCTTCGGATCGCCGGGGATGGCACCAGTGCGGAGCCAGACATCACCCCAGATGCTTCGTGAAAAACGCCAGCGTGCGCGACAAAGCAAGGTCAGCCGCCGCCTTGTCGTATCGCGCGGCGTTGGTGTCGTTGTTGAACGCATGCTGCGCGCCGTCGTAGATGTGGATCTCGAAGTCCTTGTTCGCACCCTCGAGCGCCGACCGGTAGGCAGCGATGCCGGCGTTGATGCGCTCGTCGACGCCCGCGTAGTGCAGCATGAGCGGCTTCTGGATGCGCGGCGCCTGGTCGGCCGGGACCTGGGAGCCGTAATAGGCCACGCCTGCGCCAAGGCCTGGTGGATTGAGCACCGCGATGCGGTTGACCATGCCGCCGCCCCAGCAGTAGCCGACCGTGCCGACCTTGCCGCTGCACTCCGGGTGCCGCGCAAGCGCTGCGACGCCAGCGGCGAGCCTTGCTGCGGCGCGCTCGGCGGCAAGCGCGCCGATCATCTCGCGGGCCCTGTCCTCGTCGGCCGGCGTGCCTCCTTCGGGCGTCAACGCGTCGATGCCATACGCAAGGAAGCCTTCCAGCGCAAAGCGCCGCGTCACATCGCGGATGTGTGGGTTGAGGCCCCGGTTCTCGTGGATGACGACGATGCCGGGCCGCTTGCCGGCGGCGACGGGCCGCGCCAGTAGGCCCTGCATCGTCGCATCGCCGATCTCGTACTGGAGGGTGTCGATCTTGAGGCGCGGGTCATTCTCCGGCACGATCTGCGCCGCTGCGTAATTATTCTGAAGCAGTGGCAGGATGGCCGTCGCAGCCGCCGCGCCGCCTGCGATGCCGGCCAGCCGCTCCATGAAGTCGCGCCTGCTCAGCGCGCCGTGGGTGAAGCTGTCATAAAGATCGATGATGTCCTGACGGATCGGCGGCATGGCGGGGCTCCCAAGATCACGGTCCGCTCCGACGGAATCGTCCAAACGGAAACAACGGTCGACAACAATGACGGAGATCATGTTTGTGGCGAGAAACCGTCGTCTTTTTCGCAGCATGCTCCGGCGCCAAGCCTATCTGCTCAACCGGACTCCGCAAGTCCATGCCGCATCACAAAGCGAAACGCCGCCCCGGAGGACGGCGTCTGCAAATTTCAGGTACGCAACGCTCAGGCCTTGGCGTCCTTGCGGGGCTCGACGCGCTCGGCGATGCGGGCGGACTTGCCGCGGCGGTCGCGCAGGTAATACAGCTTGGCGCGGCGAACCTTGCCCTTGCGGATCACCTTGATCGAGTCGATCGAAGGCGAAAACAGCGGGAAGACGCGCTCCACGCCTTCGCCGTAAGAAATCTTGCGGACGGTGAAGAACTGGTCGAAGCCGCCGCCGTTGCGGGCGATGCACACGCCTTCATAAGCCTGGACGCGCGAACGCTCGCCTTCCTTGACCTTGACGTTGACCTGCACCGTGTCGCCGGGCTGGAACGGGGGAATGGTCTTGCCTTCGCTGAGCTTGGCGACCTGCTCCTGATTGAGCTGTTCGATGATGTTCATGGCAGTCTCCAGATTTCGCGCTTGTGCGCGGGCGTTTCGAGAACGCTGTTTTCAGTTGAGCCTGCGCGATACAGCATCGCGGGCGCTTTGTCGAGCAGGCGTGGTCGGGGTGTTCGCGGCGCTCATCTTTCGTCGGGCTCAGGATGAGGATGGATGGATGATCCGCGCACCAGCGGCGGCGCCCTTCAATCCGCTGGCCGAAGGCGGAGGATGCGCCCGTTCGAGCTGTCCGTCAGCAGGTAGATAAGCCCATCCGGCCCCTGCCGCACGTCACGGATGCGCTCGTTCAGGCTCGTGAGAAGCTGCTCCTCGCCAACGACCCTTTCGCCTGCCAGGGTGAGCCGCACCAGCTTCTCGCCGGACAGCGCGCCGGCGAAGAGGCTGCCCGTCCAGCCGGAAAATCGATTGGCGGTGTAGAACATCGCGCCGGAAGGCGAAATGGAGGGGTCCCAGAAATGAACCGGCTGCTCGAGGCCTGGCTTCGTCTGCCCTTCGCCGATCTTGCGGCCGGAATACTCGACGCCGTAGCTGATCGTCGGCCAGCCGTAGTTCAAGCCCTTCTTGACGGCGTTGACTTCATCCCCGCCGCGCGCGCCGTGCTCCACGGTCCAGAGCGCCCCGGTTTCCGGATGCAGGGCAGCGCCCTGCGCATTGCGGTGGCCCGTCGACCAGATTTCCGGCCGGGCGGAGCTCTGGCCGACGAAGGGATTGTCCGGCGGCGCCGACCCGTCCGGACGGATGCGGATGATCTTGCCGATGTGGGTCGAATGGTCCTGCGCGCTCGTCTCCATGTTGCCGCGGTCGCCGGTGGTCACGAACAGGTTGCCGTCGCGGCCGAAGACCAGGCGGGAGCCAAAATGCCGGCCCGTCGTGCCCGCCGGCTGCTGCTGGAAGATCACGGTCGTTCCGGTGATGGCCGTCCCGGCCGCATTCAACGCGCCGCGGGCGACGGCTGTGGCGGCGCCATTGTTCTCGCGCGGTTCGGCGAACGACAGATAGACCATGCGGTTGGAGCGGAAGTCCGGATCGAGCGCAATGTCGAGCAGTCCGCCCTGGCCGCGCGCGGCGAGGCGAGGCAGTCCGCCGAGCGGCTGGCTGACCTTGCCATCGGCCGCAACGAGCCTGAGTCGGCCTGGTCGCTCCGTGACCAGCATCCGCCCATCGGGCAGGAAGGCGAGGGACCACGGGTTCTCGAAGCCGGACGCCACGGTCTCCAACAGGAGGGGGCCGGCTGACGACGTGACGCGCACCGGCGCAGGCGTCTGTGCTTGCGCGCTCAGGACGCCGGCGAAGGCCAGCAGTCCGACAAGGACCGTCCGCATTATCATGCCACGGCCCAGGCTGCCCAATGCTGCATCACAGAGCCCGAGCGAGCCAGGCAGCGTAATTCTGGCACAAAACAGCCGTGCGGCGCTGCTCGCCGCCTTCCTCCGGCCAGGAACCGCCGGGGCCGGCTGGCGCACTGATCACCTGCGGATGGCGGCGAACCACCAAGCCACCTGTAAGGACGAAAGCCTCGCCGGTCATGTAATCCGAATTGGCGCTGTCGAGGCTGAAGCCGCCACCGGCATAGGAGGTGAGCTGCACGCCGGTAAGCTTCACCACAAGGGCCGGCGCTCCGCGGATGCCGGTCCGGCCGACGAACGCCCGCTGCAGGGCGGCGTCAAGGTTCACCCGGACGAATTCGGCATAGCCGCCAAGCCCCGCCTCGCGGAGGGTGGAGACGTCAGCGGAAACACGCGAGTAAGCGCCGGCCTGAGCTTGCGCCCTGCCTGCCGCGGCCAACGCGCCTGCGCCGGCTGTCCATGCCAAAAACGATCGACGCGAGGGCAAGGCCCTGGATCCTGCTTCTTTCATCATGGTCACCTTCATGTCCAAGCGGAAGCTGCGTGCCATCTGTGGCGAAAAAATGAAGCGCCGGATCAGCCGAACCTGACCTCGACCACTTCATAGCTCTTGCCGCCGCCGGGCGTGGTGACCTGCACCGTGTCGCCGACGCCTTTGCCGATCAGCGCGCGCGCGATGGGCGAACCGATCGACAGGCGGCCCGAGCGCACGTCCGCCTCGGGTTCTCCGACGATCATGTAAGTGCGCTCTTCCTCGGTGTCCTCGTCGACGAGCTTGACGGTCGCGCCGAATTTGATCCGGTCGCCGCTCATCTTCGAGATGTCGATCACTTCCGCTCGGCCGATCATTGATTCGAGCTCCATGATGCGGCCCTCGTTGAGCGACTGCTGCTCCTTGGCGGAATGATATTCGGCGTTCTCGGAAAGGTCGCCAAGGGCCCGCGCTTCGGAGATGGCCTGGATGATGCGCTGCCTCTGGACCTGCTGGCGGTCCTTCAGTTCGGCTTCCAGCGCGGCGAAGCCGCTGATCGTGATGGGAACGCGCTCCATGAGCGGTCTCCTCTTTTCTTCAATAGGAGTCCGCGGCGCGCAGGGAAATCCTGCCTGCCGGTCTCAGGGTTGGAAAGTCCGCCGCCTCCAGCCCGCTCAGGCGGCCGTGCCGAAATAAGATTGCAGAGAACGCACTTCAAGATCACCGCTGCGATAGGCCTTCATGCCCTCCGCTGCCGCGATCGACCCTGCCAAGGTGGTATAATAAGGCACCTTGTGCAAGAGGGCGTTGCGACGAAGAGAGCGGGAATCCGACAACGCCTTCGGCCCTTCGGTCGTGTTCATCACGAGAGCGATCTCGTTGTTCTTGATGGCGTCGACGATGTGCGGACGGCCCTCCAGCACCTTGTTGACCCGGACCGGCGACAGGCCCTTCTCCTTCAGGTAGCGCCACGTGCCGCTGGTCGCGCTGATCTTGTAGCCCAGCGCCTCGAGCATGCGTGCGCTGGCGAGGATGCGGGGCTTGTCGGCGTCGCGCACCGAAATGAAGATGGTGCCGGAGGTCGGGACCTTGGAGCCGGCTCCGAGCTGGCTCTTGGCGAAGGCGACGTCGAAAGACCGGTCAAGCCCGATGACCTCGCCGGTCGAGCGCATCTCGGGGCCGAGCAGCACGTCCACGCCGGGGAAGCGCGCGAACGGGAACACGGCTTCCTTGACGCCGACATGGCCCAGCACCTTCGGCTTCAGGCCGAACGAAGCGAGGCTCTCGCCCGCCATCACGCGCGCAGCGATCTTGGCGATCGGCTCGCCGATGACCTTTGCGACGAAAGGCACCGTGCGCGAGGCCCGCGGGTTCACTTCAAGCACATAGATGTCATCGTCCTTGATGGCGTACTGCACGTTCATGAGCCCGCCGACGTCGAGCGCCAGCGCCAGCGCCCGTGTCTGCCGCTCAAGTTCGGCCAGCATCTCGGGCGACAGCGAACGCGGAGGCAGCGAGCAGGCGCTGTCGCCGGAATGGATGCCGGCCTCCTCGATGTGCTCCATGATTCCGGCGATGAAGGCGGTCTCGCCATCGGCCAGGCAATCGACGTCGACCTCTATCGCGTCCGAAAGATAGCGGTCGAACAGAAGCGGGTTCTTTCCCAGGACCATGTTGATCTGGCCGGTCTTGTCGTTCGGGTACTTGGCCTTGACCTCCGAGGGGATCAGCGAGGGCAGGGTGCCAAGCAGATAGTCCTCGAACTGCGCCTCGTCGCGGATGATGGCCATGGCGCGCCCGCCCAGCACATAGGAGGGGCGCACGACGAAGGGCAGCCCAAGGTCGGCCGCGATCATGCGGCTCTGTTCGACCGAGTAGGCGATGCCGTTCATGGGCTGCTTGAGGCCCAGCTTGTCCAGCAGGCGCTTGAAGCGGTCCCGGTCCTCCGCGAGGTCTATGGCGTCGGGCGACGTGCCGAGAATGGGGATGCCGGCCTGCTCCAGCGCGTGGGCGAGCTTGAGCGGCGTCTGCCCGCCGAACTGGACGATGACGCCATGGAGCGTCCCGTTGCGCTTCTCCACCTCCAGGATCTCGAGCACGTCTTCGGCGGTCAAGGGCTCGAAGTAGAGGCGGTCCGAGGTGTCGTAGTCGGTCGACACCGTCTCCGGATTGCAGTTGATCATGATGGTCTCATAACCTGCGTCCTTGAGTGCGAAGCAGGCGTGGCAGCAGCAATAATCGAACTCGATGCCCTGGCCGATGCGGTTCGGCCCGCCGCCAAGGATGACGACCTTCTTCCTGTCTGTCGGGCGTGCCTCATCCGCCATCGCGCCGGCGAAGGGTGGGGCGTATGTCGAATACATGTAGGGCGTGGGCGAGGCGAATTCGGCCGCGCACGTGTCGATCCGCTTGAAAACGGGCCTGACGTCCAGGCTGTGGCGCAGCTTCGTGACCTCGGCTTCGGAATCGTTCGTCAGCGCGGCGAGGCGCTTGTCGGAAAAGCCCATGGCCTTGAGCTGGCGCAGAGCGCCAGGCGTCGTCGGCAGGCCGTGTTTCCGGACGCGGCTCTCCATGTCGACGATGCCGCGCAACTGCTCGATCAGCCACGGGTCGATCTTGCAGCTTTCGAACACGTCCTCGTCCGTGAACCCGAGGCGCATCGCCTGCGCGACCTGCAGCAGCCTGTCCGGCGTGGGCGTGCCGATGGCGGCCTTGATGGCGTTGCGGTCATCGCCCTGGCCAAGCCCGTCGATCTCGATCTCATCGAGCCCGTCAAGACCGGTTTCGAGCGAGCGCAGGGCCTTCTGCAGGCTCTCCTGAAAGGTGCGGCCAATGGCCATGCTCTCGCCCACCGATTTCATCGATGTGGTGAGGGTGGTTTCCGAACCGGGGAACTTCTCGAACGCGAAACGCGGGATTTTCACGACCACGTAGTCAATGGACGGCTCGAACGAGGCGGGGGTCGCGCCGCCCGTGATGTCGTTGGCGATCTCGTCCAGCGTATAGCCCACAGCCAGCTTGGCCGCGACCTTGGCGATGGGAAAGCCCGTCGCCTTGGAAGCCAGCGCCGATGAGCGCGAGACGCGGGGGTTCATCTCGATCACGATCATACGCCCGGTGGCTGGATCAACCGCGAACTGCACATTCGAGCCGCCGGTCTCGACGCCGATCTCGCGCAGAACCGCCAGCGAGGCGTCCCGCATGATCTGGTATTCCTTGTCAGTCAGCGTCAGCGCCGGGGCAATGGTGATCGAGTCGCCCGTGTGCACGCCCATCGGATCAAGGTTCTCGATCGAGCAGATGATGATGCAGTTATCGTTCTTGTCGCGCACCACCTCCATCTCATACTCCTTCCAACCCAGCACGCTCTCCTCGATGAGGACCTCGGAGGTGGGGGATGCGTCGATGCCGCGCTCGACGATCTCGATGAACTCGGACTTGTTGTAGGCGATGCCGCCGCCTGTGCCGCCCATGGTGAAGGACGGGCGGATGATGGCGGGCAGCCCTATGTCCTCAAGCGCTTCGAGCGCCGCGCCAAGGGTCTTGATGTGGTGCGAGCGGCAGGTCTCGATGCCGATGCGCGACATGGCCTGCTTGAACAACTCACGGTCCTCCGCCATGTCGATGGCTTCGGCTGTGGCGCCGATCATCTCGACGCCGAACTTTTCGAGCACGCCCATCTTCTTCAGCGACAGCGCGCAGTTCAAGGCCGTCTGCCCGCCCATCGTGGGCAGGAGCGCGTCGGGCCGCTCCTTCTCGATGATCTTGGCGACGATCTCGGGCGTGATGGGCTCCACATAAGTGGCGTCGGCCAGATCGGGATCGGTCATGATCGTGGCGGGGTTCGAATTGACCAGCACGATCCGGTAACCCTCGGCCTTGAGCGCCTTCACGGCCTGGGTGCCTGAATAATCGAACTCGCAGGCCTGTCCGATGATGATGGGGCCCGCCCCGATGATCAGAATGGACTTGATGTCTGTACGTTTTGGCATCGGGCAATTCCCGGCGAAGGGCCGGGCTTTCAGGTTCGCGCACAGCCAGCCCGAAAGCGGCCGTTTAAGCGGCCCGATCTAGCGGGGCGGTGCGGTCTTGGCGGAGCGTGAGTGCTGAGCGGTGCCTATAGACCGCGCGCGAAGCCAGCGAAAGAGGGCATGCCCGATTTCAACCGGCAATGCGCAGGATGCCGACGCCGCGCGACCGCTCCGCCCTGCGGCGTTCAATGCTCGATGCAGCGGCCTTCGCCATTGCTTCACTCCGGTCCACGTCTGGCAGGGCCTATTGCCCGTCGGCTGCGTTCAAGAATGCGGCGCTCAAGCGATGTTTGTCACAGGCGGTGCTAGCGTCTGCGTCGTGCCGCTGATCAGCAAGCTTTGCGTTATGTTGCCCTTCTTGAAGATGATCTCGACATCATCCCCCGGCAAAGCCCTCGTGATGGAAATCCTGTCCCTTATCTTGGGGTCCAGCGACACGATCGAGATTTCATTGTTGGACACTGAAATGCTTACATCGCTGCGTGCGAAATCCGACAGCTCGACCTTGTTGGATTTCTCCCAGTCTTCGACTTGCCCGCCCAACGTGGAGCCTATCAGGACCTGATCAGTGCCATCCCCCTTCGCAAAGCGGTAGACGCCGCCCGTGTTCATCCGGATCAGGTCGTCGCCCTTGCCGCCGGTCACCGTCGCATAGAACGTTGCGGTCACCTCGTCATTGCCTTCGCCTGCGTCGATCGAGCCACCGGCAAGCAGCATGATGTCGTCATTGCCAGCGCCGCCTTCGAGCGTGGCGTTGTCGAACGCCGTCAGGAAGTCGTTGCCGTCGCCGCCATTGGCGAAGCCGCCGGCGCGCAAGGTTATGGCGTCGGCTCCGTTGCCGCCATCGGCGCTGATCGAGACCTCACCCACGATGATGTCGTCGCCCTCGCCGCCAAAGGCCAGTCCGTTGCTGCCGCCATCTTCTTCCTCGGCGAGCGCGAACATCGTGATCCGGTCGTTGCCTTCGCCCCCGACCGCCAAGGCGTTGCCGAACATCACGTCGTCACCGTCTTCGCCGAAGACGATGTTGCCGGCGAGGATGTCGTCGCCGGCGCCGCCATATATCTCGGCATTGCCGTCGGCGGACACATAGTCGTTGCCCGCTCCGGCGCGCACGACGGCGTTGTTTGCGCCTGACAGGAAGATCACGTCCGAGCCGTCGCCGCCATTGGCGCTGATGATTGACAGGCGGCCGTCCTCGCCTGCGGCGTCGTTCATGTCGAGGACGAGCGTGCCGCCCCGGTCGCCGGTCGACGCCTTGACCACGAAGCCTTCATTGGACCGGGTGGCGCGGCCGGCGTCGGCTACGGTGACGTTCGGCAGGAAAGCATCCGTGTCGCTCGCATCGATGATGACGTTGCTCGTCTGCGCTTCGAGCGCGCGCCGTGTGATCTCCACGGTGGCTCGCCCCTGCGCCTGCACGCGCGTGGGCAATTGCCGCTCGAAGATGTCTCCGAGGTCGCGGCCGGCGCTCGCGGCGGTGGCGATGATGCTGATCGGCGTCGGCTTCTTGGACGTGGCGTTCTGAAGGGCGCGCGCCAGGACCGATGCGATGGCCGATCCGGCGTTGTTGCTGGCTCCCGCGTTGACGACGTCGGCGATGGACGCCTTGCCGGACACGCCGAGCGTGGCGGAGGCGGCCGAAGCGTTCGAGGCGCCCTCGACCTGCAGAAGCCGATTGACCGCGCGGGAGGTGGCGCGGCGCAGCGCGTCGGTCAGCTCCTCCGAGCGGACGATGCCGCGGGCTTCCTCGATGCCGTTGAGGGCGCCCGCGATCGCGCCGAGGCGCGTGCCGAGGCGGCTGAGGTTGTTGGCCTGCGGGCGGAGGCTGGTCTGCGTCAGCTCAACCTCACGGCCGGCTGCCTGGCTGAGCTGCGACAGAGCGCGGGCGCCGCGCTTGACGCCGGCTGCGGCGATGAAGCCTGCCCCAGATGAGCGGTCAGAAATCTCGACCATCGCCCTGCCTTTTCATGCCGCCGTCCTGGCGACCGAATCAGGTTTACGGACGGTGTGTTGAGAAACGTTGAAACCGATAGGCTGGATTGCGCCCCATGCCGCCTTCCGGCCTGCGACCCAGAACCGGTTTCCACTTTGCGCCGACATCCGTTATGGGGCTCGCATGTCCGTTGCCAAACTCCGCGCCGCCTTGCCCAGCCTCGTCTTCGCGATGACCGTCATGGGCATCCTCGCGTCCGTCGCGCCGGCGCGCGCGCAGGCCCCGATGGCCTGGAAGGCCGGCGCCGAGGCTGCCGCGATCGAGCGTCGCGTCGAGGGCCTGATCCGTCAGATGACGCTGGAGGAAAAGATCGGGCAGCTGCATCTGTATGGCCGCCGGGAAGGCTTCGACTATGGCGAGATCCGCGCCGGACGCGTCGGCAACGTCATGAACTTCGTCAGTCCTGCCGAGATGGCTGCGGTCCAGAAGGCCGCCCGCGAGAGCCGCCTGAAGATCCCGCTCCTGATCGGGCTGGATGCTGTCCATGGCGTTTCGACCTATTTTCCGCTTCCGCTCGGGCAGGCCGCCACCTTCAATCCCCGGCTGGTGGAGGAGGCTGCATTGTGGACTGGCCGCGAGGCGCGGGCGCTCGGCATCAACTGGACCTTCGCGCCCATGGTCGACATGGGCCGCGATCCGCGCTGGGGCCGGCTCCTGGAAGGCGCAGGCGAGGATGTCCATCTCTCGGGCGTGATGGCGGCGGCGCGGACGCGCGGCTATCAGGCCGGGGGAGTGGCCGCCACGGTGAAGCACTTCGTAGGCTATGGCGCCGTGGAGGCTGGCCGCGACTACAACACCGCCTGGATCCCGGGCGAGCAGCTGCACGATCGGCATCTGCCGCCGTTCCGTGCGTCGCTCGACGCTGGCGCCCTCTCGGTGATGGCGGCGTTCAACTCCGTAAACGGCGTGCCGGCCACAGCGCACCGCAGCATGCTCACCGATCTGCTGCGCGGCGCATGGAGGTTTCGCGGGCTCGTCGTTTCGGATTTCGGCTCGATTCCGGAGCTGATCGCTCATGGCGTCGCGCGCGATGAGCCCGAGGCTGCGCGGAAAGCGCTGGCCGCGGGCGTCGACATCGACATGATGGGCTTCGTCTATTCAAAGCACCTGGCCAACGAGGTCAGGGCCGGACGCGTGCCGATCGGCCAGGTCGATGAAGCGGTGCGCCGGGTCCTGCGCGTGAAGCTTCATGCGGGCATGGACCAGATCGCCGATATCGATCCCAAGACCGCGGAAGCCGCCCTCCAGTCTCCGCCGGCCCTGGACGCGGCGCGCAGGGCAGCGCGCGAATCCATCATCCTTCTGGAAAACGACGGCATCCTGCCGCTCGATACGGCGCGCGTCAGGTCGGTCGCCGTGGTCGGCGCTCTCGCGAGGGCAGATCAGGAGCGTGTCTGGACTGACCCCGCCGGCGTGCCGCGCAAGCCGATCGAAAGCCTGGACGCGGCGCTGCGCAGGCTGCTCGGCGCTGACGTCGCGGTGAGCTTCCAATCCGGCATCTCGACCTATTGCGGCAAGGATTTCGCGGATCGCGCCGCCGCCATCGAGGCGGCCGCCGGAGCCGACGTGATCATCGCCAAGCTCGGCGAGGACTGCGAGTTCATGGGCGAGGGGGCCTCGCGGACCCGCCTGACGCTGCCAGGCGTCCAGGACGAGCTGCTCGAGGAGCTCGTCGGCACGGGCAAGCCTGTCGTGCTCGTGCTCGCCACTGGCCGGCCGCTGGTGCTCACCCACCTCAAGGGGCGCGTGGCGGCGATATTGCAGACGTTCCATGCCGGGTCGGAGAGCCGCACCGCCATCGCGGAAGTGCTGTCCGGCGCGGTCAACCCTTCCGGAAAGACGCCGATCAGCTTTCCACGCTCCGTGGGGCAGATCCCGGTGCATTACGACCATCTGCCGACCGGGCGGCCGGAGACCAAGGGCCGTTTCCGCTACGAGTCGATCTTCATCGACGAGGCGAACCAGCCACTGTATCCATTCGGCTTCGGACTTTCGTACAGCCGCTTCAGCTTCAGCGAGCTCAGGGTGGAGACGCCCGCCGTGGAACGGTCGGGGCGCGCGCTGGTGAGCGTGATGGTCGCCAATGGCGGCGCGCGCGATGGCCAGGACGTCGTGCAGCTTTATGTGCGGCAGCCAGTGGCGTCGATCTCCCGGCCGGTGCGGCAGCTGAAGGCCTTCGAGAAGATTTCGCTCAAGGCTGGCGAGTCGCGGCGCATCACGCTCTCGGTCGATGCTGCCGCTCTCGGCCACCACGATGCCCAGGGCCGCTACATGGTCGAGCCAGGCCGCTTCGAAGTGTTCATGGGCAACTCGTCGCTTGCTGACCTGAAGGGCGAGTTCATGCTGGCAGGCAGGGCGGGAACGGGGCGATGAGCGTTCGATCAGGCATCGTGGCGGGCGTGTATTCGACCACGCGCGAGCAGACGGGACGCGGCGACTTCGTCACACACGAGGCGCCGGAGCTCCTGCTCGACATGCAAGGCATCGTGGGCAACCGCCATAGCGGGGCCTTGCGCGAGGCCGGCCCGCGTGAACCCTGGCTGCCGCGGGGCCAGATGATCCGGAACGACCGGCAGCTGTCGGCGCTGTCGACGGAAGAGCTCGCCATGATCGCGGCCAGGCTGTCGCTGACCGATCCTGCCCCCGGATCGATCGGGGCCAACCTCGTCGTCACAGGCATCGACGACTTCTCGCGCATCGCGCCAGGGTCGCACCTCGCAATCGGAGGCGCATGGGGCGGCGTCGGCCGGTTCGACGGCAACGCCGTCCTGCGCGTCGAGGCCTACAACAAGCCGTGCCGCGGGCCGGGGCGCAAGCTGGCGGCAGCGCATGATCGGCCTCGGCTGGAGTTCGACTTCGTCACCGCCGCTGCGTCGCTGCGAGGGCTGGTGCTGAGCGTGTCCTGTCCAGGCCGGATCAAGCCCGGGGACGCGGTCATCGTCGTGGGGCCGCTTCTCGCGCCGTGAATGACGTCCGCCACCGAATTGCATGAGCGCTGCGTCCGCCTGGTTGCTAGGGTGCCGGCCCAATTTGAAGTGGCTCCCTTCATGTCCCGCGTCACGCTCGGTTTCCTCCTCGGCTTTCTCGGCGTGGTCGCTTTCGGCGGCACTTTTCCGATGACACGGCTCGCGGTGCAGTGGTTCGACCCGCTCTTCGTCACCTTCTGGCGGCCCGGTCTGGCAGGGTTCATGGCGCTAGGGCTGCTGCTGGCCCTGCGCCGGCCCATTCCCGGGCGTGACGCGCTGGTCCTGATGGCGATCTCGACCAGCTGCATCGTCTGGGGCTTCCCGGGACTGGTGAACGTCGCCATGACCTTGATGGAATCCTCCAACGCGGGCGTCATCGGGGGCATCCTGCCAATGGCGACGGCGGTCGCGGCTGCGGCGATCCTGGGCGAACGGCAGCCCTCGAGCTTCTGGATCGTCGCCGCGCTCGGCATGGCGTTCGTCGTCGGCTTCGCCATGCGCAACGGCGGCAAGCTTTCGCCAGGCGACCTCATCATGATCGTCGCTGTCGCCATCGCCGGCGTCGGCTATGTCCTCAGCGCGAAGCTCAGCCGCACGATGCCAGGCTGGGAGGTGATCTCGTGGATCCTCGTGATCGCACTGCCGGTCAACGCAGCCGGCATGCTCTGGACCTGGCCGCCGGCTTCCGGCACGGGAAGCTTCGGCGGGGCCGCCTTGCCGGCGCTGGCAGGCTTCGCCTATGTCACGGTGATCAGCCAGTATGCCGGCTTCTTCGCGTGGAACGCCGGGCTTGCAATGGGTGGCGTGGCGCGCGTCGGCCAGGTTCAGCTCCTCCAGACATTCGTCACCTTGATGTTCGCGGCCATGCTCGTCGGCGAGACGGTGGAGCCCAGCGTCTGGGCTTCGGCCGTCGTTGTCGTGGCGCTGGTGTTCGCAGCCAGGAAGGTCGCGCAGTGATGCGTGCCGCGCCCGGGGCGGATCTGTCGCAGGCGTGCTAGGCGAGTTCGGCGACCAGCTTTTTGAAGACGTCGCCGCGATGCTCGAAGTTCTGGAACTGGTCGTACGAGGCGCAGGCCGGGGACAGCAGCACGCAGATGTCGCCGCTGCCGCCGTGGTTGGCCGCGTCCCGCGCCGCCGCAGCCACGGCCTTGTCGAGGGTCATGCTCTTCTCGAACGGCGTCTGGCCCTGCAGCGTCTCGGCGAATTCATCGGTGGATGCGCCGATCAGGTATGCCTTTGCGACGTTCTTGAAGTATCGGCGCAGCGGCTCGATGCCGCCGTCCTTCTGCTTGCCGCCCACGATCCAGAAGACATCCCGGAAGGACGTCAGCGCCTTCTCGGTGGAATCGGCGTTGGTCGCCTTGCTGTCGTTGATGAAGACGATGCGGCCCTTGCGCGCCACCTCCTCCATCCGGTGCGGCAGGCCGGGATAGCTCTTGAGGCCGGCGGCGATGACGTCCTCAGTGATGCCAAGAGCGGACAGTGCCGCGAAGGCGGCCGCCGCGTTCTGGGCGTTGTGCATGCCGCGCAGCGAGCCGATGCCCGAGAGGTTGGCCACCACGCGCGGCTTGCCGCCTTCGACGCGCACCAGCCTTACGTCGAGGCTGCCGTCATTCGCGGTGACCCCGGCGAAGACGCCGTTGTCGACAGGGGCTTCGGCGGAGATGCGCCATAGGCTGCCGCCGGACGCGGCGCGCCGCGATGCAATGGCCTTCGAGCCTTCATCATCGACGCCGACGATGGCGACATCGGACCGCTCGATCAAGCGCTCCTTGATTGCGGCATAGTTCTGCATCGAGCCGTGGCGGTCGAGGTGATCGGGCGTCAGGTTGAGATGGATGCCGATGCCAGGATCGAGGCTGGGAGCCAGATCGATCTGGAAAGACGAGCATTCGATGACATGGACCCGGCTGGCCGAGGGCGGCTCCAGCGTGAGGATCGGCGCGCCGATGTTGCCGCCCATCTGCACGTCGCGGCCGGCGGCTGCCAGAAGATGCGCGATCAGCGCGGTCGTCGTCGATTTGCCGTTGGTGCCGGTGATGGCGATGAACGGGGACCCAGGCGCCAGTTTCCGCCGCTCGATGCAGAAGAGCTCCACGTCGCCGATCACGGGGACGTTGGCCTTGCGGGCCAGCTGGACGGTCCAGTGCGGCCTGGGGTGCGTCAGCGGCACGCCCGGCGACAGCACCAGCGCGTCGATGCGGCCCCAGTCGGCGGCGCGCAGGTTGCCGGTGCGGATGCCGTAGCCTGCCGCGATGCCGACGGCGCGCTCATCGTCGTCGAAGGCGATGACCTCCGCGCCGCCCTCGCGCAGCGCGACGGCGGTGGCGGCGCCGGAATTGCCAAGGCCGAACAAAGCGACGGTCTTGCCGACGAAAGTTGTGATGGGGGTCATGCAGGGATCAACGCAGCTTGAGGGTGGACAGGCCGACCAACGCCAGCACGACCGAGATGATCCAGAACCGGATCACGACCTGGGCTTCGGTCCAGCCCTTCTTCTCGAAATGATGGTGGATCGGGGCCATCAGGAAGACCCTTTTTCCGGTGCGCTTGAATACCGCCACCTGGATGATGACGGACAGCGCCTCGACCACGAACAGGCCGCCGACGATGGCCAGGACGATCTCGTGCTTGGTTGCCACGGCGATGATGCCGAGAAGCCCGCCAAGGCCAAGCGAGCCGGTGTCTCCCATGAAGATCTGCGCAGGCGGGGCGTTGAACCACAGGAAGCCGAGGCCCGCGCCGATGATCGCCCCGCAAACGACCGCGAGTTCGCCAGTGCCGGGCACGTGGTTGATCTGCAGATAGGTCGAGAACACAGCGTTGCCGCTGAGATAGGCGATGAACCCGAACGTCGCCGCCGCGATCATCACCGGCACGATGGCCAGGCCGTCGAGGCCGTCCGTCAGGTTCACGGCGTTGCCCGCGCCGACCACGACGAAGGCCGCGATCAGGGGAAACAGGATGCCGACATAGATCAGCGTGTCCTTGAGCAGCGGCACGGCGAAGGCCTGCGACAGGCCGGGAGGCGACAGCAGCATGATGGCGTAGCACGCGATCACGGCGATGATGGTCTCGAGCACGATGCGCGCCTTGCCCGAGAAGCCGTTGTGCGACTGCTTCGTGACCTTCAGGTAATCGTCATAGAACCCGATGGCCGCATAGAAGATCGCCACGAA
This sequence comes from Allobosea sp., assembly GCA_031412095.1. Lineage (GTDB taxonomy): Bacteria > Pseudomonadota > Alphaproteobacteria > Rhizobiales > Beijerinckiaceae > Allobosea. The sequence goes on from JANOCI010000010.1 coordinate 103,275, forward strand.
GACCACGATCCAGACGAACATGTTCCTCAGGTTGGCCCAGAGAAGGGTCGAGACGATCAGGCCTGAGAGAATCATCAGCCCGCCCATCGTTGGCGTGCCACGCTTGGCGAGATGGCTCTCGGGGCCATCGGAACGGATCGGCTGGCCTTTGCCCTGCTTCAGCCGCAACCATGCGATCGTGGCCGGCCCGAAGAAGAACACGAGCATCAGGGCCGTCGCGGTCGATCCGGCGGTGCGGAACGTGATGTAGCGGAAGATGTTGAGCGGTCCGAAGATGCTCGAGAGATCAGCTAGCAGGGCGAGCATGGCCGGGGCGCTCTTTCCTTCGGTAGGTCGGGGCTAGGTTCAATCGATGGCGACGGGGGGAAAACGCGTCATCATGGCTTTCACGATGGGGCTCATTTTCGAGCCAAGCGAGCCCTTGATGGTGACCACATCGCCTGCCCTCAGCGCATCGAGAACAAGGGGCTCGAGACCGGCGGCAGATGCGGCATACGCGCCCCGACGCCCTGCTGGCAAGGCGTCGTAGAGATTTCGCATGAGCGGACCTGCGGCGAACACGAGGTCTACGCCATTGGCCTCCATGGCGGGCATGAGCTGTGCGTGCATCTGCGGCCCGGCCGGCCCCAACTCCAGCATGTCGCCCACCACCGCGATCCGGCGGCCCCTCGCGCCGGGCTTCATTCGGCTCAGGTTCTCCAGCGCCGCCCGCATCGAAGCGGGGTTGGCGTTGTAGCTCTCATCCATGAGCGTGATCTCGCCGCCGGGCGCGGACAGCGCCTGCCGTGCGCCGCGGCCCTGGGGAGGCCTGAGCTCGGCCATCGCCAGGGCGGCCAGCGCGAGGTCTGCCCCGATGAGCTTCGCCGCCGCCAGCACAGCCAGGGAGTTCATGACGATGTGCCTGCCCGGGCTCCCGATCTTGTAGGCGACCCGCGTGCCGAAGATGCTGGCTTCGACCACCGAAAGATCGGCCTGCAGGACTGAGGAGAGCAGCCTGACATCGGCGTCCGCCGCCTCGCCGAAGGTGACGAAGCGCCCCGCCTTGCCCGCCATCGCATGCGCCCTTATGCGCGCAAGCTGCGGAATGTCGGCATTGCAGATTGCGATGCCGTGCGGCGGCAGCCCGTCATAGATGGCCGCCTTCTCATCGGCGATGGCGTCGATGCTGGGAAAGGACGCCAGATGCACGGCCTGCACCGTGGTGATGATCGCGATGTCGGGCCTGGCCATCCTGGCCAGAGGCGCGATCTCGCCAGGATTGCTCATGCCGATCTCATAGACGCCGTAGAGTGTCGTGAGCGGCGTTCGCACAAGGGTCAGGGGCACACCCCAGTGATTGTTGTAGGAGCCGACCGGGGCCATCGTCTCTCCCTGGCGCGACAGGACGAGCTTCAGCGCCTCCTTGGTGCCAGTCTTGCCGACAGAGCCAGTGACGGCGATGACGCCGGCGTCGAGCGCGGCGCGGCGCGCCATGCCGGCGCGCTCCATCGCGCGCAGCACGTCATCGACGATCGCCAACGGCCCGAGACCCGCAAGCGCAGACGCATGCGCCTCGTCGACGACGGCGAGCGCAGCGCCCTTCTCGAAGGCGGCGGCGACGAAGTCATGGCCGTCACGCTGGTCGATCAGGGCAAAGAAGGCGTCGCCGGGCTGCAGCGTCCTGGTGTCGATCGAGGCGCCGGAAACGGCGGAGGGCGTGTTGCCCGCAGCGCGCGCGCCCAGCGCCTGGATCAGATCCGGTCCAGTCCATAGTGGCGCCGTCATCGGCCCAGCTCCCGCATGGCATTGGCGATTTCGTCATGATCGGAGAATGGCAGCGTTCGGTCGCCGACGATCTGGCCGCTTTCGTGGCCCTTGCCGGCCACGACCAGCACGTCTCCTGACCGCAGGCTTCCCACGGCATGGCGGATGGCTTCCGCCCGCTCGCCGATCTCGATGGCGCCTGGGGCGGCGGCCATGATCTCGGAGCGGATCTGGGCGGGAGCTTCGCTGCGCGGGTTGTCGTCGGTGACGATCGCGATGTCGGCCTTGCCGGCCGCGATCGCGCCCATGATCGGCCGCTTGCCCTTGTCGCGGTCGCCGCCGCAGCCAAAGACACAGATCAGGCGTCCGGAGGCATACGGACGCAGCGTGTCAAGCACCGCGGCGAGCGCATCGGGCTTGTGGGCGTAGTCCACGACCGCGAGCCCGCCGTTGAATTCGCCGACGCGCTCCAGCCGGCCGGGCACGCCCACCAGTCCGCCGATCGCCTGGACAGCGGCCTCCGCGTCCTCACCCGTCGCCATCGCCAGACCGGCCGCCACCAACGCGTTGCCGGCCATGAAGTCGCCGACGAGCGGCAATGTCACGCGAAACGTCCGCGTCATCATGAACATGACCAGCTCCTGCCCGAAGCCGACGCGCTTGACCCCGGTGAGGCGGATGGTCTCGCCGGCTGTTCCGATGGAGGTGACCTTCAGGCCCTTGGCGGCGGCGGACTCGGCGGCGCGGCTGCTCCAGGCGCCATCTAGATTGACCACCACGGGTGATCCTGCCGGCAGCAGATCCCACAGCCGCAACTTGGCCTCGAGGTATTCGTCCATGCCTGCATGGTAGTCGAGATGGTCATGGCCCAGATTGAGGAACGCGCCCGCCGAAAGCGCGACGCCATCGAGCCTTCGCTGATCCAGCCCGTGCGACGAAGCCTCCATCGCCAGATGAGTGACGCCGTCATGCGCCAGACGGTCCAGCGTTGCATGCAGGGTCACCGGGTCGGGCGTTGTCAGCGAGCCATACTGCGCGCCCGAGGACGTGACCACGCCCAGCGTGCCGAGGCTGGCGGCCTGGCGCCCCAGCCTGGCGTAGATCTGGCGCGTGAAGTCCGCCACCGAGGATTTGCCGCTGGTGCCCGTCACGGCCGTGATCACAGTTGGCTGACGTGGATGGACGCGTGCGGCCGCCAGCGAGAGCGAACGGCGTGGGTCGGGCACGCTCGCGAAGGCGAGGCCGGGCGGCAGTCCGGCGGGCCGCGGCCCCAAGGCGACGACGGCGGCTGCGCCCTTGGCCACGGCATCTGCGATGAAGCGTGCGCCATCGGCCTTGGTGCCCTGATAAGCGACGAAGACGTTGCCGGGCTGGACGCTGCGGCTGTCCATCGTGACGCCGGTCACGGCGCGCGCCGCTTCAGCGCCGGAGAATGCACCCGGAAACAAGCTGCCGGTCGTCAGGTTGGCGGACATCAGACCTATCCCGATTGGAGGGGTGGACACGGGACTTCAACGCAATGCCACACGTCCCAGCCCGCCTGGAGAGGCGAGCCCGACGGCCCATCAGCGCGTGCCCCAGGCGCCGACCCGCGCCATGAGCGGGAACGGGCGGTCCGGCACGTCAAAGCGCACCGGCAATCCCAGGATCGGGGCGACGCGCTCAATGATGCGGCCGGTCGTCGGCGAGGCGTTCCAGCCCGAGGTCGCGTAGCCATGGGTTTCCGGCAGGCCCTGCGGCTCGTCAAACAGCGTCATGAACAGATAGCGCGGCTTGTCGGCCGGCGCCACGGCCATGAACGTCGTGAACAAGCGGTTCTTGGAATAGCGGCCGTTGACGACCTTCTCGGCCGTGCCGGTCTTGCCGCCGACGTAGAAGCCGGGGACCGCCGCCTTCGATGCCGATCCGCGCTCGGCATTGAGCCGCATCACGTAACGCATCGCTTCCGAGGTCTCGGGCTTGACGAGCCGGGTCGCGACGGCTTTCGCATCCTGTTCCGTGCGCCTGAGGAACGTTGGCGGGATCAGCAGCCCGCCGTTCATCAATGCCGCTGTCGCCATGGCCGCCTGAAGCGGGGCGACCGCGAGCCCATGGCCGAAGGCGATTGTCATGGTGTTGAGCTCGCCCCATCGCGACGGCACGATGGGCTCGGCGCTTTCGGGCAATTCGGTGCGCAGCCGGTCGAGCTGGCCGGCGCGGCGCAGGAAGTTCCGGTGATGGTCGACCCCGAGCTGGAGCGCCATCTTGGCGGTCCCGATGTTCGAGGAATACACGAAGACCTCCGGCACGGTCATGATCATGCGCTTGGCGTGGAAGTCATTGATCGTGTGGCGGCCGTAGCGCAGGCCGTTGCGGGCGTCGAACGTGGAGTTGACGTTGATCTTGCCGGAATCCAGCGCCATCGCCACCGTCAGCGCCTTGAACGTCGATCCCATCTCGAAGACGCCGACGTTGATGCGGTTGATGTTCTCCGGATCAAGAGCCTCGGCCTGGTTGGCGGGGTCGAAATCCGGCAGGGAGACCGTCGCGACGACTTCGCCGGTGTTCACGTCGAGGATGGCGCCGGCGGCGGCTTTGGCCCGGAACTTCGTCATCGCGATCATGAGCTCGTCGCGCAGCGCATGCTGCACGCGCAGGTCGATCGAGAGATGCACCGGCTGCAGCTCCCTGGGCGTGGCGTTGAGCCCCGCGCCCGTCGGATCGACAAGTCCCTTCTGGTCAAGGTGCTTCTCGATTCCGGCGATGCCGATGTTGTCGATGTTGGCGAAGCCGAGCACATGCGCTGCGGCCTTGCCATTGGGATAGACCCGCTTGTTCTCCGGCACGAAGCCGAGGCCCGGAATGCCGAGGCGATGCAGCTCCGATTGCTGGCGCGGCGAGATTTCGCGCTTGACCCAGACAAAGCCCCGCCGGCGCTCGAAGCGGTCGCGCAGTTCCTTGGCGTTGATCTCCGGGAGCACGGCGGTCAGGAGCTCGACGGCCTCGTCCTTGTCGATGATCTTGCGCGGCTCGGCGAACACCGAGACGCTGCGGACATCGGTCGCCATCACCTCGCCGTTGCGGTCGAGAATGTCGGGCCTCGCGGCGGACGTCGCATCTGCGGTCGCGCGCCTGAGGCCCACAGGCTCGTCGGGCGCGACGGCCAGGTAGAGCAGACGGCCGGACAGCGTGAGGAACAGGCAGCCGAAGCACAGGATGATCAGGCCGACCCGCGCTTCGCTCTTGTCCTTGCTCATCGAGAACAGCGTGCGCATCAGGCCGCCAAGGCCGCGGCGCGGCTTCAGGACGGCTTGGCCGGCGCGGCCCTCGGCCGGATCCGAGACCGCCATGGAGCGGTCATCTGCGCCGTTGGTCATGGCTGCCCCTTACTGCTGGAGCCGCATCGGAGGACGCGGCAAGGTGGTTGACGCCGTCTGGCTGGCCGCGACCGGAACCGGGCGCGGAGGAAGAGGCCGGGCGGAGGCTGGCGATGCTGCCGCCTGCCGCGCTGCGGCGCCGGCAGAGTTGGCGCTGGCGGACGTGGCGCCGGCAGAGGTGGCGGGGCGCGGCGTCAGGGCGACCGGCCGGCTCGCAGCTGCAGCAGCGCGCGGCTGGATCGGCCGCGGCGTGGCGGCGGCAGTGGCCGCCCGCGGCGCACCGCGCACGATGCTGGCTGTCGGAATGTCATCACCCATCAGGCCGAGCGATTCGAGCTTCTGCCCGATGCCGTCGAACTTAGGCCCCTTGACCGGCACGTCCGAGAACCGGGCAAGCTGCGTGGTGGCCAGCGGCTGGAGGCTCAAATGCCGTTCGCTCAGCATCTGCAGGCGGTCGGGACGGTTGAGATGCTGCCATTCCGCCTTGAGCACGGCGATCGCCTCGCGCTCCTTCTGCACGCTCTGCTTGAGCTTGCTGAGCTGCTCGCCATGGTAGAGCGTCTCGTACTTGATCGTGTAGGCGTACATCGCCGACGAAATCAGGGCGCCGATGGCGATGACATGGAAGACCTTGATCATCGACGGCTCCGCCGTTCTGATGCCTTGCCTGCGCCGATTGCGGGCCTGCCTGTCTTCGGCTTGTGCCGCACGGCCTGATCGGGCAGCTCAGCGAGCGCGCTCACGTCGCGGTCGAGAGGGCGCGGCGCAGCCTCGGTGCGGGCCGCAACCCGCAGCTTTGCCGAGCGCGCCCGCGGGTTGGCGGCGATCTCGGCATCGGATGCTGTCACGACGCCGCGGTTGACGAGCGTGAAGGTCGGCGCATCCGCCGCAATCTGAGGCTCGAAGCGCGAAAAGCCGCCGCCCGCCCGCCCGGAACGCCGCTGGAGGAACTGCTTGACGATGCGGTCTTCGAGCGAGTGGAAGCTGACGACGACCAGCCGGCCTCCGGCTTTCAGCGCCTCCTCCGCGCCGTGCAGCGCGCGGACCAGTTCGCCAAGCTCGTCGTTCACGGCGATGCGCAGCGCCTGAAAGGTCCGCGTGGCGGGGTGGATGCCGCCGGGCTCGGCCCAGACCACGCTGGCCACGACGTCTGCGAGCTGCTTGGTGCTGCGGATCGGCTCGATCCGCCTCGCTTCGAGGATTGCGCGAGCCACGGCGCGGGCGCGACGCTCCTCGCCATAATGATAGATGATGTCGGCGAGGTCCGCTTCCTCTCCCTCGTTCACGAGATCGGCGGCGCTTGGGCCGGAGGCGGCCATGCGCATGTCGAGGGGGCCATCGAAACGGAATGAGAAGCCGCGCGCGGCCTGGTCGAGCTGCATGGACGAGACGCCGATGTCGAGGACGATTCCGTCCAGAGGCGCGAAGCCGGCGTCGCGGACTTCAACCGCGAGATCGCCGAACGTCGCTTCGACAAGCTTCAGCCGTCCGCCCGACAGGGCCGCCAGGTCCTGGCCGCCGGCGATGGCGCTGGGATCGCGGTCGAATGCGATCACCTCGACGTCCGCCTCCGCGTCCAGGATTGCGCGCGTGTAGCCGCCGGCGCCGAATGTGCCGTCCAGGATGCGCGCACCCGGCTTGACGGCGAGGGCATCGACAGCTTCGTGAAGAAGCACGGGCGCATGACCGGCCGGTCCGCCAGCGACAGGTTGAGAACCATTGCCGCGGCCCGTCATGACGCATCGCCTTGCGGCGTCTGCCGTGTACGCAACTCGCCTGCTTGGCTCCGCCACTGATCGCCAAGGCTGTGCTTGAGGTCCCGCAAGCGTCCGCGCGCACTCTCGAGGTGTGCGCGGAACCTCTCGGGCTCCCATATCTGGAACTTCGAACCCAAACCGACGAACGTGACGTGATCGCCGATCCCCGCATACGCCTTCAGGGTTTCTGTCAGTTGCATGCGGCCCTCCGGATCCACCTTCAGCACCTCCGAGACACCCAGAAGCGCCGTCGAAAGATGATCCCGTTCGTCCGAATACGGCGCCATGGCCGACAGAAGGCCATCGATCTCCTTCAACAGCGTGTTTCCGCCCGCGTCCAAAGCCGTCATATCGAGCGCCGGATGGATGTACACACCCTCGAACCCGTCGCGCCCCAGCACGAGCCGGAACGTCGCTGGAATCGAGACACGGCCCTTGGCGTCCACCCGGTTCGTGAAGTTCGACACAAAGCGGTCCATGGACCTGACGCTCACTGACACCTGACGCAACCTGGCCACGACGATGGCCAGTCATTTTGCCCGCCAGATCGCGCAGCCCCGCCACAGAGCCGTGCGCTTGCACGAACGCAGACCCGCCTCCGAAAGCCGGTCCGCTGGCCTCCTGAGCCCGGACATCGACCTGCCGATGAACCCAAACAGGGATCAATTCAGACGGGATAAGATGGGATAACATGGGCATATATGGGCGTCAACGATCCGGATGGCGAAATCCCGAGACAGTTCGGGAGGTGCTTCATCACACACGGTTAACGTTAAAGAAGCGTGAGCGATGCGGGTGATCCGAGCCTGCCGCGGGGCTGGCCATTGCATCTCGGGGGCGGAGCCTTATGGTCCGGAGCAGTCACAAGGCTGAAAAGATTGCTTTCATGACGCGCGCCTCCTTTAGACGTTCCGCCGTGGTCGCCTCAGGCCTGCTGGCCGCCTGCCTCTGCTGGCCCGCTTCCGCGCAGACCCCGCCGAGCGCCGCGGAGATCGCGCAGTATTCCGGACTGCATGGCGTCGCCGCTTCCGGGGCCGCGAGCGCCATCACCGAAATGATCGCGAATGGCCTCGATCCGAACGCACGGGACGGAAATGGACGCACGCCGTTTCACGTCGCCGCGTTCCGCAGACAGCGCGCGGCCATGGAGGCGCTGGCAAGGGGAGGTGCCGACGTCAACGCGCTCGACAGGCAGCGCTACGATGCCGTCACGATCGCCGCCGTTGCGGATGATCCCGAGACGATGAGCCTCGCGATCAGGCTGGGCAACCGCGCCGGCAACGTGACCAGCATCTACGACGGGACCGCGCTGATCGCCGCCGCGCATCTGGGGCATGACGAGGCGGTGCGGCGGCTCATCGCAGCCGGCGCGCCAGTCGACCACGTCAACAACCTGGGGTGGACCGCGCTGATCGAAGCCGTCATCCTCGGCGACGGCGGTAGGAAGCATCTGGCGTGCGTCGAGGCTCTGCTGGCTGCGAAGGCTGATCCCAACCGTGCCGACCGCAACGGGATGACGCCGTTGTCGTTGGCCAGGGCGCGCGGCTACAGCGACATGGCCAGGCTCATCGGGCAGGCCGGCGGCAGGTGATCCTGCACGGATTCCTAGGCCATGATGCGCCCGCAGCCATTGCCAAGCCCGGCCGCTTTCGCCAGTCTCGCACTTGAAATGGGGAACTGGACATGAGCACTCGGATCGATCTCAGCGGGCGCGTCTGCGTCATCACAGGCGGCGCCAGGGGCATCGGCTACGCCGCCGCCCAGCGCATGTCGGCGTCCGGCGCCGTCGTGGTGCTGTGGGACATGGATGGCGGCAAGCTCGACGAGGCAAGGGCCGAGCTTTCCACTGCGGGCACGGCATCGTCGGACATCGTCGAACTGACCGACGAGATGTCGGTGCAGGCGGCGACCGAGGCGGTCGTGGCGCGACATGGCAAGATCGACGTCCTCGTCAACAATGCCGGCATCACCGGCGGCAACGCCAAGACGTGGGAGCTTGATCCGGCCGTGTGGCGTCAGGTGGTAGAGGTCAACCTGATAGCGCCGTATCTGACCTGCCGCTCCATCGTGCCCGTCATGCTGGGCGCGGGCTATGGCCGGATCGTCAACATCGCCTCGGTCGCAGGCAAGGAAGGCAATCCGCAGGCATCGCATTACTCTGCCTCGAAGGCCGGATTGATCGGCCTGACGAAATCGCTGGGCAAGGAACTGGCGCAGTCAGGGATCCTGGTCAACTGCATCACGCCGGCAGCAGCGAAGACGGACATCTTCAAGCAGATGAAGCAGGAGCATATCGACATGATGCTCTCGAAGATCCCGATGGGGCGCTTCGTCGAGGTCGACGAGATCGCTGCGATGATCGCCTGGCTGGCGAGCGAGGAATGCTCGTTCACCACGGGCGCCGTGTTCGACATCACGGGCGGGCGCGCGACCTACTGATGTCGACGCCCCCCGGCGGCTGTTGAGACGCGAAGGACGACAGGCTTGACGCATGCTGCGGCGGGAGAGTCGCCTCGGGTTCGCCGCAGCATGCTGAATGCAGTCGCCAGCCGGCCTGTAAGCCGGGTTCTGGAGGGCCGCGAGGCAAGCCTCGCGACGTGACGGCCATTCCTCTGGGATGCCTGTCGCCAGGCAGCTCGAGCAACCAACCCGGATGACTCAGCCGGAACGGCCTGCCGGTCCTGCAACCGGCGCGTCATCCCTATTCGGTCTTGCTCCCGGTGGGGCTTGCCATGCCGTCCCCGTTGCCGGGTCCGCGGTGCGCTCTTACCGCACCTTTTCACCCTTACCTTGCGCGGCGGCCCGAAGACGCGAGCGTCGACGGGCTTGGCGAAGGCGGTTCGATCTCTGTGGCGCTGTCCCTAGGGTCACCCCCGCCGGACGTTATCCGGCACCGTTGTTCCGTGGAGCCCGGACTTTCCTCGATGGATGACGTCACCGTCACCCACCGCGGCCGTCCGGCCGACTGGCATCCTGCGTTTGCGCCGCAGGGACGCCTGCTGTCAAGCTGCCGGTCACGCTGTCGGCCGAACTGCCGAGAGGGCGACGGGCCGGCGCAACCGCCACGGCCGCAGGCGCGGCGCCCTGCGCCATGAAGACTTTCGCCCGGCCGCAATAGGCGACGTTGGCCTGGTTCATGCGGATGGCGCGCAGCCCGCTCTGATAGCGCATGATCGTCCCGCAGGTCTCGCCGCCTGCGAGACGGTAGGCCTGGCCCAGATACTTCATTCCGTAGACCAGGTTCGTGTCGGCGTGGAGAAGGCCGCCTGCGCCGCCGCCGTAGCCGAGGCTGCGCGCCGTGCCGAGCCTGATCTGCATCAACCCGAAGTTGCCCTTGCTCGAGGCGGTCGGGCGGAAGTTGCTTTCGAGCCTGACGACGGCTCTTGCGAGAGACACTGGAACTCCGTGCTTTCCGGCGTGATAGGCAATCTGGTCATTCAAGGCAGATGATGCGGACGCCTCTGAAATTGCGAATGACGCTGGAAGAATCGACGCCAGACATGCGAGAGCAAATCTGTGCGGGTGAACCTGTCTTTCTTTTCGCTTCTGCATCTATGTCATCTCTTTCATCGTTTCTGATCTTGATATTTCAAGAGATGAACATGGAGTTTGGCGATAAAATGGCGCGAATGTGATGCCCTCACTTGGCGATGCTGGCGGCGTTCATCGCCGCAGGCGCGCAGCCCGCGGCTGCGCCTGTCCAGCAATGGCCTGGCGTGCAGCAGTCAGCGAAAAAGCGCTTGGTGGAAGTCGGAAGGAGAACGTCCGGGCCAGGACCCTAATAGATCGTCTGCTTCATCCGTTCGGGATAGGCGTCGTCATACGCCTTGCCGTCGAATTCGCCCATGCTGATCGCCTGCAGCATCGTGCCGACGCTCGGCAATTCGGAGCGCGCGATCTGCGTCGCGGGATCCCACAGCTTTGAGCGCACAAGGGCCTTCTGGCACTGGGTGTAGATTTCCTGCACCTTGACGACAATGACAAGCGCGGGAACCTTGCCGTCCATCGCGAAGCTCTCGCGCAGAGCCAGATCGGCGGACAGGTGCGCCAGCCCGTTGACCCGCATGGTCTCACCGACGCCCGGAATCAAGAACAGAAGCGCGATGCGTGGGTCGCGGACGATGTTGCGAAGCGAATCGACGCGGTTGTTGCCGCGTCGGTCGGGGATCATCAGCGTCGCATCGTCATGGATCCGGACAAAGCCTCGCGGATCGCCGCGCGGCGAGCAGTCAAGCCCTTCCGGACCGCAAGTCGACAGGATCACGAAGGGAGCAGCTTCGATGAAGCTTCCGTAATGCTGCGAGATGCGGTTAAGGACCTTCAGCTTGGCTGCCGGGACGGCGACGCCGTAGATCGCTTCAAGCTGCTCGACCGTCTCGATCCTGTCTTCCATGCGGGCGCCTTTACGCAGCGTGGGGGTTGAGGTGGCCGGTCACTCGAGCGGCTTGATGCCTGCGGCGGCGATCACGTCACGGAGCACGCCGATCTCCTGCGCATGATAAGGGCTGAATGCGGCGGCATCGCGCACGTTCATGGTGAAGCCGGTGCGCAGGATAGCCTCGCGCGGGCCGGGCGCATTGAGGATGGTGACGATCTCCTGCGAGAGGCGCGCCAGGGCGGCGGACGGCACGCCGGCGGGCGCGAAGAATGCAGCCCAGGAATCAGCATCGGCCGTCGCGACGCCCTGCTCGCGCAACGTCGGCACATCCGGCACCGCCTTGTTGCGTTCCGGGCTCGCGATGGCGAGCGCCCTCAAATCGCCGCTCTGGATCTGCCCGAGCACCGAGGGGAGGGTGGAGTTGGCGACGTCGATCCGGCCGCCCATCAACTCCTGCACCAACGGAGCCGCGCCGCGGAAGGGAACATGCGTCATCTGCGTCCCGGTGCGGGCCATGAACAATTCGGTGAACAGGTGCGAGCCAGATCCGACGCCGGTCGAGCCATAGTTGAGCTTGCCGGGGTCCTTCTTCGCCAGCGCCACGAGTTCCTGCACGCTGCGGGCCGGCAGGTCCTTGCGAACAACGAAAACATGCTCGAACGAGCCCACGCCGGCCAGTGGGGCGAAATCCTTCTGGGGATCATAGCCCGGGTCGCGCAGCAGGAACCGGTTCGACCCATGGGTCTGGTTGTTGCCGAAGATGATGAGATGGCCGTCGGCGTCGCCGCGGGCGACAGAACGCGATCCGAGCGCGCCCGACGCGCCTGCCCGGTTGTCGACCACCACGCCGACCTTGAAGATGTTCTCAAGCTCCTTCGCCACGATGCGGCCGATGGCGTCGGTGGGCCCCCCGGCAGGATAAGGCACGACCAACGTCATGGTCTTTGACGGAGCCCATGTCCCTTGGGACCGCGCGAAGGTCGGTGCGGCGACGGCGCCTGCGACAAGGCCGAGAGCGTGACGGCGGGTGATGGTCATGAAATCTCCCCAGATATTGCGATCGAAGCCGCCTGGAGCGGCCTTCATGGGAGCATGCGGCTCCCTTGATTATCCCATAGCCCGGCGATCGTGTTCCCGCTAGCCGGGTCGGCGGGTCTTGGCGCCTGTTTCACGCGCGTGACGATCCTGCTTGACCATGCGGCCTTCGCGGATCACGCTTCCGCAGCCTTCACGAAGAAGCGTCCCCGCCACTGCGGCCTGGCCCTTAACGGCGGGCTTCTCCCCGTTTCGTGATGAGCATCGCCGCCAGGGGCGGTAACGGAACGGCGCCGGAAGGCGTATCTGTTGCGACAAACATCGCCGAGGAGCGCGACATGCTGATCAAACGGATTCACGGATGGGAGATCCCTGAGAGCCAGGCCACGCCCGAAGGGCACTTCATCGACCGGCGCGCTTTCCTGGCCGGCGGCGTCGGCGCTGCGTCGATCGCGGCGGGGGCGATGCCTGCCCAAGCGCAATGGTTTGGAAGCAGCAAGCCGAACCTTGAGCGCAAGCCGGACCCGACCGACGATCTCTATCCAGCGCGGAACAACCCTGCCTTCACGCTCGACCGACCCGTGACGGAAGAGGCGACGGCGGCCGGATACAACAATTACTATGAGTTCGGCCCAACCAAGAACATCTGGAAGCAAGCCGAGGCGAAGAAGACCCGGCCGTGGACGATCAAGGTCGATGGCCTTGTGGACAAACCTTTCGAGATCGGCATCGACGACCTGATCCGCCGTTCGCAGCTTGAGGAACGGCTTTATCGGTTTCGCTGCGTGGAGGCCTGGGCGATGGCAGTGCCCTGGACCGGCTTCACGCTCAAGTCGTTCCTCGAAATCGCCAAGCCCGCCGCGGGCGCGAAATACGTGCGTTTCGAAACCTTCCAGAACGCTGCGGTCGCGCCGGGCCAGAAGCAGAGCTGGTATCCATGGCCTTATGTCGAGGCCTTGACCATCGAGGAGGCCGCGAACGACCTTCCGCTGCTCGTCACCGGCGTCTACGGCAAGCCTCTGCGTAACCAGTTCGGAGCGCCGCTGCGCCTGATCGTGCCTTGGAAATACGGCTTCAAGTCGATCAAGGCGATCACCCGCATCAGCTTCACCGCCGACCGGCCGAAAAGCTTCTGGGAGCAGTTGCAGGCTGCCGAATACGGCTTCTGGGCCAACGTGAACCCGGCCGTCGCCCATCCGCGCTGGAGCCAGGCGACTGAACAGGTCCTGGGCAGCCAGGAGCGCGTGCCGACGCTACTCTTCAACGGATACGCGGATCAGGTGGCGCATCTCTACAAGGGGCTTGAAAAGGAGAGGCTCTACCTCTGAGCCCGCCGATGCGCTGCTGTCGGGCGAAAGCCTTCGGCGGCGGACCAGGCAAAAACCGCTTCAGCGAAAAAGAAAGCCCGGTTCCGTGAGGAACCGGGCTTAAGGTCATGCCTGGCGAACCAGGCACTCCAGAGGTCGGATCAGGAAGGCATCAACGCCGGGAGGAGAAAACGGACGCCCACCCCTGATCACCATCCTCATATGCCGCCGCGACGGCTTTATTGCAACGCAACATAGCGCAAGATCGCCATGCGAATTGCGCATGAAACGTCTCGAATTCGCCATAAACCGGCACTTGCCTATCGCGGGACGCATAGCGTCAAGACGGCGCAACGCCGACTGTCGGCCCCAGCGGTGAGCTTGGCGCCCGGCTCAATCCGCCCCTTTCATTCTCGCCAGCACCTGAGGTGCAGCCATCGGCGTGGACGTCGTGCAAGTTCAGAATGTCCAGCGTTGGGCCTTCTGGATGAGGAAGTCCCGGAAAGCCTGGACGCGGGCGACAGTCTTCATCTCCTCGGGATAGACGAGATAGCTGTCGAGCGAAGGCATCTCGGTCTCGCGCAGAATCTGCATCAAGGGCGAGCCCTGTTCGACCAGATAGTCAGGAAGCACCGCCAGGCCAGCCCCGTGCTCCACCGCATTGCGCAGCGCGGCGATGTTGTTGACCAGCAGATGCGGGGTGCGCGGGTCGCGCGGGTCGCGCCCCGCTGTCCCGAGCCAGTGAACCGACAGCAGATAGGAAGGGGAGGTGCCTCCGAACGACAGGATGCGGTGATTGTCCAGCTCCTCCAGCGTCTTGGGCTCGCCGTAGCGCTTCAGATAGGACGGCGCCGCATAGACATGGAAATGCACGGTGAACAGCTTGCGCTGAATCAGGTCCGGCTGCTGCGGCTGCCTCAGCCGGATGGCGATGTCCGCCTGGCGCATCGACAGGTCGAGCTCCTCGTCCGTCAAGGCAAGCTGAACGCGCACATCGGGGTACGAGTCGAGGAACTCGCCCAGCCTTGGCGCAAGCCAGCGGCTCCCCAGCCCAACGGTCGTGGTCACCTTGAGCTCGCCGGAAGGATGCTCGCGCGTCTCGGTCAGCTGAGCCTTGGTCTTCTCCAGCCTTTGCGTCATGTCGCGCGCGGCGCGCCATAGCAGTTCGCCCTGCTCGGTCAGGATGAGGCCGCGCGTGTGGCGATGGAAAAGTGGCGCACGCACTTCGCGCTCGAGCGCGCTGATCTGCCGACTGACGGCCGACTGGCTCAGTCCAAGCGTATCGCCAGCCTTCGTGAAGGAGCCCGACTCCGCCACCGTGTAGAAAATCCGTATTCTATCCCAGTCCATCGCCGCCGCCCGCCTTGCACACCAATTATGCGTTTTGCGCATGGTGAAGGGGAAACGAGCTACGCGTCAAGCTGATGCGTGATGGCTTGTCGATGATTTCCGTTGATGATCGGGATCACCTCGACGAGGTAATGTCATTGCGGGGCCACATGCAGGACGGGCGCTGCGGATCAAGCGACGCCGCCCAGGTGCTCCTGTGCCGCGCAGAGCGCTTGGTCGTCACTCGGCGGCCATCCGGCCTTCCTCGCGGGCCGCAAGCCACTTCTCACCCTCGAGCGCGGCCATGCAGCCCAGGCCAGCGGCGGTGACGGCCTGACGGAACGTGTCGTCGGCCACATCTCCGGCGGCGAAGACGCCAGGCACGTCCGTCACCGTGGAGTTCGGCCTGGTGATGATGTAGCCGCTCTCCTTCATCGCGACCTGCCCTGCGAACAGTTCGGTCGATGGCTTGTGGCCGATGGCGATGAACACGCCGTCAGCCTTCACGTCGGAAAGGGCGTCCGTCTTGAGGTTCTTGATGCGGACATGGGTCACGCCCGGAGGCGCATCACCTCCCGGCAGCACGCCGCAGATCTCTTCGACCGCCGAATCCCAGATCACCTCGACCTTCGGATGCCGAAGCAGGCGATCCTGAAGGATCCTTTCGGCCTTCAGCGAATCACGGCGGTGAATGAGCGTGACCTTGCTCGCGAGGTTGGCCAGATACAGGCTCTCCTCCACGGCGGAATTCCCGCCGCCGACCACGACGACTTCCCGGTTGCGGAAGAAGAATCCATCGCAGGTCGCACAGGCAGAAACGCCATAGCCTTGAAACGCCAGCTCGGACGGAATGCCCAGCCACTTGGCCTGCGCGCCTGTCGCTATCACCAGCGCCTCGCAGGAATACGTGTCGCCGCCATCCCCCCAGAGACGGAAGGGGTGGCCGCTGAGGTCGACCTTCGAGATGTGGTCCGCGACCATCTTCGTGCCGACATGCTCGGCCTGCTTCTTCATCTGCTCCATCAACCAGGGACCCTGGATGACATCGGCGAAGCCGGGGAAGTTCTCGACCTCGGTGGTGATCATCAACTGGCCGCCCGGCTGGAAGCCTGACACCATGACCGGCTCCAGCATCGCGCGGGCCGCGTATATGGCGGCGGTGTAGCCTGCCGGGCCCGAGCCGACGATCATCATCTTGGCGTGGACATGTGCCATGTTCTAGTCTCCCGGCGGGCTCAGATGCCGCGTGCCTGACGATGCGCCGCCAAGGCTGCAAGCGCGGCCGCAGCTATCTGCTGAGTGCTATCTAATGGTTCGTAGGCATGGCCGACAAGGTTACCGTCGAAGCGGTGCACAACTCCGTGATCCGCCAGGCCGTTGAGGAACTTGCCGATCTTGCCGTGCCCGCCGGAGGGCTCGAACACCAGCACCGGCGTTCCGGTCGCGGCCGCCTCCCCGATCATGTTGACGCTGTCGGCGGTGACCACGATCGCATCGGCGTTTGCCAGCAGCGGAATGTAGGGGTTCTCCCCTGATCCGTCCCACCACCAGCCGCCAGTACGGCTGAAGACGGCTGCGACGGCGGAGGCGAGCGGCTCCGGCGTCCGGCGCGACCGCGAGCCCATCAGCGATGCGCCCGAGTCCGCGAGCCTGCCCAGCGCTGCTGCGAATCGCTCCGTGTCGGCCGGCTTGAAGCGGTGGTGCCGGCTGTCGCCGCCGACCAGCACGGCGACGCGCGGGGCGCGGAGCGCGGCCATGTGCGCGGGCGGGTCGGCGCGCGAGCGGTCGAGCGCTGACTGGCTGACCTTGTGCGGCGAGGTGAGCGTCGCCATCACATTGGCGCCGCGCAGCCGGTCATGGGTCGGCACCCAGATGAAATCGGCCGTGCCGGGACCCGTGCGCGGGTCCTTGAGGAACATCGTGAAGGTCTGGCCGCGGGAAAGGGCCTTAACGGCGCGCAGGTAAGGCACGGTCCTGCGGCCCGAGGCGATCAGCACATCGGGAAAAGGCGGCGCGATCGGGCTGCCCGCCTTGCCCGACCGCTCGCCCGGATCGATCGGACCGCGGGGCATCAGCCATGTGAACGGCGCCTTGGGCTTCACGACGCGCTGGCTGGGGACGAGGCCCATGGCCTCCGCCACGCCGATGCACTGGGCGAGATCGCCAGCCTTGCCGTCTGTGATGATCCAGCTTGTCGGCGTCACGGTCGAATTGTCCTGCGGGGTTTGGAAGCGCTTGTGTGGCAAAGAATGCGCCGCTATTCCAGCGGCAGTTGCAGAGCGCGCGCAATGGCATGTTGATTGCCGCATGCCGCAGGCGGCTTCGAGCCCGTTTCGACCAGAACGAAAGAACGCCAACGTGCCGTCCCGGCTTGACGAGACCGACCTGACGATCCTGAAGGCCCTGCAGGATGACGGCCGCATGACCAATGTGGATCTGGCCCATCGGCTCGGAATGTCGCCGCCGCCGGCCCTGCGCCGCGTCCGCGCTCTGGAGGAGGATGGCGTCATCACGGGCTACCGCGCGCTGGTGGACGAGAAGAAGCTTGGCTTCGATGTCTCGTTCTTCGCCTTCGTGCATCTGGCGAGCCAGGCTGGGCCAGACCTCGACGCCTTCGCCGAGCATGTCCGCGGCATGCCGATGGTGCGCGAGTGCTGGACATTGTCTGGCGACATGGATTTCCTGCTGACCTGCGTGGCGAACGACATGAAGGCGTTTCAGGCGTTCGTCGCCGAGATGACGGCTCTGGCGAACGTGCGCAACGTGCGGACCACGCTTGCGCTCCACAAGGTCAAGGACGAAGGCCGCGTTCCGTTGTGACCTGCGGGCTGATCGCAGGCGTCTTGGACGCGACGCCGAGGGCATCGTGAGCGCTGTCAGGCCGCAGAGCCCCTAGCTTTTTACGAATGCAGACTGTTTAATGCGCCGAGCCGGTGGTGAGGGGTCTGTGACGGAACCATTGCCACGGTGGCACGTTCGGTCTGCTGTCGAGCTGTCCAAATTGCGACAGATTGGCATGCGCAGACTGGTTGAGCGGCAGGCTTGGCCTGACCGTGAAAATAACAGGGAGTTGAGAACATGAAGAAGATTATGGCGCTCGCGGTCGTCGGCCTTTCGCTGGCAGCCTGCAATTCACCTGGCGAACGTGCGGTCGGCGGCGGCCTGATCGGCGCCGGCGCCGGTGCATTGCTTGGCGGAGCGGTTGCAGGCTCCCGTGGTGTCGCCGCTGGCGCCGCCATCGGCGCTGTCAGTGGCGCAGTCATCGGCGCGTCGACGACGCCGACGAGTTCCGGCCGCTGCCCGCGTGGCACGTATCTCGCCAGCGACGGGTACTGCTATCAGTATTGATCCTGCTATCTGACCCGGGGCGGCGCCCGTGTGGAACTCCCTGTGGGGCAAACTGGGCGGCGCTGGCCTTGGAATGGCGATCGGCGGCCCTCTAGGAGCGCTTATCGGCGTTGTCGCAGGTCATGTCCTGGTCGACCGGGAGGGCGGGCTGTTCGCTGCGCCTTCCCGGTCGATCGTGTTCACTACGGGCATCGTGGCGCTTTCCGCCAAGATGGCCCGGTCGGATGGCGTCGTCACGCGCGACGAGGTTTCGGTGTTTCGCCGCATCATCGATGCGTCGGATTCCGACTTGCCGCGGATCGAGGCGCTGTTCAATCTCACGAAAGCCACGACGGCAGGATACGAGGCTTACGCGCGGCAACTCGCGGACCTGTTCATCGACGAGCCTGCGCTGCTCGAGGATGTGCTTGACGGCCTGTTCGAGGTCGCCGCCGCCGATGGCGTAGTGCACCAGGCAGAGCACGCCTACCTTCTGTCTGTCTCCAGGATATTCGGCTTCGACGATGACCGTTTCGTCCAGATCGAGGCGAGACACGTCAGGCGGCCGGATGATCCTTACGCCGTTCTTGGGGTGCAGCGTGAGATGTCGACATCCGACATCCGGAGCGCGTGGCTGCGTCTCGTGGCGAGCCATCATCCCGACAAGGCGATCGCCAGAGGGTTGCCGCCCGAGGCCGTGCGGATCGCCACGGATCGGATGAGCGCGATCAACGCCGCATGGGAGCAGATATCCCGCGAGCCTGGCCGAAAGGCGCCCGAGCCCCAAATTCTCCTGGCGACGCCAGCCATCGCATGAAACAGAAGTTCACTGCAGTTTCGGCGGTCGGACAATGATCGAGCCGGACAGCGAATGCGCGGCGAAGGTCTTCGCGTCGCCCCATCACGGCCCGCGCAAACATGCGGACGGCCGCGAGGATCGGCAGCCCGACATGCTGATCCTGCACTATACTGGAATGCCGGACTCCGGCGAGGCGCTGCAGTGGCTCTGCAACCCCATCTCGAACGTATCCGCTCACTATCTGGTGTTCGAGAACGGCCGCATCCTGCAGATGGTGCCGGAGATCCGCCGGGCCTGGCATGCCGGCGTATCGTCATGGCATGGGGAGACGGACATCAACTCGTGCTCCATCGGCATCGAGATCGCCAATGCCGGACATCCAGGCGGGCTGCCAGATTATCCGGATGTGCAGACGGGCGCGGTCATCGAGTTGTGCCGCGACATCGCCTCGCGCTGGCGCATCGCGCCCGAGCGCATCCTCGCGCATTCCGACGTTTCGCCTGGCCGCAAGATAGACCCGGGCGAAAAGTTCCCATGGCATAGCCTAGCCGAGGTCGGCCTGGGCCTCTGGGTCAAGCCTGCGCCTATCGGAAGCGGCCGTTTTTTTGCACGCGGCGACAGCGGTGCGCCCATCGAGGCTTTGCAGGCGATGTTCGCGATGTTCGGCTACGGCATGCCTGTGACCGGACAATTCTGCGAAAGGACGGAAGCCGTCGTGTCGGCGTTCCAGCGTCATTGGCGGCAGGAGCGTGTCGACGGGGTGGCCGACGCATCCACCATCACCACGCTGCGGGACTTGATCGGGCAGGTCGAGACTAAGGCAGCGTGAGGCGTCGTCGGGCGCGGCTGCGCTTCGCGCGTGCGCCGAACATTGCCAAGTTGTCACGAATCTCGCCCTGTTTCCGGGCAGAAAGAGTGGTATGATGACCATGTCGCCGCAAAACTCATGCCGCCGACCACGGGGATGTCATTTTGAAACGTTGGCTTTGGCCCGCAACTCTCGTCGTGATCGTCTCGGCGGCGGCCGGCGGCTATGCTTATTCGATTTCCGGCACGAACCGGAATGATCCGCCGTTCAGGCTCGCCAGCCTCGACCGTGGGCCGATCATCGCTTCGGTGCGGGCCACGGGGACGCTGACCCCTGTCTCCACCGTGCTTGTCGGCTCCCAGCTTTCGGGCCTGATCGTCGAAATCCTGGTGGACTTCAACTCGCAGGTGAAGGCCGGGCAGGTCCTGGCGCGCCTGTTCTCCGAGCAGATCAGGTCGAGACGCGACGGCGCTGCGGCCGAGGTGGCGGCGGCGCAGGCTGACCTGGGCGTCAAGCGTGCGCAGATGGATCGCGCCCGCGCGGCACGGCTCAAGGCCGACGCCAATGTTCGTGACATCGCGGCGCAGCGCGCGCGCGCGGAAGCCACGCTCGCCGAGAACCGCCGATCGCTGGAGCGGCAATCCGACCTCTTCAAGTCTGGTTCAGGGTCGCGCGCCGTGTTCGACGCCGCGAGGACGCAGGTCGACGTCCAGACTGCGCAACTGGCCTCCGTCGATGCGCAGGCCGCATCGGCGAGGGCGGAGATGCTGGGCCTGGATGCCGACATTGCGCTCGCCACTGCGCAGGCCGCAGCATCCGACGCCGTGCTGCTGCAGCGCCAGGCACGGCTCCGGGACATCGAGATCGATCTGTCGAACACCGACATCCGCTCGCCGGTCGACGGCGTCGTGGTCCAGCGCCAGATCGAGCTTGGCCAGACCGTGGCTGCGTCCTTGTCCTCCCCGACGCTGTTCACGGTGGCGCAAGACCTGCGGCAGATCGAAATCTACTCCAACATCGACGAGGCCGATGTCGGCCGCATCAAGGCCGGGCAAAAGGTCACCTTCACGGTGAACGCCTTTCCGAACCGCACCTTCGAGGGAGCGGTCAAGCTGGTCAGGCTCAGCGCGCAGACTGTGCAGAACGTGGTGACCTACACCGGCGTGATCACCGTCGCCAACCAGGACATGGCCCTCTTGCCGGGCATGACCGCGAACCTGCAGATCGTCACGGACGAGCGCGCGAACGTGCTTCGCGCGCCTAATGCCGCCGTCCGGTTCAAGCCGATCAATACGGCGGCGCTCGTTGCCGGCGGATCGGCGATGCAGGACGATCCCGGCCCCTTCGCCCAGGCGCCGGGCGGCAATGCCGGCAACCGGGCGATGCAGGCGCTGCGGGAGCGGATCATCAACGACGTCAAGCCGACGGCCGAGCAGATCAAATCCATCGACGTCATCCTCGAGGAGAGCCGCGAGCGCCTGCGGGCCGAACGGCAGGGCGCGAGCCCCGAGGAAATGCGCCGGAACGCACAACTCATGCGCCGCGAGAACAGCCGCAAGATCGGCGAGGCCCTTGATCCGGAGCGCCGCGCCCGCTTCGAGAGGCTGATGCAGGCGTTCGCCGAACAGGGCCGCCAGCGCCAGCGCGACACCGCGCCGGGCCGTGTGCATGTGCTTGGCGAGGATGGCCAGCCGCGCGGCATCGACGTGCGGCTGGGCGTGACGGACGGCGCCGTGACCGAAATCATCGGCACGGAACTGCAGCCGGGCACGAACCTGATCACCGGCGGGGGCCCGTTGAGGTCTGCCCAGCCGACCTCGCCCACGCCCCGCAGCCCGCGCCTGTTCTAGGCCGCAGCCGCATGGCCCTCATCGAAGCGCGCGAGCTTTCCCGGGTCTACGACCTCGATGCAGGGCGCGTGGTGGCGCTGGACCGCATCGATCTCGACATCGAGGCCGGCGACATGGTGGCGATCATGGGGCCTTCGGGCTCCGGCAAGTCGACCCTGATGAACCTGATGGGTTGCCTCGACAAGCCCACGGGCGGTTCCTACAAGCTCGATGGCGTCATGGTGGACCAACTGGACGCCAACGGGCTGGCGGCCCTGCGCAACCAGAAGATCGGCTTTGTCTTCCAGCAGTTCAATCTCCTGCCCCGCGCGGACGCCGCGACCAACGCCGAACTGCCGATGCTCTATGCCGGCTTCAACGCCAAGGCCCGCCGCGAACGCTCGCTGGAGGCGCTGGCGCGGGTCGGGCTGGCCGACCGCTGGCATCATCGCCCGATGCAACTCTCCGGAGGGCAGCAGCAACGTGTCGCAATAGCGCGCGCGCTGGTGAACAATCCGAAGCTGGTGCTGGCGGATGAGCCCACCGGGGCGCTCGACAGCAAGACGGCGCTCGACATCCTTGCGTTGTTCCAGCACCTCAACCGCGAAGGCGTCACGGTGGTGATCGTGACGCACGATCCCGAGGTTGCTCGGCACGCAAGGCGAGTGGTGCGCTTTCGTGACGGACGGATCCTTTCCGATGCAAGGCAGGAACCGGCGCAAGCCGAGCATGGCCTGCGCGAATTGCAGGTGGAGGCTGGCGCATGAGCTTCATGGAGGCGCTCCGCTCCGCCTTGCAGGCGATATCGGCCAATGCGCTGCGCAGCATCCTGACGATGCTCGGCATCATCATCGGCGTGGCGGCCGTCATCGCGATGGTGGCCATCGGCTCGGGCGCAAAAGCCCGCGTCAACGACCAGATCAGGTCGCTCGGCGCAAATCTGGCGATCATCTCCGCTGGCAACGTGCAGGTCGGCGGGGTCCGTCTTGGGGCAGGGGCCTCGTCTTCGCTGACTGACGAGGATGCCCGCGCCATCAAGCGCGAGATAGACGGGGTGGGAGCGGCGGCGCCCTTCATCCGCACGCAGGCGCAGGCGATCTTCCAGGGCACGAACTGGTCGACCGGCATCCAGGCCGTCGACAACGACTTTTTTGTCGCACGCGAATGGGATGTTCCAGTCGGCAGGATGTTCGATCCCGACGAATTGAGGCGGGGCGAGATCGTCGCCATCCTTGGTCAGACCGTGGCCCGCACGCTGTTCGGCTCCGATGACCCTCTCGACCAGATCATCCGCGTGCGCAACACGCCTTTCAAGATCATCGGCGTGGCCGCTCCCAAGGGGCAGTCCGCGTTCGGGCAGGATCAGGACGACGTGATCTTCGTTCCGCTCGAGACAGGGCGACGCCGCATCATGGGGAGGAACTACGCCAAGGACCGTTCGGTCGCGTCGGTCTTCGTCAAGTTTGACCAGGAAGCCACGATGGCCAACGGCATCGAGGAAATCCGCGCGCTGCTGCGCCAGCGGCATCGCCTGACCGAGGATGCCGAAGACGATTTCTCCGTCCGCAACCTGACCGAAATCGCAAACACGGCAACGGCGAGCGCCAACACGCTGTCGTTCCTGCTGGCCGCTGTGGCTGCGGTCTCGCTGCTGGTGGGCGGCATCGGAATCATGAACATCATGTTGGTGTCCGTCACGGAGCGCACGCGCGAGATCGGGCTGCGGCTCGCCGTGGGCGCAAGGCCGCGCGATGTACTGGCCCAATTCCTGATCGAGGCGACCACGCTGGCGACCATCGGCGGTGCGGTGGGCGTGGCGCTCGGGCTTGGCATCGCCGTGGCCATCGCACGGACGGCCGGCTGGCCAGTGCTGGTTTCGCCAGAATCGGTGCTGATCGCTGTCGGAGTGTCCGGGCTGGTCGGCGTGTTCTTCGGGTTCTATCCGGCGCGGCGGGCGGCAAGGCTCGATCCGATCGAAGCTCTGCGCCGGGAATGACCTTGGATCACCTATCGGCGATGCAATCTATTGGCGAGTAAAATTGCGCGTGATAGTTGTAATGTGTGCTGATTCGCAGCGCGTGCCCAACTTGATCCGTCGATTATCATGCCAGGAAAGCGTCATTCAATGAGCCGCGATACAGGTGACACGACAGCAAACCGCTCGGCTCAATTGAGCTATCTGGCCGACGACAAGGAACTGGTGGACATGCTGTGGAAGATCTCCGCTCTCCCGGATGACGCGCGCCTGATCATCAAGCTCATGGTGTCGCATCTGGCGAACACGGCGAAGGCGCGGCAGGCCGCCTGAGGGCGGAAGGGACCGCCGACGCTCAAGGGTTGGTCGCAAGCCTCAGGCCAGCTTCCGCCTGAATGCGACTTCGCCGCTCGGCGCGCGGCCCACGTCGATCCAGCCTTGTGAACGGTAGAAATGTTCAGCGCCCGTCCCGGCCCCCGTCGTGAGGTGGGACTGCAGGTTTCCGTGGCGGGCAAGCCCGTCGAGCATCGCGCCGAGGAGCGCCTTGCCAAAGCCTTTGCGCTGCTGCCCGTCGATCACGAACAAGGCCCAGACATAACCGTTCTGGGGATTGGCGCAGCCGAATCCCTGCACGATGCCTGACTGATCCTCGCAAACGAGGAAGATGGCATGGTCCATGTACCATCGGACTTCATCATCGGTGACAAGCGACGGATCGGCCAGCGTGTTCTCCGCCGTGCCATGCCGCACCTGCCAGATGCGCGGCAGGTCTGCACGCACAGCGGGGCGTATGCGGCAGGCGGTCACGATCTGCAGGAGAATGGCGGGAAGGTGCTAGCCATTCCGCCGTTGAGCGCCGCGATCACCATCATGTCGGCCACTTCAAGCTCGCCCTCGCTTCGCGGGCAGACGTTCGTCGATGCGCGGCAGCCTGTGTCGATGAATTCCTGATGCCGTCTCAGGAACTCAGGCCCGATCCCGGCCAGACCTCGCTGCTTGACCAACTCGCCCCAGGCCGCCTTGTAGCGGATGCACTTGGTTTCGGTCCACGACGGCGTGCGCGGCTGCGCCTCAGCAAGCGGCGGCAGCAGCGGCGCGAGAAGCGCGGCCAACGCCACCAATTTCATTCCGCAGCCTCGGCGCGATGGGCGACCGGGTCATAGTTGAGTATCGGCGAAAGCCAGCGTTCGATTTCGAAGATGCTCATGTTCTTGCGCTCGGCGTAATCCTCCACCTGGTCGCGCTCGACCTTGGCCACCCCGAAATAATAGGCATCCGGATGGGACAGATAAAGTCCCGACACCGACGAGCCTGGCCACATCGCGAAGCTCTCCGTCAGCTTCACGCCGGAGGCTTTTTCCGCGTTGAGCAGCTTGAACAGCGTCGCCTTCTCGGTGTGGTCGGGCTGGGCCGGATAGCCAGGCGCCGGGCGGATGCCCTGGTACTGCTCCAGGATGAGCTCGTCATTGGAGACCGTCTCATCCGCTGCATAGCCCCAGAACTCTTTCCGCACCCGCTGGTGCATGCGTTCGGCGAAGGCTTCTGCGATTCGGTCGGCAAGCGCCTTGACCATGATCGAGCGGTAGTCGTCGTTGTCCCGGGCGAACTTGTCGGCGATGCGCTCCTCCTCCGGGCCGGCGGTGACGACGAAGCCGCCGATATAGTCGGCCTTGCCGCTGGCTTGCGGGGCGACGAAATCGCTGAGACAGACATTCGGGCGTCCGTCGCGTTTGGAGAGCTGCTGGCGCAGGCCGAAGAAGGTGGCGAGCTCCTCCGTGCGGCTTTCGCCCTTGAACAGCCGGATGTCGTCGCCGACGGCATTGGCCGGCCAGAAGCCGATCACCGCTTTCGGATTGAACCAACGCTCCTCGACGATGCGCTTCAGCATGGCCTGGGCATCGTCCCAGAGGGCGGTTGCGGCGGCGCCCTGCTTCTCATCCGTGAGGATCGCCGGATAGCGGCCCTTCAGCTCCCAGGTCTGGAAAAATGGGGTCCAGTCGATGCACGTGACGAGATCGGCGATGTCATAGGTGCGGAAGGTGCGCGTGCCGGTGAAGCCAGGTTTGGGCGGCGCGTAATTCGTCCAATCGATCCTGGCTGCGTTTGCGCGGGCTTTTGCAAGGGGCAAACGCTGCTTGTCCGCCTCCGAGCGGCGGTGATTTTCGGCGACCTTGGCGTATTCCGCCTGCACCGTCTCAAGATAGCCGCCGCGATAGTCGTTCGACAGAAGCGTCGAGACGACGCCGACCGCACGGCTGGCGTCTGTGACATAGACGGCCTGTCCGCGGTCGTAGGCGGGATGGATCTTCACGGCTGTATGGACGCGGGAGGTCGTTGCGCCGCCGATCAGCAGCGGGATCGAGAAGCCTTCGCGCTCCATCTCGGCGGCGACATGCACCATTTCGTCGAGCGACGGCGTGATGAGGCCGGAAAGGCCGATGATGTCGACATTCTCGCGGCGGGCGACCTCGAGGATCTTCGCGGCGGGCACCATCACGCCAAGGTCGATGACCTCGTAATTGTTGCACTGGAGCACGACGCCCACGATGTTCTTGCCGATGTCGTGGACGTCGCCCTTGACGGTCGCCATCAGCACCTTGCCGGCGGCGCTCGACTGGCTCTGGCCCGAGAGCCGCTTTTCCTCTTCCATGTAAGGCATGAGATAAGCCACGGCCTGCTTCATGACGCGGGCGGATTTCACCACCTGCGGCAGGAACATCTTGCCAGCGCCGAACAGATCACCGACCACGTTCATGCCGGCCATCAGCGGGCCTTCGATGACGTGCAGCGGTCGTGCCGCGCTGGCGCGGGCTTCCTCGGTGTCGACGGTGATGAACTCGGTGATGCCGTTGACGAGCGCGTGCTCGAGCCGCTTTTCGACCGTGTTGTCGCGCCAGACCATGTCCTTCAGGTTCACCGAGACAGAGCCATCGCCCTTGAAGCGAGCGGCGGCATCGAGAAGGCGCTCGGTCGCATCGCCACGGCGATTGAGCACGACGTCTTCGCACAGTTCGCGCAATTCGGCGTCCAGGTTCTCATACACGCCAAGTTGTCCGGCATTCACGATACCCATGTCCATGCCGACACTGATGCAGTGATAGAGGAACACTGAGTGCATGGCCTCGCGCACCGGCTCGTTACCCCGGAACGAGAAGCTGAGGTTCGAGACGCCGCCCGAGATGTGGGCGTGGGGCAAGGTCTCGCGGATCGTCTTCGTCGCGCGGATGAAGGCGTTCCCGTAGTCGTTGTGCTCCTCGATGCCGGTGGCGACCGCGAAGATGTTGGGATCGAAGATGATGTCCTCGGGCGGGAAGCCGACCTGGTTGACGAGGATGTCATAGGCCCGAGTGCAGATCTCGACCTTGCGCTCGTAGCTGTCTGCCTGGCCCTGCTCGTCGAAGGCCATCACGACCACCGCCGCGCCATACAGCCGGCAGATGCGGGCCTGCTCGATGAACGCGGGAATGCCTTCCTTCATCGAGATGGAGTTGACCACGGGCTTGCCCTGGATGGTCTTGAGGCCAGCCTCGATGACCGGGAACTTGGACGAATCCACCATGATCGGCACGCGGGAGATGTCCGGCTCCGATGCGATGAGGTTGAGATATTCGACCATCGCCTTTTCTGAATCGAGCAGTCCTTCGTCCATGTTGACGTCGATGACCTGCGCGCCGTTGGCCACCTGGTCGCGCGCCACGTCGAGCGCCGCGGCGAAGTCGCCCTCCTTGATTAGCTTGCGGAACTTGGCCGAACCCGTGACGTTGGTGCGCTCGCCGATGTTGACGAAGCGGATGTTGTCTTCAAGGTTGAACGGCTCCAGCCCGGCCAGCCGCAGCATCGTCTTCGGCGTTGCGGGCTGGCGCGGAGCCTTGCCCTTCACGGCTTCTGCGATGGCGCGGATATGCGCCGGGGTCGTGCCGCAGCAGCCGCCGACCATGTTGACGAGGCCACTCTCCGCAAACTCGGCCAGCATGTGCGCCGTAGCTTCCGGGCGCTCGTCGTAAAGCCCGAACTCGTTGGGCAATCCGGCGTTCGGATACGCGCAGACCAGCGTGTCGGCGACCCGCGACAGATCGGCTATGTGCGCGCGCATCTCTTTTGCGCCAAGTGCGCAGTTCAGGCCGATGCTGAGCGGATTGGCATGCTTGACCGAGTACCAGAAGGCTTCCGTGGTCTGGCCGGACAGCGTGCGGCCGGAGAGGTCGGTGATGGTGCCGGAGATCATCACGGGCAGGCGGATGCCGCGCTCGTGGAACACATTCTCCACGGCTACGATCGCCGCCTTGGCGTTGAGCGTGTCGAAGATCGTCTCGATCAGGATGATCTCGGCGCCGCCATCGACCAGCCCGCGCACTTGCTCGGCGTAGCTGTCGCGCACCTGATCGAAGGTCACTGCGCGGTAGCCCGGGTTGTTCACGTCCGGCGAAATCGAGAGCGTCCGGTTGGTCGGGCCCACCGCGCCGGCGACGTAACGCGCCCGGCCGTCATGCTTTTGGGCGATGATGGCGGCTTCGCGCGCGAGGCGGGCGGATTCGACGTTCAGTTCGTAGGCGAGGGCCTCCATGCCATAGTCCGCCTGCGCGATCTGCGTCGACGAGAAAGTGTTCGTCTCGACGATGTCCGAGCCGGCCAGGAAGTAGTCGAGATGGATCTGCCGGATCGCATCCGGCATGGTCAGCGCGAGGAGATCATTGTTGCCCTTGAGGTCATGGTTCCATGCCTTGAAGCGCTCTCCGCGGAAATCGCTTTCCGATAGCCTCAGGTTCTGGATTTCCGTGCCCATCGCGCCGTCGATGACGAGAATGCGTTCGGACGCGGCCTGGCGCAGGGTCTTGGCGATCGCGGCGCCGTCGACGGGCGGGAAGGGGTTGCTCGGCATGTCGTCAATTCCTTGGCGGTTCGGTCGTCTTCAAAGGCGGTCGTCGTTCACGCCGACGTTGCGCCTCGTCACGCAGCTTTTTCGGCAGGCATCGCCAGATGCGGCTTGATGCCGACCAGATGGCAGACCGCGTAGACCAGGTCGGCCTTGTTCATGGTGTAGAAGTGCAGGTCGGTGCAGCCGCGGTCGATCAGGTCGATGACCTGTTCGGCGCAGACAGCGGCAGCCACGAGGCGGCGAGTGGCGACGTCGTCCTCAAGCCCATCGAAGCGGTCTGCCAGCCATTGCGGCACCGATGCCCCGGTCTTGCGCGCGAAGCCCGCAGTCTGCTTGAAGTTCTGCACAGGCACCACGCCCGGAAGGATCGGGATATCGATGCCGCGCGCCCTGACCTTGTCGAGGAAGCGGAAATACAGATCGTTGTCGAAGAAGAACTGCGTGATCGCCCGCGTGGCGCCGGCATCCACCTTCATCTTCAACGCGTCGATGTCCGCGTCGAGCGAGGCGGCTTCCGGATGCTTCTCCGGATAGGCCGAGACTGTGATCTCGAAATCCCCGATCTGCCGGATTCCTGCGACCAGATCGGACGTCTGGTGGTAGCCGTCCGGATGCGGCTCGTAGGCGGTGCCGAGCCCGCCCGCCGGGTCGCCGCGCAAAGCCACGATGTGGCGCACGCCGGCATTCCAATACGCTTGGATGACGTCGTTGACCTCGGCCTTGGAGGCGGAGACGCAGGTGAGGTGGGCCGCCGGCTTCAGGCCAGTCTCATCGACCATCCGCTTGACGGTGTTGTGCGTGCGCTCCCTGGTGGAGCCGCCCGCGCCATATGTCACCGAAACGAAGCTCGGGCCCAGAGTCTCGAGCCGTCTCACGCAGTCCCACAGCGCCAACTCCATCTCGGCGTTCTTCGGCGGGAAAAACTCGAACGAGACGTTCGGGCGGCGGGACGAGTGCCGGCTTGGGCGATACGACAAGGCCATCTCAGGCAACCTCACGTTGGGAACTGGTTCGGAGCGGGAAGTCTCCCCGCAGGCGCGCATCTTCGGCGGTCCACAGAGTGACCGTGAGCTTGGCCGCATCGCCCGATCCCGAGCCGACCGTGCGTGGCGGCAGGGTCTTCAGGCCAGCTTCCGCGAACCATTCGCTGATCTGCTCATCGGTGAAGCCAAGGCGGCGATGGGTGTGCTCCGCGCGCAGGAACTCGAGGTCATGCGCAGCGAAGTCGATCACGATCATCCGCCCGCCCGGGGCCAGCGCCGCCGAAGCCTCGCGCAGCGCACGTGCCGGATCGTCGAGGAAGTGCAGGACCTGATGGACGATCACCACGTCGAACGCGTTGCGCCCGAATGGCAGCGCATAGATGTCGCCCTGCCGCAGCTCGGCGCGCGGCAGCTTCGCGCGCTCGAGATTGGCGCGCGCCACCGCCAGCATGGCGTGGCTCGCGTCGACGCCCACCGCGCGGCTGGCGCGCGGAGCGAAGAGCTGGAGCATGCGGCCGGTGCCCGTCCCCAGGTCCAGCAAGGAGCCGATCGGTCCGCTGCCGATCAAATCCGCGACCGCCGCCTCCACCGCCTCATCGGGCGCATGAAGCGTGCGGACCCGATCCCAGTCGCGGGCCACGCGCGCAAAGTAGGCTTGCGCCGCCTGCGATCTCTGGCTCCGGACGGCGGCGAGACGGTCGTGATCGGCCGCCACGACGGCATCGTCGAAACTGATGGTTTCAGCGAGCGCGCGGGCCAGCGTTCCTGCCGACGTGCCGTGCGCAAGGCGGAAGAAGGCCCATGCGCCCTCGCGATGCCGTTCGATGAGGCCGGCTTCGGACATCAGCTTGAGATGGCGCGAGATGCGCGGCTGTGACTGGCCGAGGATGTCCGTCAGGTCCGACACCGACAGCTCGCCCTTGGCCAGCAGCGCGAGGATCCGCAGCCGCGTCTCCTCGCCGGC
Organism: Allobosea sp.; assembly: GCA_031412095.1. GTDB lineage: Bacteria > Pseudomonadota > Alphaproteobacteria > Rhizobiales > Beijerinckiaceae > Allobosea. The sequence goes on from JANOCI010000010.1 coordinate 133,741, forward strand.
GGCGCGCAGGCCGGCGAGCAAAGTGGAGAGGGACTGGTGACCGGCAGCGACCATCTGACATTCCGCTAAAAGATATAAGGATATGTTTATATGCGGAATGCGACCTTGGCAAGGATGTTCGTCATTAGGCGGAGTCGGAGTGCAATGGCTCAAGTACCGATTTGGCCCCAGGCTCGTCTCAACGTTACCTTAACCACTCCACCCACATGGTGAACGCAATGTGACTGCGAAGGCTGTCGGCCTCGCGCTCATGCTTGCCTGTGACGTTCGCGGCTGGAGCCCTGACCCATGTCATCACGTGCCGAGCCGACCTTCCTGGGCAATTGGTGGTGGACTGTGGACCGGACGCTGCTGTTCTCGGTCTTCGGGCTGATGGTGATCGGCGTGGTGCTGCTCATGGCCGGCGGGCCGCCGGTGGCGGAGCGGCTGGGTCTGGCGACGTTTCACTTCGTCAACAGGCAGGTGATCTTCCTCGCGCCGGCTGTCGTCATCCTGCTGTTCGTGTCCTGCCTCTCGCCGCGCTGGATCAGGCGGCTGGCGCTGCTGACGTTCATCGGCTCGCTGGCCGCAGTGGTCGCATGCCTGTTCATCGGGGCCGAAGTGAAGGGCGCGCGGCGCTGGCTGTCGTTCGGCGGCCTGACGATCCAGCCCTCCGAATTCCTCAAGCCCGCTTTCGTCGTGCTGGTCGCGTGGGCTTTCTCGGAAGGCGCGAAACGCGCCGACGTGCCCGGCACCGCGCTGGCTCTGCTGCTGTTTCCCATCACGGTCGTGCCGTTGGTGCTGCAGCCCGATTTCGGCCAGACAATGTTGATCACGCTGGTGTGGGCGGGCCTTTTCTTCATCGCCGGGCTGCACTGGTTCTGGGTCATGGGCCTTGGCGGGGCGGGCCTCGTGGGCATCGCCGCCGCCTACAAATTCGTGCCACACGTGCGCGAGCGCATCGAACGCTTCATGGACAAGAGCTCGGGCGATTCGTTTCAGGTCGACACTGCGCTTGAAAGCTTCGCCGCCGGAGGCTTCCTGGGCAAGGGGCCTGGCGAAGGCTCCGTCAAGCGCATCCTGCCCGACGCGCACACCGACTTCATCTTCGCTGTCACGGCGGAGGAGTTCGGCGTTGTGGCGTGCCTCGTCATCGTGGCCATCTTCGCGACGGTCGTGATCCGGGCGCTGTGGATGGCGCAAGGTTCGGAGGATCCGTTCCGCCGCTTCGCAGTCACAGGACTTGCGATGCTGTTCGGCATCCAGGCTTCGATCAACATGCTCGTCAACGTGCACCTGATGCCGGCCAAGGGCATGACGCTGCCGTTCATCTCGTACGGCGGCTCTTCGCTCTGGTCGCTCGCGCTGAGCATGGGCTTCATGATCGCGCTGACGCGCAGGCGTCCGCGCGCAGAGGAGATGGACAGCTTCGCGGGCCGCGTCCGTCATGGCTGAGATCGGCGGCGCCATTCATGTCCTGCTTGCGGCCGGCGGCACGGGAGGGCACCTGTTTCCAGCGGAGGCCTTGAGCCACGCACTGCGCCGCCGCAACGTCATCGTCACGCTGGTGACCGACACGCGCGCCATCGAGTTCGCCGGAGGCTTTCCCGCGGATGCGGTGCATGCAGTGCCGTCCGCGACGCCTTCGGGCGGCTCGATCCTCGGCAAGATCGAAGCTGCGTTCCAACTGGCGAAAGGCGTCTTCGCCGCGCGGCGCCTGATCGCCGAGGTCAAGCCCGACGTCGTCGTCGGCTTCGGAGGATACCCCACCGTTCCCCCTGTGCTGGCGGCGTCCCTGGCGCGCGTGGACACCATCGTCCATGAGCAGAACGCGGTCGTCGGCAGGGCCAACAGGTTCCTCAGCGGCCGCGTCGGCGTCATCGCCACCGGCTTCGCGGACGTGGGCGGCCTCCCGAAGGCCGCGCGCGCCAAGTGCGTGCATGTCGGCAACCCTGTGCGGCCGGCCGTGACCCATGCCGCTTCGACGGCTTTCGATCCGCCCGAGACGCTGGGCGACCTCAGGCTGCTCGTTTTCGGCGGCAGCCAAGGCGCGCGCGTGATGGCGGACGTGCTGCCGCCCACGGTCGAGCAGCTTTCACCCTCCGAGATTGCGCGCCTCGTCATCGTCCAGCAGGCTCGCGTCGAGGATGACAGGCGCGTGCGCTCGATATACGAGCGGATCGGACTGCGCCACACGATCTCGCACTTCTTCCACAACCTGCCCGAGGAGATGGCGAAGGCGCACCTTGTCATCGGGCGGTCAGGCGCATCCACGGTCGCCGAGCTGTCCGTCATCGGACGGCCATCGATCCTGGTGCCGCTGCCGGGCGCGCTGGACCAGGACCAGACCGCAAACGCCAGGTCGCTCGAGGCCATCGGCGCGGCGACGGTGATCGCCCAGCCGGACTTCACGCCGAAGCGGCTCGCCGCCGAGCTTCATCGGCTGCTCGCAAATCCGGCAAGCCTGGCCGATGCCGCACAGGCCGCCAGATCGGCCGGCATCCCGAACGCCGCCGAACGCCTCGCCGATCTGGTGATCGCGACCGCCCGGGGCGAGTGATGGCGCACATGCCGCCCCCGGCCAGCCGCTGTGAAGCGGTGCCCATGTCCATCGATCCGCGTCGTCCGGCGCAGGGCTGGCCATGGCGCTGCGGCTCGGATATGCCGCGCCGAAGCGATGCGCACCCGACATCCACCCGACCTGCCCGAGGACTAAACCGATGAAAATGCCTGTGCAGACCGGCCCCATCCATTTCATCGGCATCGGCGGCATCGGCATGTCCGGCATCGCCGAAGTGCTGCACAATCTGGGCTACACGGTTCAGGGCTCGGACGCGTCCGACAACAACAACGTCAAGAGGCTGAACGAAAAGGGCATCAGGACCTTCATCGGCCATGCCGCGGAGAACATGCAGGGCGCCGAGGTCGTCGTGGTCTCGACAGCGATCCGGCGCGACAACCCTGAACTGGCGATGGCACGCGAACTGCGCATTCCGGTCGTGCACCGGGCCCAGATGCTTGCGGAGCTGATGCGCTTCAAGTCCTGCGTGGCGGTGGCCGGGACCCATGGCAAGACCACCACGACCTCGCTGGTGGCGACGCTGCTCGACAAGGGCGGGCTCGACCCGACCGTCATCAATGGCGGCATCATCAACGCCTATGGCACCAATGCCCGCATGGGCGACGGCACCTGGATGGTTGTCGAGGCGGACGAGAGCGACGGCACGTTCCTGAGGCTGCCTGCCGATGTGGCCATCGTAACGAACATCGACCCGGAGCATCTCGACCACTTCAAGACGTTCGACGCCATCAAGGCCGCGTTCCGGGCCTTCGTCGAGAACCTGCCGTTCTACGGGTTCGCGGTGATGTGCATCGACCATCCGACCGTGCAGACGCTCGTCGGCCAGATCGAGGACCGCCGCGTCATCACCTATGGCGAGAACCCGCAATCGGACGTCAGGCTGGTCAATGTCGACCTTACGGGCGGAAACTGCCGGTTCTCGGTTCTGATCCGCGACCGCAAGCGCGGCGCCGAGATCGAGATCGCCGACCTCGTGCTTCCCATGCCCGGCCATCATAACGCACTGAACTCGACGGCCGCGATCGCGGTCGCCTACGAGCTTGGCGTGACGCCCGACAAGATCCGGGAGGCGCTGGGCGGGTTCGGCGGCGTCAAGCGGCGCTTCACCAAGATCGGCGAGTGGAACGGCGCGCTGATCTTCGATGATTACGGGCATCACCCGGTCGAGATCGCCGCGGTGCTGAAGGCTGCCCGCGCCTCGACCAGGGAGCAGGTCATCGCCATCGTGCAGCCTCACCGCTACACGCGCCTTCATTCGCTGTTCGCGGATTTCTGCACCTGCTTCAACGATGCCGACGCCGTGATCGTGGCGCCGATCTACGCGGCCGGCGAGCAGCCCATCGAGGGCGCATCCCGTGACGACTTGGTGTCAGGCATCAAGGCAAGCGGCCATCGCAACGTCGTCGCGCTGGACGACAGGCAGGCGCTGGCCGGTTTGGTGGCGGGCCTAGCGAAGCCTGGCGACTATGTCGTGTGCCTTGGCGCGGGCGACATCACCCAGTGGGCCTATGCGCTGCCCGGCGAGCTTCAGCAGACGCTTTCCTGACCAACGGCCTGGCTGCGCGCCTGATTCCAATTCGTCTTCTTTGCAGTTTGCTCTAAACGCCTCGTCATGCCGCCTCTCGCCGAACGCCTTGCCCGTCTCATGCCTGCCTTGCGCGGCCGCCTGCTGGCCGAGCAGCCGCTGGGGCCATTGACGTGGTTTCGGGTGGGCGGAGCCGCCGAGGCGCTCTTCACGCCGCAGGACGAGGCGGACCTTGCCTACTTCCTGAAAGAGCTGCCGGCTGATCTGCCCGCTTATCCGCTTGGGGTCGGCTCGAACATGATCGTCCGCGACGGCGGAGTGAGGGGCATCGTCATCAGGCTGCCCCCGAAAGGATTTGGCGCGATTAGCACATCAGGCGAAAGGCTCACCGCCGGGGCGGCGGCGCTGGACAAGCGCGTGGCCGAAGCGGCGGCGGCGGCGCAAATCGGCGGCCTCGAGTTCTTCTTCGGCATCCCCGGCAGCATCGGCGGAGCCATCACGATGAACGCAGGCGCGAACGGAGGCGAGACCGCAGACATCTTGCTGCAGGCCCGCGGCGTGATGCGGGACGGCACGATCCGGACTTTGGATCGTGCCGAGCTGGGCTTTGAGTATCGCCGGTCCTGCCCGCCAGAGGGCTTCATCTTCACCGAGGCGACGTTTTCGGGGCGTATCGAGGCGCCGGAGGTCATCCGCCAGCGCATGGCGGCGGTGCAGGAGCACCGCGAGACGGCGCAGCCGATCCGCGAAAAGACCGGAGGCTCGACCTTCAAGAACCCGCCTGGCCATTCCGCCTGGAAACTGGTCGACGCCGCCGGCTGCCGGGGGCTGAGCGTAGGCGGGGCCAAGGTCAGCGAGATGCATTGCAACTTCCTGATCAACACGGGCGAGGCCACGGCCGCCGAAATCGAGGCGCTGGGTGAGGAAGTGCGCGCCCGGGTCAAGGCTCATTCGGGCATCGACCTGCACTGGGAGATCAAGCGGGTGGGTGACCGGCAGCCGCCGCGACGATCCTGACGGCAGTGAGGCCTGCGAAGGTCAGCAGCCATCGGCAGGTTCCGGGCGCGATCCCTGCGATCGGCGCCTGCCGTCAAGGCGAGAGGTTAGGGGGCAGCAGCGGCGCCTCGCTGAGCAGCGTGATCGTCACCCGACGGTTCGCCGGGATGTAGGGATTGTCGGGAAACAAAGGCTCGGTATCGGCGCGTCCCACCACGGAGGCGAAGCGGTCGTTGGGGAGCCCGGCGCCCGACAGGATCTCTTGAACGGCGAGCGCCCGCCCGGCGGTGAGGCTCCAGGAATCGACGGCCTGCACCGAGCCCGGGCGTGCGCTGGCCGTGTGGCCGGTGAGAGACAGACGATTGGGCATCCGGCGCAGGGTGGGCGTGAGCGCAACAAGGACGAGACGGGTGCGCTCGTAGGGGTGGGCCGAGCCGTCGGGGAACATGGGGCGGCCTTGCTGGTCGACGAGGGAAATGTTCAACCCCTCATTGGTCGGCTCGATCACGATGTTGCGCGACAGCTCGGCGATCTCGGGCATGTTCTGGAGCGCCTGCCGGAGGCTTGCCATGGCGCTGTGCTGATTCTGCACGCCGGTCGTCGGGCGGCTGAGCGCGCGGTCGCTGGCGCGGCCCGAATTGGTCTGGCGCGCTCCGTCCTCCTTCGTAGGGGTGCCCATCGCCGTGTCGCGGGGCGCCGACGACCGATTGCCTGACTTGTCGAGGGCAGTGCCCATCAGCATGCCGCCAGCGCCACTGTTGCTCTGACTTAAGGCCGCCGGCGCGAAGTACTCCGCCAGGCCGGTCTTCTGCTCCTTGGTTGTCATGCTGATCAGCCACATCAGCAGAAAGAATGCCATCATGGCGGTCACGAAGTCCGCATAGGCGATTTTCCAGGCCCCGCCATGGTGCGCATGAGCAGCCTTCTTGACCTTCTTGATGATGATCGGCTGGGTGGAGTTGGCCATCGGTCCCTCTTGGCGATTAGGTCAAACAGTGACGGGCAGAGCGGCGGTGGCCGCTTCCACCTCGGTGAAGGTCGGGCGGACGTCGCTCATCAGAGCCTTGCGGGCGAATTCCACCGCCAACATCGGCGGCTGGCCGCCGATATGCGCGAGCAGGCCCGCCTTGAGTGAGACGAAGTACTTGGATTCCGCCTCGAATGTGCCTTTGAGCGACTGCGCCATGGGCCCGAAGAAGCCGTAGGCGACGAAGACGCCGAAGAAGGTGCCGACGAGCGCGCCGGCGATCAGCTGTCCCAGCACCTCCGGTGGCTCGGAGATCGATCCCATCGTCTTGATCACGCCAAGCACGGCGGCGACGATGCCGAGCGCCGGCGTTCCGTCGGCGATCGACTGCATGGCTGAAACGATGCGCTCCTGCTCCTGGTGGTGCGTCTCCAGTTCCTCGTCCATGAGAGCATCTATTGCGTGGACGTTGGCGGCGCCGATCGTCAACATGCGCATGTAGTCGCAGACGAATTCGACCGCGTGATGGTTTGCCGCGAACGTGGGGAAGGAGCTGAACAACGCCGAAGCGCCCGGATTTTCAATGTGCTGCTCGACCGCTAGCATGCCCTTCTGCTGCACAAGCTTGTACAAGGAATACTGCATTGCCAGCAGTTCCACATAGCAGTTCTGCTTGTACTTCTGACCCTTCAGGAGCGTGCCGAACATGGCGGGCACGGCCTTCAGCACCGGCGCAGGGTTGCCGATGATGAAGGCGCCGATCGCTGCGCCGAGGATGATGACATATTCCCACGGCTGCCAAAGGACGCCGAGTTTGCCGCCCATCGCCGCATAGCCGCCAAAGACGCAGACGAAGACGATGATGATGCCGACAATCAGCCGCATGGATGAGCCACCCTTGAGCCGCACCAGGACCATCCCTGTGATGCAACTTAGAGTTGAGTTAAATGAATGATACTGGTTAAGAGTGCGTTGCCAAATTTTGGTCATCGCAGCGAAAGCAATGACAGGTTGGAGGCACCGCGACAGTGTGCTGAGTTCGGAAGCACCCCGGAAGATCACGCCGCCGCCCGCGTTCATCGACACGCGCGGCCGTCATGGTTAACCACTCCTTAACGCTTGCCGAGCCACATTCACGGAGAGATTCGGGAGCGGGCTTTTCTTATGTCCAAGCATGTTGCGGTTCTGATGGGCGGCTGGTCGGCGGAGCGCGAGGTTTCCCTCAATTCCGGCAAGCAGAACGCCGACGCAGCGGAGAGCGCAGGTTTTCGCGTCTCACGCATCGACGTCAACCGCGACATCGCCGACGTCCTGGCGAGGATCAAGCCAGATGTGGCGCTCAATTGTCTGCATGGGCCATGGGGCGAGGACGGCTGCATCCAGGGCCTTCTGGAGATCCTGCAGATCCCCTACACGCATTCCGGCGTGCTGGCCTCGGCGCTGGCCATGCACAAGGCGCGCGCGAAATCGGTCGTCGCCGCTGCCGGCGTCAATGTGGCCGATGGGGTCGTGGTCAGCCGGTTCGAGGCGGCCAAACGACATGTCAGGCAGCCGCCTTACGTCATCAAGCCGGTGGATGACGGCTCGTCCATCGGCATCGTCATCGTCAAGCAAGGCCGCACCCATCCGCCGCAGGAGCTCGCGCGAGAGGATTGGCCGTGCGGCGAGTGGATGCTGGCGGAGGAATTTATTCCCGGCCGCGAGCTGACATGCGCCGTCCTGGGCGACCGGGCGCTCGACGTCATCGAGATCACGACGGCGACCGGCGAGTTCTATGATTACGACGCGAAGTACGCTCCTGGCGGCTCAATCCATATCCTGCCGGCCGCCCTTAAACCAAAAATTTACCAACAGGTTCAAGAGTGGTCGTTAACCGCGCATCAAGCAATCGGGTGCCGCGGCGTGAGCAGATCCGACTTCCGATACGATGAGGCGAACGAGCGCCTCGTCTGGCTGGAGGTGAATACGCAGCCTGGAATGACGGCGACGAGCCTGGTTCCCGAGTTGGCCGCCCATGCGGGCATTGAGTTTGGCGAGTTGGTGCGATGGATGGTGGAGGACGCCTCCTGCGATCGTTGACGACAGCGCTCTTCGGAGTGAGGTCGCCGCGCATTCGCCCAGGAGACATCGATGTGCCGCTGCTGGTCGGCGAGCGCGGGGGCAAGGGCTTCTGGAGAGCCGGCATCTGGCCGTTCAGCCAGCGCGCGTCCGTGACCCTGCCGCTGCACGAGCGCGTGCCGAACCGTCTGGGCGGGGCGCTCGTCGTCGCCGCATTCGGGCTGATCGCCACGGTCGGCGCGGTGCGCGGGGGGCATTTCGAGTCCTTTCGCGCGGCATACGGCGAACCACACCATGTCGTCGCACGCATGGCAGGGCTCGGCATCGAGCGGATCACCATTTCGGGCCTTGTGGAGTTGGATGAAGCCGAGGTGCTGCAAGCGGCCGGCATCGACGAGCGCGGATCGCTGGCCTTCTTCGATGCAGCGCATGCAAGACAGAGACTTGAAGCCCAGCCGCTGATCCGCGAAGCGACGGTCCGCAAGCTTTATCCGGGCGAACTCACCATCCAGCTTCAGGAGCGCGAGGCCTTCGCCCTGTGGCAGCTCAATGGCGAAATCTCGATCATCTCGTCAGACGGCACGGTCATCGACAAACTAAGCGACGCCCGCTTCGCGCATCTGCCTCTTGTCGTCGGTCCCGGCGCCAACAAGCGGGCGCGTGAATACGTCGTGCTGCTTGGTGAGGCGGGGTCGCTGCGCCAGGAGATCCGGGGCGCCACGCTGGTTTCCGAACGTCGCTGGACCCTCAAGCTGAACAACGGCCTCGATGTCAGGCTGCCCGAAGACAAGGCCGATGAAGCCGTGCGCCGCCTCGAACGCTTCGCCCGAGAGCACAGGCTTCTGGACAAGGACATCATCGCCATCGACATGCGCCAGAGCGACCGGGTCACGCTCAGGTTGACCGAAGAAGCCGCAGCGCTGCGTGCCGAAGCCATCAAGAACCGTCCCAAGCCGAAGGGAGGCGCAGCGTGAGCCTCTTTTCGCAAGGCCTTACGCCACGGCTGCGGCCGCTCTCCACCCGCAAGAGCGCCACGCTGTCGGTGCTCGACGTCGGCACCAGCAAGATCGTTTGCCTGATAGCCGAACTTCAGCCGGCCGAGGCCAGCGACCGCCTGAAGGGCCGCACGCATCTGGCGCGCGTCATCGGCATCGGCCACACGCGTTCGATGGGCCTGAAGGGAGGCGCCGTCGTCGACCTCGAGGCGGCTGAACGCGCGATCCGCCAGGCGGTCGACGCAGCCGAGCGCATGGCCAAGGTCGAGGTGCAGTCCGTCATCGTCAGCCAGACCGGCGGCAGGCTTGGCTCCCAAAGCTTCGCGGCCAGCGTCGAGCTCAGGGTCGGATCCGTCGCCGATCTCGACGTCAAGCGCGTGCTCGCCGCCGCAGCTTCGCACTCGGTGCGGCCGGGCCGTGCCGTGCTGCATGCCCTGCCAACAGGCTATGCGCTGGACGGCCAACCTGGCGTCACGGACCCGCGCGGCCTGATGGGCCGCTCGCTTGCGGTGGACATGCATGTGGTGACAGGGGAGGGCGCGGCCGCGCGCAACCTGATGCTCGCGATCGAACGGTGCAACCTTTCGGTGGAGGCCGTCGTGGCCACGCCATATGCCTCCGGCCTGTCCGCGCTCGTCGATGACGAGGCCGAGATGGGCGTCGTCCTGGTCGACATGGGCGGCGGCACCACGAGCATCGGCGTCTTCGCGCAGCGCCATCTCATGCATGTCGACGGCGTCGCGGTCGGCGGGCATCACATCACGATGGATCTCGCCCGCGGTCTGTCCACCAAGGTTTCGGCGGCCGAACGGCTCAAGACGCTGTACGGCGGCACCGTCGCCACGGCATCGGACGAGCGCGACATCATCACGGTGCCATCGGTGGACGACGATGACCGCGACCAGCCCAACCACATGCCCAAGTCGCAACTCGTGCGCATCATCCGGCCGCGCGTCGAGGAAATCCTCGAACTCGTCCGCGACAGGCTCAAGGCCGCCGGCTTCTCGAACGAGGCAGGCCGCAGGGTCGTGCTGACAGGCGGCGCATGCCAGCTCACCGGCATGCCGGAGCTGGCGCGGCATGTGCTTGGCGGGCAGGTCCGGATCGGCCGGCCGCTCGGCATCAAGGGCTTGCCGGAAGCGGCGAAGGGCGCGCCTTTCGCTGCGGCCGTCGGGCTCCTGGTTTACCCGCAGGTTGCGCATATCGAGCATTTCGAGCCGCGCTCCTCGGGCGGATATCTCGCGACCGGCACGGACGGGGGATATCTCTCCCGCGTGGGCCGGTGGCTGAAAGACAGCTTCTGACGAAGCGAGCCCGCGCCACGTGGCGGTGGATCGGGCTTCAACTGGGAATGCGGGGCGGCGCAGACCCGAAGACAAGAGATGAAGGCGCTTGCCGGGCGTCGCAAACAGGAAAGAGGCCAAGATCATGGCAATGAACCTTCAAGGCCCGGACATTCGGGAACTCAAGCCGCGCATCACCGTCTTCGGGGTCGGCGGCGGCGGCGGCAACGCTGTCAACAACATGATCAAGGCCGGCCTCCAGGGCGTCGACTTCGTCGTCGCCAACACGGACGCGCAGGCGCTTGCCATGACGAGCGCAGAGCGCATCATCCAGATGGGCCTGCAGGTCACAGAAGGCCTCGGCGCCGGATCGCAGCCTGAAGTAGGCCGCGCTGCAGCCGAGGAGGTCATCGACGAGATCCGCGATCACCTCGCCGGCGCGCACATGGTCTTCATCACCGCAGGCATGGGCGGCGGCACAGGCACCGGCGCCGCGCCCGTGGTGGCGCGGGCAGCTCGTGAACTCGGCATCCTCACCGTCGGCGTCGTCACCAAGCCGTTCCAGTTCGAGGGATCGCGCCGGCTGCGCATGGCCGATGCCGGCATCAAGGAGCTCCAGGCTTCGGTCGACACGCTGATCGTGATCCCGAACCAGAACCTGTTCCGCATCGCCAACGAGAACACCGGCTTCGCCGAAGCCTTCGCCATGGCGGACCAGGTCCTCTATTCCGGCGTGGCCTGCATCACCGACCTGATGGTGAAGCCCGGCCTGATCAACCTCGACTTCGCCGATGTCCGCGCCGTGATGCGCGGCATGGGCAAGGCCATGATGGGCACCGGAGAGGCCAGTGGCGAGAAGCGCGCCGAAACGGCGGCGCAGGCCGCCATCTCCAATCCGCTCCTCGATGAGATCTCGATGCGCGGCGCGCGCGGCCTGCTGATATCGATCACGGGCGGGCGCGACATGAAGCTCTATGAGGTCGACGAAGCCGCAACCCGCATCCGGGAGCAGGTCGACGAAGAAGCCAACATCATCGTCGGCGCCACTTTCGACGAAAGCATGGAAGGCGTGATGCGCGTCTCCATCGTCGCCACCGGAATCGACGCTGAAAGCATCCAGTCGCAGCCGGAGGTCTCCGCGATCGACCAGCGCATCGCAGAAGTGGCCGAGCGCCTCAAGGCCGAGGCTCGCCTCAGGGCGCAGTCGAACGCCGCCGCGCCTGCCTTCCGGCCCATGGCCTCGACCGTCGCCAGCGCTCCTGCTCTGCAGCCGGAGATGATGCAGGTCGCCCAACCTGCGCCGCAGCCGACGATCATTGCGGAGACGGTCCGGCTCGAGCCAGCCCAGCCGCGCGTCGTCCTCGCTGCCGAGCCGCCTGCCCCCGTGCAGGCTCCACGGTATGTCGAGGAAGCCCACATCGCTCAGGAAGCCTTCATCCCGCCGCAGGCCGAACGCATCAAGCCGGTGCGCCTGCCGCGGGTGGAAGACCTGCCGATGCCGGCTCAGAACCAGATCGCAGCCCGCTCGCTGCCGCCGGCGCCCGCGGCTCCCGCGCACTCCGCGGATCAGAAGCGCATGTCGCTGATGCAGCGCCTCGCATCGGTGGGGTTCGGCAAGCGCGACGAGATGGAGGGCCAGGCGCCGGCGCCGGCAGTGGCACCGGCGGCGGCTGCGCCAGCCAGGGCTGCGCCATCGGCGGCCCATGCCGAGTACATGAGGAGGCCGGCTCCGCCGCAGCCGTCACGCGTCGCAGAAGGGCAGCTCGACGTGCGCGGGCGCGCTCCAGCCGCACGCAATGTCGAGGATGACCAACTGGAGATTCCGGCTTTCCTGAGGCGTCAGGCGAACTGAAGCCGCCTTTAAAACTAACCTGTCGTTAACCTTCACCCGCCTCGAAACAGGCGGGTGAAGTGTTTTTAACAATACGTTGATTTTCATAGGTAAACATCATCCTACAAATGCAACGGTCTTTTGTAACACAGAGATAAAAACCGTGATTTTGCAGCGGCGGCCCATGCCGGTATGTTGCGGCCATCGGAAGACAATCGAATCGTGACTGCTGTTTTCCCGAGGATGACATGACTTTTCCGGATCAATGGCTAAATGCCGGCGGAAAAGTGGGGTTTCAGGGACTTGCCAAATGACATATGGACGCCAGACGACAGTGCGGGACGCGATCAAGCTCGCTGGATATGGTGTTCATACTGCAGGCGTCGCAAACATCGTCATCAAACCGGCTGCCCCCAATCATGGCGTGGTGTTTCTTCGCAAAGGTCTTGAGGGCGGCATCGAACGCCGCATCCCTGCGCGCTACGGCAATGTCAGCATGACCGAGCTCTGCACCGTCCTTGGCGATCCCGACTTCGGCGCCGTGTCGACGGTCGAGCACATCATGGCCGCCTTGTACGGCCTTGGCGTCGACAATGTCCTCATCGAGATCGACGGACCTGAAGTGCCGATCATGGATGGCAGCTCCGGCGAGTTCGTCGAGGCCATTCAGGCGACCGGGCTTGTGAGCCAGAACGCTGCCCGCCGTTATGTCCGCGTGCTGCGGCCTGTCTCGGTCTCGAAAGGGTCCGCCCGCAGCGAGCTTCTGCCGCATGACGAAGAGAATCTGAGGCTCGAAGTCGTCATCGACTTTCAGTCCGCCGTGATCGGTCGCCAGTCCTGCGAGATGGATCTTGAGCCCGAGGCGTTCGTCGGCGAGGTCGCCCGCGCCCGCACCTTCGGCTTCATGCGCGATGTGGAGCAGCTCTGGAAGAACGGTTTTGCGCTCGGAGCTTCGCTGGAGAACACCGTCGCAATCGGCGATGACCGCGTCATCAACCCCGAGGGCCTGCGCTTCGAGGACGAATTCGTGCGTCACAAGATGCTCGACGCGGTCGGCGACCTTGCTCTTGCCGGCCTGCCGATCATTGGCCTGTTCCGTTCGCATTGCGGCGGCCATCGCCTCAATATCGGCGTGTTGCGCGAATTGTTCTCCGATCCGGCCAATTTCGAGATCGTCGAGGAGATCGTCGCCGTGCCGGCCCGCCGCGTGCAGATGGCGGCCGCTGCCTACGCTCCTGCGCTGAGCTGACATCGTCTCCGTCAGGCCTGACGGCCGGGCTTGCCAACTGCCGATGACCCACCGAGATGCAAGCGAAGCTCATCGCGACATTTTTTCGCCATCCGGATGCGACATGGCGTATCCTGCGGAAGCCGAGGCGGGCTCCCGCTTCAACATTCTTGCCGATCAACCTGCCGAGTGGCTTGGCGAACGGCCCGTGCTTGGGTTACATGCAGCGATCGCGAATGTAGCGGCGCGTCCAGCGCCAAACATGAATTCGAGGCTATGAGAATGGTTCACGTGAGATCGGCCCATCTGGCTGTCGTGTTCGGCATGGCGCTCGGCCTTTCCGGCTGCGATACCGTGTCATCGCTGAACCCTTTCGACACCACATCGAAATACAAGCAGGAGTTGCTGGCGGACGTGTCGCCGGACACGCTCTACAACCAGGGCCTCGCCCGCCTCGAGAGCGGCGATACGGCAGGGGCGGCGAAAGCCTTCTCCGACATCGACAAGCAGGCCGCTTTCGGGCCGCAGGCCAAGCGCGGCCTGCTGATGACGGCGTTCGCGCATTATGAAGGCAAACGCTACGAGGAGGCCATCGGCGCTTCGCGCAGGTTCCTTTCGCTGCATCCGGGCGATTCCGACGCCGCTTACGCGCAGTACATTCTGGCCATGTCGAACTACAACCAGATTCCCGACATCGGACGTGACCAGGACCGCACCGAGAAAGCGCTTGTGTCGCTGCAGGAGCTGATCGACCGCTATCCGCGCTCCGAGTATGTGCAGGACGCCCGCGAGAAGATCCTGTTCGCGCGCGACCAGCTGGCCGGCAAGGAGATGAACGTGGGCCGGTTCTATCTTGGCCAGCGCAATTTCCCTGCAGCGGTCAACAGGTTCCGTGACGTCGTCTCGAAGTATCAGACCACGCGCCATGTCGAAGAGGCGTTGATGCGGCTGACGGAGGCCTATCTGGCGCTTGGCGTGACCAACGAAGCTCAGACCGCCGCCGCCGTCCTCGGGCACAATTTCCCGGACAGCCCGTGGTATCGCGACGCCTATGCCTTGCTTCAGTCGGGGGGCCTCGAGCCCCGCGAGCAGGGGACGTCGTGGATCAGCCGCGCGTTCCGCGGGTTCACACGCACGGTCGGCCTGCGCTGAGCGGGTTATGCTCGCCCAGCTTCTGATCCGCGACATCGTCCTCATCGACCGCCTGGAGCTGCCATTCGAGGGCGGCCTGAGCGTGTTGACGGGCGAGACGGGTGCTGGCAAATCCATCCTTCTCGATGCATTCGCGCTTGCGCTCGGCGGGCGCGGAGACGGCAGCCTGGTGAGGCATGGCGAGGCTCAGGGGCAAGTGACGGCCGTGTTCGACGTGCCCGACGGGCACCCGGCGCAGGTTCTGGCCCGTGGCCACGACATCGACATCGACGGCGAACTCATCCTGCGCCGCGTACAGGTCGCCGACGGCCGGACACGTGCTTTCGTCAATGACCAGCCTGTCTCGGTGCAGGTGCTGAGGAGCCTCGGCGCAGCGCTTGTCGAGATCCACGGGCAGCATGACGACCGGGCCTTGATCGATCCGGAGACGCACCGGACGATGCTCGACGTCTTTGGCGACCTTGGGCTGCAAGCCGCCGCGACCTCGGACGCCTATCGCAGCTGGCGGGAGGCGCGCAACGAACTCGAGCGCCACAGGGCCAAGGTCGAGGCAGCGCGCAAGGAGGCGGACTTCCTCAGGCACGCCGCGGATGAATTGGCGAAGCTTGCGCCACAGCCCGGTGAGGAGACGGAGCTGGCGAGCCGCCGCCAGCTGATGATGCAGTCGGAAAAGGTGGCCAAGGACATCGCTGAAGCCTCCCAGGCGCTTAGCGGGCAGGGGTCTCCCATCCCCGAACTGTCCGCGCACATGCGTCGGCTCGAGCGGCGGGCGGCGCAGGCTCCGCAACTGGTCGATGCGCCGATCAAGGCCCTCGAAGCGGCTCTGGTCGCTCTCGACGAGGCGGCGAGCGCGCTGGATGCGGCGCTGCGGGCCACCGAATTCGATCCGCGCGATCTTGAAAGCTGCGAGGAGCGGCTTTTCGCCCTGCGGGCGGCTTCGCGCAAATACGACGTGCCGGTGGATGGCCTTGCGGCGCTTCAGGAGCGCTACCGCACAGACCTGACGGCGATTGACGCCGGCGAAGGACAGCTGAAAGCGCTCGAAGCCGATGTGGCCGAGAAGGCCTCAGTCTATGCCGGCCTGGCGAGCGCCCTCAGCGCCGAGCGTGCCGCAACGGCCATTAGGCTTGACGCCGCAGTCGGCAAGGAGTTGCCGCCGTTGAAGCTCGAGCGCGCCAGCTTCATCACCCAGGTCACGACCGATGCCGACGCCTGGAGCGCCAGCGGCAACGATCACGTCTCGTTCTGGGTGCAGACCAACCCCGGCACCCGGCCCGGCCCGATGTTCAAAGTGGCGTCGGGCGGCGAGCTCTCTCGCTTCATGCTGGCGCTGAAGGTCGTGCTGGCCGACAAGGGCTCGGCGCCGACGCTGGTGTTCGACGAGATCGACACCGGGGTGGGCGGCGCGGTGGCGGACGCCATCGGTGAGCGTCTGGCGCGGCTCGCCGCACGGGTCCAGGTCGTGTCGGTGACGCACGCACCTCAGGTCGCGGCCAAGGCAGGCCAACATTTCCTGATATCAAAGCATGCGGTCGCGCCGGACCGCGTGGCGACGCGCGTCTCGCCGCTCGCCGCTGACGAGCGCGGGGAGGAGCTGGCCCGGATGCTTGCCGGCGCGACCATCACCGACGAGGCGCGCGCTGCCGCCAAGCGGCTCCTTGAGACGACGCCCCTGCGTTGAAAGGTTTCGTTCGGCGAACGCCGGCCATCGTCTTGTGAGCGAGGCGGACGCCGCTTAAAACAACGTCATGACCACGCCTGCACACTCCACCACGCCGCCAGAACTGCTTCCGCCGCTTGAGGCGTCGGAGGAGCATGCCGCGCTTGTGGCGCAGATCATCGGGGCCGACGAGGCGTACCATGGGCACGATGCCCCTGTGATGAGCGACGCGGAGTACGATGCGCTGCGCCGGCGGGCTGAGGCCATCGAGGCGCTCTTTCCTCATCTGAAGGCTAGCGGCGTGTCGGCGAAAGTCGGCGCCAAGGCGCAGGACAAGTTCGCCAAGGTCCGGCACCGCGTGCCGATGCTGTCCTTGTCGAACAGCTTCAGCGCCGGCGACGTGGCGGATTTCGTGCAGCGCATCCGCTCGTTCCTGGGCCTGCCGGCGTCGGAGGCGGTGATGCTGATCGCGGAGCCCAAGATCGACGGGCTTTCGCTCTCGCTGCGCTACGAGGATGGCCGCCTCAGGCAGGCCGCCACACGCGGCGATGGCGAAGAGGGCGAGGACGTCACCATCAACGCCAGAACCATCGCGGACATTCCCAAGACCCTGAAAGGCGATGTTCCGGCCGTCTTCGAGGTTCGGGGCGAAGCGTATCTCACGCATGCGGATTTCGCGGCGTTGAATGAGCGCCAGCGGGAGGCCGGCGAGCGGGAGTTCGCCAATCCGCGCAACGCAGCGGCGGGCTCGTTGCGCCAGCTCGATCCGGCCATCACCGCCGCGCGCCCGCTTCACTTCTTCGCCTATGCCTGGGGAGAGGCGCCCCGGCTGCCTGCCGACACGCAGTCCGGCGTCGTCGAGGCGTTCCGCAATTGGGGCCTGCCGGTGAATCCGCTGATGCAGCTCTGCAACGGGGTCGATGAGCTGCTTGCGCATCACGCCGCCATCGAGGCGAAGCGCACCATGCTCGGCTATGACATCGACGGCGTCGTCTACAAGGTCGACCGCATCGACTGGCAGCAACGGCTCGGCTTCGTCGGACGGGCGCCGCGCTGGGCCACGGCCCACAAGTTTCCGGCGGAGCGAGCGACCACGCTGGTCGACGCCATCGACATCCAGGTAGGCCGCACAGGTGCGCTGACGCCCGTGGCCAAGCTCCGGCCGGTGACCGTGGGCGGCGTCGTCGTGTCGAACGCGACCTTGCACAATGCCGACGAGATCGCGCGGCTCGATGTGCGCATCGGCGACACTGTCGTGGTGCAGCGCGCGGGCGACGTGATTCCGCAAGTCGTCGAGGTGGTGGCCGAGAACAGGTCGGCGGACAGTGCGCCCTACGTGTTTCCGCATGTCTGCCCGTGCGCCTTGAAAAGCACGGTGGTGAAGGAGACGACGGCTGCGGGCATCGAGAGCGTGGTCCGGCGCTGCACAGGCGAGTTCGCCTGTCCTTATCAGCGCATCGAGCATCTCAGGCACTTCTGTTCACGGCGCGCCTTCGACATCGAAGGTCTGGGCGACAAGCAGATCGCCTATTTCTTCGGGAAAGGACTGATCAAGGAGCCCGGCGACATCTTCACGCTTGCGGCTCGCGACGCTGCTCCCGGCAATCTGCAGCGCATCCAGAATTTCGAAGGGTTCGGCGAGATCTCGGCGCGCAACCTGTTCGCCGCGATCGAGGCGCGGCGGACCATTTCGCTCGAGCGGCTGATCTTCGCTCTCGGCATCCGGCATGTGGGCGAATCCACGGCCAAGATGCTGGCGCGCAATTATGGCTCATGGGAGGAGTTCGATGCCGCGGCGATGCGGCTTGCGGCCGGCGATGCGGAAGCTGCGGCCGAGATGGACGCCATAGACCAGATCGGGGAGACGGTGATCGCAGCCATCCGCGCCTATTTCGCCGAAAGCCACAACCGCGCCATCGTCGATCGGCTGGCGGCCGAATTGACCATCATTGACGCCGAGAAGGCCGCGGGCGATTCTCCCGTCGCGGGCAAGACCGTGGTCTTCACGGGAGCGCTCGAGAAAATGACGCGGGATGAAGCAAAGGCGATGGCCGAGCGGCTCGGCGCGAAAGTCTCCGGCTCCGTCTCGAAAAAGACGGACCTTGTCGTCGCCGGGCCGGGCGCAGGCTCCAAGCTCAAGGCCGCCTCCGAACTCGGCATCGAGGTGATCGACGAGGACGCCTGGCTTGCGCGGGTCGGCGCATGAGCAAGGCAGCACCATTGACGGACGCCGCGATCAGCGAGGTGATCGAGATGGCGCTGAGCGACCATGCCAGCTTCGCGGCCATCACCATGCTGCATGGGCTGAGCGCCGACGAGGTGAAGGCCCTGATGCGCAAAGAGCTGAAGAGCGGCAGCTACCGGGCCTGGCGCAAACGCGTCCGCGCATTTTCGGACAGGCGCGAGACATACAAGCGGGGCTGAGCCTTGCACAGGCCGCCGGCCCGCCGCTCAGCCTTCCACCGCCTCGCGCATCATCTCCAGCCTGAGCCACTCCTCCTCGGTCTCCGCCAGGCGGGCCTGCGTCATGGCCAGCGCCTCAACCGCCTTGTTGAAACGCGTGGGATTCTTTGCGAACAGGCCGTTTTCCGCCAGCACGGCATTGATCTTGTCGATGTCGGCATGCAGCTTGTTGATGGTGTTGGGCAGCGTCTCCAGCGCGTGGCGGTCCTTGAAGGTGAACTTCGCCCTCGTTTCCTTGGCAGATGCCGAAGCGGCGGGTGCGCCCTTGGCCATGGCGGACAGGCGGTTGCCTGAGCCTTTTCTCGCCATGACGCCTTCGCCGCGCTGGTTGACCATGTCCGAATAGCCGCCGGCATAGGTGGTGAACTTGCCGCCGCCATCCGCCATGATTACGGCGTTGACCGTGCGGTCGAGAAAGTCCCGGTCATGGCTGACGAGGATGACCGTGCCGGGATAGTCCGCGATCATCTCCTGCAGCAGGTCGAGGGTCTCGAGGTCCAGATCGTTGGTGGGCTCGTCGAGCACGAGCAGGTTCGAAGGCTTCGCCAGGGCGCGCGCCAGCATCAGCCTGCCGCGCTCGCCGCCCGACAGCACCTTGATTGGCGTCCGGGCCTGCTCGGGCGTGAAGAGGAAATCCTTCAGGTAGCCCATGACGTGCTTGCGCTCGCCGGCCACGTCGATGAAGTCGCCGCGCCCGTCGGTCATGGCTTCCGCGAGCGTCCATTCGTCCTTCAGGCTGTCGCGGCGCTGGTCGAGCGTCGCCAGCGCCGTCGCGGGGCTCAGCACGATGTCGCCGCTGTCAGGCTCGATGCCGCCGGTGAGAAGGTTGATCAGCGTTGTCTTGCCCGCGCCGTTCGGGCCGACGATGCCGACGCGCTCGCCCCGTGAGATGCGGATCGAGAAATCATCGACGATGCTGCGGCCGCCATAGGCCTTGGCGATGTTCTTCGCCTCGATCATCAGCTTGCCGGCGGTCTCCGCTTCGGTGACGGCGAGGGTCACGTCCCCTTGCGGCCTGCGGTAGTTGCGCGCCTGGTCGCGAAGGGCATGCAGGTTGCCCAGCCGCCGCACGTTTCGCTTGCGCCTCGCCGTCACGCCATAGCGCAGCCAGTGCTCCTCGTTGGCGATCTTGCGGTCGAGCTTGTGGCGCTCCGCCTCCTCCTCCTCCAGCACCTTGTCGCGCCAGGCCTCGAAGGCGGTGAAGCCCTGCTCGAGCCGCCTGGCCTTTCCCCGGTCGAGCCAGACCGTGGCGCGCGACAGTGCCTCAAGGAAGCGCCGGTCATGGCTGATCAGCACGAGCGCGCTTTTCGACTGGGCCAGTTCCTGCTCCAGCCAGGCGATGACCGGCAGGTCGAGGTGGTTCGTCGGCTCGTCCAGCAGCAGAAGGTCGGGCTCCGGCGCCAGTGTGCGGGCAAGCGCCGCGCGCCTTGCCTCGCCGCCCGAAAGCCGCGCGGGGTCTTCTTCGCCGCTGAGGCCGAGCTGCTCCAGAAGATAGCTTGCCCGATAGGAGTCATCGCCCGGCGCGAGGCCCGCCTCGACATAGGCGCGCACTGTCCCGAAGCCGCCGAAGTCCGGCTCCTGGGGCAGATAGCGCATCGTCACGCCCGGATGAACGAAGCGTTCGCCGCGTTCCGGGTCGATCAGGCCCGCCGCGATCTTGAGCATCGTCGATTTGCCCGAGCCGTTCCGGCCGATCAGGCAGATGCGGTCGCGCGGGCTCACGGACAGCTCGGCGCCTTCGAGGCAGGGCGCGCCGCCGAAGCCGTGGCGGATGTTCTTGAGGGTGAGAAGCGGTGGGGCCATGGCTGGCAATTGGACCGTGCGGGTGCCGGATGCAACCGCAAACTGACGCGGGCGGGTGTCGAGAGGCGGATATTCAGCGCTCCGGCAACACCGCATTAACCTCGAACACCCATAGAATGTTTCAGTCAAACAGGTGCTCTTCGCATGTTCTCCCGAATTTCAGCGCTATCGTTGTCGATCAAGGCCACGGCCGTTTTGTCGGTCCTGCTGATCATGATGGGCATCGTCGCCGTCATCGCGCATGTGGGGCTCGGCTCGGCCGACCAGGCTTCGGAAACTCACGCCAGACTGAGCAAAAGCGCGCTGATCACGGCTGAGCTCGAACGTGACGTGACCGCCCTGCAGGGGGCGAGCTTCGCCTTCTCGATCAAGGGTGGCCAACAGGCGCGCGTGGAGATCGAAACCGCGCTTGAGCGCGTGCAGCGCCAGCTTTCGCGGCTGACGGATGCGACATCAGATGACGCCGCCTCGAGGCTCGCTGTGGCCGCGGTGGCGCCCAATCTCGATGCATATGGCAAGGCCGTCGACAAGCTCACCGACCTCCGGCAGATGCGGGACCTGCTGCTCAGCACGGAGATCAACCGCAGCCATGCCGCCCTGGCCAAAAGCATGACGGACATGATGGAGTCCGCCGAACTCAGTGGGCGGCCCGCCGACGCCTTCATGATGGCGACGATCAAGGAGCGCTTCGTGCGCGGCATGAACTCGCTCCAGCAATATCTGGCAACGCCCATCGATTCGCACCGCGATGACATGCTGGCTTCGTTCAGGGCCGTCCAGACCGAAGCCCTGCGGCTGGTGATCATGGCGTCAACGACGGAGATGAAAGCCGAGGCCGGTCGGCTGTCCTCGCGCATCGTGGGCCACCTGGAGGCGGTCGAAAGCTTCATTCCGTTGGTGGCCGAAATCCAAAAGGTGATGAACGTCGTGATGGCGCCTCTCGCGCTCGACATCAGCAACGCTGCTGCGGCCCTGCGGGCGGACAAGCTCAAAGCGCTTGATGCCGGCGCAATGGCTGCTTCCAATGAGGTCGACGCCACCAAGAGGACCGTGCTGTCCGTGACCCTGCTGGCGCTGGTCGCCAGCATCGCGCTGGCGTTGGGCATGTATCACATGGTCGTCGCGCCGATCCGGGGGCTGACCCACGTCATGCGCGCCTTCGCCGAAGGTGACTGGCAGCGCGATGTGCCCGCCGTCAGCCGGGGCGACGAGATCGGGCAGATGGCCAACGCCGTGATGGTGTTCAAGCAGCATGGCCTCGAGAATGAGACGCTGCGCTCCGAGACCGAGCGCGAGCAGCAGGCGCGCTATCGCCGCCAGCAGATGATCGAGGCGGCGGTCGCGGAATTCGAGCACGCGGTGACCATCGTGGCGGACACTGTCTCCCGGTCGGCGACAGAGCTCAACAATGCCTCGCAATCGATGTCGGTGACGGCCGAGCAGACGTCCGCTCAGGCTGTCTCCGTCGCTGGAGCCTCGGAGGAGGCCGCCGCCAGCGTCCAGAACCTGCTTGGCGCAGGCGTCCGACTGTCGGATGCGATCCAGAGCATCAGCCGGCAGGCAGCCGCGTCTTTCCGCATCGCCAACACCGCAACCGCCCAGGCGCAGGCTGCAAACGCCAAGGTTCAGGACCTTGCGCTGGCCGGAGAACGGATCGTCTCGGTCGTGTCGATCATTTCCAGCATCGCGGAGCAGACGAACCTCCTTGCCCTCAACGCCACCATCGAGGCGGCGCGGGCGGGCGAGGCTGGCCGGGGCTTCGCCGTCGTGGCGTCGGAGGTCAAGCTGCTGGCCGGGCAGACAAGTGCCGCGACCGCCGAAATCGCGGGCATCGTGGCGCGCATCCGCGAGGTCACGGGCGAAACGATCGTCGCCATCCAGGGCGTCGCGCAGACGATCGGCGAGATCGACGAAATCTCGTCGACGATCGCCCACGCCGTCGAAGAGCAGAACGTGACGGCATCCGAAATGGCCGAAAGCGTCCGGCAGACGGCGCGTGGAACGCAGGAAGTATCGGCCAACATCACCGGCGTGCGCCAGGCTTCGGAGGCCACGGGCTCCGCCGCCGTACAGGTCCTTGCGTCTTCGGGCGATCTGGCGAGCCAAGCGGGCCGTCTGCGCAGCGAAGTTCAGCGTTTCCTCGATCGTGTCAGGGCAGCCTGACAGTGGCGCAGCACAGTCTGGCCGGATTGCAGTCGCGCCGTGCGCCGCGTGTGCATCGACTTCCGAGGTGCGCACGTGTATCTGCCCGAAGCCCATCGTGGCACGTTTCAGAAAGTTTGCTCAATGTTCAAGAAACTGCTGTCAGCCTGCGTGTTCGCGGGCGTCATCGTCGTGTCGCCTGCCATCGCCAAAACTTACTCTGTTCCAGACCCCAACCCTATCGCCGTCGTCACCATTCCCGATGATTGGACCGCAACCACCCTGCCAAAGGGCGTCGAAGCACTGTCCGAAGACGAAGAGGTCTATGTCGCGATCGAAGTCACGGAACTTCAGGATGTGGCGCAGGCCATTTCCAGCGCGATCATCTGGCTGAAAAGCAAGGACGTCGTCCTCAACCAGGCGACGCAGGCCAAACAGGACATCGCGGTCAACGGGCTCTCGGGCGTCCAGATCAAGTGGCAAGCCAAGGATGCCGACGGGCCGACGCAGGTGAGCCTGACGGTCTTGCAGGCGACGGAGACCAAGGGTCTGGTCCTGACCTACTGGGGCACGGAAGAGGGCGCGAAGGAAAACGCCGTCGATCTGAACGCCATCATCACAAGCCTGAAGTTGGTGAAATAGCATCTTGGTGCTCCGCATTGCGGGCCTTGACCGAAAAGGCTAACAGGACGACTGAAGTCGCCTTCGGGCAACTGCTCGACCTTGACGGAGCACGGATGATGGCCGAACGTTGGATACCTGAAAGCTGGCGCGCAAAACCTGTGCAGCAGATGCCGCAGTATCCTGACCAGGATGCGCTTGCAGGCGTGGAAAAGACGTTGGCCGGCTTTCCGCCGCTGGTTTTTGCCGGCGAGGCGCGCAAGCTCAAGCGGGCGTTGGGCAAAGTCGCTGCGGGCGAGGCGTTCCTGCTTCAGGGCGGGGACTGCGCCGAGAGCTTCGAGGAGCATTCGGCCGACAACATCCGCGACTTCTTCCGCATGTTCCTGCAGATGGCGGTTGTGTTGACGTTCGCCGGCGGCTCGCCCGTGGTCAAGGTGGGCAGGGTCGCGGGGCAATTCGCCAAGCCGCGCTCGGCGCCGACGGAAGTGATCGGCGGCGTCGAGCTGCCAAGCTATCGCGGCGACATCATCAACGACATCGCCTTCACGCCGGAGGCGCGGATCCCCGATCCTCAGCGGCAGTTGATGGCCTATCGCCAGTCGGCGGCGACGCTTAATCTGCTGAGGGCGTTCGCGACCGGCGGCTACGCCAATCTCGACAACGCGCATCGCTGGATGCTGGGCTTCGTGTCAGGCTCGCCGCAAAGCGGGCGATACCGCGAGGTCGCCGAACGCATCACTGAAACGCTCGATTTCATGCGCGCCATCGGAATCGACCCCGAGGCTGCGCCCGAAACGCGCACGACGGATTTCTACACCAGCCACGAAGCGCTGCTGCTGGGCTACGAGCAGGCCATGACGCGCGTCGATTCCACGACAGGCGACTGGTACGACACGTCCGGCCACATGATCTGGATCGGCGACCGCACGCGGCAGCACGACCACGCGCACCTGGAGTTCTGCCGCGGCATCAAGAACCCGATCGGGCTGAAATGCGGCCCTTCGTTGAAGCCTGACGATCTGATCCGCCTGATCGACATGCTCAATCCGCAGAACGAGCCTGGGCGGCTGACGCTCATCGCGCGTTTTGGCGCTGACAAGGTGTTCGACCATTTCCCGGCGCTGGTGCGCGCCGTGAAGCGGGAAGGCCGCAATGTGCTGTGGTCGTCCGACCCGATGCACGGCAATACGATCAAGGCTGCATCCGGCTACAAGACCCGGCCATTCGACATGATCCTCAGCGAAGTGAAGGCCTTTTTCGCGGTTCACAACGCGGAAGGGACGCATGCCGGTGGCATCCACCTCGAGATGACCGGCAAGAACGTCACTGAGTGCACCGGCGGGGCGCGCTCGATCTCTGATGTCGACCTGTCCGACCGCTATCACACAGCCTGCGATCCCCGGCTCAATGCCGAGCAGGCGCTCGAAATGGCGTTTCTGGTGGCTGAGCTGATCAAGAAGGAGCGCCAGGGCAAGGTGCGGCCGAATGTCGAAGCGGCCGAGTGACCGGCGCTGATCAGGCGCGGGCATGCTTGCAGAACTGGCGCTGCATCTGGCGACGCCGGCCCCGCGCGCGATCAGGCGGCATGGCCTCCTGCGGGACAGCGTTGGCCTGTGGTCCCGCGGATTTCGCCATTGGCGGGCATGGGCCGGTCATGCCGAGCGATGCAAGGCTGTCGTGGCCGAGAGCGTTTCGGGGCTGACCCAGCGCAGAACCGCCGTCGTGCTCGGTTCGGGGCTGCTGCGCGACGTGCCGATGGACATGCTGGTCGGCAGCTTCGACGCTGTCGTGCTTGTGGATGCGGTGCATCTCTGGCCCGTTCGCCTGCGCTGGGCTTTCGAGCGCAAGGTCAGCTTCATCTTGCGTGACCTGACCGGGGTGCTGAGCCAGCTTGGCGGGCCTGGAGAAGTCCGCCGCGCTGCGCCGCTGGCCGACCTGCAGGCTGATCCGGCGGTCGATCTGGTGATTTCAGCCAACCTTCTGTCGCAGCTGCCGCTTCCGGTCGAGCGCGCTGCCGATCGCGGCATGGGCGGCGGTCCGGCGCTGGCCCGTTTGGCCGTGGAGGCGCATCTTGCCGACCTGGCGGCGTTTTCGGCGCGCATCTGCCTGCTGACCGATGAAAGCTACAGCGAGGTCGATGAAGGCGGCGAAATCATCGAGCGCGTGGATCTTCTGCACGGCGTTCCATTGACGGACGGCGGCGAACGCTGGGATTGGCCCGTTTCGCCCATTGGCGAAGAAAGCCCGACATCCGCGTTCATCCACCACGTGCGCGGCTATGCCGACTGGAAGGCCGGCCCTGCGCCGCCGGGCGCATCCTGATCAGAACGCCACGCCTGCGCCGAAACGCGCCTGGTTCACGTCCACGCGTCCGGCCTTGGACTGGGTGAGGGAGGTGAAGAGGTATTCGCCCCTGAGCGAAAGGTTGCCGAAGCGCGCTTCGAGGCCCGCGCCAAGCGTGTAGCCCGCCATCAGGACGCTGCGGTTGGCCGTGACCGTATAAAGGGAGGGAACTCCGGGCGCGACGCTGACGGTCGCGGTGTCGTTCAGCTTCGCATGGCCCCAGGCGAAGCCGCCCGTCACGTAGGGCATGATGCTGCCGAAGATCACGCCGGCGCGCATCCTGGCGCTGCCGATCGTCTCGACCCTCGTCAGGCTTGAGGCGGGGCCGACCGTGGCCGTCTGGACGCCGTTTGTCGCAAAGCCCGGGGCGAGGACAGCCAGATTGTTCGACTTCGCGTTGAGCCAGCCGAAATCTCCTTCGAAGCCGATCAATGCGTCGTCCGACGCCATGCTGTAGCCGGCGAACATCCCGAAGCCGGTCGACCTGACCGATTTGTTCGTCGTCGCGATCACCAGGTTGGCCAGTCCGGCATAGGGCGCAGGCACGCCTGCGGTGACGGCCGTGCGCAGCGTGTTTCGCGCCCTGACGTCGGATTGCCCCGCTGCGCCATAGGCGCCGATGTAAAAGCCGTTCCAATCGACGGCTGGCGCAGGATCGATCACGGGCGGCGGCGGGAGCGACGGCGACGATGTCCCGCGCAGGACCGGGTAGTCTGCTGCAAGGGCAGGGAGGGCGCAGGCGCTCGCCAGCGCTGCGATTGATGCCAGAATGACGGGACGGACGCGCATCGAGGTTGCTCCACACAAGTCAGCTTCAGAAGCTGACCCGTCGTTTATGCCTCGGTAACCCTAACGTCCGGTAAACGCAGTTCTAACAACACGTTAAAGGGAAGCGCCGATATGCCTTGGTGCCGCCACGATTTGTTCAGCAAAAATACAGGGATGGCGTGGGAAGATACAGCTTCGAACATGGGAGTTGGCATATCAGCCACGGAGACAGACAATGTTGTCACGCATGAGCCGAATCGGACTGCTGGGTGCGGGCGTCGTCGCCGCTGGCATCTCCCTCGTGCCGAGCGATGCAAGCGCGGATTGGCGCCATCGCCGCGGACCTGACGGCGGCGCCATCGCCGCTGGCGTCATCGGCGGGCTTGCGCTGGGCGCGATCGCCGGCGGCGCGCTGGCCGGGCCACGCCCGGCATATGGCTATGCTCCGCCCCCGCCTCCGCCGCCGCGTTATTACGAGCCTGCTCCGGTCTATTATGCCCGGCCGCCAGTGGTGTACGAGGACAGGCCGTACTGCGAGATTCGTCGGCAGAAAGTCTGGCTCGACAGCTGGACGTACGAAGTCAGGCGTGTCCGCGTCTGCAATTGACCGCGCCTCGCTCATCGTGCCTTGTCCGTCTGGCCGAGATGCCAGGACGCCTGTTGCCGTGATTGCTCCCGAGCGCTAAATCAGGGGCATGACGACGCAAATTCGCATCTCGCTGGCCCAACTCGATCCAATTGTCGGCGATCCTGCCGGAAACGCGGCGAAAGCGCGCGAAGCGCGCAAGATCGCGCACGGACAGGGCGCCGACGTCGTGATGTTCCCCGAACTGTTCCTCTCGGCCTATCCGCCGGAAGACCTTGTTCTCAAGCCTGCATTTCAGGACGCCTGCCGCAAGGCATGCGACGAACTCGCCCTCGACACCGCCAATGGCGGGCCCGCAATGCTCATCGGCCTGCCGTGGGTCGAGGGGGGGCTGCTCTACAATGCCTACGCTCTGCTTGACGCAGGCCGAATCCAGTCCGTGCGGTTCAAGGTCGATCTGCCCAATTACGGCGTCTTCGATGAGAAACGGGTGTTCGAGCCCGGTCCGCTGCCTGGCCCGGTCACCGTTCGCGGAGTGCGCATCGGCCTGCCGATCTGCGAGGACATCTGGGAGCAGGAAGTCGTCGAGTGCCTGACCGAAACCGGCGCCGAGATCCTGCTGTCGCCCAACGGCTCACCTTACCGGCGCGGCGTGCGTGACGAACGCATGGCCGTGGCCGTGCCCCGGGTCGTCGAGAGCGGTCTGCCGCTCGTCTACCTCAACCAGATCGGCGGCCAGGACGAACTGGTCTTCGACGGCGCATCGTTCGTGCTGAATGCCGACGCCTCGCTCGCGCTGCAGCTTCCCGCCTTCCGCGAGGCCGTGGTCGTTACCGATTGGACGAAGGAAAGTTCGGGCTGGCGCTGCACTGAGGGTGCGCGCCATCTGATCGAGGAGGCCGACGAGGCTGATTATGCCGCCTGCGTGCTGGGCCTCAAGGACTATGTCGGCAAGAACGGATTCAAGGGCGTCGTGCTGGGCTTGTCCGGCGGCATCGATTCAGCCATCTGCGCGGCGATGGCTGTGGATGCGCTGGGAGCCGAACGGGTCCGCTGCCTGATGATGCCTTACCGCTACACCTCTCAGGACAGCCTGAAGGACGCGTTCGAATGTGCCGGCGCGCTTGGGGTGACCTATGAAATCGTCCCGATCGAGCCAGTGGTCGCCGGGTTCCAGTCCGTTCTGGCACCGCTATTCGCTGGGCGGGAGCCGGACATCACCGAAGAGAACATGCAAAGCCGGGCGCGCGGCACGATCCTGATGTCGGTGTCCAACAAGTTTGGCCCGATGGTCATCACCACCGGCAATAAATCCGAGATGTCAGTCGGATACTGCACGCTGTACGGCGACATGAACGGCGGGTTCAACCCGATCAAGGACCTCTACAAGATGGAGGTCTATCGGCTGAGCGCCCTTCGCAACCGCTGGAGGCCGGAAGGCGCGAAAGGGCCCGCAGGAATCGTCATACCGGAGAACATCATCGTCAAGCCGCCGACGGCGGAGCTTCGCGAAAACCAGAAGGACCAGGATTCCCTGCCCGAATATGAGGTGCTGGACGACATCCTGAACTGCCTGGTCGAGCAGGAGATGCGCGTCGCCGACATCGTGGCGCGCGGCCATCCGCTCGACGTGGTCAAGAAGGTCGAACGGCTGCTTTACCTCGCCGAATACAAGCGGCGGCAGTCCGCCCCTGGGGTGAAGGTCACGAAGCGTTCGTTCGGACGCGATCGGCGCTACCCGATCGTCAATCATTTCCGCGATCCCGGCGATGGGCCGTACGCCCCGAAGCTTGGAGGTCCTCAGCCGCAAGGCGCCGCACGCCTCGACGTCGTCGATTTTTGAAAGCCTGATCCCTCATGTCCGGTGGACTTCTCGCTCTTCTCGATGACGTCGCTGCCATCGCAAAGGTCGCGGCCGCATCGCTCGACGACGTGGCCGCGCAGGCAAGCAAGGCGGGCGCAAAGGCGGCCGGCATCGTCATCGACGATGCCGCCGTCACGCCGCGCTATGTCGTGGGGTTCGCTGCGGATCGCGAACTGCCGATCGTCTGGAAGATTGCGAGAGGCTCGATCCGCAACAAGCTTCTGATCCTTCTGCCGGCCGCGCTTGCGCTCAGCTACTTCGCCCCATGGGCCATCACGCCGCTGTTGATGGCCGGAGGCCTGTTCCTTTGCTTCGAAGGATACGAAAAGGTTCAGGAGCTGATCGTCGGACACGAGCCGAACGCCGAGCCCGCAGCTGTGCTGGGGGAGGCGGCATCTTCGGCCGAGCTTGAAAACTCGAAAGTCGCCGGTGCCATCAGGACGGACATGATCCTGTCGGCCGAAATCATGGCGATCACGCTCGCGAACGCGCCGGGGCAGTCTCTGGCGATGCAGGCGATTGTCCTCGCCGTGGTTGGACTGGGCATCACGGCACTGGTTTACGGAGCCGTCGCGATGATCGTCAAGGCAGACGATCTCGGCGTGGCCATGTCGCGCGGACATCTCGGCCTCACGCGCGCTCTGGGCCGGGGGCTCGTCGTCGGGATGCCGTACTTCCTGAAGGCGCTGAGCCTTGTCGGGATGCTCGCCATGCTGTGGGTCGGTGGCGGGATCATCCTGCACGGGATGGCGGAACTTGGCTGGAAGGCACCGGAATACGGCCTCACAGGCTTTGGAAACACGCTCGCCTCGGCGATCGGCGACACGTCAGGCTTCGTTGGATGGCTCACATACGCCGCGGGAGCTGCGCTTGTGGGCGTAGCGCTCGGCGGGGTCGTGGCCATCGTGCTCAAGTCGGCGGGCGTCCTCAAGCATTGATCGACTCCGCACCGTAAGGTTGCGCCACGCCTTCCGGTTCGCCATAAGCGCAGCATGACATTCGCCGCCGCTCTCCCTGCCGTCCGCTTCGCACCTTCGCCGACGGGCCGCCTGCACATCGGCAACGCCCGGCCTGCGCTGTTCAACTGGCTGTTTGCGCTCAAGCACGGCGGCAAGTTCATCCTGCGCTATGACGACACCGACAAGGAGCGGTCGACCGAGGCATTCGCGCAGGGCATCGCCGCGGACCTGGCTTGGCTCGGCGTCTTGCCGCATGCCGTCTTCTCGCAGTCCGCACGAACCGTGCTGTACGACGAGGCCGCCTCGAAGCTGCGCGCCATGGATCGGCTCTACGCCTGCTTTGAAAGCCCCGACGAGCTCGACCGCCGCCGCAAGCGTCAGCTCGCGCGCGGCTTGCCGCCGATCTATGACAGGGCCGGGCTCAGGCTGACCGCGGAGGAAAAGGCGGCGCTGATTTCCGAAGGCCGCGTGCCGCATTGGCGATTCCTGCTTGAGCCACGCGTGGTCGGCTGGACCGACATGGTGCGAGGCGCAGCGCATGTCGACTGCACATCGCTGTCGGATCCGGTGCTGATCCGGGCTGACGGGGCGTATCTCTATACGCTGCCTTCCGTCGTCGACGACATGGACATGGGCATCACGCATGTCATCAGGGGCGAGGACCATGTCACCAACACGGCGGTGCAGATCCAGATCATCGAAGCGCTGGGCGGGAACACGCCGGACTTCGCCCATCACAACCTGCTGACCACGGCCAGCGGGGAGGGGCTGTCCAAGCGCCTCGGGCATCTGTCCCTCTCCATGCTCCGCAAGAACGGCATCGAGCCTCTAGCGGTCGCGGCGCTCGCCACGCTGGTCGGCTCCGCTGATGCGGTCAGGCCCGTCGGCAGCCTCGATGAGCTTGCGGCGCTGGTCGACCTTGCGCATGTGTCGCGCGCGCCGGCGAGGTTCGACGAGGCGGAACTCGATCACCTCAATGCCCGGACATTGCACCAGATGGACTTCAAGGTGGCGGAGCCGCGCCTGCTCGCGATGGGCATCGATGGCGGAGAAGCCTTCTGGCTTGCGGTCCGGGGCAACCTCGACCGGTTTGAGGACGTCGCAGGCTGGTGGGAGGTGATCGACGGAACGATCGCGCCGACCATTTCCGACGCCGATTTCGCTGCCCGCGCCCTTGAGGCGCTGCCGGCGGGCGAACCTGACGGCGCGACGTGGAAGACCTGGACCGATGCCGTCAAGGCGGCTACCGGCGCGAAAGGCAAGGCCCTGTTCATGCCGCTGCGGCTGGCGCTGACCGCGCGCGAGCACGGCCCCGAGCTTGCTCCATTGCTGCCGCTCATGGGCCGCGCGCGGATCGCCAAGAGGTTGGCCGGCGAAACGGCCTGACGCATCAGGGCGCAGCGGACGGCCAGCCGCCGTGGCGTTCAGCCGCGCGTCGTCACTGGATGCTGGTCACTGGATGCCGGGCGTTATCTGCGGCGCGACAATGCGGACAGTTCGCTTCTCGCCCGCCGAGTTGACCACTTCTCGCCGCTCGCCCTGATTGGCCCCGACAAGGCCCGTGCCGAGATTGCTGGGGCCGATGCCGGACGATTCGGTGCTGGCGGTCGGCGCGGCGCGGCCCGCCGCGTCGAGCGCGCGTGCGGCGGCGGCTTCAGCGGCCACATCGGATGGCGGTGCGACGGGTGCGGTCGCCTGCTGGCGGCGCAGGCGCTCCTCCTCACGGCGAGCGCGCTGCTCGGCCGCGCGATCGACCCTGGGGCGGGACATCTCCTCCGCACGCTGCTCGGTGACGATCACGTCGCCGCGACGCCGCTCGAGCATGTCTTCGGCTTCGGCCAGTGCGGCCGCCCAGCTTTGGCCCTGCTTCCGGCAGGTGCAGGACGCGTCGAACTGGCGCAGGTACTTGCCGGCGTTGGCCAAACCAGAATACGAGCCGCCGCCGCGCCGGGTCGCGTTCTCGATGTTTCCGTCGCCGGCCATGTAGAACACTTCCGTTTCCGCCGCGGGGCACAGGGCCTGGCACATATCGGGCTGGCCTTCGCGGCCGCCGGGGCTGGTGGCGAGCGGAAAGAAAAAGCCGTCGCAGGTCCTGACGCAGACCGGGCGGCCGGAGCCCCATGAAGGCTCGCGCCGCTCCTGAAGTTCGAGATCGAGCAATGTGCCATCCATTCCGGGCTGGCCCGGCTGGACCGGACGCTCCGGCACGCCGAACAACGCCTCGAACAAGGAGCGGGGCTGGGCAGGCTGAGCGGGAATCGGGTCGGTACGGTAGACGCCGGGCCGGCAATTGTCTTCGATCGCCGCCATCAGCGCCCGCCGGCGATTTTCATTGCCGCCCCCGCCCTGCTGCTGCAGCGCCCCGTATTGCGCCCGCAGCTGGCCGATCTGGCCGCGCAAGGCGAAGCACTGCGGTGGGGGCGCCTGAAATACCCATGCGCCGTCGCACTGCAGCGCAGCATAGCGCGACTGGGCCTGACCCAGCGCCGCGCCGACGCGCGCTGCCTCGCCCGAAGCGCGAGGCGAGCCGCCGCCGCCACGGTCCAGACGGGCAAGTTCGCCGCGCCACGCATCGCATTGCGGCGCCTGCGCCAAGGCGGAGAACGGCATGCCGGCCATGGCTGTCAGGACGAAGGCAAGCAGACGGAAACGGACGAGCATCTATAGCCGTTCAATGAGGGTCAGGCTCAACTCCGGACGAATTCCGGAGACGGGTCCGACAGCGAGCTTTGCGGGCGCATCAATAACAGAAGCTAAACGAGACGGAAGTATGTTCCGCCGGCAAAATACCAAATAATCAGTCGTCCGCAGCGGTGAATCCGGCTGAGAGAACCCTGACGCGCTCGGTCAGCGTGGACAGCACACGCTCGAAAGCCTGCATCTCGGCCGGCGGGATATCGTCCATCAGACGTTTCTCAAAGGTCAGGGCCATCGGCGCGACCTGGTCGTAGATCCGGCGCCCCGGAATGCTGAGCGAAAGGAACGCCTCGCGCATGTCATCACGGTTCGGTGTCTTTTCGACAAGTCCCCGCTCGACCAGTTCGCTGACCGCGCGCGAAACCTTGGTCTTGTGCATATGCGACAGCTCTCCGACATCGCGGGCCGTCAGCCGGTCGAACTGTCCGAGCATCGCCATCACGCGCCATTCCGGAATGCCGATGCCGAAATGGCGGCTGTAGATGCGGGCCAGCGCACGGCTGGCCAGCGTCGCCGCGACCACCAGCCGGTAGGGCAGGAAGCGCTCGAGCTTCAGGTTGTCCGCCGGCTTCGCGCCGGCGTCAGGATCGGTCATGGCAGCTTGCTTCCTTGCCGACGACGGCTGGCAATCAGCCGCGCCCGCGCGTGCGCGCCATGAAGGCGTCGTAGGACAATTCGCCGACCTGCCACCACAGCAGCGTTTCGCCGCGGAACGCCGTCATTGATTCGAGCGTGCGCTTGAAGGCCTCGTTCTTGCTGGCGATGTCGGCGTAATACTCGTTTGCCGCCTTCAGCGACGCCTCCATGATGGATTGCGGAAAGGCGCGCAGCTCGGTGCCGGCCGCCACCAGACGGCGCAGGGCGGGCGGATTGACCGCGTCGTACTTGGCCAGCATCCAGTTGTTGGCGGCCTCGCAGGCATGGGTCAGGATGGATTGGTAATGCTTGGGCAGCTTGCTCCACTCGGCCTGATTGATGACGAGATGGAGCATCGCGCCGCCCTCCCACCAGCCGGGATAGTAATAGTATTTGGCGACGCGGTTGAAGCCGAGCTTCTCGTCGTCGTACGGCCCGACGAACTCGGCGGCGTCGATCGTTCCCCGCTCCAGCGCGGGATAGACGTCGCCCGCCGCGATCTGCTGCGGCACGACGCCGAGCTTCGCCAGCACCTGGCCGCCCATGCCGCCGATGCGGAACTTGAGCCCCTGCAGATCGGCGGGGGATTGGAGTTCCTTGCGGAAGAAGCCGCCCATCTGGCAGCCGGAGTTTCCGGCGGGGATGGCGTACGTGTTGAACTTCGCGAGCGATTCGTTGATCAGCTTCTCGCCGCCGCCGAAGTGCCACCACGAATGCTGCTGCCGGGCGTTGAGCCCAAATGGGACGCCGGTGCCGAAACCGAGCACAGGATCCTTGCCGACGTAGAAATACGTCGGCGTGTGCGCGCATTCGACCGAGCCGTTGGACACGGCATCGAGCGCCTGCAGGCCCGGCACGAGTTCGCCGGCCGAGAATGTCTGGATCTGGAAGCGGTTGTCGGTGGCGTCGGCGACGTATTTCGCCAGCGTCTGCGCCGTGCCGAAGATCGTGTCGAGCGAGCGGGGGAAACTCGATGTCAGGCGCCATTTCACCTCCGGCATCGCCTGGGCGAGCGCCGGCGAGGCCAGCGTGGCGGTGGCTGCGGCGGAGGCGGCGAGCCCGCCCTTCTTCAGAAAATCGCGACGTTGCATGATCAGCTTCCCCCAAAGATTGCGGCTGGGTGAAACATAGTCGCCCTTTGCTCTAGCGTGAAGCGTCCAATTGAGTGCCTGCACGGCGGCGGCCGCATGATGGAGCACGCGAATTGCATCGCCGACCCTTCCCCTTCAGGCCTGCTGTCACCATGTGATGGTCAAACGAAAGGCTCCCCAGAATGACCCGCAGCGCCGCATTGACGTTCGTGATCCGATCCTGCGTGATCGCCGCCTGCGCCTTCGTGGCGCTGCCTGCCGCCGCCGAGGAGGATCCGGACCTGATCTTCAGGAAGTCGACGGTCTGGAAGATGCTGACCCCCGATGACAAGCTCGCGGTCTATGGCATGGACGATCCCGCCATCGAGGGCGTCGCCTGCCACTACACCACCCCCGAGCGCGGCGGCGTCGCCGGCATGTTCGGCGTGGCCGAGGAGGTCTCGGACATCTCGCTGGCCTGCCGGCAGGTGGGGCCGATCAAGTTCAAGGCCAAGTTCGAGCAGGGCGAGGTGATGTTCCGTGAGCGCCGCTCGCTGATATGGAAGCGGATGCAGATCGTCCGTGGCTGCGACGCCAAGCGCAACGTGCTGGTGTATCTCGTCTATTCGGACAAGTTGATCGACGGCTCGCCGAAGAACTCGACCTCGAGCGTTCCGATCATGCCATGGGGCGGCGAGGCCGCGCCGAAATGCTCCGAGTGGGTGAAGGGCTGAGCCCTTCTATTCGGCGCAGGTGATCGTCAGCGGCGGCGCGGTGCCGGCCTGCCCGCCGCGGCCGGCGACCGAGCCTGTGATGTCGGCGGCGGACACCACGCCATACGAAGCCGCCTTGGCGAAGCCCTTGGATTCGCACCAGGCGTTGGCGACGATGCGCCCGCATTCGCGCTGCCCGGTGAGGCACTCGGCGATGCCGTAGCCGTCCGAGGCGGGCAGTAGGAAAACGCTCTGCTCACCCTTTGCGGTCGGGGCTGCCGACGGAACCACCGAGAACGACACAGCCCCCGCGGCGATCAGGGCAAACGACAAAGGAAGGATGACGCGGCGCATAAGGATATGGCTCCGTGAGCAGCGCTCGATGCTGCCGACGTTGAGGGTCAACGATTAAGAAATGATGAAAACAGCTTGCCGCACGCTGCGCGCCAGCGCCGAATCAGCGGCTTGGAGACGCCCACTTGACCTCGCTGCTGACAAAAGGCAATAACCGCTCATGATGATGGCAGCGCTTCAAGTCTCCGCGATCCGCTCGATTTGTAGCTAGCCCGACCGCTGGCTGGAACCGCCTCGTCTTCTGCGATCTCTCAAGATGACAAGCGTCCCGGCCACCGAGGTCGGGCGGAACACGTCTGACAACCTGTGTTCTTCTTCTTGCATACTGACGGATCAGTTCGATGCCATCGCCAGCCTCCCACACGCTGAAGCTCTACAACACCGTGACCCGGACCAAGGAGCGGTTCGAGCCTCTCGATCCTGCCAATGTGCGCATGTATGTGTGCGGCCCTACCGTCTACGACTACGCACATATCGGCAACGCACGGCCCATGATCGTATTCGATGTGCTGCTCCGGCTGCTCAGGCATATCTATGGCGAGAGCCACGTCACCTACGCCCGCAACATCACGGACGTGGACGACAAGATCAACGCTCGCGCCTTTGAGCGCTGGACGAGGAAGCGGCCTTTGCTGGCCGAAATGCGCGACCTTACCGAAGGCACGGTGGCGCAGTTCAACACTGACCTTAAAGCGCTCAACGTGCTCGACCCGACGCATACGCCCCGCGCCACCGACTTCGTGGCGAACGGCGAGCAGCCGACGGACATGGTGCGCATCATCGAGAAGCTGGTGGCGCGCGGCGTGGCCTATGAGGCCGAAGGTCATGTGCTGTTCTCGCCGACCGCGATGGACAAGCTGCCCGGCGCGCCCAAATACGGCTCGTTATCGCGCCGCAACCTCGACGACATGATCGCCGGGGCCCGCGTCGATGTCGCGCCTTACAAGCGCGATGCGACGGATTTCGTGCTGTGGAAGCCATCCGATCCCGAGACCGAGCCGGGCTGGGAAAGCCCCTGGGGCTTCGGCCGCCCCGGCTGGCACATCGAATGCTCGGCCATGGCGGGCGCGCTCCTGGGCGAGCAGTTCGACATCCACGGCGGCGGCATCGACCTCGTTTTCCCGCACCACGAGAACGAGATCGCGCAGAGTTGCTGCGCTTTCGGCGTCGACAAGATGGCCAGCGTCTGGATGCACAACGGCTTCCTGCAGGTCGAGGGCAGGAAGATGAGCAAGTCGGATGGGAATTTCGTCACGATCGACGAATTGCTGAACACTGATAAGTTCGGCGGGCGGAGGTGGCCCGGCGAAGTGCTGCGGCTTGCGATGTTGAAGACGCATTATCGCCAGCCGATTGATTGGACGGTCAGGGCGCTGGAGGAGGCGGAACATAAACTCCTGAAGTGGAAACGTACCCTCGACAAATTTGGTGAGGCAAATCGTGAGTCAATTCGTTCGATCAATTTAGAAGGCGGCGTGAATGCGCTAATCGATGATTTGAATGCGGGAGCGTTTATCAGATATCTTGACATGCTCGATGCGACAGCAAATGGCGTACGCAACCACCATTCGGACTTCGGCTCTGAAGCTGAACTGCTAGAAGACAACGCTATCGCAGCACAAAAGCTATATGCTGCTTTGCAGTTTCTTGGCTTCAAGATCGCCATGGAAGGAAAAGTGAATGCGAGGTTTGCAGCCGATGTTGCTAGAAAAATAGAAGCCCGCCTAGCCGCCCGCCGCGCCAAGGACTTCGCTGAATCCGACCGCATCCGCAATGAACTTGCCGCCATGGGCATCGCGCTCAAGGACGGCAAGGATGCCGACGGCAACCCCACGACGACGCGGGAGGTGAAGCGGTGAACGCGCGGCCAGATCAGCGCGACCCCTCTCCCTTACCCTCTCCCGCAAGGGGCAAGGGAGGCATCAGCATTTGCGCAACATGCCGAAATACCGCATCTGGCCACACTTTCTACGTCATCCATGCTTCGCTGGCGCGGCCCGGAATGACGATGCCTGTTCTCCCTTGAAAAGGACCGAAGATCATGAACTCCAAACCTGACCCAGCAAAAGTCGAAGCCTTGATCGCGGCGCGCATTGCGGCGCGGAACGCGAAGGACTTTGCAGAATCAGACCGGCTGCGGGCCGAGATCGTCGCGATGGGCGTGATCCTGATGGACGCGAAAGACCCCGACACCGGCGAGTTCAGCTCGACCTGGCGGCCGGCCGGGATGCATCACCAGGGCCCCAAGCCGATCAATGACAGCAGGCTCGGCCACGAGAGCAAGCCGATCAGCGAGACCAAGTCAGATGCCGAGGGCAAGCCATGAGCTATGCCCTTCGCCCTGCGCTGCCGGCCGATCATGCCGATCTCGGCATCCTGTTCCAGGCGTCGATCGAGGAGCTGGCGACCGATGCCTACAATGACGACCAGAGGGCCATGTGGGCGGCGAAGGCCGAGGACGAGAAGGTCTGGTCGAAGCACCTCAGCGACTGCCTGACGCTTGTGGCGGAGGAGGACGGCGAGCCTGTCGGCTTCGCCACGATGCGCGACAACGCGATGATCGAGAATGTGCATGTGCATCCGGACATGGCCTTCATGGGCGTGGGCCGGCATCTCGTCGATGCGCTCGAGCGGCTGGCGCAGGCGCGCGGCGC
The DNA here is from genome assembly GCA_031412095.1 of Allobosea sp. GTDB lineage: Bacteria > Pseudomonadota > Alphaproteobacteria > Rhizobiales > Beijerinckiaceae > Allobosea. Next base: position 171,669 of record JANOCI010000010.1, read on the forward strand.
CAAGAAGCTCGCAGCTTCGGTGACGGACAATGCGCTGCCGTTCTTCGAGAAGCTCGGCTATGTCGCCGTGCGCCGCGCCACGTTGAGCGTCGGCGACGAGTGGATGGCCAGCATGGTGATGGAGAAGGCCCTGGCCTCCGGGGAGGAGGCCTGATGGACGGCAGCCCGGAGCGCGTCTATCTGTTCGACACCACTTTGCGCGACGGGGCGCAGACCACCGGCGTCGATTTCTCGCTGCATGACAAGCAGACCATCGCCGCGATGCTCGACGGGCTTGGCATCGATTATGTGGAGGGCGGCTATCCCGGCGCCAACCCGCTCGACACGGCGTTCTTTGCCGAAAAGGCCACGAAGTCCGCAAAGTTCTGCGCATTCGGCATGACGCGGCGGCCGGGGCGATCGGCCTCCAATGATCCGGGGCTGGCCGGCCTGCTGGACAGCAGCGCCGACACCATCGTGTTCGTCGCCAAAACCTGGGACTACCATGTGCGCGTGGCGCTGGAGACGACGAACGAGGAAAACCTCGCCAGCATCGATGACAGCGTCAAGGCGGCGATCGCGGCGGGGCGGGAGGCCATCGTCGACTGCGAGCACTTCTTCGACGGATTCAAGGCAAACCCTGAATATGCGCTGGCCTGCGCCCGCACGGCGTTCCAGGCGGGTGCGCGCTGGGTGGTGCTATGCGACACCAATGGCGGCACGCTGCCGGATGAGATCGCCACCATCGTGCGGCGGGCGGCCGAAACGGTGCCCGGCAGCCATCTCGGCATCCACGCCCACGACGATTGCGGCTGCGCGGTCGCCAATTCGCTCGCGGCGGTCGAGGCCGGCGCGCGGCACGTCCAGGGCACGCTGAACGGCCTCGGCGAGCGTTGCGGCAACGCCAACCTGGTGACGCTGATCGGCGCGTTGAAGCTGAAGGGCAAGCTCGCCAGCCGCTTCACGATCGGCGTCGACGACGAGCGGCTGGGGGAGCTGACGAAGGCGTCCCGCCAACTGGATGAGATCCTCAACCGTTCGCCGAACAAGCACGCGCCGTTCGTCGGCGTTTCGGCCTTCGCCACCAAGGCGGGCATCCATGCGTCGGCGGTTATGAAAGACCCGCGGACTTATGAGCACGTCGCGCCCGAGACGGTGGGGAACGTGCGCAGGGTTCTGGTCTCGGATCAGGCCGGCAAGTCCAACCTGATGTCGGAGCTCGAACGCATCGGCATCACCATCGACAAGTCCGATCCAAGGCTGACGAGGGTGCTTTCGGAAGTTAAGGACAAGGAGGCGCAGGGCTATGCTTTCGAAGGCGCCGACGCCTCGTTCTTCCTGCTGGCCAAGCGCGTCATGGGGCAAGTGCCGAGCTTCTTCGACGTCGAGCGCTTCAAGGTAAACGTCGAGCGGCGCTACAACGCGGTCGGCGAGCTGGTGACGTTCTCGGAGGCCATCGTGAAGGTCAGGATCGGCGGCCAGAGCCGGATGTCGGTCGCCGAAGGCAACGGACCGGTCAACGCTCTGGACAAGGCGCTCCGCAAGGATCTGGGGCGCTACCAGGATGTCATCAGGCACATCAAGCTGGTCGATTACAAGGTCCGCATCTTCCAGGGCGGCACCGATGCGGTCACCCGCGTGCTGATCGATTCCGCGGATGAGAACGAGCGCTGGACCACCGTAGGGGTCAGCGCAAACATCATCGACGCCTCGTTCCAGGCGCTGGTGGACTCCATCACCTACAAGCTGGTGAAGGCGGAGGTGAAGGGCGAGTAAGAGATTGGCGGCCGGCAATCGGCAAAGGATGCGTCGGCAACTGCAGGATGCCGATTACCGGCTGCTGCGTCTCAATCGGTCAGCCGGATCTGCGTTTCGCCGCAAAGGTTCGCCCCCTCGGCATCGTTCTCGCTTTCGTCCTCGAAGCGGGCAAGGACGAAGAACGAGCAGCCCGTCGGCCTGTTGAGCTTGAGCTTGACCGATTGGCCCGGCGCGAGCGGCCGCGAGATCTTGCCGACGAGGCGCGGATTTTCGCCGCTGGTGGCGACTTCGAACGCTGTCAGCGCAACGGCGCGGGCGTTGATGACGGTGATCTCGCCAGGCGCTCTCTGGACTCTCTGGGCTTGCGCGGGAAGGGCTGTGGCCAACGCGGCGATGGCAGCCGTGGCAAATATCGGCAAAGTCTTCATTGGAATATGTCCTCCGTCGTGTCTGTCGCGCCATTTCGCTGGGCGTCCAGATCTTGAGTGTGAGTGGACTTCAGGCTTGAGGCAAGATCAAGGCCGCAGAATCCGGGCGTCATGTGCTTTGGCGCCGGAGAAAATGCCGAGCCCCACCAGCCGTCGCCGTGTATGGACGCAGGGCTGCCATGTGCATTCATGCGTGACGGGCCATCGCCTGCGTGCGCCGGGTGGCCTATATGCACATTGGAAACGCAGTAATGTCAGTATGAATTCAGCCACAGATTCGACCGTGCCCCCCTCCGCAGCGCCTGAGCGCAAGCCGGCAGTCTCCGCCGCCTCCGGCGGCTTCATCAGCACGTTCCGCGCCCTATGGCCGTATCTGTGGCCGCGGGACCGAAAGGACCTGCAGGCCCGCGTGGTGCTGGCATTCGCGCTCCTGGTGGTTGGCCGCATCATCCTGGTCGGCGTTCCCTTCTCGTTCAAGTACGCCACCGACGCCTTGACCGCCGAATTGTCTGCATCGGGCACGCTCAAGGCGTCATGGCTGCTGGCGGCTCCGTTGGTCCTGGTCCTGCTCTATGGCCTGATGCGCGTCGGCTCCTCGGCCTTCATCCAGTTGCGCGACGCCGTCTTCGCGCCGGTGTTCATGCACGCCGTGCGCAAGCTGGCGCATCAGACCTTCGCGCACCTGCATCACCTGTCGCTCAGGTTCCATCTGGAGCGCAAGACGGGCGGGTTGACGCGCGTGCTCGAGCGCGGGCGAAGCGGCATCGAGGACATGGTGCGGCTCGGGCTGAACCAGCTCGTGCCGGTCGTCGTCGAGGTGACGCTGATCATCATCGCGCTGCTGTGGACGTTCGACTGGCGCTATGTGGCGCTGCTGCTGGCGATGGTCACGGTCTACATGGCCTTCACCATCAAGGCGACGGAATGGCGGATCAACATCCGCCGGAACATGAACGACAGCGACACGGATGCGAACGCCAAGGCGATCGATTCGCTGCTGAACTTCGAGACGGTGAAGTACTTCGGCGCCGAGACGCGCGAGACCGCGCGCTACGACGTGGCGATTGCGAAATACGAGAAGAACAGCGTCAAGGCGTACCAGTCGCTTGCCCTGCTCAACTTCGGCCAGGCGCTGATCTTCTCGATCGCGCTGACCATCGCGATGTGGATGTGCGTGGACGGCATCCGCTTGGGCACTCACACGCTGGGCGATTTCGTGCTGATCAACGCGCTGCTGATCCAGCTCTACACGCCGCTCAACTTCATGGGCACGGTCTATCGCGAGATCAAGCAGGCGACGCTGAACATCGAGGAGATGTTCGTGCTTCTGAACCGCGACCCGGAAATCCTTGACAGGCCTGGCGCTCCCGCGCTTCAGGTCACCGCCGGTGAAGTGCGCTTCGAGGACGTGCATTTCGCCTACATCCCCGAGCGCAAGATCCTCAAAGGCATCAGCTTCACCGTGCCGCCCGGCAAGACCGTCGCGATCGTCGGCCCTTCCGGCGCCGGCAAGTCGACGATCTCGCGGCTTCTGTTCCGCTTCTACGAACCCAGCAGCGGCCGCGTGTCGATCGATGGCCAGGACATCGCGTCGGTCACTCAGGCATCGTTGCGGTTCGCCATCGGCATGGTGCCGCAGGACACCGTGCTGTTCAACGACACGATCGGGTACAACATCGCCTACGGGCTCGACGGCTCGTCCCAGGAGGACGTGCGGCGCGCGGCGGAGATGGCGCAGATCGACACCTTCGTCGCGTCGCTGCCTGATGGCTACGCCACGCAGGTGGGCGAGCGCGGGCTGAAGCTCTCCGGCGGCGAGAAGCAGCGTGTCGCGATTGCCCGCACCTTGCTGAAGGCGCCGCCCGTGCTGGTGCTGGACGAGGCGACCAGTGCGCTCGACACCTTCACCGAACGCGAGATCCAGGGCTCGCTCGACAAGGTCTCCGTGGGGCGCACCACGCTGGTGATCGCGCACCGGCTGTCCACGGTGGTCAACGCCGACGAGATCATAGTCCTCGACAAGGGCCTGATCGCCGAGCGGGGCACCCATGATGGACTGCTCGGCCAGAACGGCATCTACGCCGCGATGTGGAATCGCCAGCGCGAAGTGGCCTTCGCCGAGGAGACGCTGAAGCGGGCAGCCGCAGCGGAAGAGCCGAGCGTCAGGATCACGTTGACGCCATGAGCGCAGCGGACAGCGCCGCAAAGCCGCCTTTCGGCCTCTTCATCGCCGGACTCTCCACGACGCAGATCATTTCGTGGGGCACGACATTCTACCTGCCCTCGATCCTCGAGCGGCAGATCAGCCGCGACCTTGGCGTCGGCCGCGAGATCGTCTTCGGCGGGGTCACCGTGATGCTGATCGTCGCAGCCGTGATCGGGCCTCGGATCGGCCGGTACATCGACCAGAACGGGCCTTCGCTGACGATGATGCTCGGCTGCATCCTGCTGGCGACCGGCCTCGCCGTGATCGGGGTCAGCACCGGACCCGTCAGCTATCTCGCCGGCTGGGCGCTTTTCGGGCTGGCCGTGCCGCTGAGCATGAGCATCGCCGCCTTCGCCGCCGTGGCGCAGGCTTATCCGGAACGCGGCAGGGCCGGCATCACCACGCTGATGCTGTTCGGCGGGCTTTCATCGGGCATCGTCTGGCCGCTGACGGGCTGGCTCGATGCGCAGGTCGGCTGGCGCATCACCTGCTTCATCTACGCGGGGCTGCAGATCGCGCTTTGCCTGCCGCTGACGTTCCTGCTGACGCGCGCCCAACACGCGCAATTCAGGCTGCATGGCCTGCCTGCCGACAGCCATGCGATACAGCCGCTGCTGCTGGAAAGGCACCGCAGCGCCGGGTTCTGGCTGCTGGTTGTCGGATCGGGCGTCAGCGGCCTCGTGTCGTGGGGCTTGCCGCTGTATTTCGTGTCGATGTTCATCGCAGGAGGCCTGGAGACCGGCGCGGCCATCATCCTCGCCTCGGTCCAGGCCTATTTCACCGTTCTGGCGCGTGCGGTCGATCTTGGCGTCGCGCGCCGGGTCGGCGGCATGCGCCTGGTCAGCGCGGCGTCGCTATTGTCGCCCTTCTGCTTCCTGATGCTGATCATCGGCATCGGCGGCGTGCCCCCCGGCCCGCTGCAGATCGCCGTGATCGGCGTCGGCATGGCGCTGTATGGTTTCGCCACGGGCATGATCGCGGCGGGCAGGGCGACGCTGCCGCTCGAGCTCTTCGGCTCCGGCGGATATGCGGCCACGTTGGGCAGGCTTTCGCTGTGGTTGAACCTGATGTTCGCAGCCTCCCCGGTGCTGTTCGCCTTTCTCTACGGAGGGCTTGGCAAGATGACGACGCTGTGGATCGCGATGGCGGGCGCCATCGCCGCCGCCTTGGCTTACTGGCGGCTGGACCGGCTGGTGGCTGACGGCAAGGCTGCGTGAATGCGGGCTTGAGGCGCGAAAGTCGCGGGGCGCCGTCGGGCGGCCCTTCGTGCGCCTGCGACTTGGCTATGGCGCAATGGCCCATTCCCGCTTACATGAGCGCCAACGCCGGTGCTCCTGGCGGCCAACCCTGAAAGCCGTTCCCGATGTCGATCCTCGATTCCGTCAAGAAGCTGTTCGTCCCGATCCACAAGGAAGGGTATCCGTTCATCGCGATCGCCGCGGTCGCTTCGCTCGTGCTCGGCAACCTGTGGTCGCCCTTCGGCTGGGTCGGCCTGATCATCACGATCTGGATCTGCTATTTCTTCCGCGATCCGCCGCGCGTGACGCCGCAGCGGGACGGGCTGGTCATTTCGCCGGCCGACGGCCGCGTGAGCATGATCGTGCAGGCCGTGCCGCCCCCCGAACTCGAGATGTCGGCCGAGCCAATGACGCGCGTGTCGATCTTCATGAACGTGTTCGATTGCCATGTGAACCGCTCGCCGGTGGCCGGGGTTGTCAGGAAGATCGCCTACACGCCCGGCCTGTTCCTCAATGCGGAACTCGACAAGGCCAGTGACGACAATGAGCGCAACGCCCTGCATATCGAGACGACGAATGGCCCGATCGTGGTCGTGCAGATCGCCGGGCTGATCGCACGCCGCATCGTGCCCTTCATCAAGGAGGGCGCTGTGCTTGCCGCCGGCGAACGCTTCGGGCTGATCCGGTTCGGCAGCCGTCTCGACGTCTACCTGCCGCTCGGCATCAAGCCGCTCGTCTCGGAAGGCCAGACCGCGATCGCCGGGGAGACGGTGCTCGCCGACATCGCCGCCATCGAGGCGCCGCGGCAGTTCCGCACGCAGTGAGGCGCGGGGTCACGCTCAAGCGAAGGCGCCCGGGCGCGAGATGCGGCCTGTCCCCCCACGTCTGAGCCTGTCCGGGTTCACACGCCTGTGACGATCCCGCCGCTTGTGGGCGGTCATGACGCCGCCTACGGTCGGCCGTCATCTCACGTCAGCGAGCACCGCGTGGTCCAACCTTTCCTCAAGCGTTTTCGGCTCGCCGCCAGGCTCTTCCTCCCAATCGCCGTCATGCTTCTCGCACCCTTGGGCAACGTCCGCTCGCAGGCCGGCCCGGATCTGGCGTCGATGCTGCAAAGCGCCGAGAAGTATACGGTCAAGATCCGCGCGACCGTGAACTGGCCCATTCCGCCGGACAGCTTCGGCACCGCGCGCGGCACCGGCTTCATCATCGACAGGCAGAAGGGCTGGATCCTGACCAACGCCCATGTGGCGCGCCGGTCGCCCAGCCTTGTCGAGGTGGGCTTCGACGACGAGGAATGGCTTCAGGTCGAGCGGCTCTATATCGACAACACGCTGGACATCGCCGTGCTGAAGATCGCGCCGGACAAGCTGCCTTCCGATGCCGGGGAGGCGAAGCTTGGATGCGCCTTGCCGTTGAAGCAGGGGGCCGGCGTCGTGGCCTACGGCCATCCCGCAAGCCTTGCGTTCACCGCGACGCGCGGCATCATCTCCAGCCTCCGCATCTTCGGCTATGAGGAATACATCCAGCTCGATGCGCAGTTGAACCCCGGCAATTCAGGTGGCCCTCTGCTCGGGATCGAGACCGCGGAGGTGATCGGCGTCAACACCGCCAACATGCCAGGCATGCCGGGGCTTGGGTTCGCCACCCCGATCCGCCATGTGTGCCCGATCCTCGACCTGCTGCGGCAGGGCAAGGACGCCACCCAGCCCCAGGTTCCCGCCTACTGGACGAAGACGGGACGCAACGAAAGCCTCAGCGTGGCCCGGGCTTTCCCGAACGTCCCAGGCGCGGACGTGCTGCAGACGGGCGACGTCGTCACGGGCGTCGCTGGCGAAAAGCGCGCCGCCGACCTTCCGGATTTCATGACGTCCCTGCGTGGGCGGCAAGGGCGGGTCAAGCTGGCTGTGCTGCGCAAGGGCGCCATCGTCGAGATTGACACGCCGATCCTGTCGCCCGAGCCCGTGATGATGCGTCGCGTGCTGACGCTCGCCGGCATGCTCATCGTGCAGCGGAACGGCCTCGACATCGACTACCGGGACGAGCCCAGGCTGCGGGTCGAGTTCATCAAGCAGGGCGAAGAGGCATCGCGGCGCGGGATCGTGATGTTCGACCAGATCGAGACGGTCGGCGGCAAGGCTTACGGCAACCTCGCCGATCTGCACGGCTGGCTCTCGTCAAGGCCGCCGGGCGAAAGGGTGGCCCTGCTGCTCAAGCGCGGCGTCGGCATCACCAGCCGGCGGATCGGATCCGAGTTCCACCGCATCGAGGTGCAGAACACGGATGTGAAGCTTCTCTCCATGGCGGACTGACCAGTTTTCATGATGTGGCCTTGCGTCGCCGCTGAAGACGGCGCGCGCTCCGTCAATCGATGGTGAGCGCTTCGATCGCGGCACGGGTCGAGGCGCCGGTGTCGTCATTGTCGGATGAGACGGCGACGCCGACGAGGGGGCCCGGCTCGCGCCCGAACGCCCGCCGGAAATCCGCGGCGAGGTCCGCCCGCTCCGGCACCCACCGGCCGTCCGCCGCATTGCCGGGCTGGCGCAGCACCAGCCTGCCGCTGGCGCCCATGTGCGGGCTGGGGACGACTGCGTTCTTCTGGCCGACGCCGCCCCAGACATAGACGAGCGCCGCGCCCGAAGACCACCACATGGCGGAGCTCAGGCTGCTGGAGCCCGCCGCCGCGCGCGCTGCGGCGGCATCCTTCGCGAACACGAAATACAAGGCGATCGCCCGGTCGTCGCCGCCTTTGACGGCGAGGTCCGTCGCTGGAGGGCCGCTGTCTACGCGCCAGCGCCAGCTTGCCGTCCTGGCTTGCCAATCGCTTTCATCCAGGCTCCGCCAGATCAGGCTGACGGCCTTCTCGCCGCGGATCGTGAGCTGCGCTGCGCCGTTGGCCGAGAACTGCATGGGCGCAAGCGAGCGGAAAGTCAGGGGCCGCCATCCCTGCGCCTCCAGGACCGGGCCAAAGAGCACGGAGCCCGCCCAGGCTGGATTGGCGAGGGCAGGGGCTGCAAGGAGGGCGGCGAGGGCTAGGCTGCTGTGCTTCATGCAAGCAATACGTCGTGGGGCCTTGATTTGTTTCAAGGCCGGCCACTTTTGCCGCGCCGGCCACAGCTCGACGTCATCGAGCCAATTCAGCCGCCGCGCTTGTTCACCTGCCCGTTTCTGGATTACGATGCGGCGTCGTTGTTCGGAAGGCCAAAGCGTTGAGCGAACTGTTCCCCTCGTTCCAGCCTGACAAGGATGAGCCGAAGAAGCGCCGTTTCAAGCCCATTCCCTTCAGGCTGCTTGCGCCAAACCTCATCACGCTGCTTGGGCTTGCGCTTGGCCTCACCGGCATGCGCCTGGCTGTCGAGGGCAAGCTGGAGCTCGGCGTGGTCTGCGTGCTGATCGCCGCGGCGCTCGACGGGGTCGACGGCAGGCTGGCGCGCTTCCTCAAAGGCACCTCCAGATTTGGCGCGCAGCTCGATTCGCTGGCCGATTTCGTCAATTTCGGCGTCGTCCCGGCGGTGATCCTGTATCATTTCGTGCTGAAGGATCTGAAAAATATCGGCTGGATCATCTGCATCATCTTCGCCATCGCGATGTGCCTGCGCCTGGCGCGCTTCAACGTGATGATCGACGATCCCAACCGCCCGGAATGGCAGAAGAATTTCTTCACCGGCATGCCCGCGCCAGCTGGCGCGGTGACGGCCATGCTGCCGCTCTACCTGTACTTCCTCGGGCTGCCGATCTCTCCCTACGGCTCCGTCTTCGTCGCGGCCTATCTGCTGTTCTGCGCCTTCCTGACGATTTCGACGGTGCCGATGTACGCCGGCAAGACGCTCGGCGCCCGCGTGCCCCGGCATCTGGTCGCTCCGATCTTCCTAGGGGTCATCCTCGCGATCGCCCTCGTGGTGGCGTATCCGTTCGAGATGCTCAGCCTGATCGTGATCACCTATTTCGCCACCATCCCGCTGAGCGTGCGCAAATTCCGCGCGCTGGAGAGCGCCGACCGCGCCGCCGCAGCCCGGGCCTCGAGCGCAGCGCCCGCGCCGGGTCCGGACGCAGCGCCAGATGCCGCGGTCCGTTCCGTCGAAGCAGGATCGTGACGCAGCGAGGGAGCGCTTCCGCCTCAATCTCGCGGCAGTTCACATTCCCCGGCCAATGAGGTAGTGCATCCGGCAAAGCAACAGGAACCACCCCGTGTTTGGCCGCTTCGACACACCTGCACCTTCCTGGCGGCCCAAGCTCGTGCTGGCTTCGGCCAGCCCGCGGCGTCTCGCGCTGCTCGAGCAGTGCGGCATCATCCCGGACGCGCTGCTGCCCACCGATGTCGACGAGACGCCGAAGAAGAACGAAAGGCCCCGTGACCTTGCCGGCCGGCTGGCCCTGGAGAAAGCCCAGGCGGCTTTCCGCATCAGCCGCAACATGCCGGACCTCGCCGGAGCCTACATCATCTCCGCCGACACCGTGGTCGCGCTCGGCCGAAGGGTGCTCCCCAAGCCGGAAGTGGTGGACGAAGCCGCCGAGTGCCTGCGCATGCTGTCCGGGCGCGCCCACCGCGTCTACACCGGCGTGACGCTTGCGACGCCCAAGGGCGGGTTCCGCGAACGGCTTGTGGAGACGCGCATCCGATTCAAGCGGCTATCGCAGCAGGACATCGAAAGCTATCTCGCCAGCGGGGAATGGCGCGGCAAGGCCGGCGGCTATGCGGCTCAGGGAATTGCGGGTTCGTTCATCATCAAGCTCATCGGCTCTCATTCGGGCGTCGTGGGATTGCCGCTTTACGAAACGCTGGGGCTGCTCGGCGGCGAGGGTTATCCGATCCATATGGGTTGGCTGCAGGCGGCGGGTTAGCCGGGAATGACGCGCCGCGCAGCCTATCGCACTGATCACGGCACGCGGCAGGGAGGCGCCGCCCGATGAACATGGCCTTGTGGATGGAGCGCGCGGGAAAGGCCGACCCCTCGGCTCCGGCGCTGGGGGAGGGGCTTTCGGTCAGCGACACCTATGGCGACGTGGCGGCTCACACCGCAAGGCGGGCCGGGGCCCTGCAGGCCCGGTTCGGGCTCAAGCCCGGGGACAGGGTGGCCATCGTCGCCGGAAACTCCCGGCGCTATGTCAAGGCGATGTATGCCATCTGGCACGCCGGCCTTGTCGCCGTGCCGGTGAACGCCAAGCTGCACGGGCTGGAGATCGCGTACATCCTCCAGCATTCCGGCGCGCGCCTCGCCTTCGTCTCCCCCGATCTCGAAGGCGCCGTCGCAGCGCATGCGCCTGCTTGCCTCACGCATGTGGTGGTGATTGGCGGTGCGGACTGGAGCGCGTTGTCCCGAGCCGAGCCTGTGCCTGTGACGCCGCGCCTGCCCCAGGATCTGGCGTGGCTGTTCTACACGTCGGGCACGACCGGCAGGCCGAAAGGCGCAATGCTCTCGCATGGCAACCTCGCGGCGATGTCGCATGCCTATGTGGCTGAGGTCGACGCCACAGAGCCTGGCAACCCGATCCTGCACGCGGCGCCGATGAGCCACGGATCCGGCCTCTACATCATGGCGCATGTCATGCGGCGCGGCGTGAATGTCGTTCCCGAAAGCGGCGGGTTCGATCCCGCCGAGATCGCAAGGACCTTGAACCATTGGCGGGCCATGTCCATGTTCGCTGCGCCGACCATGATCAAGCGGCTGGTGGGCAGCGGGGCGGACATCGATCCGGCCGCGATCCGAACCATCGTCTGGGGCGGAGCTCCGATGTATGTCGAGGACACCCGCGCGGCGCTGGAGCGGCTCGGGCCGTGCCTGGCCCAGATCTACGGGCAGGGAGAAAGCCCCATGACGATCACGACGCTGCCGAAGTCCGAGATCGGCGACAGCGCGCATCCGCTATGGCTGGATCGGCTTGCATCCGCCGGGCGCGCCTACGCCTGCGTGGAGACCGCGGTGGCCGACGCAGACGGCAATCACCTTGCCCCAAGCGAGACCGGCGAGGTGATCTGCCGCGGCACGCCGGTCATGTCAGGCTATTGGGACAACGAAGCCGCCACCGCCAAGTCGCTGCGCGATGGCTGGCTGCACACGGGCGACATCGGATCGTTCGACAGCCGCGGCTATCTCTTCCTGAAGGACCGCGCCAATGACCTGATCATCTCCGGCGGCTCCAACATCTATCCGCGCGAGGTCGAGGAGGTCCTGCTGGAACATTCCGGCGTGCGTGAGGTTTCGGTGATCGGACGGAAAGACGAGGATTGGGGCGAGGTCGCGGTCGCCTATGTGGTCGGGAAGGCCACTGCGCAGGAACTCGACGCCTTGTGCCTGTCGCGCATCGCACGCTTCAAACGGCCAAAGAGCTACGTGTTCGTCGATGCGCTGCCCAAGAGCAACTACGGCAAGATCCTCAAGACCGAGCTGCGGGCGCTGGATGCCAGAAGCGGAGGCGACAGATGAGCGATGAACCGGCGACCGCCAAGCCGTTGCGGCTTCGTCCCTGCGCGATCTGCAGCAAGCTCGCGGTCGAGGCGTTCAAGCCGTTCTGCTCGAAGCGCTGCGCCGACGTGGACCTGAACCGCTGGCTGAAAGGCGTCTACGCCATCCCCGTGGCGGAGGGCAACGAAAAGCCGGAGGACGACGAGGAAGGCCGGCAGGAGGGCTGACGCGGCCAGGCGCCTTCGCAGCCTTAACCCTTCGACATCGAAGCTGTTTCAGCTTCCGCTGATCTCGGTTATCCCGGACCGGACAGGCGGGCGGCATCCTTCTCATGAACATCGCCATCATCGGCACCGGCTTTGTGGCCGATTACTACATGACGACCCTGGCCAACCACCCCGAGCTGGTCCTGCGGGGCGCGTTCGACACCGATGCGGCGGCGCTTGCGCGTTTCGCCGCCTTCCATTCGGCAAGGGCCTATGCAAGCGCCGACGATCTCTTCGCGGACGGCGACGTCGAGCTTGTGCTCAACCTGACGACGCCGGAAAGCCACCATGCGGTCACGCAGGCTGCGCTTCTGGCCGGCATGCACGTCTATTCCGAAAAGCCGCTGGCGATGGAGGTCGATCAGGCGCGGGAGCTTGTCGCCCTGGCTGAAGCACGTTCGTTGAGCCTGACCTCGGCTCCGGCAACTGTGTTGAGCCGGGCTGCGGAGGCAGCCTGGGCTGCGATCGCGCGCGGCGACATCGGACAGGTCCGTCTCGTCTATGCCGAGATGGAGGATGGCATGGTGTTCCGCGATCCCTGGCGGGCATGGAGGAGCGCATCCGGCGCGCCATGGCCGGGCTCCCACGAATTCGAGATCGGCTGCACGCTGGAGCATGCCGGGTATTACCTGACATGGCTCTGCGCCTTCTTCGGCCCTGCGCGGGAGCTGCATGCCTTCTCGGCATGCCTTTTCGCGGATAAAGGCGGCCGCGAGAAACTTGGCGAGAGCCGCCACGATGCGGCTGATTACTCCGTGGCGAACATCGTGTTCGCCAGCGGCGTCGTCGCGCGGCTGACCTGCGGCCTCGCGGCAGCGCGTGACCGCTCCATGCAGATCATCGGCGATGCCGGCACGATCGTGGTCGACGACGGCTGGAACGACCGTTCGCCGGTCAGGCTGATGCGTCCGCGCCACGAGGGCGAAAGCCTTTCGGCCAAAGTCCGGCGTGCGGCGGCGGAGCGGATCAACCGGGTGTTTCCAGGCCGTGTCTGGGCCGGCGCAAGGCTGCCGGTGACGCCGGCCAGCCCCAGGCTGCCGGCCTATCCGTCGCGGATCGACTTCATGCGCGGGCCGGCGGAACAGGCGCGTGCGGTCAGGGAAGGGCGAGCGCCTCGCATGTCCTCCGCGTTCGCGCTGCACGTCACGGAACTGGCGCTGGCCATCCAGCGCGCCGGCACGCAGAGCGGGACCATCGAACTCACCACCACGTTCGAGCCGCTCGCGCCGCCTGCGGGATAGATCCCCTTACGCGGCCGGAGCCCGGATCTGCCGCCTGAGGGCGTCGATCACGCGCAGCGCGGCGACGCTGTCCGCCATAGGCATGGTAGGGCTCTCTGTCAGGCCCGCGAGCAGGCACCGGCTGACCTCCTCGATCTGGTGGCCAAGACCGTTTCCGCGGTAGGGCTTCGCGATCAACCTGCTGGAGCGGGGATCGAATGGCCGGATCGCGGCTCGCAAGGAGGCTCCCACGCCTTTGGAAGGGCCAGCGGGCAACGCCTCGCCGGTTTCGTCGCCATCGGCCAGCGCAGCGTCATCGCCGAGGACCAGCGTCAAGGCTGAAGGGCTCAGGAGCGGCCTATGCAGCCTGATGCGCCCGGCCGTGCCGACGATGATCGCCTCGTTCGCGCCTTCGTTGTCGAAGGCGCAGGACAGCGTGGCCGTGCCGCCGGCGAAGCCCATGGCCATCGCGGCCCGGGCCTCGACGCCATTGGGAGCGAGCGCGCCGCATGCGGCCCAACTGGCAGGGCGGCCCATGAACAGCATGGCCAGCGACAGCGGGTAGACGCCCAGGTCAAGCAGCGCGCCGCCGCCCAGGACGGGATCGTAAAAGCGGCTGTTCGGCCTGAACGGCTGCCGATACGACAAATCTCCGTGAAACTCCCGGATCTCGCCAATCGTGCCGGCGTTGACAAGGCGTCTGGCCTCGATCACCGCCGGCAGGAAGCGCGTCCACATCGCCTCCATGCAGAACACCCCGGCGGCGCGGGCCGCCTCCGCGATGTCTTCGGCATCCGCCGCACATCCGGCCAAGGGCTTTTCGCACAGGACAGCCTTGCCGGCGGCGATGACCTCCAGCGCATGCGCCTTGTGGACGCTGTTCGGCGAAGCGATGTAGACAGCGTCAATCTTGCCGGCCTTGAGCATCATCGCCGTGTCAGCGAAGCCGAGCGCCTCCCCGCCTGCAGCGGCGGCGAAGCGCTTGGCCTTGTCGAGGTTGCGGGAGCACACGGCCCCGAGCAGGGCGCCAGGCGTGCCTGCCAGCGCGTCCGCGAACCTCGCCGCGATGCGGCCCAGCCCGATGATCCCCCAGCGGATGGTGCGTGTCGTCATCCTGGCCTCTTGCAACCTCGCGTCCACGCGCAACCAAACCATGGGGCGGTGAGGAAAGTCTTGCTCGGATGCCCAATCGGCTGACGGAGCCCGGACTTTTCTCAGCCGCGCTCTAGACACGCCAAAAGCGAGAGACTATACCCCGCCGACCAACGCGCTGCGGCTCCAGCCCGGCGCTGGCGCCCGAGTAGCTCAGTTGGTAGAGCAAGCGATTGAAAATCGCTGTGTCACTGGTTCGATTCCGGTCTCGGGCACCATTTTTCCTTTCGCTGATCATCGCAAAGCACCGAAAACAAAGGGTTTTCTGCCCTGTCGAAGCGATTTTGCGCTCGTCTATGCTCGCCGGCCGCCGTTGACAGTCGCGCGATTTGTTGGGCTATTTGGCGCTGTAGCCCAACAGCCCAGCATTGCGAGCCCAACAAATGGCCCTGTCCGACGTCAAAATTCGCGCCGCTAAACCTGGCGCCAAGCCCGTGAAGCTGTCGGATGGGGGAGGGCTTCAGCTCGTCGTCACACCGGCCGGGGGGAAAACTTGGAAGCTGGCCTATCGATTCGGGGGCAAACAGCGCGAGCTTACGATCGGCGGATATCCAGCCATCGGCTTGTCGGAAGCGAGATCCCGGAGGGATGCGGCGAAGCGCCAGCTCGAGGATGCCATCGACCCTAGCCGGCAGAAATGTCTCGACAAGATCAACCGGGCCGAAAGCAGCACCGTGACCTTCGCCGTCATCGCCGCCGAGCTTTTGCAAAAGAAGCGGCTCGAAGGCCGCGCAGTCGCCACACTCACCAAGACCGAATGGCTAATGGGTTTCGCGAAGGTTCAGATCGGGGAGAGACCGATCGCCGACATCACCGCGCCCGAAGTGCTGCTTTGCCTAAGGTCGGTTGAACGTCGGGGCCGCCTTGAGACGGCGCGTCGGTTGCGCAGTGTAATTGGCGAAGTGTTCCGCTACGCCGTCGCCACAGGCCGGGCCATCGGCGATCCGACGGGTGCGCTCAAGGGCGCTCTGATCAACCCTGTCGTCAAGCACCGGGCCGCGATCACCGATGCGCGCGAGCTTGGCGGCCTCATACGCGCGATCGATGCGTTCAATGGCCAGCCGACCACCATCGCCGGTCTGAAGCTGCTGGCGTTGACGGCATGCAGGCCGGGCGAACTGAGGCTGGCGAGCTGGACAGAATTCGATCTGAACGGCGGAACATGGGCAGTGCCGGCCGGGCGCATGAAGATGCGACGGGAGCACCGTGTCCCTCTGGCGCGGCAGGCCGTGGCCGTGCTTCGCGAGCTTCATGCTATCACCGGCCGCGGCCCCCTTGTCCTTCCCGGCTATGGCGTTAGCGGCAAAGCGGGCGAGCCCATGCAGCCGAAACCGATCAGCGAAAACACGATGAACACGGCGCTGCGGCGCATGGGCTATGACGCCGAGACGATGACCTCGCACGGCTTCCGAGCATCATTCTCGACGCTGGCGAACGAGTCGGGCCTGTGGTCGCCAGACGCCATCGAACGGGCGCTGGCGCATCAGGACGCCGACGCGATCCGCCGGGCCTATGCGAGGGGCGCCCATTGGGATGAACGGACACGGCTCATGCAGTGGTGGGCCGATCAACTGGACGCATGGCGCGAGGGCGGCAAGGTGCTCAAGCTGCGGGCTTCCTGATGCCGCGATCCAGCGGACGAACCACTTCCTTCTGTATCATATGATCAGTTTGTAGAGGCCGAGCACTGTTCACGTCATGACTCTGAACCTTCGGCGCAATTCCACCACGGCTCATGGCGGCGGCATCTACACCGCGCATTACGGCAAGCTGATGATCGGCTCCGTGCTCGAGGAAATCGATGTCGGCCGCACGTCCTGGCGATGGTCGCTGACGTGCTCACCTTACGCCAAGAAGCGCGGACGTAAGCCGACACAGCAAGCCCGCCCGGCGAGATCGGGGCGGCTTTCGTTTGGTCAGATGGACCGCGTCCTGAGAGAAGGACCACCGGCCGCGCGCAAGGGGCCGGGAGGATGGCGTTTGCCGAACCATCAGATCGGCAGACTGCTGTTCGACAAGGCTTTCGAGGCTGCCCTCGCTGATCGCCACTTCACCGTCCCGGCCCATGTTGAAAACGGCGTTCTGCATGGCCGCGGGATGATCAACGAAGCGCTTTGCGATGCCTGGACTGAACACACTATGGATGCCATGTGCGCAACTGCCGACGATCATGCGCGGCTATTTGTGGGAGAGCTCGGTGCGCTTGTCGAGCCATTGACGCGGCTGCGTAGTCTCCCCGTCGAGCACCTGAAAGCCAGCCTGTCGCTACAAGGCGCACCTGGGCGAAAGATCGATTTTGATGCAGTCATGGACGCGGCGGCCTATCTGATTGGCAGCGCCAGGCTCTTGCCGCAGCCGGCCCTGCTGCGGCGCCGGAAAGAGGCTGCGAAAGTGGGCTTTCGCTCCAACCCTCGCTTTCGAGGCGGCCCGGCGTTGGCGCGATGAGTTCGGATGCCTACCTCCAAAATCGCGGCCCTCATGGTTCTCTGCGCTCCTTGTTGCTGCTTGGCGCGACATTGGATTGTCTGATGATTGG
>JANOCI010000011.1:0-12387 GCA_031412095.1 Allobosea sp.
GAGCCGAGACGCAGAGCCACCATGCCGCCCGCGCCGAAGAGCGCGCTGGCCAGCGCCAGCAGCGCCGCCGTCTCCACGCCCTGCCCGAAGGGGCGCACCATGATCGCGACGCCGAGAAAGCCGACCGCCGCCGCGCTCCAGCGCCGCCACCCAACCTTTTCGCCCAGAATAAGCGCGGCCAGCGCCGTGACGAGAAGCACCTCCGCCATCTGGATGGCGGTGACGTCTGCGAGCGGGACGAGCAGGACGGCGCTCAGCCCGCAGGTCATCGAGCCGACGGCCAGCACGCCGCGGGCCAGATGCAGCTTCAGCCCGGTGGGCCGGCGGATCTGCGCCCGCAAGCTCCAGAACCACGGCGCGAGCAGGGCGAAGGCGACGAGCTGGCGCACGAGCACCACCTGCACGATCGGCACCCGGTCGCCCACATGGCGGATCAGCACCGACATCAGGGTAAAGATCATGAAGGCCAGGATCATCAGGATGGAGGCGGCCAGGTTTGGCGACAGGGCCCGAAATCCCTGCGGCAGAAAGGCCGGCAGCACGGGTCCGGAGGCGGAGACTGACGTCTGCTGGTCCTTGTCGTCCGCCGTGCTCAACCCTTGGTCTCCCGCTTGCCCCGCGTCCCATCGCGGCCCGCCGATCAGAGGATGAAGCAAGGAGAGCGCGGGCGCCATCCGTCCACTTGGCATGGGGGCCATGCGGCTCTGGGCTGCACGATCAGACCACGAGCCCGGCGCGCCGCGGCATTCGTCAAAGATGGCAACGCGATGTCGCCAACGAAGCGCCCATAGATTCGACGCGATCGCAATCCCAAGAAGCGCGCATGGTGCGTTCCCCTGCCATGCACGAAAATGGGGTGTCGGCGCGCTGACAAGACCGGCAAGGCATGCAACTCTTCCACTACGTGACCGAATTCATGGCACTGCGAACGGGTGGGTTTTCGACATGCTGAAACGATTGGGACTTGCGATCTTCGCGCTTCTTGCTTCGTCCGTCGTGCAAGCGCAGCCCTTTCGGGAGCTCGTCACGATCGATCTGCCGAATGATGCGGCCACGCTCGATCCGCACCTGCAATGGGATACGGACAGCTATGCGATCTATCGCAACATCTTCGACAACCTCGTCACGCGCGATGCGACCGGACGCATCGTGCCGCAGATCGCCGAAAGCTGGCGACAGGTCGACGACACGACGATCACATTCAAGATCAGGACAGGCGTCAAGTTCCACGACGGGACCGCACTGACCGCCGAGGACGTGGTGTTTTCGATCCGCCGGATCATCGATCCCGTCCTTCGCAGTCCGCAATTGTCCCAATTCGATCAGATCGCGTCGGCAGACGTCACCGACCCGACCACCGTGACGGTCAAGACCAAAACGCCCTATCCGGCGCTCATGGCCCAGCTGGTGAAGCTGTCGATCGTGCCCAAGGCCGTGGTGGAACGGGTTGGCGCGCAGGCTTTCAACCTACAGCCGGTCGGCTCGGGACCCTACAAGTTGCGGACCTGGCAGCGCGGTGTCAGCATCACGCTCGACGCTGTGCCGGACTACTGGCGAGGTCGTCCCACTTTCGACAGCGCCAACTTCCGCGTGGTGCCTGATGTGGCGACACGCGTTGCCGATCTCCAGACCGGCAGGGCCGATATCGTCCGCCAGCTTGGACCGGACGAGGCGGTGCGCCTCAAGACCGATGCAAGACTGCAGGTCCTGTCTGCGCCGACCGAGCGCATTGGATACATGTTCATCAATGCCATGTCTGGCCCGACGCAGGATGTGCGCGTGCGCCGCGCCATCACCCATGCCATCGACCGCAAGACCTTGATCGATGCGCTGCTGCAAGGCTACGGCAACGAGGTCGACATAGTCCTGACCCGCGCCAACTTCGGCTATGTCGATGGCATCGGCGGCAACGCCTACGATCCCGCGAAGGCGAAGGCCCTGCTCAGGGAAGCCAACGCCGTCAATGCGCCACTGAGCTTCCTGACGTCACCAGCCTACGACCGCCGCCTCGTGGAAGCCTTGCAACAGATGCTGCAGGAAGCTGGCTTTCGGGTGGACATCCAGACGATGGATCATCCGACTTTTCTGCGCAGACGCCAGGGACGCCCAGATGAGGCCGGCTCCATCTCGCTCGGTCGCTGGAGCTGCGCCTGCCAGGATGCAGACGGCGTGATCTTCCCGCTGTTCCGCAGCGGGTCGACATGGGCCAAGTACGCCAACCCCGATTTCGACAAGGAGGTGGATGCGGCCCGGTCGGTTCTCGATGAAGCCAAGCGACTGGTCCATTACCGCCGCGCCTTCGAGATCCTGCGCGAGGACGTTCCGGGCCTCGGCCTGTATCAGGACTACGCGATCTATGGCGCGCGGCGGGAGGTCCGCTGGCAGCCGACAGCCAACGAGGCCTTCTTCCTGTTCGACATGCGGTGGCAGCCCTGACCGGCTGAGGGTCCCGGCCCATGCCGCGCTATCTGGTTAGCCGTCTGCTGCAGGCGGTGCTGACGACCTTCGGCGTGATGACGATCGTGTTCTTCGTCATGCGCCTGTCTGGTGATCCGGTTCTTCTGCTGGTGCCGGAGGGCGCTACCCGAGAGCACATCGACGCACTCCGGCGTGAACTTGGCTTCGACCAGCCGATCTGGCGACAGTATCTGACATTTCTGGCCGGGCTGCTGCGTTTCGAACTCGGTGTTTCGGTGGTTCAGCGCATTCCCGCATGGGACATTCTGGCGAGCCGCATCCCCTACACGCTGGCACTGGCAGGTGCTGCGCTCGTCGTGGCCATCGGGCTTGGCGTGCCTGCAGGTGTCACCATGGCGGTCTGGCGCGGGCGCTGGTTCGAGCGGCCGATCGCGGCCCTTGTCGTGGCGGGCCAGAGCATGCCGACCTTCCTGACCGGCATCCTGATGATCATGCTGTTCGCGGTCACGCTGCGCTGGCTGCCCTCCTCGGGCGTGGAGGGCCCCGCTTCCGTCATCATGCCGGCCATCGCGCTTGGCATGCTCTCGATGTCGACATTCGCGCGGATGGCCCGCATTGCTGTCGTGGACGAGCTGGGCAAGGACTACGTGCGGGCGGGCCTCGCCCGCGGCCTTTCGCCCGGCAAGGTCGTGGCACGGCACGTGCTGCGCAATGCGTCCATTCCCGTCGTGACCATCGCGGCGCTGGAAATCGGCAATCTCCTGGCCGGCGCCATCATCGTCGAAACCGTGTTTGCCTGGCCGGGAATCGGCCAGCTTGCCATTCAGGCCATCCAGTCTCGGGATTTCCTCGTGGTTCAGGCCATCGTGCTGTTCGTCTCGCTGGTCTATGTCGTCGTCAATCTTGCGGCTGACTTGCTTTACGCAAGCATCGATCCGCGCATCAGGCTCGGCAGCTCATGAGTGCTGTTCAGCCCCCCCGAGCGTTGCTTGCGCGCGCGCCGGTATCGATCATCGTGATGGGCAGCCTGCTGGTCGTCTTTGTGGTGGTGGCGGTGTTCGCCCCGCTCCTGGCGCCCTTCGATCCCGCGCGTCAGAGCCTGATCCTGCGCCTGCGGCCGCCCGGTTCTGCGGGTCCCCACGGCATGACCTTTCTGCTTGGCACCGACGATCTGGGACGCGACCTTCTGTCCCGCGTCATCCATGGCGCGCGCGCGTCCATGGCCGTCGCGGTCGCGTCGGTCTCGTTGTCGCTTGTGCTCGGCAGCGCGCTCGGCATGCTGGCCGGCTGGCGGCGGGGCTGGGTCGAGGTCGTCATCATGCGCTTCGTCGATGTCATGCTGTCGATCCCGGCGATCCTTCTGGCTGTGCTGGCCGTCGCTGTCGCCGGGCCGGGATTCCAGACGCTGATCCTTGTCCTGGGGCTGACGCGCTGGCCGCGCTATGCGCGCGTCGCCTATGCGCAGACGCTTCAGGTGGCGACATTGCCGTATATCCGCGCCGCCGAACTGGCCGGGGCCTCCGCGACGCGGCTTCTTCTGCGGCACGTTCTGCCCAACATTGCAGGTCCCCTGCTTGTGGTCGCCACGGCCGAATTCGGCCTGATGATCCTGTTCGAAGCCGGGCTATCGTTTCTTGGCCTCGGCATCCAGCCTCCGACCCCGAGTTGGGGGACGATCATGAGCGCTGGCCGTCAATACATCGAACGGGCCTGGTGGCTGACGGTCTTTCCCGGCGGATGTCTTTTCCTGCTGGTTCTGTCGGTCAACGTCCTGGGAGACTGGATACGCGACAGGCTTGACCCGCGCGCACGAACAAGAGGATGAACCTGACATGGAATTCAAGGACAAGGTTATTGTGGTCACCGGTGCAGCCGGTGTGTTCGGCCGCTGGATCACGGAAGCCTTCTGGCGCGAGGGGGCCCGCGTCGTGCTCTCCGATGCGCGGCGGGATGCTGCCGAGGCTGTCGTTGCCGAGAATGGCATCGCACCGGAGCGGGCCATGGTGCACCAGACCGAACTTCTGGATGAACATTCGATCCTCGATCTGGTCGCCGCCGTGAAAGCCCGTTGGGGCGCGCCGGACGTCGTTGTCAACAATGCCGGCATCTATCCCGCCGGAGGACTTCTGCAGATTGACACTGCGGAGTGGGACCGGATCTTCGGCATCAACGTGCGGGCGCCCTATATTGTGACGCGGGAGTTCGCGAAGGCTATGATTGCGGCGGACAAGAAAGGCACCGTCATCATGATTTCGTCCGGGGCCGCGCGCGCGCTGCGCAAGGGGACTGTGCCCTATTGCGCCTCCAAGACGACGCTGGAGCGCATCGCCAAGGGCTTCGCCATCGAACTTGCCGAACAGGGCATCCGCATCAACGTGGTCGAACCGGGCTTCGCGCCTGGCAGCGTCGTCAGCCCGCTCTCGCCTGAATATGTCGAGCGCATGCTGAGCCGCATCCCGCTTGGGCGCAGCAGCGGCCCCGGCGATGCGTCCGGTGCGGTCCTCTATCTCGCGTCCGAGCGTGCCGCCTTCATCACGGGAGCGACGCTTTCGGTCGATGGCGGCAATTCGCTGGGTGTGTTCGAACCGGGGCCGATCGGCGGCACGAGGTAAGGCTGCACATGACGCGCCCTGAACCAGCGGGCGGCCCCGTTCTGGAAATCGAGCAGCTGCGCCTCGAGATCGAGGGCGCTGCGGTCGTCGATGGATTGTCCTTGTCTGTCCGCAAGGGCGAAATCGTGGCGCTCGTCGGCGAGTCCGGCTGTGGCAAGTCGTTGTCGGCGTTCGCGGTGCTGCGGCTGCTGCCGGATGCGGTGACCCTTGCCGGTGGGCGCATCCTGCTCGAAGGCCGCGACCTCGCCTCGCTCGACCTGGCGGCCATGGCGGCCGTGAGGGGCCGCGATGCGTCGATCATCTTCCAGGAGCCCACGGCGTCCCTCGACCCGTTGATGCCGGTGGGCGACCAGATTGCCGAAGCTCTCACCGCTCACGGGATGGCGCCCGCCCGTGTCGCCATGCAGCGGGCTAGGGAGATGCTGGTCTCGATCGGGATCTCCGATCCCGATCGGCGGCTCGCGCAGTATCCTTTCGAACTGTCCGGAGGGATGTGCCAGCGCATCATGATCGCGATCGCGTTGATCTGCGGGCCGCGCCTGTTGATCGCCGATGAGCCGACGACCGCGCTGGACGTGACCATCCAGGCGCAGATCCTGCACCTGATCAGGGAACTCGTGACCGCCAGATCGACAGCTGTCCTGCTCATCACTCACGACATGGGCGTCGTCGCAGATATGGCGGACCGCGTTGTCGTCATGTACGCCGGGCGAGTGGCGGAAGCCGCGACTGCGGAGGCCATCTTCAAGGCGCCGAAGCACCCTTACACGGCGTTGCTGCTAGCCAGCATTCCACATGCTGCACTCACCCCGAAATCACGCCTCGCCACCATCGAAGGCACCGTGCCGCGCCCGTCCTCCCATGGCGCCGGTTGCCGCTTCGCCAGTCGCTGTCCGCTGGTCGAAGACAGATGCCGCCGTGAGGCTCCGCCGCTCATCGACCATGGGGCGGGCCAGGAGGCGGGCCACGAAGCGGCCTGCTGGCGGTCTCATGAAGTCGGCATGCTCGGGGCGACGACATGAGCCACCCGATTCTCACCGTGGACAAGGCCGCCGTGCACTTCGCGTCGCGGGGCGGGTTCCTGCGCAAGGCTGGCCCTGCGCTAAAGGCCGTGGACGGGGTCACGCTGTCAATCCTGCCGGGCGAGACGCTTGGCCTGGTCGGCGAGTCCGGTTGCGGAAAATCGACCCTCGCCAATGCAATCCTCGGTCTGGTTCCCCTTGCCGGCGGCAGCATCACGGTGGCGGGCCGCGAGGTCAGAAGCGACGATCGCGAGAGCCTGCGGGCTATCCGCAGCGATGCCCAGATGGTGTTTCAGGATCCAGCGCTGTCTCTCAACCCCCGGCTCTCGGTTGGCGCCGCCATTGGTGAGCCGTTGCTGGTGAGGGGTCTGGCGAAGGGCGCGGCGCTGCGTGACAGGGTTGCCGTCCTCCTGAAGTCTGTCGGACTTGAGGCGGATCATGCCACGCGTTTTCCGCATGCCTTTTCCGGAGGACAGAGGCAGCGCATCGTCATCGCCCGTGCGCTGGCCTTGCAGCCCAAGATCGTGATCTGCGACGAGCCTGTGTCGGCGCTTGATGTCTCGGTGCGAGCCCAGATCCTGAACCTGCTGGTGGACCTGCAGCGGGACACCGGCATGTCCTACCTGTTCGTGTCGCACGATCTGTCGGTTGTCCGGCACATCGCCGATCGTGTGGCCGTAATGTACCTTGGCCGCATCGTCGAAATCGCCACGATGGCTGTCCTGTTCGCCAAGCCCCGTCATCCCTACAGCCAGGCGCTGCTCCTGGCGGCACCCGAGCCAGACCCGGCGCGGCAGCGGGCCAAGACGCGCCGCATCCTCGATGGCGAACTGCCGAGTGCCGCCAACCTGCCGCCCGGATGCGCGTTCAACACACGATGTCCGATCGCCACGGACATTTGCCGGAGGGATGCGCCGCTTCTCACGGCGCGCACGGATGGCGCGATGGTCGCCTGTCATCATGCAGAGGAGTGATCGATGAGCACGGATGCAGACAAGCCCTGGACCTGGCCCGAAGCCACCTGGCGCGCCAAGGTGGATCATGTGCGGGCCGGGCGTTCGCTCGCCCCCGCCCGATGGAAGGATGGCGCGCGCTGCGCGGTCGCATTGTCGTTCGACAGCGACCATGAAACCATCGAGCTACGCTTTGGAGGCGGCTCATACGGCAAGATGAGCCAGGGCCAGTATGGCGCCCGCAAGGGCACGCCGCGCATCATGCGCCTGCTGGAGCGCCACGGCGTGCCGGCGACCTTCTTCATGCCTGCGGTGTCGGCGCTGCTGCATCCTGAAGAGGCCCGCGCGGTTGGCGCCAACGGACATGAACTCGGCATCCATTCCTGGATTCACGAATTCAACTCGAAGCTTGACCACGCGACAGAGCGCGACCTTGCGCTGCGTGCTGCGGACACGCTGGAGAAACTTTCAGGACGCAGGCCGGTCGGGATGCGTACGGCATCATGGGATTTTTCGCCCTACACGCTGAAGATCATCCGGGAGATGGGCTTGCTCTATGACTCCTCGCTCATGGCGGATGACGAGCCTTACGAACTGCTTGACGAAGGCGAGCCGACGGGGATCGTCGAACTGCCGGTCGAATGGATCCGCGACGATGCGATCTATTTCAACATGGACCGCATGGCCGGACTGCGGCCCTACACCGGCCCGGAGACGGTGCTGAACATCTTCCGGCGCGAGCTTGACATGGCCCATGAAGAGGGCGGGCTTTATGTGCTCACCATGCATCCGCACCATATCGGCCACCGCTCCCGCATCTTCATTCTCGACGAGATCATCCGGCACGCCAGGTCCCTGCCCGGGGTCTGGGTCGCCACCCACGAGGACATCGCCAGCTGGTGCGTGGCAGAGGCGGGGCTGCCGGCCAACGTTCTTGATCCGAGCTGATCGGCGTGCGCCCGCAACGAACGAGGGTCATGTCCCGCATCCCGGGTGATGTCGAGCGACGTCCTCCGATGCAAGGCGGTCGTTGGCCATGCCTGGACTATTGATCTTTCGCTGCGGCCCACAGCAGGCCAGCCAGCTCCTCAGGCCAGAGCCGTCAGGCCCGATGCGTCGCCAAGGCGGATCGGATTGGGCGCGGCATGGTGGCAGGCAGCGACATGGCCTGCGCCGACCGTTCTGAGCTCGGGGCGTTCCTCCCGGCAGCGCGCCGTGGCGATCGGGCAGCGGCTGTTGAAGGCGCAGCCGCGCGGCACGTTGCTGGGGCTCGGCACATCGCCGCGCAACACGATCTGGCGGCGGGGCGCGTCCGGGTCCGGGTTGGGAGCCGCCGAGATGAGCGCCTGGGTGTAGGGGTGGTGCGGCCTCGCATAGACCTCGTGCTTGGGCCCGATCTCAACGATGCGGCCTAGATACATCACGGCCACGCTGGTGGCGATATGGCGCACCACGGCGAGGTCGTGAGCGATGAACAGATAGGTCAGGCCCCGGCTCTCCTGCAGGTCCTGCAGGAGGTTGATGACCTGGGCCTGCACCGACACGTCGAGCGCGGAGACGGGCTCGTCGGCGACGATGAAGGACGGACCCGCGGCGATGGCGCGCGCGATTCCGATCCTCTGCCGCTGGCCTCCCGAAAACTGACGCGGATACCGATCCATGACGGTTGAGGAGAGGCCCACCTGCCTGAGCAGGTCCGCCACCATCTCCCGCCGCGCCGGGCGGCTCGGCGCAAGGCCGAAGGCGTCGATGGGTTCGGCAATGATGTCCGCGACGCTGCGGCGGGGACTCAAGGAGCCGAACGGGTCCTGGAAGACCATCTGCATCCGCCGGCGCATGTCGCGCAGCGGGCGGGCCCCGAGCTCGGTCAGGCTCACTCCCTCGAACAGCACCTGGCCGCTGCTGGACGGGATCAGCTGGAGGATGAGCCTGCCCAGTGTGGACTTGCCGCAACCGGACTCGCCCACCAGCGCCATGGTTTCGCCGCGCCGGATCTCGAAGGAGACATCGTCGACGGCGCGGACCTCGCTGGCGCGACCGAGGCCGAGCCCTGCCTTGGCGCTGAACACCTTGCCGAGCCCGGTCACGGACAGGAGCGCCTCACTCATGATGCGACACCTCCGGCGACGACGGGGCGGGCGCGCCTTGCGCCAGCCAGCACGATGCCAGATGGCCGGAGCCGACCTCGACCATGGGCGGGCGGTCTGCAGCGCAGCGCGGCAGCCGGTCGGCGCAGCGGGTGTGGAAGGCGCAGCCAGCGCGAAGCGGCCCGGGCGGCGGCACGATGCCGGGAATCTGGTGCAGCCGCCGGCTCTCTTCGTCCATGCGCGGGATCGATTGCAGCAGCGCCCTTGTGTAGGGGTGAGAGGGCCGGCGGAAGATCGACCGCACGTCGCCGGTCTCGACGACGCGGCCCGCATACATGACCACAACCCGCTGGCAGGATTCCGCCACGATGCCAAGATCATGGGTGATGAGCAGGATCGCGGTGCCGAATCGTGAGGTCAGGTCGCGCAGAAGCGTCAGAACCTGCGCCTGGATGGTGACGTCGAGCGCGGTGGTCGGCTCGTCGGCGATGAGCAGCCGGGGATTGCAGGCCAGCGCCATGGCGATCATGACGCGCTGGCGCATGCCGCCCGAGAACTGGTGCGGAAAGGCGTCGATCCGCTCTTCCGGATCAGGGATGCCGACAAGGCCGAGCAGCTCAAGCACGCGTCTGCGGCGGGCATCTGCGCACAGGTTCTGATGCAGGTAGATGGCTTCGGCAATCTGGTCGCCGATGCGCATGACGGGGTTGAGCGAACTCATCGGCTCCTGGAAGATCATGGCGATGTCGCGCCCGCGGATGTCAGGAAGGCGATCTCGCGGCAGGGCCGTCAGGTCAACGCCGTCCAGCAGCACGCGCCCGCTGGCGAGGTGGCTGGGCGGCTCGGGGACGAGGCGCAGAATCGAGAGGGCGGTGATGGATTTGCCCGAACCTGACTCGCCGACAAGGCCCACGGTCTCGCCAGCGGCGATGGAGAAGCTGATGTTGTCCACGACCCTGACGCGCGAGCCCTTCACGCCGAATTCGACGCTCAAGTTCTCGACCTGAAGCAGCGCAGGCCCGGCGGCGATCACGATGACGTCTCCGGATCGAGCACGTCGCGGATCGTGTCTCCCAGGAGGTTGAAGGCCAGCACGACGCTGGTGATGGCGAGGCCTGCTCCGATCACGGGCCAAGGCGATCCGAAGAGGTTGTTGAGCCCGTCGCGGATGATGTTTCCCCAGCTCGGCTGCGGAGCCTGCGTGCCGAGGCCCAGGAAGCTGAGCGAGGCCTCGAGCCGGATGGCCGACGCGGTCCAAAGTGTCATCAGGACCACAATGGGCGCGGCGATGTTCGGCACGATATGCCGCAGGATGATGCGCCAGGTGGTGACGCCCGAGGCCACCGCCGCCTCCACATACGGCTCGGCGCGCACCGCCATGGTCTGCGCTCGCGCCACGCGCGCGAAGTTCGGCACGAAGGCGGCCGCGAGCACGATCACGATGTTCCAGAAGCCGCCGCCGAGGGCCGCCGCGATGATGATGGCCAGCAAGAGCTCGGGGAACGAGATCAGCAGATCCACAGCGCGCGAGATGATCCGGTCCACGACGCCGCCGAAGAAGCCGGCCACGACCCCGAGCGTGGTGCCGATGATGGCGGCCAGCAGGGGCGCCAGAACGCCGATGATCAGCGAATTACGCGAGCCGAAGATCATGCGCGACAGCACATCGCGGCCGAACTGGTCCGTCCCCAGCCAATGTTCGGCCGAGGGCACGCGGTTGATCTTGATGTAGCTCTGCGTCAGCGGATCATAGGGGGCCAGCAGCGGCGCGAAGGTCGCGATCAGCACGAAGACGCCGATCATGGCCACCGCCGCCATCGTGCTGGGCCGGTCCAGCAGCACCTGCCGCAAGATGACGAGCCGCGAGGGTTCGGGCGCGATGAGCTCGGTGTAGTCGGCGGCCAGCGTCATGCCTGTACCCTCAGCCTTGGATCGACCGCGATGTAGAGAAGATCGATGAGCAGGTTCACGACGACGACGAGGAGGGCGAAGACGATGATGCCGCCCTGGATGACGGCGTAATCACGTTCGCTGATCGCGCCGATCAGCAGTGTTCCGACGCCTGGCCGGTTGAAGACCAGCTCCACCGCCACGGAGCCCGACAAGGTGGCGAGCAGGCTGATGCCGAGGCCCGTGGTCAGCGGCAACAGCGCATTGCGCAGGGCATGGCGATAGATGACGCGGCCCTCGCGTGCGCCCTTGGCCCGGGCGGTGCGGACGAAGTCCTTGCCAAAGACCTCGAGCAGGGAGGTGCGCGTGAGCTTGCCGATGAAGGCCGCCTTGAGGAAGGCGAGCGTGATGGCGGGCAGCATGACGTGATACATGCGGTCCCAGAAGCCGACGCCCCCGCCGTTGATCGGAAACAGCCCGAGATTGAGCGAAAAGACGATGAGCAGCAGTGCCCCCAGATAGAAATCCGGCACCGCGTAGCCGACGAGCGAAAACAGCCGGACGCCGGAATCGGGCAGCCTGTTGCGGTGCGTCGCTGCCAGCACGCCAAGCGGCACACCGATCCCGACGCCGATGAAGGTCGCGACCAAGGTCAGCTCCACCGTGAAGGGCAGGGCATGGGCGAGCAGCGAGACGACCGGCTGGTTGTGCAGCAGCGAGCGGCCGAGGTCGAAGGTGAGCACGCCCGCGAGGAAGTCGAGATATTGACGCCAGAGCGGCTTGTTGAGCCCGAACTGCTCGCGAAAGGCTGCGAGCTGTTCGGGCAGGGCGTTGTCGCCGAGGGCGGCGAGGGCCGGGTCGCCCGGCAGGATACGCATCGCCACGAAGACGAGGGTCAGGACAAGCAGGACCGTCGGCACCGCGTCGAAGAGCCGTCTGAGGAGGAACTGGCCCATCCGCCCTCGATCCTCAGATGCGCTTGGTGGCGCGGTGGAAGCGCCACCGCGCATAGCCGCCCTTCACCTCGTAGCCGAGATCGATGTTCCCGCGGCGCGCGACGGTGAAGGAGAGCGTGGAGAGCCCGATAAGCGGCAGGTCCCGCAGCACCTGAAGCTCGATCTGGCGGCAGATGGCCTCGTAATCCTTGAAGCTTGCCGTGTTGAGCGCCTTGTCGAGCAGTTCGTCGATCCCTGGCATGGCCACTCCGTAATGGCTGTAGTTGCCGCCGCCGGTGCCGTCCGCCTTCACCAGCGAGGCCTTGGCAAGCTGCTGCTGGTAAAGCTGGGTCGGGATGGGCGGGTAGCTCGACGAGTGCATGGCGAGCGTATTCTTGTCCGATCGATTGTCGGCATGATAGGCCGTGTGGTCGCCGATCTTGAGGTCCATGTTGAAGCCTGCGGCGCGC
>JANOCI010000012.1:0-22065 GCA_031412095.1 Allobosea sp.
GTGTCCAGCGACTTCGGGAAGCTGGACGTGACGCGCCATTTCACTTCAGGCATCGACTGGGCGATGGCTGGGCTCGCGATGGCTCCGGCTGCTGCGCCAACCGCAGCGGTCTTCAAAAACTGACGACGCTTCATCGTGAAACTCTCCTCGTACGGTCGTGTCGACCCCTGGTGCTCGCCTTCTTGAGATGCGCGTAAACCACACGGCGAACTTGCAAAATTGACATACCCAAATGTTGCCATGTTTCGCAAGCGATTCCTTTGCGTCCTGCGCTCCGTTTGCGGCGAACGGCCACCAGACACGAAAAAAGCGGGGCGCTCGCGCGGCCCGCTTCGATACTGTAGACGATCGACGGTCAGCCGCGCGCGCGCGACCGGATCATGAAGGTGTCGAAAGTGTATTCGGCGATCTGCCACCACAGATAGGCGTCTCCCCGCACTGCACGCATGGCGTCGATGGCGGCCTTAAAGTCCGCGTTCTTGCCGGCAAGCTCGGTGTAGAGCTCGTTCGAGGCCTTGAAAGCCGCCTCCATCACGTCAGCAGGGAACGGCCTGAGCTGAGCGCCGGCTCCCACCAGCCGCTTCAGCGCCGGCACGTTCACCATGTCATACTTGGCCTGCATCACCGTGTTGGCCTGATGGCAGGCCGCGGTGAGGATCGCCTTGTACGAGGCCGGAAGCTCGTTCCACTTGCCGAGGTTGAACATGGCGTGGACGGACGGGCCGCCCTCCCAGAACCCCGGATAGTAGTAGAAGGGCGCGACCTTGTTGAAGCCCAGCTTCTCGTCATCATACGGACCGACCCACTCAGCACCGTCGATCGTGCCCTTCTCGAGCGCCGGATAAATGTCGCCGCCGGCGATCTGCTGCGGGACGACGCCCATCTTCTGCAGAACCTGCCCGGCGATGCCGCCGATGCGCATCTTCAAGCCGCTCATGTCGGCAATCGTCTTGATTTCCTTGCGGAACCAGCCGCCCATCTGAGCGCCCGTGTTGCCGGCAGGCAGGCCGAAAACATTGAACTTCTTGTAGAATTCATTGAACAGCTCGTTGCCGCCGCCTTGCCACAGCCAAGCGTTCTGCTGGCGCGCATTGAGGCCGAACGGCACCGATGCCGCGACCGCAAAGGTCGGATCCTTGCCGACGTAGTAGTAGGACACGGTGTGGCACGCCTCGACCGTGCCGTTGCTCACGGCGTCCAGCGCCTGCAGGCCCGGCACGATCTCGCCGGCGGCGAACACCTGAATCTGGAACTTGTTGTCCGTCATCTCGGCGACGGCCTTGGAGATGGTCTCCGCGCCGCCATAGATCGTGTCGAGCGATTTCGGGAAGCTCGAGGTCAACCGCCATTTCACCTCGGGCATCGTCTGCGCGATGGCGGGGCTCGCGATGGCTCCGGCGGCAGCTCCCGCGGCTGCGGCCTTGACAAATTGACGTCTCTGCATGGCTGAATATGTCCCTGACTGTTTCCAATGCGACTGAATGTTGCGTCGCCTGTCGGCAGGATCGCTGAATTCAAGGGGTCAAACAACTGCAATGCACGCATGCCGGATGACGAAGCCGTGAGACGCGTGCTCACTTTTGAGGCATCTTCAAGAGTTGCAGGGAGAGTTTCTTGTCCATGGCCTCATGATATTGGTCGTGAGATTTGCCGGCTGGAGCCTTCTTTCAGAGGGCAAGTGCACATCGTGACATCCCGCTGGTTCGACAGCTGACCGTCAAGGCCGCGACTACAAGCGCCGCGCATCCATGGCTGCCCAACATTTGCGCACGGACATGTTTGCCCTCCCTTGCAGGTGCGCGCGAGAGCGGCGATGCTTTGGCGAGGGACCAGAATTCTGCATGCTTGATCGGCCGCACAGCCATGACATGACGACGCATGGCGCGGCGCAACTGCTGCCCGCGCATGTGCGGGCGGATGGCGGCGTCAGCATCAGGTTCGGACTCGCCGGACGGCGCACCGTCAGGTTGGATGTGGCCGAAAGCGGAGGATTCCGGGCGCGTTTTCCGTCGACCTTCACCGATGCGTGCGAAGCGGTGCTCATCAACACTGGCGGCGGCATGACAGGCGGCGACAGATGCGTGGTGCGCGTCGCTCTCGACGACGGGGCAACTGCCGTCGTCACGACGCAAGCTGCGGAGAAAATTTATCGCAGCCAGGGACCGGAAACGCTGGTCTCGACTCACCTTCGGCTCGGAGCCGGTTCACGCCTCGACTGGCTGCCGCAGGAGGCTATCCTGTTCGCCAGATCGAACCTGAAGCGCGAACTGGCGGTCGACATGGCCGCTGATGCACGTCTGATCGCCTGCGAAAGCGTCTATTTCGGGCGCTTCGCCATGGGGGAGATGCTGGAGGCCGCCACCCTGCGCGACTGCTGGCGCATCCGCCGCAACGGACGGCTGGTCTTCGCCGAGGATGTGAGACTGGATGGCACGGTCAATCTGGCCTTGCAGCGCGCGGCGATCGCTGGCGGCGCGCGGGCGATGGCCACGGTGGTCATGGCTGCACCCGATGCCGCCGTGCGCCTGGAGGGCGCGCGCGAGGCGCTGGCGGATGCCGTCTCCGAATGCGGCGCGACCAGCTTCGACGGGCTGCTGATCGCTCGCTTTCTGTGTCGGGACGCAGCGGCCTTGCGGGCGGACCTTGCCCGTTTCATGATCCACCTGACAGGCGCGCCCCTGCCGCGCAGTTGGCAGACTTGAACGCCGGAAGGAGCTTGCCGCCATGATGCTGTCGCCACGCGAGAAGGACAAACTGCTGGTGTCGATGGCCGCGATGGTGGCGCGGCGCCGGCTGGAGCGCGGCGTGAAGCTCAACTACCCTGAGGCGGTTGCGCTGATCACCGACTTCGTCATCGAAGGCGCGCGCGACGGCCGCTCCGTCGCGGACCTGATGCAGGCCGGCGCGCATGTGCTGAAGGCCGACCAGGTGATGGCCGGCATCGCCGAGATGATCCACGACGTGCAGGTCGAGGCGACGTTCCCCGATGGCACCAAGCTCGTCACGGTGCACGAGCCGATCCGCGCGGCCGCACATGCGCTGGAGCCAGGCAAGGTCACGACGCTGCCGGGGGACCTGACGCTCAACGACGGCCGCAACTCGGTGACGCTGACGGTCTCCAACACTGGCGACAGGCCGATCCAGGTCGGCAGCCATTACCACTTCTTCGAGGCCAACGACGCCCTGAGTTTCGACCGGGCCAAGGCCCGCGGCTTTCGCCTCGACATCGCGGCCGGCACCGCCGTGCGTTTCGAGCCGGGACAGACGCGCGATGTCCAGTTGGTGGAGCTTGCCGGCAAGCGCGAAATCTACGGTTTCCAGCAAAAGGTCATGGGGAAGCTGTGATGCAAGCCTCTGGTCAGACGCGGCGGCTGGCGTTCGGCCTCATCCTGGCCGCTAGCCCCGCCCTCGCCCATCCGCCCGCGATCCTGTCGCCGCAGGGCCAGGCCGGCGTCAGCGATGAGATCGAGGCCTTTTACAAAACTCTGGCTTCCGCCGTCGAGGCCAAGGACGCGGCGAAGCTGCGCGAGCTCTACGCCGAGAGTTTCACCCACACCCACACCTCGGCCAAGGTGGACGGCCGCGATGCCCGCATCGTGTCGTTGCTGACCGGCGAACCCACTGTGGAGCTGCTGCCTTTCGCGGAGCGCAGCATCAGCATCCATGCCGGCGGCTGGGCGGCCGCCGTGCGCGGCGTCACGCCCATCAAATCCGCTGCCGACGGCAAGACCTATGCGGTGCACTGGCTGCAGATGATGTCCCGCCGCGGCGACGATGCCTGGCAGATCGTCGCCAGCCAGGCGACGCGCGGGCGGGAGGTCGGGCCTTGATGGGATTGTTGACGGCTGAGAGCGGCGCGACCCCTTACCCTCTCCCGCAAACGGAGAGGGAAATCGAGCACTGGTTCTCACAATGCAGGACGGGGCTTGGCCCGATCTCGGCGAATCTAGCGCGGCGGTTCAAGCCCCCCTCTCCCCTTGCGGGAGAGGGTGAGGGAGAGGGGTCGCGCCGCATTCCATCCGGCCACACAGCCATTCCGCCAAAACAGCTTCACCAGGACATCCGCATCATGATCCGCATAGCCGCGCTGCTCGCCGCCCTCATAGCCGCCTCGCCCGCCCTCGCCCACCCGGGCCATGGCGGAGGGCTCGCGGCCGGCTTCGCCCACCCGACGACAGGCATGGACCATGTGCTGGCCATGGTGGCCGTGGGGTTGTGGGCCGCGCTGCGCGGCCGCGGCGCGACCTTCGCCTGGCCGGCGTCCTTCGTGGCTGCGATGGCAGCAGGCTTCGGGCTGACGCAGGCCGGCCTTGTCGTCCCGCAGGTCGAGACGATGGTCCTGGCCTCGGTGGTGCTGCTCGGGGCCGCCGTCGCTCTGCGCCTCGAAGCGCCGGTCTGGCTTGGCGCAGCGGCGATCGCCGTGTTCGGGCTGGCCCACGGCGCAGCACATGGGCTGGAGGTTCAAGTCCGGCCCCTGCCCTATGCGGCGGGCTTCCTCACGGCGAGCCTGATGCTCCATGCCGCCGGCATCGGGCTGGCCGTCACGCTGGGTCAAGCCGCGCAGCGCTGGCCTGTGCGCCTTGCCGGCGCAGGCGTCGCCCTCGCAGGCTTCGCGCTTGCCGCCAACGCCATCTGACATCCTGCCGGAACGGGGGGCCCCATGCCGATCAAATTCCCGCGCAACGCGTATGCGGCCATGTTCGGCCCGACAACCGGCGACAAGGTTCGCCTCGCCGACACCGAGCTCACCATCGAGGTTGAGCGTGACTTCACCACCTATGGCGAAGAGGTGAAGTTCGGCGGAGGCAAGGTCATCCGCGACGGCATGGGCCAGGGCCAGATGACCAACGCCGAAGGCGCCGCGGACACCGTGATCACCAACGCGCTGATCCTGGACCACTGGGGCATCGTGAAGGCCGACATCGGCATCCGGCACGGGCGCATCAGCGGCATCGGCAAGGCGGGCAACCCGGACATCCAGGCCGGGTTCGGCAGCCTGGACCCGCATGAGACGATCGTCATCGGCCCGGGAACGGACGTGATCGCCGGAGAAGGCAAGATCGTCACGGCGGGCGGCTTCGACAGCCACATCCACTTCATCTGTCCGCAGCAGATCGAGGACGCGCTGATGAGCGGATTGACGACGATGCTTGGCGGGGGCACCGGCCCATCCGCCGGAACGTCGGCCACCACCTGCACGCCCGGCCCCTGGCACATGGCGCAGATGCTGCGCGCCGCGGACTCCTTCCCGATGAACCTTGCGTTCTCCGGCAAGGGCAACGCCGCCACGCCCGCCGCGCTGGTCGAGATGATCGAGGCCGGGGCCTGCGCGCTCAAGCTCCACGAAGACTGGGGCACGACGCCGGCGGCCATCGACAATTGCCTCGCCGTGGCCGACGATCATGACATTCAGGTCATGCTGCACTCCGACACGCTGAACGAGAGCGGCTATGTCGACGACACGATCGCCGCATTCAAGGGCCGCACGATCCACGCGTTCCACACCGAGGGCGCGGGCGGGGGCCATGCGCCCGACATCATGAAGGTGGCGGGCCTCGCGAACGTGCTGCCCTCCTCGACCAATCCAACGCGGCCTTTCACCGTCAACACGCTCGACGAGCACCTCGACATGCTGATGGTGTGCCACCATCTCGATCCGTCGATCCCTGAGGATCTCGCCTTCGCCGAAAGCCGCATCCGGAAGGAGACGATCGCGGCGGAGGACATTCTCCACGACCTTGGCGCGCTTTCGATGATGAGCTCGGATTCCCAGGCGATGGGCCGAATCGGCGAGGTCATCACCCGCACATGGCAGACCGCCCACAAGATGAAGGTGCAGCGCGGCCCGCTTCCTGAGGATGCCGGCAAGGGCAACGACAACTTCCGGGCCAAGCGCTATGTCGCGAAGTACACCATCAACCCGGCCATCGCGCATGGCGTTTCGGCCCACATCGGCTCGGTGGAGGTCGGCAAGCTGGCGGATCTAGTCCTTTTCGATCCAGCGTTCTTTGGCGTCAAGCCTTCCATGGTGATCAAGGGCGGCACTATCGCCGCTGTGCCGATGGGAGATCCCAACGCTTCGATCCCGACGCCGCAGCCGGTGCATTACCGGCCGATGTTCGGCGCTTTCGGCAAGGCGATGACTGCGACCTCGTTCACCTTCGTCAGCCAGGCCTTCGTCGCCAATGGTGGCGCGAAGGCGCTTGGGCTGGCGAAGCAATGCGTCGCCGTGGGCAATGTCCGTGGCGGCATCTCCAAGAAAAGCATGATCCACAACGACGCGACCCCGGACATCCGGATCGACGCGGAGACTTACGCGGTGACGGCGGATGGCGAATTGCTTGTGTGCGAGCCGATGAAGGTGCTGCCGATGGCGCAGCGGTACTTCCTGTTTTGATGAGCGAAGCCACGCTGCACGAAGCCCCATCCCCGACCTGGATCGCGCCCGGCGCGGATGACCCTGGCGGTGTGATCCTTGGCCGGGGCAGGCACCGCTACTCGGCTTCCACCCGGCCCTGCTTGCGGTCGATCAGCCGCATGACCGGCGTCACCGTCACTCCGTGCAGGACGATGGATAGCACGATGGTGAAGGCGACAGTGGTCCAGATGGTGTCGATGCCCGTGAAATCAGCCTTTTGCGCGGCGTATGCAAGATAGTAGACGGAGCCGAGCCCCCTGATGCCGTAGACGCTGATCGCCACCCTTTCCGCCAGCGGCGTAGGCGACCCGATCAGGCTTACGAAGCCCGAAATAGGCCGCACGATGCAAATGGCGGCTATCCCGAACATGACCGTCGCAGTCGGCAACGGGGAGAAAATGTCGGTCGCAACCAGCGCGCCGCCGAACACGACGAGCACGACCATCATCAGCACACGTTCGATCTGCTCCGCGAACTCGTGAAGCGTCTCGTGGTATTCGTGCCCGCGCTCCTCCGACCTCAAGCCGAGGGCCATGATGAAAACGGCGAGGAAGCCGTAACCGTTCATCATTTCGGTCAGGCCGTAGACCAGGCATGTCGCGCCGACGGCGACAAGGCCGTCGCCTGTCTTAGCGAGCGTCGTCTTCGACGGCAGGCGGAAGGTGAGCCAGCCCAGCGCCTTGCCCAGCGCCCAGCCCGCAAAAAAGCCCATCGTCACGCGCCAGGCGACATCAATGCTGAACCAGCGCCAGAACCATGGGTCGCCGTCCGCGGTCGATGCCAGCGCGATGGCGAGCATGACGCCCGGAAAGGCCAGCCCGTCGTTGAGGCCAGCTTCGGACGTTAGCGCAAACCGCGTGTCGTCGGGCTTCTCCGAATTCGGGGCGGAGAGCTGGACATCGCTCGCGAGCACTGGATCGGTGGGCGCAAGCACGGCCGCCAGAAGGACGGCGGAGGCCAGCCCCAAGCCGAGAAGCCAGGCGGAGACAACCGCGAACAGCACGATCGTCACGGGCATGGCGATGCCCAGCAGCCGCCATGTCAGCCGCCAACTCGCCGCCGACATCGGGCGGTCGATCTTCAGGCCGGCGCCCATGAGCGAAAGGATCACCAGGAATTCAGTGATGCGTTCGACCACGGCAAGGTCGGCCTTCAGGTCAGGCAGGCTGAGGCCGGTGACGGAGGGCGAGAAGACCACGGCGCCAATGGCGACGCAGATCATCGGCAAGGACAGGGGCGCTCGCCTCAACGCCTGCGGAAGCCAGACCGTGAGGAGCGTGATGGCTCCAAATCCAGCCAGCAAAGCGATGTAGGTGGGCATCACTGCTCAACCCAACAACGACGTCCTCGGTTCCAGCGGAACTCGCTGACAGCCGGGAGGCATGACTGGGTCAGCCTTGGTTCAGAAGTCCAGAAATGGGCTGGTCTGCGCCACGAAGACACCGCCGACGCCGAAGCCCACGATGTCGGCCTTGCCGTCGCCGTTCACATCTGCGAGCTCGCGATGATAGAGATTGTCGCTTGACCAGCCGCCGGCCGCGCCAGGGCCGAAGGCGTTGAGCACGTTCACAGGCGCATTGAACGCTCCGCCTCCAGCCGCGACGGCGACGTTCACGCCCGTGCTGTTGAAGCCGATGATGTCAGCCCTGCCGTCGCCGTTGACATCGGCCACGTCGCGCCGGACGGCGTCGTCGGAGGGCCAGCCCTGGTTGAGGCCAAATGCGGACAGCTTGAGCGCGGCAGGGCCGAATGTGCCGCCGCCGGTGGCGAGCGACACATAGACGCCGGCCGCGCCGAAGCCGACGATGTCCGCCATGCCGTCGCCGTTCACGTCCGCAAGCCGCCGAGGCGCGGCGTCGTCGCTCGACCAGCCCGCGCCCGCTGCGGTTCCGAAATCGTTGACGCGCAGCACGGCCCCGGCGAAATTGCCGCCCCCCGTGGCCAGCGAAACGAGCGCGCCTGCGCCTCCGAAGCCCACGATATCATCCATCCCGTCACCGTTTACATCGCCAAGCTCGCGCGG
Source organism: Allobosea sp. (assembly GCA_031412095.1). Lineage (GTDB taxonomy): Bacteria > Pseudomonadota > Alphaproteobacteria > Rhizobiales > Beijerinckiaceae > Allobosea. The sequence goes on from JANOCI010000012.1 coordinate 8,442, forward strand.
AAAGCGATTGTCGCTGATCCAGCCGCCCGCAGCGTCGTTCGTGCCGAACTGACCGAGGCCGAGGATCGCGCCTGCGAAAGAGCCGTCCGCCCTGGCGAGCGAGACCAGCGCGCCTGCCCCGCCAAAGCCCACGATGTCTGCCCGGCCGTCGCCATTCACATCGGCCATCTTGCGCGGAAAGCGGTCATCGCTGCCCCACCCGCCTGCAGCGCCATCGAACCCGAACTGCGCCAGCTTCAGCGAATAGTTGGTGAACGAGCCGCTTGACGTCGCATACGACACGTAGACGCCGTTGCCGCCGAATCCGACGATGTCCGCCTTGCCGTCGCCATTCACGTCGGCCATCCGGCGCGGAAAGCGGTCATCGGTGCTCCAGCCATCGACAGTGGGCGAGAAAGCCGCAAGCTGGAGGGAAGCCACGCCGAATGCGGGCGAACTGATCGATTGAGCGACGATGACGCCAGCAGCGCCGAAGCCGACGACGTCGGCGCGGCCATCGCCGGTGACGTCTGCGACCTCGCGCGGCATCGCGGTGTCGTTGCTCCAGGATCCAGCCGCGGGCAGCGTGCCGAACTCCGCAAGGTGAAGTTCGGCCGGGCCGAACGTGCCGTCCGCCCTGCCGAAGGCGATGAACGTGCCCGCGTCTCTGAAGCCGGCGACATCTGCGCGCCCGTCTCCATTGAAATCGCCTATTTCACGCGGCAACCTGTCGTCGCTCGTCCAGCTGCCAGCCTCGGCATACGACCCTAGATTGTTCAACGCCAGGATCGCCGGCGCGAACGTGCCGTCGGCGCGGGCAAGCGCGACATAGACGCCGGCGCCCCCGAAGCCGACAATGTCGGCGCGGCCGTCGCCATTGACGTCGGCGACCTCACGCGGTGTTGCGTCGTCGTTTGTCCAGGATCCTGCCGCCGCATAGGAGCCGAACTGCGCCAGCCGCAGGGTCGGATTGGCGAAGAAGCCGCCGCCGACTGCAGTCGCGACATACACGCCGTCTCCGCCGAAGCCGACGATGTCCGCCATGCCGTCGCCGTTCACGTCACCCAGCCTGCGGGGCACGCTGTTGTCGGTGCTCCAGCTGCCAGCGTCGGCGTTCGTGCCGAATGATGCAAGGCCCAGGAACATGGTTCCGAAGGCTGTGCCGCCGGTGGACAAGGCCACATAGGCGCCCCCGCCTCCGAAGCCGACAATGTCGGCCCTGCCATCTCCGTTGACGTCGCCCGGGCGACGAGGAAACCGGTCGTCGCCGCTCCAGCTTCCGGCTGCGGAACCTGATCCGAACTGGGCCACGCCCAGCACGCCGCTAGCGAAATTTCCGTTTCCGCTGGCCAGCGCAACGATGGCGCCCGCCGGGCCAAAGCCGACAATGTCTGCCCTGCCATCGCCGTTCACATCCGCCAGACGGCGCGGCGCGGCGTTGTCATTGGTCCAGCTGCCCGCCCCCACCGAGCTGCCGAATTGCGCCAGCCCCAGCACGCCGCCCGCCAGCGGCGCGACATTCGACACGTTGACAGTGATCGTCTGGACATCGTTGAGCGGAACGGCCCCGTTGTCCACGGCCCTGACCTCGACGAGGTAGCTGTTGTCTGCGCCCACATCTCGCGGAGCTTCAAAGTTCGGCGCCGACGCGAACCGCAATGCGCCAGTGGCGGCGTTGACCGTGAACTGCGCCGCATCTGCGCCGCCTATGATCGAATAGGTGATGCGGTCGCCGTTGCCATCGCTTGCAGTCACGACCGTCACGAACGGGTCGTTTTCGATCACCGAAACCGTTGCGGCCGAGCCTCCGCCATTGGACGTGATCGTCGGCGCGACGTTGGGGGCCGTGATCGACATGCGGTAAGTGCCGCTATAGGAAGAATTGTAGGAGGTGGCTTCGAGATAGTGGAAGCCGCTCGTCGTCGGCGTGAAGGTCAGCTGCGAGTCGGTGCCCTGGCCTGTGTCGTCGTCGGAGGCCAGAAGCACCCCGGTGCTGTTGTAGAGGCGCAGGAAGGGGTCGATCAGCGTACCCGCGCCGGAATCCGCGCCACGCAGGTTCACCGTGACGGAGTCTCCCGCGACCAGCGACACGCGGAACCAGTCACGGTCGTCGAGGGTCTCGAGCGTACCGACCGTGCCGACCGAGTTGGCCTGCCCGAAAGGCGTCGAGATGTCCGCAAGGCCGTCGGAGTAATCATCGGCGACGACGCCCAGATCGTCATTGTTGATGGTGCCGACGCCTTGTGCGTCGGCGATCGAAGCGCCGTTTATTGCGTTCGACAGATTGATGACGAAGTTTTCGTTGGCCTCGAATGCCGTGTCGCCGTTGATCGTGATCGAGACGGCCTGCGTGTTGACCCCGACCCCGAACGACAGAACGCCGCTGCGGGCGACATAGTCGGTTCCGGCAGCCGCCGAGCCATTCGCTGTAGTGTAGTTCACAGAGAATGCAGCCGTCCCGCCCGTCCGCGTGACTGTGAACGTAAGGTTCTGGGTGCCGGCATTGCCCTCGGTGATGGAGACGTCCGCGATCGTGACCGAGCCAGTGGCCGATGGCGGTCCGCCGGCTGCCCCATAGAGGAATCTTGCTCCCTCGATGTCGTCGGCCTGCGGGATGATGATGCTTGGATTGTAGAACGCATTCATCAGCGATCCGGCCACATCGGTATGGCGCAGGCCAATGGCGTGGCCGATCTCGTGCGCCGCCACCGCCTGGAAGCTGGTGGCCGTCCAGAACGTCGTCTCGCCGCTGTCGAAGACGATGTCGCCGCCGTCAAACGAGCCGGGCTGGAAAGCACGGGCGAGCACGCTGGAGCTGCCATCGATGTACCCGCCGCCGATCCGGATGTCGGCTGTCTGGCCAGCGCCGAAATTGCCGCCACCATCCGCAACCTGCACGAACTGGATGTTTGCAACCGCCGTCCACGATGCGAAAGCTAGTGCGAGCACATCAGCAGCGTTGCTGAGGAGGTTTGTCAGGGCAGTGGTCGTGCCCGAGAAAAGCTGCCCCGTATCGTCCGTGAACCCGGCGCCGACGAGACTCCATGTCACGGTCCCTCCCGGCGTTCCGAAAGCAGCGCTTCCCCATTTCGAGTCGTGCAAGACATAATCTTCCGGCGGCGCAAAACGCCCAGAATAGCTTTCCAGCAGGCCGGCTGCTCCGAAATCGGCGCCTGACCCGCGGGTTCCGGCGGTGGCAAAGCCCGGAATGTCGGCCGGCTGGCAGCCGCCGCAGCACGAGTGAAGCCGGAATCCGCTCGATGGAGCGGCCAGCAAGGCTTCGGGCCCGCGGCCCATCGACATGGCCGGCATAAAGGCCGCTGAAAAAAGATCGAGCACATCCTGCGATTGACTGACGGCATCTGCCGGTGCGCTTGCCTCGAACGCGAGCGAGAAGCGTTGAGAAGCCGCCTCGGTCACAAGGCCGGCGGCAGACGCGATGAGCTCTGCGGAATAAGCCGCAGGACCGAGAGCGGATGGAGCATAGCTCAGGAACGGGTCGGCCGCACGGCTCCATGCAGCCGACAGGCTAGAGCCAAGCGCATCGATGTCGGACCGGAACTCGAACGTGTCTTGATGCGAGCCTTGTGAAAAGTCCCATGTCCAGCCGCCGTCGATCTCGGCGCTGCGCCAGTTCGGCTCAACGCTTTCCGAGTGCTGGTCCGGATGGGCGACGCCCGCCCTGAGGTTGCTGGGAGAATGTCCAGCCGCTGAAATATGCCCGCTCATTCCAACAATTCCTCAGCATAAGACTTGCCGTGCCGTCAAACCTGCGCCGGCACGCGAGACTTTAGGCAAAGTCTATGCCGGCGAGATAGATGACGCCCCAAACAGATTAAGGCACAATGATCACGCAACTTCAAAATAGAGACGAAAACCACATGATCTTCCTCATCGCGACATTGCGCATCAAACCCGGCAGTCTGCCTGCGATCATCGAGGCAGTTGCTCCGTGCCTGTCCGCAACGAGGCTGGAGGCTGGCTGCATATCCTATGACCTGCATGCCAACGTGACGGACCCGGAGGAACTTGTCTTTGTCGAGCGATGGGAAACCCGGGAGGCGCTCCGCGCGCATTTCGCGACCGAACATCTCAAGGCTTGGCGCGATGCGGGCGGGCCCCACATGGTGTCGCGCAAGATCGAGATCATTCATGCCGACCATGTCGAGCGCATGTGACGAGCGACGGCAGCACGCATGGCTCCGACAAAAATGGCCGCCCTGCGAAGGGCGGCCAGATCGAAATCGGCGATGAAGGCTGCGGTCGGCGCGTTCACACCGGCGCGTAGCTGGCCGGGAACCAGCCATAGCCTGCGCCGTCCTTGGCCACGAAGCCGGTGGCCGGAAACGCGGCATGATAGAACGAGATCTGCATCCGGTCGGTCGCCGCCATGTCCAGCAGCTTGCGGCGCGTCTCGACCGCCAGCGGCTTGTCGATGTCGAAGCCCAGATGCCAGTGCGGGTTGCGCGCGAAGATGCGCGGATCGTTGGCGGCGTCGCCAACGACCATCAGCGTGGACGTTCCCGAAGACACGATGAAGGAGACATGGCCCGGCGTGTGGCCCGGAGACGCGATGGCGGTGATGCCCGGCACTGCCTCCTTGCCGATCTCGAAGCGGCGAAGGTCCTTTGCGATGGGCGAGAATACCCGGCGCGCCACGAGAAAGGCGCCGCGTCCCGCCTCTGGCGTGGCTCCCATCCGTGAGTCATCCATGTAGAAATCCCAGTCGGCGGTCGGCACCACGACTTCCGCGTTCGGATAGACCAGCGCACCTTCCTTGCTGCGCAGCCCGTTGATGTGGTCCGGGTGGAAATGGCTGATGAGCACCGTGTCGATCTGCTTGGGATCGATCCCTGCCGCCGCAAGGTTGGCGCCCATCTGGCCCGTCGTCGGGGCGCCGCTGTTGTTGAAGCCGGTGTCGATCAAGACCAGCTTCTGGCCGGTGTTGACCACGATGGTCGTGAAATGGTTCGTCGCCTGCTCGGTCGACATGAAGTTCGCCGCGAGCAGCTTCTTCACCTCATCCAGCGGTGCGTTCGGGATGCGCGCGGGATCGATCGGGCCACGCGCTACGCCGTCATGCACGGCCGTGACCTCGAATTCGCCGACCTTCCAGCGGAAGAAGCCAGGCGCCTGCTTGCCCACCATGGGGGCCGCGGCCTGGGCCAGACCGACGCCAGCCGGCAACGCGCCCGCGCCGAGCGCAGCGGCGCTGGCGGCCAATATGGCGCGACGTGACAATGAAGCTGAAATGAACGACATGAACCCCTCCCGATCGTGATCGAACCGCCAATCTAACGACGGGGAGGGACGCGGCAACGACTATCTGATGCGCGCAGGCAGCAAAACGAGCATGCTCGTTCACGAATCGGCGAGCACATTCATCGAAGCAGAAAGCCGGGGCTCCGCGCTCCGGCGTCAAAGCAAGCAACTGAATTCCGGCGCGTGATCGGCGCCCGGATGCAGACTCAGCCGACGACCTTGAGTTCGTCTGCGGACTGCTTGCCAGTACGACGGTCGGTCGCCATTTCGTAGGAAATCTTCTGGCCGTCGCGCAACTCGGTAAGGCCGGCCCGCTCGACTGCGCTGATGTGGACAAATATATCCTGAGAGCCCTGGTCAGGCTGGATGAAACCATATCCCTTGGTGGAATTGAACCATTTCACGGTGCCGGTAGCCATTGTCGCGTTGCTTTCTGTGAACGTCCATTCCTGGAGCGTCTATTGAAGGTCTATTCCTGGCGGCGCTGCGTTGCAGGCCAGATTCAGTCTCGATCTCCCGCCAGCGCCTGTCTCCACGACCGGCGATCAAAATCGGCATGCACACCGATTTGACCATTCTGTAAGGCTATCGCTGGGGAAAAGGGATATTCCAAGCCGATTCGCGTGTCAATCGGTAGGGATCGCCGAGAGATGATGACCACCTGTTGCTCTCCCGCGGACGCGATCAGCCGTCACGCAACGCGTTGCTCGTGGTCCGGGATGGCCGGCAGCGTATCCATGACCCGGGTCGAGGGAACGGTGAACATCACTTCAGTGCCGACCCTGATCTTCGACTTCAGCGTGAACGTGCCGCCGTGCAGGTCCACGAGGCCCTTGACGATGGGCAGCCCAAGACCGGAGCCCTCCTCGGCTGTCTTTATGGCCTGAGACCCGCGCCCGAAGCTCGACAGCACGGTCTTCAGCTCGTTCTCCGGGATGCCGGGGCCATTGTCGGTGATTGACACATATTGCCCGCCATTGGCGGTCCAGCCGACCTTCAGCATGATGTCACCGCCCTGTGGCGTGAATTTCACGGCGTTGGACAGCAGGTTGAGGATGATCTGGCGCATCGCGCGTTCGTCGGCCCAGATCTTCGGGAGGTCAGGCTCGACGGCCTGCCGGATCGTCTGGCTCTTGCCTCTCGCCCTGAGCGCAAGCATGTGCATGCTCTCGTCGGCGACGTAGGCCAGATTGATCGCCTCCTCCTTCAGCTCGTAACGGCCAGCCTCGATGCGCGAGAGGTCGAGAATTTCGTTGATGAGGTTCAGAAGGTGCTGTCCGCTGGCGTGGATGTCCGCCGAATACTCCCGGTAGGGAGCAGAGGCATGCGGCCCGAAGACTTCGTTCTTCATCACTTCCGAGAAGCCGAGGATGGCGTTCAGCGGCGTCCTCAGCTCATGGCTCATGGTCGCGAGGAACTTCGACTTGGCGAGGTTCGCATCCTCCGCCTTGCGCCGCGCGTCCTCCGAATTGATTGTTGCAGTTTCGAGTTCGGCGATCAGGATGTCCTTCTCGGCCCTGAATTCGAGTGTGGATACGGATTGCGAATACAGCCTGTTGCCCAAAAACAGAAAGAAGAGCTGCGCAATGATGCCGACGCCTGCGAGGGTCACAGACCCCATGTCGCGGTCGACCAAGAGAAACGTCCCCATCATGACCGCGACGGGGAAGACGGCGCCATAGACAGCGCCCGGGATCGTGTAGCAGCCCATGACCATGACGGTGCCGTAGAACATCAGGGCGGCGACCACGAAGATCTTCGCGCCGGGCTCCTCGACGCCGAGGAACATCACGACCAGCCCCGCCCAGACGAGCGACTGAAGCCCTGCGAGCACGATCAGGCTCTGGCGGCTGGACTCGACGTCCGCCTTTCCGAACCGGAGGACGCGGCGGGAGCGGATCAGCAAAGTCGCCGTGGCGAGCGCGGCGCACACGCCCCAGATGCCGACGAGCTGCGGCTGGACCCAGAGAGTGGCGATGAGGCACACCAGGCAGGTCAGCGCCAGCATCGTCACGCCCGACGCTCCGGCGGATTTGTGCGCGAACTGGCGGACCAATTCTGTTTCGAACGACCGCTCGAGCCCGCTGGCTGAGGTCAGCCGCTCACGTACGCTTTGCAGGTTGCGGCCCAGCTGCCGGCGTTGGCCAAGGCGGTCCTCATCGTTCCCGCGGCTGCGGGAGCTGGTTCCCGCAGGAACAGGGGCCTTTTCGGATAGCTTGGCACCTGACATCCGGACGCTCAAACACCTTGCAACAACGCAACACGCAGTGGAATGCTGCGAGCATGCAGATGAATCGTTAATGTCCTGCTGATGCGCAGCCCCCGATTTTCGACAATGCGCCGGCGGGCGAGCCGGTTCAGCCTCACCGACTGGGCGGCAGGGCTCGGCGCGCTGGTCCTGCTTGCGCTGCTGGCGCGCGAGATCGACAGGCGCTGGGCCAAACCCGAGACGATCGCCGGGTTCGGCGAGGCGATCGATGGCGACAGCCTGAAGGTCGCGGGCCAGGACATCCGGCTCAAGGGCATCGACGCCCCCGAGATGTCGCAATGGTGCCAAAACCGCGTGGGCCGCGACTATGCCTGCGGCGTCGAGGCTAAGAAATGGCTCAGGGCGCGTCTGCAGCGCGGCGCGGTGAGCTGCGCGATCGAGGGCCGCGACCGCTATGGACGCCTTCTCGGAACCTGCAAGCTAGGCGAGGAGCTGCTCAACGACGCTATCGTGCGCGAAGGCTTGGCGGTCGATTACGGCGGATACCGCTCGGCGCAGAGCCATGCGCAGCGCCAGCAGATCGGGCTCTGGAGCGGCCGCTTCGTGATGCCTTCGGAGCACCGGGCAGCTCACCCGCGCTCATAGCTTCTCACAGTTACGTGATGCACTGGCGGCTGTCGTGAAGTTGTCCAATTAGCAGGTAAGCTTCAGCCGAGCGATGCTTTGGAGAGGGCGGCCATGATTGAATTGAACATCAATGGATCGGTGCGCCGGTTCGACATCGATCCCGACATGCCGCTTTTGTGGGCCTTGCGCGACCATGCCGGATTGACCGGAACCAAGTTCGGCTGCGGCATCGCCCAGTGCGGCGCGTGCACCGTTCATGTCGACGGCCAGCCCGTGCGGTCGTGCTCGATGCCTGTCTCGGCACTTGCAGGGCAGAAGATCACGACGATCGAGGCTGCGGACGGCGCCGTCGCGAAGGCGGTCCAGACCGCCTGGACAGCCCTCGATGTGCCTCAATGCGGCTATTGCCAATCAGGTCAGGTGATGGCGGCCATCGCGCTGCTCGAAGCCAACAAGAAGCCGTCGGACGAAGACATCGACGCCGCCCTGACGGGCAACCTGTGCCGCTGCGCGACGTATGCCCGGATCCGCACCGCAGTCCACGAAGCCGCCAAAGCACTGAGCTGAGGGAGAAGCGCCATGCTCGCCAGAAGGATCCAGCGCCTCGATGACGCTTCGCCCTCCCGCCGCGTTTTCCTCGTGGGCGCTTCGGCCGTCGCCGGCGGCCTCGCCATCGGGTTCCGCCCCGCGGCCGCAGCGACAACAGCCAGCAAAGGGCAGGCCCCGTTCGACGCCTATCTCCGCATCGGTCCGGACAGCACGGTCACCGTGATCAGCGCACACATGGACATGGGCCAGGGCATCTATGACGGCATCGCCACGCTCGTCGCGGAAGAGCTCGGCGCCGATTGGGCGCAGATGAAGGCGACCGGGGGCGCCGGCAATCCGAAGCTTTACGGCAACGTCGCCTGGGGCGGCATGATCCAGGGCACGGGCGGCTCCACCGGCGCGGCCTCGTCCTGGGAGCGCTACCGTATCGCGGGAGCCGCGGCGCGGCAGATGCTGGCGTCGGCGGCCGCTTCCGAATGGGGAGTGCCGGCCCGCGAAATCAGGATCGATGCCGGCGTCATCTCCCACCCGTCCGGCCGCACGGCACGGTTCGGGGACATGGCGGCCAAGGCTGCGGCGCAGCCGGTTCCAGCGAACGTGGACCTGAAGGAGCCGAAGGACTGGAAGCTGATCGGCAACGACAAACTGCGCCGACTGGATTCCAGGGCCAAGTCGAGCGGCGGCATGGACTATACCATTGACGTGAAGCTTCCCGGCATGCTGACGGCCGTTCCGGTCCATCCGCCGCTCTTCGGCGCCACCGTCACCTCGTTCGAGGCGAGCAGAGCCAAGGCGGTCAAGGGCGTGGTCGACGTGGTGCAGCATCCGCGCGGGTTGGCCATCGTGGCCGTGGACATGTGGTCGGCGCTCAAGGGCCGCGAGGCGTTGACGGTGGTCTGGGACGAAAGCAAGGCCGAAAAGCGCTCCAGCGCGGAGCTTGCCGCGGAGTACCGCGCGCTGGCCGCCAAGCCAGGCGCAGCCACCGCGAGGGACGACGGCAATGCGGAGGCGGCGATCGCCGGGGCGGCGCGCACCATCGAGGCCACATTCGAGTTTCCCTACATCGCGCATGCGGCGCTGGAGCCGCTGAACGCCGTGGTCCGGCGCAATGGCGACGGCGTGCTCGAGATCTGGGGCGGGCACCAGATGCCGGACATCTATCAGGGCACGGCGGCGGCGATCGCCGGAATCGCGCCGGACAAGGTGAAGATGCATGTGATGAAGACTGGCGGCGGCTTCGGGCGGCGCGCGGTCGCCGACGCCGACGTGATCATCGAGGCGGTCTCGGTGGCGAAGGCCATCGGTTTCCGTGCCCCCGTCAAGATGCAGTGGACCCGCGAGGACGACATGCGTGCGGGCCGGTATCGCCCCGCCTACGTGCACCGGCTCAAGGCAGGCGTCGATGCGCAAGGCAGGATCGTGGGCTGGTACAACCACATCGTCGGCCAATCGATCGCCGCAGGGACGCCCTTCGCCGCGCAGATGGTCAAGAACGGCGTGGACGTGACCTCTGTGGAAGGCGCCAACAACCTTCCCTACCGCTTTGCGGCGCAGAAGATCGACCTCACCACGACGAAGACCGGGGTTCCGGTGCTGTGGTGGCGGGCGGTCGGATCGACGCACACGGCCTATGCCGTCGAGGTCTTCCTCGATGAGGTGGCCTCGCTGACAGGGCAGGACCCGCTGGCGCTTCGCCTGTCGTTGCTGGACCCGGCCTCGAAGCATGCCGGCGTGCTGAGGCTCGCCGCGGAGAAGGCGGGCTGGGGAAGCCCCCTGCCCTCGGGGCGCTTCCGGGGGATCGCTCTCGCCGAAAGCTTCGGAACGGAAGTGGCTCAGGTCGTGGAGATTTCGATGCGGCCGAACGGATCGTTCAAGGTCGAGCGCGTCGTTTGCGCGGTCAATTGCGGCGTCGCGATCAATCCCGACAACGTGCGCGCACAGATGGAGGGCGGCATCGGCTTCGGGCTCGGCGCTGTCATGAAGTCACAGACGACGTTCGACAAGGGCCGGGTCGTGGAAGCCAATTTCGACACGCATGAGGTGCTCCGCTTCGACGAAATGCCTGTGGTCGAGGTGCACATCGTGCCGTCGACCGATACGCCCTCGGGCGTCGGCGAACCAGGCGTCCCGCCCATTGGGCCGGCCGTCGCGAACGCAGTCTTCGCGGCCACCAAGCGCCGCATGCATGTCCTGCCGTTCGCCCGCGGCGAGAATGCGTGATCCAGGCAATGCCGGCCACGATGCGACCATCGTGGCCGGTGGGACATATGTGTTCAAAGAACTGGATTTGTCTTTGGCCAAAAAATAGGCCATCTGGCGCGCCCACGGGGAATCGAACCCCGGTCTCATCCGTGAAAGGGACGTGTCCTAACCGCTAGACGATGGGCGCGGGCTTTTTGCGCGGGCAAGCACCCATGCGAAGCAGCGTCGGTATAGTTGCGGCCCGGCCTTCGGGCAAGAGCGAAATCCAACACGGCCCGCGTTTTTTGCGCGCCGCCGCGATTCAGGCGGGACAGCCCTTTTCACGCGGTCTTCGCCACGTCCTGAACGCGCAGTTCGGCCCGCTCTCCCCCACCCCAGCGATCCACCGCCAAGGTGGCCGCGATGTGCGCAGGCTCGCCCCGCAGCGCCATGAGTGCCTGCCCCAGCGGCTGGTCCGCAGCGCGGAAAGCGACGCCCCCGACTGTCGCGCCGTCCCCTGCCCTGAGCCTGACCCGGATGTGCCCGCCGCTGCCGACCATCTGCACATCGATGATGCGGTGCTGGCCGAACACGAAGGTTGGCTCGGGCGAGCCAGAGCCGAACGGCCCTGCGGAAGCCAGCTCCTCGATGAGGCGCGGCTGGACGCTTGCCGCCGTCAACGCGGCGTCGATCAGCAGGCCGTCATTGGCGGTGGCGTCATCCACGGCCTCCATGAGAGCCTGGGTGATGAAAGCATCGAACGCTCCGATGCCACCGGGATGAAGCGTCGCGCCCGCCGCCATCGCATGGCCTCCGCCCTTGACGATGACGCCCGCCTCCGCGGCCGCCCGCACCGCCCGCCCGAGATCGACGCCGATGATGGATCGGCCCGAACCTGTGCCGCCGCCGGCCTCATCCAAAGCGAAGGCGAACGCCGGCCGCCTGAACCGCTCCTTGAGGCGGGACGCTACGAGACCGACGATCCCGGGATGCCAGGCTGGAGAGGCGGCCATGATGACAGGCTGCGCAGGGTCCCTCTGCAGGGAGGAATCCACCTCGGCGATCGCCTCATCGACCGCGGCGCGTTCGATCTCCTGCCTGTCGCGGTTCAGCTCGTTCAGCTGCCTGGCGATGTCGCGGGCGGCGATGTCGTCATCGAGCATCAGCAACCTGGCGCCCAGCGACGCATCTCCGATCCGGCCGCCAGCGTTTATCCGCGGACCCATGAGGAAGCCGAAATGCCAGGCCTCCAGCGGACCGTTCAGCCCGGAGATGTCCATAAGGGCGGCGAGGCCCGGCCGCGCGCGTTGCCGGGCTATGGCGAGGCCCTGGCGCACGAAGGCGCGGTTGAGCCCGATCAGCGGCGCGACATCCGCCACGGTCGCCAGCGCCACGAGATCGAGCTCGCCCAGCAGGTCCGGCGCCGGCCGCGACCCCCAGTGCCCGGAGAGACGCAGCGCACGCGACAACGCGACGAGCACCATGAAGACGACCCCGGCGGCGCACAGATGCCCCAATCCGGACATGTCGTCCTGCCGGTTCGGATTGACCAGCGCCGAAACCTCTGGCAGCGAGACGGGCGCTTGGTGGTGATCCATCACCAGCACCTCCATTCCGAGGCGGCCGGCTTCGGCGAGGACGTCGTGGCTGGTGGTTCCGCAGTCGACGGTGACCAGGAGTGTGGCCCCCTCGCCGGCCAGCATGCGGATGGCCTCGCCGTTTGGCCCGTAGCCCTCGATCAAGCGGTCGGGAATATGGATGCGCGGCCTCGCGCCGGCCGCTTGCAGGTACCGCGCCAGCAACGCTGAGGAGCACGCGCCGTCGACGTCGTAGTCCCCGAAGATCGCGACGCTCTCGCCCCGGCTCACCGCAAGTGCAAGCCTCGCGACGCAACGCTCCATGTCCACGAGAACCAAGGGGTCCGGCATCAGGTCGCGCAGCCTGGGCTCCAGATAGGCCTGCAGGCCGGCGCCCGTCACGCCGCGTGCGGCGAGAACGCGTGCGAGCGTGTCCGGCAAGCCCTCGACCTGCACCAGGCTTTCCGCCAATGCCAGGCCCGGGCCAGATAGGCGATGACGCCAGGGCCGGCCAAGCTCCGACCGTGCAACGCCAAGAAAAAGAGGGTTCATCACTGCCTTGGGTTCACCGTGCCGGAATTGTCTTATGCGATTCTTGCCGGTAGGGTCGCGCCGAGATGCCTGACCCCTCCTCGACCCTGCCGGCGCTCTGGACGCCCAAGCTGGCAGCGCCCGAGCCGCGGGCGCTGTGCACGGATTGCGGCGTGTCGCGCATGAGCGACCCAAAGACGTGCGGGCGCGCCTGCCAGTTCATCAAACCTGATTATCCCCAACTGGAGACGAAGGTGCACGGCCGAGCGCGCGATCCGGCGCGGCCGGACGAGCTGCATTTCGGACCTTTCAGGCAGATGCACCGCGCCACTCTCAAGTCTCCCGCCACCGGCGCGCAATGGACCGGAATCACCACGCGCATCGCAGAGCGCCTGCTGGAGACGGGAGCCGCCGACGCGGTCATCACCATGGCGCCGGATGCGTCCGATCCGTGGAAGCCGGTGCCGGTGCTGGTGACCGACCCGCGCGAACTGGCGAAATGCCGGGGCATGCGCATGGGCTACGCGCCGCTTCTGGCCCTGCTCGAGCCTGCGCGGCAACGCGGCTTCAAGCGCCTCGCCGTGATCGGCATTCCCTGCCAGATCCACGCGCTCAGGGTGCTGGAGGCGGAACTGGGCTTCGAGCGCATCTACGTCATCGGCACGCCCTGCTCCGACAACACGACGACAGCGAATTTCCATACATTCCT
>JANOCI010000013.1:0-29355 GCA_031412095.1 Allobosea sp.
AGGACCCAATGGCCCCCCGGGTCTGAATCCACGAAGGAAACGAAATCCCTTTGAGCGCGCTCCTCATAGCCCATCTTTTCATAAAGCCGGCGAGCATTGATGTTGAAGCTGCCGACCATCAAGGTGATTTCATGCGCCGACACAGCTCTCGCCGACTGCTCGGCAGAATGCAGAAGGCTTCGCGCGATCTGTTGCCCTCGCGCTTCTGGAAAGACGGCCAGAGCGGAAACGTACCAGGAGCCTAGGACCAGCGTTTTCAACTCGTTGAGGGGCGCTACGACGGCCGCAGCCGAAATAGAGGGCGCGGCAAGTGCGAATTCGGTCAGGATATATCCGTTTAGCCCGCCCAGCACTTGTCCGCTCCTTTCGGCGATCAGCCAATTGCTGTGATGCGCCAGGCTATTTGGATTGTCCCGGATTGCGCCACGACCAATTTCGAAAGGCGATTGGCCATCGCAGGTGCCATGCGCCCACAGGAACGAAGCCAACCGTCGTGTCGCCATATCTGCGAGTATTGCAAGGCTCGCGCTATCGTCAGGCGTCGCGTGCTTTATATGTAGACGACCCATTGGCCCTCCTGCAGTTTGACTGGAGAAGGACATTCCCTTCCATCGAAAGCGGGTCGCTTCGGGCGGGAGCTTCATCTTCCAAGATGATAACGTGGAAAAATATCAGCGTTCGCTTGGATAGCAAGCGGGCACTTGTACGAAGTGCAGCATCCATTAATTGGGCGCCCGATTGGACTGCCAGGTGATGTGTCGCCAGTTGGCGAAGGCATGAGCGAGTTGCGGATTCACTACGGCCGCAGTTACTGGATCTGTTTCCGCCAGCGCGCTTGGCGTTGTGGCACGCGCCAAGGCATGGCCAGGATTGCTCGCGAAACAGGTCTGGCCCGTGAGCAGGTTTACATGTCGCTCAGCGTCACGGGAAACCCGACGCTGGAAACCACTGAGCCGGAGCAGCCGGCGACGTGCGCGGTCGTCATGATGGTTTGGGCCGCAGCAACAGCGGCCCGTAAAGCACAACGAACAGGCTGAACGAGCCGACCCAGGCAATGGCGGCGAGCGATAGCGCAGGGACCATCCAGCCGGGCGCATGGACTGCCGTCAGCCGCGCGGCGACTGCCGCCAGCATCAACGCATAGATGACGACCGTGCCGATGGGGGCCGTCAGCGACTGGCCCGTATGACCCCGCGTGGCGCGCGTCATCATCGCCAGCGTCATCGTGCCGATGGCGCCGATGGTCCACGCATGGGTGGCCCCGGTCGCCACCTCATCGATGCCGCGCAGAAGCGCCAGACCAGCCAGAACAAAGCCCAGCGGCACAAAGGCAAAGCCGACATGCAGCACCGTGACGAGCGGCTCCGCCAGCGTGCGGTGAGGTTGCCAACGAGCAAGCCGAACCGTCTGCAACCCTCCGGCAATGATGAGCAGCGCACCGAAAAATGGCCCCGCCGCAGGTAAGGCGGGAGCCGCGACCCAGGCGCACAGCGCTGCACCGGCAACCACCATCGAGGCCTTGTCGTACAGGCCGAACGGCATCGGCAGCGGGCCGGGATTCTCGCGCTTCAGCCAATTGGTGGTGAAGCTCGGCACCACGCGTCCACCGACAGTCATGATCAGCATCAATGCAGCCGCGACCGCCAGATGGTCGGCATAGGTGGCCCGGCCATGGCGCCAGACCTCGTAGTGAAACAGCGCCTGCGCCAACGCAATCGCGGCGACCCCGCCCAGCACCTTGAGATTGCGCCAGCTCTTGCCCGCCGCGATCTCGCGGCCAATCACCCCCGCCAGCGCCAGGGGGAAAGCAAGGCTCAAACCTGCGACGACGACAGGCGGCAAACCGAGCGAGGCAGCCACCACCAACCGGCCCATGACCCACAGCCCGAACAGCGCAGCCAGCGGCCAGCCCACCACGGGCAATCGTCCGGTCCAATTCGGCACGGCGGTCAGCAGAAAGCCTGCGACGATGGCAGGCACATAGCCAAACAGCAGTTCATGTGTGTGCCACGCCACTGGCGGAAAGGCGGATGGCAGCGCAATCAGCCCGAGATGCCACGGCGCCCATAGCGCCAGCATCAGTGCAGCATGCAGCGCGCCAAACAGAAAGAACGGCCGGAAACCGTAGGAAAACAAGGCAGGTCCGGTCCAAGTCCGGATTTGCGAACTCGTTGTTGACGCGCTCATGAGGCACACTCCGTCAGCACGTTGAACAGACAACCAGCCGCCAGCTGACGACGATGGCAATGTGCGGTCTGCTTGGGCGCGGTGGCGCCATCGCCTTAATCCAGCGCGCGTCTGACATGCAAGTGAGCTGCGCCGCACGGGCGCGCCGCCAGCGCCTTCTTGACCAGACGCTGCGTGCCCGCATCAAATGGAGCTGCAGAGGCATGGAAGCGCGTCCAATGTCGGGGCGCCTCGGCCTATCGTGTCTGCGGTTCAAGACTGCCGACCGCTGTGAGGCCTGGAGTGTTCGGACGCATCTGACCGGCTCGCATGATCGTCGACTGGCCTTCTGGCGCAACGAGATGAACCCGGCCGTCGCCGTGGGATCGAAGCGCCATCCCGATGGCTTCCTGCGGCATGAGCGAAAACGCGGTCGACAGCGCGTCTGCGGCCGTTGCCGTTTCCATCACTGCGGTGACGCTCAGGTAGCGGCTTGCGCTCCGCCCCGTCACTGGATCGAAGAGATGGTTGAACGCGCCGGCGGCGTCGAAGCGGAAGCCATATCCCGCTGACGTCGCAACTGCCTGATTTATTATTTCCAGTTGGTCGCCGATGCGTGCAGGCTGGCCCGGATCCACGATGCCGACGCGCCACGGGCCCCCGTCGGGTCTCGGTCCGATCGCTCTGATCTCACCCAGATCGACGATGCTGCGGTCGATCCCTTCCGATCTGAGAAGGTCTACGACGCGGTCGGTGATGTAGCCCTGCGCAATCCCGTTCAAGGTCAGCGACATGCCGCGAGGAAACGAGATGCGATCCCTGCCGACCGAAACGTGATTGAACCCGATCTTGCCTCGCGCCTCATCGATGGCGTGCTGTAGCGGCCCTTCGGCGGCAGCATCGGCCTGCGAAAAATGACGTCGATGCAGTGTCCAGAACGCCTGCACCGTCGGATCGAAGGCCCCACCCGTCAGATCGAAGTACCGCCGACATTCGCCAAGGAGATCGACCATGTCCTTGGGCGGCGCGACGAGGACGCCATGACGGTTCAGCGCGACAATCGAGGAATCGTCACGATAGAGGCTGAATGTCTGCTCGAGACGTCGGGTTTCCGCGACTGCCCGTTCGACGAGGCGCTTGGCGACGCTCCGGTCGTGGTGGTGGATCTGCAGGCTGGCCACGGCGCCCATAGCCTGGCCTCGCCAGATCACCACGCGTGAATCTGCGTGCGCGATCCCGCCGAACGGGACAAGGTCCAAACCGGCAAATGCTGCGCTGATGCCGATGAAACGACGGCGTGAGATTGTCGGTTCCATTTCGTCTCCTCAGTGCATGTGGTTCTTCTGAGCAGAAGGGCCTGGAACTGGGGTGGCGTGCGTCGGGTGCGCTCCGGCACCGTTCGTGACGCCGCCTTGGGTTCCGGAACCCAGCACATAGTCCCTGGGCATGTCGGCAAAGGATACGACGCGTCCGCCGTTTTCTGTCGCGAACGCCTCGGCAGATGCCTTTTCCAAAAACGGCACCGCCTCGTCAGATCCCATGCCGCCTTTCATCCGGCTGCCCACGACAAAGGATGCAGACTTCGCGTCGATCCAGTTCGTGCGTCCCGGCTTGTCCCAACTTGGAGCCTTGCCCATGTCCGATACGTAGATGGCCCGGATATCCTTGGGCTCCTCAGGCAGCATGGTGAAGGAAAATGCGTCCCTCGCCGATGAGAACCAGACCGGGTCCTTGCGGCTTGCGAGGATGATCTGCGCCTTCGGCCCGGAATGCTCGAGAACGCTCATGCCGCAGTAATGTCCGACAGCTGCGTCCGTCAGCTCGACCGCCGGCGGAGCAGCCGCATCCGTCTGCTTCTCATTGCACCCGGCGGCGGCAAGCGCGCCGGCAAGGGCTGCGATCAATGCAATCCGTCTCATGGTTTGTCTCCTCTCAAAGTTCTTTTCTGGCGAAAGTGAGTGCGGCAAGCACCAGCGGAACCAGGGTCCACGCGGTCAGCGCGGCAAGCAGGGACGACGGACTCAGATTGGCTGTCTGCGAAATGCCGCCCATGCCCGACAAGGCGCTGACGTTGCCGCCCGTGAGGTTCAGGAGCCGGTAGGCGTCGGTGGGATTGAGCAGGAGCAGGGCATTGAGAAGGCCCCCCGAAACCGTCTGGCCCTGATCGACGACGAGCCAAGCCAGAAGGGCCATGTCGTAGATCAGGACGAGAACGAGCCAGACGGCGATGGCGATGCCCGCGGCAGTGCCGCGCTCCCGGACCGAGGCGCTGACAAGGTAGCCGACCGCGATGAAGCCGGCGCCGAGCAGCACTGACGAAGCCACCATCCTTGCAAACGCCGTCAGGCTCTCGGCGTCGATCGCCGAGCCGGTCAAGGCAAGGGCGACGGCGGCTGCCCCGTATCCGAGCAAGGTCGCGAACGCGAGGATCGACACATGGCCCACGAACTTGCCCAACAGCACCTGCCATCGTGCGATGGGGTAGCTCAACAGCAAAAGCATGGTGCCCCGTTCGGATTCCCCGACGATGGCGTCATGCGAGATCAGCAGCGCGATCAGCGGCAGCAGGAAGACGGTGAGACTGGACAGGCTCACGATGACCACGTCCAGCGCGCGCGCGCCGACATTGCCCGTCGGCGCGCTCCCTAGGAAGGTCAGGGTCAACGCAAGCGCGGCCAGCAAGAGCGTCGTGGTCAGAACCCAGCGATTGCGCAGCCCTTCCTGGATTTCCTTGCGTGCGATGATCAGGATGTTTCTCATTAAGCCGCATCCTGCGATCGAAGGAAATGGGCGTAGAGGTCGTCGAGCGTCGGCGGCAGGATGTCGATGTCGGCGATCGGCGCACCCTCCTCGGATGCCCGACGCAGCAGCGCGATCTTCTGATCGGGCGCGGCATCGATCTCGATCATCTGGCCATTGACGCGTCGACAGGTCGCGGGGGAGCCGAACCAGGTCCTCGCGCGCTCGACATCGCCAAGGGCGCTCGTGATGCGGATGCGTGTCGGCAGGAGCGCGATGCGACGCAACTCCGTCACCGTCCCATCCGCGACCTTGACGCCCCGGTTCATGATGATGACGCGCCCGGCGCGGTCCTCGAGTTCGGTCAGCGCGTGCGACGAGAGCAGCACCGTCGCGCCCCGGTCGCTCAGTTCCTGCACGATGTCATAGAAGCTCTGGCGCAGCGCCGGGTCGAGCCCGGTGGTCGGCTCGTCGAGCAGCAGGACGAGGGGTTCGCCCAGCAGGGCCTGGGCAAGTCCGAGACGCTGGCGCATGCCCTTCGAGTAAGTGCCGATCCGCCGGTCTGCCGCATCGGCGAGGCCGACGCGCTCGAGCAATGGTGCGATCGCGCCGACGTCTTCCCGCTTCAGCCGCGCATAGAAAGACATGATCTCGCGCCCGCTCAGAGCTGCATTGAACGAGACGTTCTCGGGCAGGTAGCCAACGTTGCGGCGTGCTGCGAAATCGCCCGCCGCAGGATCGTCGCCGAGCATCTCGATGCTTCCGAGGCTAGCCTTTATCAGCCCGAGCATGAGCTTCATCAAGGTCGTCTTGCCGGCTCCGTTATGACCGACGAGGGCTACGACTTCGCCGCCATGGAGTGTGAAGGAGACTTCGCGCACCGCCTCGATCTTGCCGAAGCGTTTGGTGACGGACTGCAGATCGATCGTTTTGGTCATGGCTTTGAGGCCCAGCCGGATTGGGGGCGCGCAGGCGCGCTCATCAGGGGGCTCTTGTCGATCACGCCGCCCGGGAGGAGCGCGGGAAACTGGGCCTGCGCCCAGCGGATGACCTGCACCGCCGGGCTGTTGACGAGCACTTTGGCCTGGGGAACCGTCCAGAGGACGGTATCCATAACATCATTGGGCCGGTACGCATTGTCGCCGATGCCGTTCCCGTCCAGATCGAAAGCAGGGTTGTCGCTCCAGTAGTTGCCGCGTCCGCCCTTAGACCAGTCGAGGTACCGGGTCCCGACATATTTGACCTGGTTCTGGTTCCGGACGAAGGCATTGCCGACAATCTCGTTCCCCTCGGACCCGGCGGTGAAATGGATGCCGATTTCGCACCCTTCAAACCAATTGTCGCGGAACCTGTTCTGATTGGCGTTGTAGATGAACACGCATTTGCCAGGCCCGCTGCGCGCTCCCGCGTTCAGGCTCGGCAGCTTCTCATCCGGGGCAGGCAGGCCGTGCACGCGTTCATTGCCTGCCAGCATGCCCGACGTGGTCCAGCGCTCGGCAGGCTGCAGTCGGCCCAGCACGCTGTTGCCTGTGATCTGCGAGCCATTGGCGTAGTTGAACAGGAAACCGTGATCGCGGTCCCCGTCCGAAAGGTTGCCCCGCACGACGAGCCGATGCGAATACATGAGCGCAAAGCCGACTGTGTTGCCGATCGAGACATTGTCGCTGATCTCACTGTCGTTGGTGTACATGTAGTGGATCGCGAACCGGACGTCGCGAAAGCGATTTCCGATGAACTGGTTTTGCCTGCTGGCGATGGAGAAGATGCCGTCCCGTCCGTAGCGGATGTCGTTGTCGAGCACCTTGGCCCCGGGCGCGTTCCAGACCGACACGCCGTTGCCGGCTTCGTTCGTACGACCTTCCTGGATGCCGGCGATCACGTTGGCGCGTGCGACGGCGTTCACGGCGCCGTGCAGGTAGATGCCATAGAGGTTGTTTTCGATCCGGTTGTTCTCGACGATGGCACCGGTCGCCGTGCGTTCCACAAACACCCCGGCATTCATCAGGTCGAGGTCCAGCCCCGATCCTCGAATGGTCAGACCGCGAACCACTGCTCCGGGAGCCGCGATCGTGACCACGTTTCCGGTTCCGGGACCAACGAGGATCGCGCCAGGTTCTCCCTCCAGGACGAGTCTGCGCGACAGCCGCAAGGCAGCGCGGTGCTCGCCCGCGGAGAGCGCGATGATATCGCCATCCTTCGCAGCGTCGAGGATCGTCTGCAGATTGGCCTCGCCTGGGCGTACGAGAACACGCTCGGCCCAGGCGGGTGCGATCGGGCAGGCGCCGGCCAGCGCCGACACCAACGCAAGGATGCAGGACGCGCGCACAGGTCAGGCGTTCTTCGGCTCGACCAGCATCCGCCCCTTCATCTCCATGTGCATCGCATGGCAGAACCAGGTGCAATAGTACCAATAAAGGCCGGCCTTGTCGGCCTTGAACGTCACGGACGCCGTCGCCTGGGGCGCGACTTCCATGCTGATGCCGTAGTTCACGATGGCAAAGCCATGCGTGAGGTCATCGATCTCGTCGAGGTTGGTCACAAAGACCGTGACGTCATCTCCTTGCTTAAGATCGAAGCTCTCGAGGCCGAACGCAGGCGCCATGGACGTCATGTAGACCCTTACCTTGGCGCCATCGCGGACAACCATCGAATCCACCATCAGGTCGACCCCGTCGGCCTTAGCCTGGCGCACGGCGTCGGCGAAGAAGACGTCGTCGCGCTTCCAGCTATTGACGGGATTGATCTTGGACCGGTGGACGATTGTTGCGTCGTGCGGCTCGGCGAAACTGGGACCATCGTGGACGATCACCATGCGATCCCCCGAAATATCGATCAGCTGATCGTTTTCAGGCTTCAGCGGGCCAACGTTCAGGAACCGGTCCTTGGAAAACTTGTTGAGCGAGATCAGCCATTTGCCATCGGCTTCCTTGGTCTGGCCCATCGATGTGTGATTGTGGCCGGGTTGGTAGTGGACGTCGAGCTTCTGGATGACGGGATTCACTTTCTCGCCCTTATAGGCACGCTTGGCGGCTTCGATGTTCCACTTCACCACCTGGCTGTCGAGGAACAGCGTGGTATAGGCGTTGCCTTTTCCATCATAGGCCGTGTGGAGCGGTCCAAGGCCGATTTCGGGCTCGGCCACGACGGTGTCCCTGGGTTTGATCTTGTCTGCGAACAGGTCATCGAACTTGCGGACATCGAACACTGTCGCTGTCGGCGACAGCTTGCCGTTGGCGACGACGTGAATGCCATCGGGTGCGGTATTGATGCCATGGGGACTGTTGGCGACAGGGACGTAGCGCGTGAATTTCGACCCGGCGCGGCCATTAAGGACCGGCACGCCGCCGATTGTCTCGAATTGCCCATTCTTGACGGCCTCTTCGATGCGCTTGAGGTCGAAAATGACGATCCAGTCCTGCTCCTTGGCCATCATCTCCGCCAGGGTCACGCCTTCCTCGGAGTTGTAGCTGGTCGCGAAGGCGTACTTGCCCTGGTAATCGGCATCGACATTGTCGAGGTTGCCATCGACCATGACCTGCCAGGCGACCTTCATGGTGTCGCCGTCGATCGCCGAGAAAATCGAACGGTAGGTTTTCGGGTCGTTCATGGTCCGCCCGTCATTGGGAATCGGGACGCCATCCTCGCCATTGGCGAACACGTAACCCGTCCTTGGATATTTCTGCACCCGCAGACCATGAACCGTGTGCTGGTTGGGAAGCTGGATGATCTTATCGCACTTCATCACGTCCAGCCGGATGCGGCAGACGCGCGTGTTCAGCTTGTCGTTGGCGAACAGATACCGCCCGTCATAGGTGCCGTCGGTGAAGGAGAGATGGGGATGGTGGAGGTCACCGTTAAGGTAGGTGCCGCCCTTGTCCTTGAGGTATTCGACGTTTTCCGGCTGCAGTCCCTCGGTGAGGACCTTGCGGCTCTCATTGGTCTGGCCCCAGCCTGTCGCGCTGCAGCGATTGAACACGGGGATGCGCATCAGCTCGCGCATCGAAGGACAGCCGACAACGCGGACTTCGCCGCACTGGCCGCTGGAGAAGAAGGCATAATACTCGTCAAGCTCCCCGGGCTTCACTTCGTATTTCGCTCCGGTCGGACGGGCGGCGGGCGACGAAGGGCGGGTCTGTGCTTCGGCCGGCGTGGCGCCGCCCATGTTGGTCAGTCCAACACCGCCTGCAAGCCCGGTCGCGGCGGCGGCAGCAGCCACTGCTGTCGTGCCGAGCACATTGCGCCGGCTCAGGTCCGAATTGGGATTCTTAGTCATGATTAAATCCTTATGGCTATGGGGGTGACGGTCGGGCGTCATCGACCGTCTCATCGCGAACCAGTTTGCCTTGGTGTGTGACGACGACTTTAGCAGGTCCGCCCAGGCCGTCTTTGTTCTGGCGCATAGAAGGAGACGTGAGGGCCTCGCGCTTCTCGCGCTTCAACCGCACCTGGATCATGTGAGGGCAACGATGATCGTCGTGGTACAGTTCCTGGCAGTGCATGCAGTAGATGCACTCGTTGACGTTGATGTGCCCTTCGGGGTGGATCGACTGGACCGGACATTCCTTGGCGCAACGCTGGCAGGGCGACCCGCAATCAGGCCAGCGCTTCAGCCATTCGAACATCCGGATGCGCCCCGGGATCGCCAGCGCGGCGCCTAGCGGGCACAGGTAGCGGCAAAAGAAGCGCTCGATGAACAGCCCCACCGCCAGAAGCGTCAGCACGTAGACGACGAATGGCCAGTCACGGGAGAATTTCAGAATGATCGAGGTCTTGAACGGCTCGACTTCGGACAGGACCTCAGCCAGCGCGAGCGAATAGAGCGACAGCCCGAACAGGCCGATGAAGATGATGTATTTGATCGGCCAGAGCCGTTCATGAAGCCCCCAAGGCACTGTGTACTGGGGCACCTTAAAGTACTTGGCGACGTTGTTGAGGAGCTCTTGAAGAGCGCCAAACGGGCAAAGCCAGCCACAGAACGGGCCTCGCCCCCAGAAGAGGAGGCCGGCAGCGATCGCGGCCCAAAGGATGAAGATCAACGGCGCCGAAAGGAAAAACTCCCAGCTGAACTCGGTCAGCAGCGAATTCAGAAAGGTCAGGACATTGACGACCGAGAGCTGCGCGTTGGCGTACCAGCCGAGCCAGACCAGGGTAAATGTCAGGTAAGCACGCCGAACCCACGTATAGACAACAGGCCGGCTGACCAATGCCGTCTGAAAAAAGAAGATCACCGTCAGAATGATCAGCGCAACAATCGTGATTGCGATTGAAACCGCGTTGGCTTTCCATATCTTGATCCACAACGGTTCTTCGATCGCGGCCGCAGCAAGGGCCTGCGCCTGGTCGACTGGCACGGGTGCGCGGGTGGCTCCACCCGCCGGTATCTGCGACGGCGTCCCGGCCCCTGCCTCCGCCGGCCTGGCTGGCGCGGGCAGGGCTTTCAGCAGGTGATCGGGCAATGTGTACTGAAGGTCGAAGGCAATCACAGCCTTGTCCCGGACCCCGACTGTCCGCTGAGCCAGCAATTGCAACTGCCAGGGCTCCGTCAGGTCGAGCTTCAGGTCCTCCGGAACGATGAACAAAGCGATTTCGGGCAGGTCCGGAGCGCCCTCAGCGTCCAAAGCGCCAAGCCGGGTGTGATTGCGGTCGCGAAAGCGGACGCTTGATCCATCTTGAAGCAGTTCGATCCTGTCGAAGATGCCGCCCCTGACATAGGCCGAACCCTTGAACGAATAGGCCCCTGCGCCTGCGACGACGATCGCCTGCTGGCCCGGCTTCAGCACCGACGTCAGCCGCTCGTAGCCGGCCTTGCCAAGCAGGCTCATGCCAATCGACGACACGCTGACCGGCGCGACATACAGGTCCGAAAACGTGTCGCCCGGTTCGCCTGGTTCGGGATTGTCGGCCGCGCCCTGGTTGCCTGCTTTGGTAAAGGCATCGCTGACCTCGCCGATCGTGAGGTTGAGCCGCCGGACCGAGCCATTGCCCAGCAAGGTTTGCCAGTCCCGGATCTCCTGTTGATCGGGATCGACAACCCGCGCGGCTGCAACAGGTCCGGCTGGTTCCGCAGCGGATGCCTGCGGGGCATTCCCCAACCGGCCGCTTCTGATCAGCCGCACCGCCGATCGGATCACGCTGTCGGCCATCACGAGCACCGTCACGGTGGCGCCGCTGACAATCTCGACCTGAGGCGGACCGACGGCGCCCGACGAAACCGGAGCCATTTCCTTGCTCACGAGCGTGTTGAGAGCGTTCACAATGCGCTGTGCGGGGATGCCGATCAAAACGATCGGCTCCTTGTGATCGACAAGCTTGAGTGCCGAGACCACGCCTTTGGGGTCGATGCCCACAAGGATATGGATGGGCTTGCCCGAATATCCCGTGGCGTTCGTCACGTCCGAATTCAGGTAGACATAGCCGAGGAGATTGTCTCCGCGGAAAGTCGGTATGATTTCGGGATCGCCCTGTGCAGGGCCAAACCGGTCCGCGCCGGCAAAGAACTCGCCCGGCTGCGCCTTGGCCAAAAATTGTTGCACGCGGCCGGCCGACATCGCCGGCGCAGCCGTCATCAAGATCACGCCGAAAAGCACAAAAAGGCTTACGAGACGCAATTGACCGGTGCGCGGGCGCGGATGGTTCTCGAAACTTTGCTCAAGCAACAGTGTTGTCCTGAATGGAGCAGGTTCGCACGGACCGGGATTCCGGCGTGTGCCGCCACGTCGGTAGCAAGTGGCCGCAATTGGGCGGTCGATCTGGAAGCGCCGACAATGCACTCGCATCGCTCGAGAAACATTGCTCTGGAACAAGTCGCCAGCGGCTCGTTGGCGCTAAGATAGTTGACAGTGCGCAAGAGGCGATCGAGAGCATGATGATGTCGCGCCTGAAAGCTGACCCTGACGCGATCGTCGGCTCGCTCGCCGAGCTGTTCGCCATTGCGTCCGCGCTGGCGGCTGCCGCAGCGTCGCACTATGCGTCCATATCGGTGCGCCTGCGCGCAGCCGGGCCTGGCCCCGTGGCATGTGTTTTCGACAGATTGTCCGCCGACAAAGCCTCGTACGCCGATCGCGTGATGCACAGGGCGCGGCATCGGGCAGGACCCCGCCCGGACCACCCGACAATCTTGCAGGCACTTCCCGATGTTTTCGACGATGAGGGTGCGATATCGTCCGCACCGGGGTTGCTGACGCCTTATCGGGCCTTCGCCATGGCAACCCGCAATGACGACCGCACATTTTCGTTCTGGAGCTATGTCGCCGCTCATGCCGAGGCGTCCGAGGTGCAGAGCGAAGCCGAAACGCTGGCCCACGAGGCGCTTGAGCAAGCGGCGATCGTGCGGCGCGAGCGCCGGCATGCGTTTCATGCGCAGCGTGCGGCTGATCCAGCAGACGGCTCCGGAAGCGAGCCTGTCGCGCAGTTCGAGGCACTGGAAGTTCGTCTGGCCGACATGCTGGAGCATCGTGCGATGGAGGCCGCTGCCGACGAGCAGGGCCGATTGTTGGAGGAAGCCGTCCGAGGGCGGCGGAATGCTCTCCTGCTCGGCAGTCTCCCGGCGTTTTCGAGCCGCTCGCCTGCTTTGGACCAGGTGCCCGACGAGCCCCTTGCGCTCGCCGAATTTCTCGCAGAGCGCTATCTGGAGGCTGCCGATGCACTGGTCGATGAACACGGCATCGCAACAGCCCAGACGCTTGCCGCAGCGGCGATTTCGCGCCTGGCCCGATTGAAGCGCAACGCGTTCCGGCAGGCGGGACCTTCCGGGACGATGCCGCTCACGCGTTGAGACGTGTCAGCGCTGCCCTGTCGCGCAGTGTGAGCGAGCGACGGTGAGCCGGTATCGAAATGATGTCGTTGCGTATCAACACTGTCAGTGCGCGCGAGACGGTGGAAATCGTCAATCCGAGATGATCGGCGATATCGGCCCGCGACATTGGAAGATCGATCTGATCTTCATTCAGGAACCGGCTGGACAGATCGAGAACAAAGGCGGCCATCTTTTCGATCGCACTTTTTCTTCCAAGCAGCAGCACGTGTTCTTGTGCCCGTCCCAGTGCAACGAGCGACGCTGTCAGAATGAAATGAGTGAAATTGCTGTCAGTACTCGCAACGGAGTCGATGCCGCTACGGCAATATGTTTCGATTGTGCAATTTCCTAATGATTCCACGCAAAGCCTGTGTTGCTGACCCGACTCGAGCCCAAATATGTCACCCGCAAAATGAAACGCGGTGATCTGGCGTCGTCCGTCGCTGAGAAGTTTGGTCGACCGGGCCGCTCCGGTCAGGACCTTGTAAATCCACCCGGCGTAATCGCCCTCCGCGAAAACCGTTTCGTTTTTTGCGAAATGCCGGACCGACAGGGTAGGGGCGACAGGCAACCCACAGACCAACGTATCGTGTCGAGGAGACGTGTCGTTTGTCGCCTGATTGGTCGCGACGGCAGAGTTCCTGTCCGACATGGGTTTTCCCTGAAAGTCGGTGAATTGCCCCGTTCGACGTCTGCCGCGTTGCCATGGACCGGATCGCAGTCGCCAAGTGGCTTTCGATTTATAACGAAGAACAACCGACACTGTTCCGGGCGAACGGAACCGCCCCGAATTTATCGAAGGCTCGCGCAAATCACTGCGACCGCACTCGAAGGCCACGATTCAGCGACGCAGAATTGAGAGGGTCGCCATGGCGCAGCGTGTCCATGTGGTGGAAGAAACTTTACGCGGATTTTATGAGCGGCCCCCGCCTTCAACATGGCCGCTTTACGGACATCGCGGCTAATTGTGACGTCGTTCCACGGATTGGAAAGACGCTCATGAACTTCGAAATTGTCCTTGGCCTCGCCCTCGCGTGCGGGCTTGCCGTATATCTGATGGCGGCGCTTCTCGCCCCTGAGCGGTTCTGAGGAGGCTGTCATGCAGGCCGATCTCATTCAGGCAGCGCTCTATGCGGCTCTTCTCCTCGCCATCGCCATCCCGCTCGGAGCCTACATGGCGCGGGTGTTCACGGGCAAGGTGACTTTTCTGGCTCCCGTTGAGCGCGCGCTGCTGGGCGCAGCAGGTGGCGGCGCGCCGCAACGCTGGACGTCCTATGCCGCCTCGCTGCTGGCCTTCAACGTGGCGGGTTTCGCGCTGCTGTTCGCAATCCTGTCGTTCCAGCACCTGCTGCCGCTCAATCCACAGAGCTTCGACGGCCTGTCCTGGCACCTTGCCTTCAACACGGCCGTGTCGTTCGTCACCAACACCAACTGGCAATCCTACGGCGGCGAGACGACCATGTCGCATCTGAGCCAGATGATCGGGCTGACAACGCAGAATTTCCTGTCGGCGGCGTCGGGCCTGGCCATCGCGATCGCCGTGGCACGCGGCTTCTCGGCGAAGAAGGCGCCCGCGCTCGGCAATTTCTGGACGGACCTTACACGCGGCGTGCTCTACATCCTTCTGCCCCTGTCGGTCGTGCTGGCGCTGGCATTGCTGGCGCTGGGCGTTCCACAGACGCTGCAGTCCTCGGTCGATGCCACCACGCTGGAAGACGCGAAGCAGACGATCTCCGTCGGCCCCGTCGCGAGCCAACTCGCGATCAAGCAGCTTGGCACCAATGGCGGCGGGTTCTTCAACGTCAACTCCGCCCATCCGCTCGAGAACCCGAACGCCATCAGCAATTTTCTGCAGATGCTCGCGATCCTCGTCATCCCGGCGGCGTTGGTCTTCACCTATGGCCGCATCATCGGCGACAAGCGGCAGGGCCGCGCGCTGTTCGCGGTTATGGCGATCCTGCTGGTGACGGCCTTCACGGCGATGTACGCAGCCGAGCGCGCCGGCAATCCGCTGAGCGCCGCCTTCGCCGATCCGGCCGCAGGCAACATGGAGGGCAAGGAAGTCCGCTTCGGCGTCGTCGGCTCCGTCCTCTGGGGCGTAGTCACGACCGCCGCATCGAACGGCTCCGTCAACGCCATGCACGATAGCCTGACCCCGCTCGGCGGGGTGGTGGCGATGCTCAACATCCAGCTTGGCGAGATCATCTTCGGCGGCGTGGGCG
Source organism: Allobosea sp. (assembly GCA_031412095.1). Lineage (GTDB taxonomy): Bacteria > Pseudomonadota > Alphaproteobacteria > Rhizobiales > Beijerinckiaceae > Allobosea. The sequence continues at coordinate 14,923 of JANOCI010000013.1, forward strand.
TCGGTCTCACCGGCATGCTGCTGTTCGTGATCCTCACCGTCTTCCTGGCGGGGCTGATGGTCGGGCGCACGCCGGAGTATCTCGGCAAGAAGATCGAGGCGCGGGAGATCAAGCTGGCGGCGCTGACGCTGCTGATCATGCCGGTCGGCATCCTCGCGTTCTCGGCCCTCGCCATCGCCACAGGGAATGCGCAGACCTCCGTGCAGGACGCAGGCCCGCACGGGCTGTCGGAGCTGATCTACGCCTACACCTCCGCCACCGGCAACAATGGCTCGGCCTTCGCGGGCTTCACCGCCAACACGCCGTTCCACAACGTGATGCTTGGCCTTGCCATGCTGGTGGGCCGCTTCGGCTATATCCTGCCGATCCTCGCCATCGCGGGCTCATTGGCGGCGAAGACGCCGGCCGCCGCCACGGCGGGCACGTTCCCGACGCACGGGCCCGTCTTCGTGGTGCTGCTGCTTGCCACGATCCTGATCGTCGGCGCGCTCACATTCCTTCCCGTCCTCGCGCTGGGGCCGATCGCCGAGCATGTCTCGATGGTCGCCGGCGCCCGCTTTTAGGAAGATCGACCCATGTCCAAGCAAGCCGCCGTCGAGACCGGGCTTTTTGCGCCGGAAATCCTGAAGCCCGCTATCGGCCAGGCCTTCGCGAAGCTCAACCCCAAGGGCCTTGCCCGCAATCCGGTGATCTTCGCCACCGCGCTGGTGTCGCTGTTCGCGACGGTGCTGGTGGTCCGCGAGGGCATCATCGGCGGGCCGACCTTCTGGATCGGCCTGCAGATCGCCATCTGGCTGTGGTTCACGGTGCTCTTCGCCAACTTCGCCGAAGCGGTGGCCGAAGGGCGCGGCAAGGCGCGCGCCGATGCCTTCCGCGCCACCAAATCGACCGCCAAGGCGCGATTGCTGCTGACCCCGCCTGACCGCGAACTCTACGAGATGCAGGATGTCGAGTTGCTGGAACCGGGCGAGATGATCCTCGTCAAGGCCGGCGACCTGATCCCGACCGACGGCGAGGTCATCGAGGGCGCGGCGTCGGTCAACGAAAGCGCCATCACGGGCGAGTCCGCGCCCGTGATCCGCGAATCCGGCGGAGACCGCTCCTCGGTGACGGGCGGAACCACCATTGTCTCCGATTGGCTCGTGGTGCGCGTGACCGCGAGGCCAGGCGAAACCTTCATCGACAAGATGATCGCGCTGGTCGAGGGCGCGAAACGCGCCAAGACGCCGAACGAGATCGCGCTGAACATCCTGCTGGCGTCGCTGTCCCTCGTTTTTCTGTTCGTGGTGGTGACGCTGCCGTTCTTCGCGTCATGGTCCGGCACGACCCTGCCCGTGATCTATCTGGCCGCGCTCTTCGTGACGCTGATCCCCACCACCATCGGCGGCCTGCTCTCGGCCATCGGCATCGCCGGCATGGACCGGCTGGTGAAGGCCAACGTGATCGCGAAGTCGGGCCGCGCGGTCGAGGCTGCGGGCGACATCGACGTGCTGCTGCTCGACAAGACCGGCACCATCACCTTTGGCAACCGCATGGCGGCGGCCTTCGTAGCCGTCGGTGGCGCGAGCGAGCGCGAATTGGCGGAAGCCGCGCACTTGTCCTCGCTCGCTGACGACACCGCAGAAGGGCGCTCCATTGTCGAGCTGGCAGGCAAGCTCTTCGGCCTCCAGCCTGTCGCGAACATCGGCGCCTTCGTGCCGTTCACGGCGCAAACCCGCATGTCCGGCGTTGATCTGCCGAACGGCGACATCATTCGCAAAGGTGCGGCGGATTCCATCGTTCGGCATCTCGGAAAGGCCGCACCGTCCGATCTGGATGTCGCCGTGAAGAAGATCGCCAACGCCGGCGGCACGCCGCTGGTCGTGGCGCGCGGCGACCGGGCGCTCGGCGTGATCTACCTCAAGGACATCGTGAAGCCCGGCATCCGCGAGCGCTTCGCGGAGCTGCGCAAGATGGGCATCCGCACGGTGATGATCACCGGCGACAACCCGCTCACCGCCGCGGCCATCGCAGCCGAAGCGGGCGTCGATGACTTTCTGGCGGAGGCGACGCCGGAGATGAAGCTCGCCTATATCCGCAAGGAGCAGGCCGAGGGACGGCTCGTCGCCATGTGCGGCGACGGCTCGAACGATGCGCCCGCGCTGGCCCAGGCCGACGTTGGCGTCGCCATGAACTCCGGCACACCTGCGGCCAAGGAGGCCGGGAACCTCATCGACCTCGACAGCGACCCCACCAAGCTCATCGAGATCGTGCTGGTCGGCAAGCAGCTCCTGATCTCGCGCGGCGCGCTGACGACCTTTTCTATCGCCAACGACGTGGCGAAGTACTTCGCGATCCTGCCGGCGCTGTTCGTCGCGGCCTATCCGGGCCTCGGCGCGCTCAACATCATGGGCCTTGCCTCGCCGGGATCTGCCATCCTGTCGGCGATCATCTTCAACGCGCTCGTCATCGTGGCGCTGATCCCGATCGCGCTGAAGGGCGTGAAGTATACCCCGTCATCGGCCTCGTCGCTGCTGTCGCGGAACCTGCTCGTCTACGGCCTGGGCGGGCTGATCGTGCCGTTCATCGGCATCAAGGCCATCGACCTCATCGTCAACACGCTTGGCCTTGCCTGAACGAACGGTGTCATCCCCGGCGACGCTGCAAGCGTCAGGAAGGGGATCCACCGACGACCCATCTGGATTCCCTTCCCGCGCTTTTGGCGCGCCGGGAATGACACCCAACGCTGAAGGACCCTGTCCATGTCCAATCTTCGCCCCGCCCTTGTCCTGCTGATCGCCTTCACGATGTTGACCGGACTGCTCTATCCGCTCGCCATCACCGGCATCGGCCAGGCGTTGCTGCCGTCCCAAGCTAACGCATCGCTCGTGATGCGGGACGGACGGGTGATTGGCTCCAGCCTCGTCGGGCAGAGCTTCGCGTCCGGCCGCTACTTCCACGGCCGCCCCTCGGCCACGAGCGCGGCTGATCCGTCCGACCCGTCAAAGACCATCGACGCGCCCTACAACGCCGCGAATTCGACGGGCTCGAACTTGGGCCCTTCGTCGAAGGCTCTGCTCGCGGCTATTGAGGCGCGCGCTGCGGCGCTGGGCCCCGGTCCCCACCCCGCCGATCTTGTGACGGCGTCGGCATCAGGGCTTGATCCGCACATCTCGCCGATGGCCGCCATCGCGCAGGTCGCCCGTGTCGCAAAGGCTCGCAACTTGCCGGAAACGCGGCTCAGGACGCTTGTCGAGGCCGGGATGGAGCCGCGCGACCTGGGCCTGCTGGGCGAACCCCGCGTCAACGTGCTGGCCCTGAACCTGGCGCTCGATGCGCTGCGGCCTTGATGCGCTATGGCCTTGATGCGTCCTTCGCTTCAGCCCACAAGTGAGAGGCATGGACACGATCGACGCCGCCCGCCGCAACCCTGAAAGCTTCCTGGAAGCTGCCCGCGCCGAGGCAGGGGACGGCCCGAGGCGCGGCCGGCTCAAGATCTTCCTGGGAGCCTCGCCCGGGGTCGGCAAGACCTACGCCATGCTCGAGGAGGCGCGCGTCAGGCAGCGCGCCGGCATCGACGTGGTCGCCGCGCTGATCGAGACGCACGGGCGGGCCGAGACAGCGGCAGCGCTCGACGGCATCGAGCAGGTGCCGCGCCTCGCCATCGAACATCGCAGCCAGACGCTCGGCGAACTTGATGTCGATGCGCTCGTCGCCCGCCGGCCGCAATTGGCGCTGATCGACGAGTTCGCGCACACCAACGCGCCAGGCTCGCGCCATCCCAAACGCTGGCAGGACGTGATGGAGGTGCTGGACGCCGGCATCGACGTGGTCACCACGCTCAACATCCAGCACATCGAGAGCCTGAACGACGCGGTCGCGCAGATCACCGGCGTGCGCGTGCAGGAGACCGTTCCCGACGAGGTGCTGCAGAAGGCCGACCAGATCGAACTCATCGACCTGCCGCCGGACGAATTGATCAACCGCCTGCGCGACGGCAAAATCTATCAAGCCCAACAGGCGGGCCGGGCGTTGGAGAACTTCTTCACCAAGGGCAAGCTGACGGCGCTGCGCGAGATGGCGCTTCGTGCCGTCGCCGGCCGCGTCGACGCGGACATGCTCGCCTACAAGGAGGCCAACGCCGTCAGCGGCATCTGGCCCGCGGAGGAGCGGTTGCTGGTCTGCATCAACGAGGCGCCGGCGGCCAGGACGCTGGTGCGCACCGGCAAACGCATGGCGGAGCGAGCCAAGATCCCATGGATCGTCGCGACCGTGCTCACGCCGCGCCACGAGACCATGGACGCGCAGGCCCGCGCGGCGACGACCGACGCGCTGCGGCTGGCGGAGACGCTCGGCGCCGAAACGATGACGCTGCGGGCGGAAACGGACGCTGCTGGCGAGCTGCTGCGCTTCGCGCGGGCCCGCAACGTCACACGCCTCGTCATCGGTCGGCCGCGCTGGCGCGGTGCTGCGTTGCAGCAGCTGATGGCCCTGCTGCGCGAGCCGGTCTCCGACAAGCTGCTCGACGCCGCCACCGATTTCGAGGTCACGGTGGTGACGCCGCACGCGCGGGTCGAACGCCGCAGGGCGATCGCGAAGCCTGCCGCGCGGCCAGATTGGGCCGGCTATGCCTTGGCGGCGGCGGCGGCCGCAGTTGCGTCCCTGCTGGCCTGGCCGATCAGCACCTGGGATGCGATTCCCGCAGGCGCGATCACGGTCCTGTACCTGCTGGCCGTCATGCTGGTCGGGGCGCGCCTTGGCCTCTTGCCGTCGCTGATCACGACCGCTCTGGGCTTTCTCGCCTACAATTTCCTGTACACGGAACCTTACTACACGCTGTCCGTCTCGCGCTCTTCGGACTTCGTGTCGCTCGTCGTCTTCCTGTTGGGCGCCATCTTCACGGGCACGCTCGCCAGCAGGCTGAAGGCGCAGATCGAAAGCATGCGGGCGTCACAGGCGCGCACTGAGACGCTTTACGAGTTTGCCCGCAAGATCGCCGCAACCACTGAATCGGATGACGTCTTGTGGGGGGCGGTGGCGCATATCGCCAAGGCACTGAACTGCCACGCCCTGATCATGACGCCTGATGCCGGCGGCGCGCTGCAGCAGGTGCAGGGCTATCCCTGCATCGAGGACAGCCTTGATCCGCGGGCCGAGGGCGCGGCCAGATGGGCCTTTGACAAGGGCGAGGCGGCGGGCCTGGGCACCGGCACGTTGCCGAACAGCGACTGGCTGTTCGTGCCCCTAGCGACAGCGGGCAGGCCATTCGGCGTGATCGGCGTCCGCTTCCGCGAGCAATCCCGCGCCAACGACCCCGAAACCCGGCGCTTGCTCCTCGCCGTCGAGGATCAGGTCGCGGTTGCAGTCGAACGCAATCAACTGAGTGAACAACTGGCGGATGCGCGTGTCAGCGCGGAAAGCGACAAGCTCAGAGCCTCGCTGCTCAATTCCGTCAGCCATGACCTACGCACGCCGCTGGTCAGCGTCATCGGCGCGACGTCGACCCTGCTCGATGCTGAGGACACCTTGTCGGTCGAGCATCGTCGGGAGCTGCTTCACTCCGCGCATGACGAAGCGCAGCGCCTCAACCGGTACGTCCAGAACCTCCTGGACATGACTCGGCTCGGCTATGGCGCACTGAAGCCAAAGCGGCAGGCCGTCGACCTGCGCGAGATCGTCGGCAGCGTGCGGCAGGATCTGGCCCGTGTCCTGTACGCCCACGATGTGGTGGTCTCGATGCCGAAGGATCTGCCGCTGGTCGATGTCGATCCGGTGCTGGTCGGCCAGGCGCTGGCAAACCTTGTCGAGAACGGCGCGAAGTTCGCGCCACCGGGGTCGAACATCACGATCGCAGCCAAGGTGGCGGACAGTGCCGTTAGGTTGACAGTGACCGACGAAGGACCAGGCGTTCCTCCTGCTGATCGCGCCAAGGTGTTCGAGCTTTTCTATCGCGTGGGCGCAGGAGATGGCCAGCCCGCAGGCACCGGCATGGGGCTCGCCATCGTCAAGGGCCTGGTCGAGGCTCATGGCGGTTCGATTGAAATGATCGGAGGCCCCGGCGGCAAAGGTTCGACCGTTGTTGTCATGCTGCCGCTCGCTCCGTACCGGATAGGGGACGACCCAGCATGACCAGCCCCAAAGTCAGCCACCTCCACCCGTCAGGCGCTGCGCGCATCCTCGTCATTGACGATGAAGCGCCGATCCGCCGTTTTCTCAAGATCGCGCTGGCTAGCGGCGGGCTCGACGTCATTGAGGCCGATAACGCGCGGATGGGACTTGAACTTGCTGCGACGGTAAATCCAGATGCCATCATACTGGATCTTGGCCTGCCGGACACCGACGGCAAAAGCGTGATCACCGCCGTGCGGGAATGGTCGAACGCCCCCATCCTCGTGCTGTCAGTTCGCGATGGCGAAAGCGAGAAGATTGCTGCGCTCGACGCGGGCGCGGACGATTATGTCACCAAGCCGTTCGCGACCGGGGAGTTGATGGCACGTCTGCGGGCGCTTCTGCGCAAGCGTGGTGATCGCGCTGCCGACGGCGCGGAATTCACCGCAGGTGGGCTGTGCATCAACGTGGCGGACCGCATCGTCACCTGCGAAGGGGCAGAGGTGAAGCTGACGCGCAAGCAGTTCGACGTGCTTGCCATGCTGGCGCGCCATGCTGGCCGATTGGTGACACACCAGCAACTGCTGAGCGCAATCTGGGGGCCATCGCACACTACCGACACGCACTATCTGCGCATTGCGATCGGCCAGATCCGGGACAAGCTGGGTGATGATGCCGCTGATCCTCGCTTCATTCTCACCGAGCCAGGGGTGGGCTATCGCGTGACTGCGAAATAATCTCCGAAGACCTCAAGGATCGTGTTCTTTCGAGGCCGAGTCGGCGAAATCAAAGGACAACGACTGGCGCACAGCTTGCTGTTTGAAACGACCCTGAAACGCTCTCGATTGTGCAGTCTGGTGGAGGAATTCGAGGATGGAATCGTACACAATGTCCACTTGCCTCGATTCGCGCTTCTGATCAGCAACGTCGGCTTTTGTCGCACCAAACCGCGTTGTCGGTGCGGCCGCACAACCATGGCCGGATGTAGCTATCCCGCCAAGCTATATAACTTGCGGGATAGCTCCAATAAGACGGATGTCAGGACATCTTATTGTTATTGGATATCATTCGATCACCTGAATAACACGACGCGTACGAGGATCGACAATCACAGTACGATTGTTGACGACCGTATAACGGTAAGGTGTTGCCCCGTATTCTGCTGGAACTTCGTAATACGTCACACCATCGCTTGGCAGCTCAGCGCCGACGGCCAATGGGCGATCATAGACAAACGACTGCCGACGTTGCGTGACGACATACTGCTGAAAGCGTGGCGTGTTGTCGCCCACGATGGCACCGACAACCGCACCACCAACGCCGCCTACAACGGCACCCACCGGACCGCCGACAACCGCGCCGCCGACAGCGCCCGTTGCTGCACCAGCGGCAGCGCCACCCTGAGCACCCTGTGGATTCTGAGCGAAGGCAGCGGCAGGAGCGATTGCTAGCGCAGTGATAATAGCCAATTTCCTGAACATGTATTCATCCTCCAGTGTAATGGCAGAAAGAATATCTTTAAGCATTGAACACTGCCGAACAAACACGTGACCATTAACTTCGTTCCGCAAATTATAAAAATTTGTCATAAAGCGCAAAATTTATAGTGCTCGATGAAAATAAAATTCGGAAACCAGCCTATTATTTTGCCTGCGTTCATAATACTCAAAATTTTTTATGATGACGACGAGACGGTTACTCATCGCCCGCCTAGACCGTTCATTGTCATTTCCTGTCAGTAAAAGCGTCGGTCATAGCCACGAGGCCCGCGCGACCTGCGGCGCACGTACATGGGAGCTCCGCGCCGACGCCCACGCTCCCAGCCAAGGTGTCTGCCCCGGTTCCCGCCCTTCCAGCCCTTGCCGCCCTTCCAGCCCTTGCCGTTTCCGCCCTTGGCAAATTCGGCATCGACCTCGTCAAGCTTGCCTTTGACTATGTCGGTTTCCGGCAACGGGCCGATCACCAAAATCGCAGCCGCGGCATCGGAAGTACCGATGAGACTAGCGGTGGAGCCAACAGCCACGGTTCCACAAAGGGCGGCTAAAAATGAGCGGCGATCCATGACGGTCCTCCTCCAAACGAAGTTATACTCGGACGAATGAACCATTAGCCGCACAATTAGTTCCTTACAGACATCGGTGCCCAACAGCTGGATCGGCTTGGCGGCGCTTGTTTTCTCCTGCGCGCCCTTCGTCGGCCAAACCAACGCGCGGTGCATATTGGGCTCGAAACGGAACAAAGCACGGGCTTGGCTGTTTTGAGATCTTAATGGCCGCAGCGCAGCGTCGTGCTGGCGCTGCCAAGTCAATCCGAAACGGAACCTGACCTTGAAAAATACGTCCCGGACGCAAGCAAGAACATGGCTGCTGATTAGCACGGTCATTCCGGCAATCACGCTTTCGCAGGCAGGCGTTGTCTCCGCGACCCCATTCCAGATGGCGCAGGGCTCCGCTCCCGCTAATGAGGGTTTAGAGCGTCGGGGCCAGCCTGGACCACCCCGTTCACCAGGCGAAGGACGTCCGGAACGTCCTGCCGGAGCCGAACGCGACCGTGATGCCCGCCCGGTGCCTGCCCCTGCAGTTCCACCTGCAGTCGAGCGGCCCGGCCCACCGCCAACGCGCGAGGTTACCCCCCGTGCCCAGACGCAGCCTGCCCCGACGCAGCCTGCTCCGACTCAGGCCGCGCCCGAACCGCGGCGCGAACAGCAACCTCGCGCTGTTCCTCCGACAAACATCGCGCCTCGCCCAGAAGCGCCCGCGCGTCCAGCCGCGCCGGCTATACGTCCCGCTCCGGCTGCCCCGCCAGCCGCTATACCACCCGCCGCCCCCACTCAACGGACCGCCCCTGCGCTGGAGCCGATTGCCCCGCGAGCCGCCGCCCCCGTTCCGCGCGTGGCGCCAACTCCTCAAGCCGCTCCGTCCTCAGAGGCTTCGCCTGCCGCGCCGAGGCCGCCGGCAAGTGGCGCGCCAGGCGCGCTGCCAGGGCAGGTTGCGCCTTTGGCCGCCCCACCAGCTGTAGCCCCGCCCACAGCCCCCGTTCAACGCAACGTGCCTGCGCAGCAACCCGTCGTCCCGCCTGCCGCCGCGCCGGCCCCCTCTAGGCCAGTCCCTCAGGCCGTTCCCGCCCCAACAGCTGCCCCGCAGCCAGCCCAAGTTATCCCTCAGGTTGCACCTCAAATTGCGCCATCTCTAGCTGCCCCGCCTGTACCGGGTCAGCCGCCTGCGCCCGCACCTGACCGACAGGGCCGTCGCGGCGGCATATCGCCAGGCGGCGCGGCTGCCATCGCGATTGGGGCTGGCCTTGTCGGCGGGATCATGGCGACACAGGGCGCGGACCGGCTCGACGACATCAGGAGCCGCCGGGAGGAGCGGCGTGAAGGCGACGTCACAATCATCCGCGAGCCAGGCCGCACAATCATTCGCGATGACGCCCGCGTCATCATCCACCGGGATGAGACGCAGCGCTTCCGCGATCTTGGCATCGACCAGCGAGTCGAACGCCGAGGCGACGAGACGCGCACGGTCTTCGAGCGATCGGACGGCACGCGCATCGTCACCATAACGGATGGGGAGGGCCGACTCCTGCGCCGCACCCGTCAGGTTCGCGATGGCGAGGAGTTCGTCATTATCGACAACACGCGCCTCGACCGACCAAATGACCGTTTCTCGGACGAGATCGTGGTGCTGGAGCGCGCGCCTCTGCGGATCCCACGTGATCGCTACATCGTCGATGCAGAACAGGCGGACGAGCGCCTGATCTATGAGACGTTTATTGCCCCTCCGATAGCCCCGATCCCGCGCCGCTACACGCTGGATGAAGTGCGCTACTCTCCCGATCTTCGCGCCCGCATGCGCAGCGTCGACATAGACACTGTGACATTCCCGAGCGCATCGTGGGTGGTCGATCCCGCTCAGGCGCAGCGGCTTGCCACGATCGCGCAATCGATCCGGCAGGCACTGCAAAGCTCACCCAACGAGGTCTTCTTGGTCGAAGGCCACACCGATGCGGTCGGCGCCGATATCGACAACCTGTCTCTGTCGGACCGCAGGGCCCAGTCGGTGGCGGAAATCCTGACGCGCGATTTCGGGGTGCCGCCGGAAAATTTGACGACGCAAGGCTATGGTGAGCAGTACCTCAAGGTCGCAACGCAAGGGGATTCGCGCGAGAACCGGCGCGTGACGCTGCGGCGTATTACACCGCTGCTCAATGGCAAGAACGGCTAAGTCCGGAAGAAACATAAAATTAACAAAGGGCCGCAGCGAGCGGCTCTTTTCTCGATTCGGCTGGAACTGGACCATGCTTTCCAAAGCGCCGGATGTCCCATCCGACGCGTGGATGGCAGTCCGAGACGCTCTTTAGCGCAGGCGAAGGATATGCGAGCCGATATGGCTCAGCAGCCTAAGGACCTCGCTTCTGCCCCCAGTGTGAATGATGATGAGGATTGCGGCGTCGAGATTACCTCGCAGGCTACAACTTCCGCCTGCGACGAGATTGCAAAACCGCTGCATCAAGCCAAGCTGCGTCTTATCGGCATTAATCGTCGCGAAAAGTTAGACTGGAGCCGGGTTTCCCCGGCTCCGGCTAGAGATCAGGACCTGCCAGGCATCATCTTCATGGCATTTTCCATGTGGGTCGTGCAGCCCTTCATGTCGTTCTTGGCCATCATGTCCTTAGCCATGGTCATTTCCTTCATTGCTGCGGTCTTCTTGGTCGCGTCCGTCATCTTGGCGGCGTCAGCGTCCATCTTGGTCAGATCGGCCTGCGTGCAGGTCATCGGCTTCATGGGGGCCGTTGTCTGGGCCTGAGCCGGCGACAGTGCCAACGCCGAGCCGAAGGCGATGAGCGTGAGGGATGTCTTAAACATGTTGTTTCCTTCCTGCTGGAACCGAAATCGGTCCAAAAGACGAAACATATTCGCAAATCTATTGTTCCCCATTCAGCTTCGGATTCAGAATATTCATCTTCCTAAGTACGCGCCCGCGCGCGCGTTTTATTTGCCACTGTCAGAGGAAAGCGGGCCTTTGCATTGCGAACGAGCCGCAAGATTAGTTGATATGAGTAGCTTTCGCATCTTTCGTTACTTCAAGACAAGCCCCGAGATTATGCGCTTAGCGGTCAGGCACTGTCAGAAAAAATTCCGCTTGCCGGGTCGGATGGCCGCCTATCCTCTCGGACATGATCCGACCAGACATCTTCCGATATTTCACGACCTCGCCCGAGATCCTCCGCATCGCGGTGATGATGTCCGTGCGTTGCCAGCTGTCGCTGCGCAACGTCAAGGATAACCGCGCCGAAAACATCCACCGCCGTTCCGACGAAGAGAACGGGCCATGCTACGCTTAGGCGCATGCGATCTCTGCCAATTTTCGCTTCTCACCACGGCCCCATCCACAATCACTTCACCAAGGAACGCCATCTTACCTCTCGCCAGATCTACAAGGCCCGACACGACGCCGCACTCACTGCACGCGCGCACAAGGTGCGGTATGATCAAACGCGGTGCTGGGGCGTAATCCGAGACTTTTTGGTTAGTCCGACAGCGCCCGCTTGCCGGATGGGCACTCGTTTTCGAGATGGGCCGGATGGAGTTCGCCGGCTTCTATCAAAATTACCCTGTTCTCCTGCCCAGTATTTCACAGGAAAAGCGCACCGGTGCTGTCGGTCTCGACGACAAGCGCATTGTGCGGGAATGTCTCCACCATCTTTCATTCCTCGTCGAGTTCAAGCCGATCAAGCGGGTCAATGACCTGCCTTGATTGAGGTGTTAATTCGCTGCTGGTTTTCGAACGGTCATTTGGTTGCACCTACGGCAATTGGTGGCGCAGCCGACCACGAACTTGTCCAGGTCTCCGTCAGGGTCTTGCCTCGCGATTTCAGGAAAACCCGGACCTCCGTCGTTTTGCCAGGGCGCAATGTAGCATCGACGATTGCCCGGAAACCCTTGGCAGTAGGATTAGCGTCGAGAATCGTCTTGGTGATCGCACTGGCAGCGTTCGTGGTCGTCGCGATGATTTCGACGGCCCTCGGGTCTGCGAGATAGTAGGCCAGATCGCCATCCTGGAAATCGATGATGAAACGCTTCTTTGCAAACTCCTCGCTGTCGGGCGTTTCAACGTCGTCTCCGAAAAACGTGTTCGAGACCTGGCCACGGTCGTGGAGCATTTCCGTCGTCGATAGCGCTGTCAGACGATAGGTAAACTCGTGCGGCTTGCCAGGCGTGAGGACAGCTGCCGGCGTCCAGCACGATACGATATTGTCGAATACTTCACCTGTCGTGGGTATCTCTACGAGATCGACGCGTCCCGCCCCCCAATCGCCAAGCGGTTCGACCCAATAGCCCGGTCGGGAGTGATACTGGGCCTCCAAATCCTGATAGTGGCCGAATTCTCGATCACGTTGCATGAGGCCGAAGCCGCGAGGGTTATCGTCGACGAAACTCGAAATGTGAAGGGTTTTCGGATTGCGGATCGGCCGCCAAATCCATTCGCCTCGCCCTGTCTGAAGCAGCAGGCCATCGGAATCGTGAATTTCCGGGCGAAAGTCGGTCCGCTGGCCTAAGTCGCCCTCTCCGGCGAGATACATCGACGTCAATGGCGCGATTCCCAGGCGATCAATCGCCCTACGCGGCACGATCGTCGCGGTTACCGTCATCGATGTTACCTTGCCGGGGCTGACGACGTACCGAAAGGCGCCGCAGACGGATGGCGAATCGACAAGGGCGTAGATCGTCAGTTCCTGGCTTTCCGGGCCCGGCTCGTCGAGCCACAACGACCGGAAGAACGGAAACTCCTCCGGCCGGGGCCCGCCGACGTCGAGCGCGAGCGATCTGGCCGACAATCCGTACCGGTGTCCACGACCGATCAGGCGAAAATAGCTCGCCCCAAGGAACGCTATGATCTCGTCTTGGATGTCCGTCCGATTAAGCGTGGTGGTGACGGCGAAACCGGCGAATCCGAGATCCAGAGGGAGTCGCCTAGGCGTCGGGACCTTGCCGTACTCGAACATCGAGGTGGTGAAGGGGACCGGCAGGGCCTGCCCGTCCCGGATGAGATGCAATTGGACCGGCTTGTCGTGCAGAAAGCCGAGATGGAATGGATGGAGCCGGAATGCCGATCCTCCGGTTCGCCAGAGAGCCTTCTCGCGCTGGAACCGGATTTCGCGATAACTGTCGTAGGTCAGGCTTTTCAGTTCCGCCGGAATTGTCGGCGCGCTAGCGTCGAACGGGTTCTCGCCCATGATCCGGGCTTGGCGCACCACGTCGGCGTAGGCGAACGGCTTCGCGGCAGCGGTTTGTCGCTGGGGGGCTTGCTGCGCCCAGCCCGAACCCGCTTCGCCGATGGCGGTGGCGATCGTCGCCAGCCCGGCCAATCCGAGCGCGTGGCGACGCGTCTGCCCGCGCGTGCCAGGTCTCGACGGGATCATGTCGTCCGCCGAATTCATAGCGTGACACCTGCGGAACAAGGGATGCGCTCCTCTCGCAAGACACGCGGCGACAGTTCGCGTGATCCAGCAACAGCGGAGACGGAGCCGTACGGAGGAGAGATCGCCGACGTCATCGCTGATGAAGAGGAGATGCAGTGCATGTTCAGCCGTCCAGTTTCCACTGCAACCGGCGACGACGTGGATTGGTTCCAGATTTTAACAGCGCCATCCGAAAAGAAAGAGCCGCTCTACTGCAGCCCTTCCTCGATATACGCTGACGTTGCCCCGGGGCTTAGTCCGGTTTGAAGTTCGTTCTGGCCCGACCCGAGGACCAGAACATGAAGCGCGGTCGATTTACGGAAGAACAGATCATCGGCATCCTGAAGGAGCACGAGGCAGGCGTCTCAGTGGCTGACCTTTGCCGCAAGCACGGTGTCAGCGATGCCAGCATCTACAAATGGAAAGCCAAGTTCGGCCGCATGGACGTGTCCGAAGCCAAGCGGCTCCGGGCGCTGGAAGACGAGAACGGCAAGCTCAAGCGCATGCTGGCGGATGCCATGCTCGACAATGTGGCGCTGAAGGATTTGCTGGGAAAGAAATGGTGACGCCCGCTGCTGAGCGGAAAGCTGTCGCGCATCTGGTGGCGAACCACGGGATGAGCGAACGGCGGGCGTGTAAAACCATCGGCATGTGCCGGATGACAATGCGATACGAGACGGTTCGGCCTGATGATGCTGCCTTGCGCGAACGTATGAGGGCGATCGCGCATGAGCGACGGCGGTTCGGCTATCGGCGTCTTCACGTGCTGCTCAGGCGCGAGGGCCACCTTGTGAAGCACAAGAAGCTGTTCCGGCTCTACCGGGAGGAGAAACTCACGGTTCGCCGTCGCGGTGGCCGGAAACGGGCCATCGGAACGCGAGCGCC
>JANOCI010000014.1:0-60827 GCA_031412095.1 Allobosea sp.
ACGGTCGGCCCGCATTCGGCAGGGTCGGAGCCGGGGCCGATCTGCTATGGCCGCGGCGGCGTCGAGGTGACCATCACGGACGCCAACCTCGTTCTGGGACGGCTCGATCCGGACAAGCTCCTGGCGGTGACCGATCCCGTCACCGTCCAGCATGTGCGCGAGATTGTCGAAGCCAGGCTCGCCAAGCCTCTTGGGCTCAGCGTCGAAGCCGCAGCTGCTGCGGTGCTGACGCTCGGCAACATGCACATGGCCGGCGCAATCCGCATCGTTTCGCTGTCGCGCGGGCACGATCCGCGCGATTTCTCGCTGTTTGCGTTCGGAGGCGCGGGGCCGCTGCATGCGGTGGCTCTCGCGCGGGAGCTTGGGCTTGCGCAGGTGCTCGTGCCGGCGCGCCCCGGCCTGACCAATGCGCTGGGCTGCCTCGTCGCCGACCTCAGGCAGGATTTCGTGCAGACGCTGAACCTCGGCCTCGATCAGGCCGACATGGGCCATGTCGCGGCGGTGCTGGCGGCCCAGAAGGCGCAGGGGTTGGCGATAAACGCCGACGAGCAGGACGAAATCGTCGAGACTGTCGTGCTGCATGGCGCCGACATGCAGTTCCGTGGCCAGACGCATCTGATCAGGGTGGCGCTGCCCTCGGCGGAGCCCGGCCGTGCAGAGTTGCAGGCGCTGTTCGAGGCGGCCTATTTCAAGCGCTTCCAGGTCGAATTGCCGGAGATCCGGGCCGTGCTGGTCAATCTGGTGACGTCGGTGATCGGCAAGCGCCGTGCGCTTCCCCTTGCCGGCCTGATCGATCCGGCAGGGCGCAAGGCGAGCGCCGCCGAGGCGGTGGTGAGCCAGCGGCCGCTCTATGCGGAAGGAGCCTGGCACATGGCCATGGTCTATCAGCGCGAGTTGCTGCCCATTGGTGCGCTGGTGGCTGGGCCTGCCGTGATCCAGCAGGTCGACGCCACGACCATCATCGAGCCGGGCTGGATGGCGAAGGTTGATCGGATCGGCAATCTGAGGATCGTGGCGGGGGTGGGGGTGTGATTGTCGTGTATTGCAATTGCTCTTTGTGTCATCCCCGGCGGTGCATTCGCACCGGGAAGGGGAACCATGAGCCAAGTGAGTGCATCCCCTTCCCGCGCCTTTGGCGCGCCGGGGATGACATCGTCCGGGATGGGTGGACGACGAGCCGATGAAACCTGACGCGCTCACTGTCGCCGTCATTCAGGCAGGCCTCACCCAGGTCTGCAACGAGATGGACATCGCCTTCACCCGCTCGGCCTTCTCGCCCGTGATCGCGGAGGCCGACGACAGGTCGTCGGGCATATATGCGGCCAAAGACGGGGCTTTGATCGCGCAGGGCGAGTTCGGCTTGCCCGTCTTCGTCGGAACGATGCAGTATTCCACGGCCGAGATCATCAGGCTGATCAAGGAAGGCGCAACGACGCCCCCCGAGCCCGACGACATCTACATCGTCAACGATCCCTACCTTGGCGGCACGCATCTCATGGATGTGCGCTTCGCCATGCCGTTCTATGTCGATGGCGAGCTTTTCTGCTGGCTGCAGAACACCGGGCATTGGCCCGACATCGGCGGCATGGTGCCGGGCGGCTTCTCGTCCAAGGCGACCGAGGTGGAGCAGGAGGGCCTGCGCCTGCCTCCCGTGAAGCTGTTCAAGCGCGGAGTGATGGACCGCGAGATCTACGCCATCATCTGCAGCAACATCCGCATCGCGGACCAGCGCATAGGCGACATCAAGGCCCAGGCGTCAGCCTTGAAAGTCGGCGCGAGCCGCCTTCGCGAGATCGTGGAGCGCTACGGCCCCGCCGTCGTCCAGGGGGCGGTCCTCGAGATGAGGATGCGCGCGGCGGAACTGATGCGCGCGCACATCGCCGGCATCCCCGACGGCGTCTACGTCTCCGAGGCTTTCATCGACTCGGACGGGGTGGTCAACGAGCCCCTGAAGATCGCCTTGAGGATCGCAAAGCACGGCCGGGAGCTCGAGTTCGACTTCACCGGCTCGTCGCCGCCCTGCAAGGGGCCGATGAACTCCGTCGTGGCGACGACGTATTCGGCCGTGTATCTCGCCGTGCGCCATATCTTTCCGGACACCCCGCTGAACGCCGGTGCCTTCGAGCCGCTGCAGATCCTGCGTCCGGAAGGGACTTTCCTCGACGCGCGATACCCGCGGCCGGTTTCCGGCTGCGCGGCGGAGGTGTCGCAGCGGATCGCCGAGGCCGTGTTCCTGGCGCTGGCCGATGCCTTGCCCGACAAGGTCACCGCCGCGCCCGCAGGCTCATCCGGAAATTTTGCGCTCGGCGGCTTCGACCCTGCGAAGGGTGCCGCCTACGTGATGTATCAGATCTCGGGCGGAGGCTATGGCGGCAACGCCGAGCATGACGGGCTCACCAATGGCTGTTCGACGATCGGCATATCGAAGACGGCTCCCGTCGAGGTCATGGAGCAGTATTATCCGATCCTGTTCCACCGGTTCGCGTTGCGCGAGGGTTCGGGCGGTGCCGGCCGGCACCGCGGCGGCTTCGGCGTCCATTATGAAGTCGAGTTGCTGCGCGGCGAAGCAAGAGCGTCCTTCGTGATGGATCATGGCCTCTTCGGCCCTCCCGGCGTGCGGGGCGGCCAGGATGGCGCGCCGAACGTCGTCCGCATCCATCGAGGCGGGCAGGTGTTCATACCCGAGCACCTGTCGAAGGACCAGGATGTGCCGCTTAAGGCTGGCGACCGCGTGGAGGTGATGACCCCGGGCGGCGGCGGTTACGGTCCGGCAGAGCTGCGTGATCCGGCGCTGGTGGCGCGGGACCTCACGCGGGGGTACTACACGGAAGATGAGGCGGCGCGGCTTTTTCCTGCTTTGCCAAACCCACCGCGCCCTCATCCTGAGCCGGTCGAAGGACGAGGCTCCAGCGTGCGCATGTCTCGTGATCGTCCTTCGACTGGATCAGGATGAGGATGCCGGGCGATATGATGAAAGCTAAGACTTTTTTGGTCGTCATTTCGAGCGGAGCGACGCAATCCAGAGCTGCGCGCACCGAGGCTGCATCGCTTCGCCGCACCCGCAATGAGGACGTGCGGCCATGATCCGCTATCACCGTCCCGCCACGCTTGACGAAGCGCTTGCCATCCGGGCGGCTGACGACGTGCAGTTGCTGGCAGGCGGCACGGACGTCTACCCCGCCTTCGCCACCAGACGGGCCTGGGGCGATCCTGCCCACAAGGCTGTGCTCGACATTTCGGCGTTGGGCGAATTGCGTGGCATCAGCGATGAGGCGGATCATTGGCGGCTGGGAGCGCTCACGACGTGGACCGACCTCATCCGCTCCGACCTGCCGCCATTGTTCGATGGCTACCGAATGGCGGCGCGGGAGGTGGGCGCCGCGCAGGTCCAGAACCGGGGGACGCTTGCCGGCAATGTCTGCACAGCCTCGCCGGCAGGTGACGGCATCCCATGCCTGCTGGCGCTGGACGCCTTGGTGGAGCTGACGTCGATGCGCGGGATAAGGCGGGCATCCGTCTCGGATTTCGTCGCCGGATACCGCGCCACGGACTTGGCCGCTGATGAGATCGTCACGGCCATCCTGGTGCCGAAGACCGCAGGCGAGGGACGTTTCATCAAGCTCGGCGCGCGCCGATACCTGGTGATCTCCATCGTCATGGTGGCGGCCGTGATCGAGGTCCGTGCCGATGTGGTCATCTCAGCCCGCATCGCGGTCGGCTCCTGTTCCGCCGTGGCACGCAGGCTGACCGCATTGGAGCTTGCGCTGGCTGGCCAGCGGGCCGCCGATGCTTGCGGGATCGTCAAGGCGCATCATATGGACGCTCTCGCTCCAATCGATGACGTACGCGGCACAGCCCGGTTCAGGCAGGACGCAGCATTGACGCTGGTGCGCGACATGCTTGCGGCTTACGCATCAGGCGTTGAGAGGAGTGCAGCCTGATGCTCGACAAGATCGAGGCCTCCGCGCCGACGATGCGCCTGAACGTCAACGGCCAGGAACGGCTTGTGGCGGTCCATCCGTTCAATCCTCTGTCGGACACGCTGCGTGAGCATGTCGGCCTGAAGGGCGTCAAGGTCGGTTGCGAGGCCGGCGACTGCGGGGCCTGCACCGTGCTGCTGGACGGCGCGCAGGTTTGCGCCTGCCTGATCGCAACCGGCCAGGCGGCGGGCGCGCGGATCGAGACAGTGGAAGGCCCTGGGCCGGGAGGCCTGACCGACCGGCTGCGCCACGCTTTCGTCGCGCATGGCGCTGCGCAATGCGGCATCTGCACGCCCGGCATGCTGATGGCGGCGACGGACCTGCTGTCGCGCAACGATGCTCCGACCAAGGGCGATGTCGAGGCAGCGCTCGGCGGCGTGCTTTGCCGCTGCACGGGCTACACCAAGATCATCGAGGCTGTCCTGGCGGCCTCGCATCCGTCATCCGCGGCTGCGCTCGGCGTCGATGCCAGCGACGCCGGCTCCGTCGGCCAACGCATCGCCCGGCTCGACGGCTGGGCGAAGGTCGCGGGCACCGACCTGTTCGGCGCGGACACCGCTCCGGCGGACTCGGCGTGGATGCGGGTGGTGCGCTCGCCGCATGCCCGGGCCAGCTTCATGCTCGGGGATCTCGATGCGGTGCGCCTCGCGACGCCAGGGCTGATGGCGATCCTCACCCATGCCGACGTGCCGGGAGAGAACGCGTTCGGCATATTTCCGCACCTGAAGGACCAGCCGGTGCTGGCTCCGGGCCATGTCCGATTTCGCGGCGAGGCCGTGCTGGCTCTGGTCGGCTCGCGGCAGGCGGTCGAGGGTATTTCCGACGCCGCGTTGCCGATCCGGTGGACGCCCGAGCCTGCGGTTACGGGGGTCGACGAGGCGCTCGCAGAGGGCGCGCCCGTGCTGCATGCCTTCGCTCCGGACAACGTGCTCGCGCGCGGCAATCTCAGGACCGGCGATGTCGCGGCCGGGCATGCGGCGGGAACGGCGACTGCGGCGGGCGTCTTCACGACGGGCTTTGTCGAGCACGCCTATATCGAGCCGGAAGCAGGCTTCGCGGTGCGCATCGGCGACAGGGTCGAGGTCACGGCGTGCACGCAGGCGCCGTGGATGGACCTTGAGGAGGTGGCGCGCGTGCTGGGCGTCGCGCAGGAGCAAGTGCGCATCATCCCTTCGGCTTGCGGCGGAGGCTTTGGCGGCAAGCTCGACGTTTCGGTGCAGCCGTTGATCGCCGTGGCCGCCTGGCTGCTGAATCGTCCCGTCCGCATCGTCTACAGCCGGATCGAAAGCATGGCGTCGTCGACCAAGCGTCATCCGTCCCGGATCCGGGCCAAGGCTTCGGCCGACGCGGCGGGGAGGCTGACGGCCTACGAACTCGACGGTGATTTCAACACTGGCGCCTACGCTTCGTGGGGCCCGACGGTCGCCAACCGGGTGCCGGTCCATGGCGCAGGACCGTATAAGGTCCCTGCCGCATGGAACCGCACGCGGGCGATCTACACGAACGAGCCGCCCGCAGGAGCATTCCGAGGCTTCGGCGTGCCGCAGGCCGCGATCGCCAACGAGACGCTGATGGACGATCTGGCGGAGAAGCTCGGGATGGATCGCTGGGAGATCCGCCGCGTCAACGCGCTGGATCATGGCGACGTCACATGCTCGGGCCACAAGCTTGAAGCATCGGCTGGCCTGCCGCAGTGCCTCGACGCGCTGAAGGCGGATTGGGACATGGCGCTCGCCAGCGCCGCGCTCCACAACGCAGGCGCAGGGCGCAGAAGGCGAGGCGTCGGCATCGCCTGCATGTGGTATGGTTGCGGCAACACGTCCATGTCCAACCCGTCGACCATGCGGATCACGATTTCCGCCGAGGGCGCGCTCACGTTCTGGAACGGCGCGGTCGACATCGGTCAGGGCTCGACGACGATCCTGACCCAGATGGCGGCGCAAGGGCTTGGCCTGCCGGTCTCGGCATTCAGCGTCGTGACCGGCGACACGGACCTCACGCCGGACGCGGGCAAGACATCCGCCTCGCGCCAGACATATGTCTCCGGCAACGCGGCGAGGCTGGCGGGCGAAGCTCTGCGCGCTCGCATCCTGAAGCTGGCCAATGCCGGACCCGGCGGCCGGCTGGCGCTGACGGGCGCTCAGATGGCCATCAGCGACGGCGAGATTGTCCGGACCATCGATCTGGCGAGCTTGTCTGCAAACTCAGATGGCATCGTCCTCGAAGGCCTGGCGACATGGGATCCGCCGACGACGGCGCTGGACGCCGACGGGCAGGGCATCCCGTATGGCGCATATGGCTTCGCTGCGCAGATCGCCGAGGTCGAGGTCGATGTCGCACTCGCCACGGTCAAGGTTCTGAACATCGTCGCAGCTCACGACGTCGGCCGCGCCATCAATCCGACCCTGGTCGAAGGGCAGATACATGGCGGCATAGCGCAAGGCCTGGGGCTGGCGCTGATGGAGGAGTACCTGCCGGGCAGGACGGAGAACCTCCATGATTACTTGATCCCTACCACCGGCGACATGCCCTCGATCAAGACCTATCTGATCGAGGACCCCGAACCCACCGGGCCCTTCGGCGCCAAGGGCGTCGGCGAGCCCGCGCTCGTCGCCACCGCGCCCGCGATCCTCTCGGCCATCCGCCACGCCTGCGGCGTCCGGATCACCCAGGTGCCGGTGCTGCCTCACAGGCTTTGGGCGGCGCTGAAAGGCGAAGCGTGATGGGCGCCTGCGACGAAAGGGCATTGGCATGACCGGCATCGCGCCAGCCGACAGGCTTTCCGCCGCTGCGCGCTCGGCGAAGTTCGGAGCGCCGGAGAATGACGGCATCGTGCGTTGCGACGCCTGCCCCGTGCTCTGCCGCATCAGGCCCGGGAGGGCAGGGGCGTGCTCGCGCTACGCCAATGCAGGCGGGCAGCTTGTGCGCACCGATCCCGTGCTGCTGATGCAGCGCACGGTCGATGGCGGCGGAAAGCTGGTCGAGTTCGCTGGCGCCGAGTGGGATGGCCAAGCGCTCGATCCGTCGCGCACCTTCATCACGGGCGTCGGGTCCGGCACCACGTATCCGGACTATAAGCCCGCGCCGTTCATCGTTTCGTCCCAGCATGACGGGTTCGACACGGTGACGATCGTGACGGAGGGGATCTTCTCGTACTGCGGTGTGAAGCTGAAGATCGATACGGACCGCCATCTGGGGCCTGAGGCCGCGCCGGTCATGGTGGCGGGTGAGCAGGTCGGCCATGTCACGACGGCGGAATACGGCTCGCAGATGCTGTCGATCGGCGGGGTGCGCCATCTCACCGGGGGCTCGAAGAAGGAAGGCAACGTCACCTGCGAGACTTTGCTGAAGCTCTGCTCGGGCGATGCTGTCGAGATCGAGATTCCAGGCGGGCACAACGTCATCGTGCAGGCCAACGCTGCGCCCATCGTCGATGGCAAGCCCGAGGAGCGCATGCGCGTGGGCTGCGGCTCCGCCACCGTTGGCATCTTCGCCAGGCAATGGCTTGGCCATGTCGATGAGGTGATCGTCGTCGATGACCACATCACGGGTGTGCTGACTGAGCATCAAGCCGGGCGGGTGCTCGGCATGAGGCCTGGCGGCGTGCGCGTGCGCGGGAGGAGATCGACGCCGGGGCGCTATTTCCAGGTCGCGAATCCGGGCCTCGGCTGGGGCGGCACCGACATCTCCGACCCACTCGACGTCATCCAGAAAATCGACCCTGCGGTCGCATGGCCAGGCATGCGGATCTTGCTGACGTCCACCACAGGCGAGGATGCGCTTTACGTCATTCTCGATGAGGCTCTGTCACCTGTGCCCGCCGAGATGCCCGCCGCGGTCCGCGCTGTCGTCGACCGCATCGGCGAGAATTGCGAGCCCTCGCTGTGCTCTGTGCTGTTCATGGCGGGGGCGGGCGGCTCGCTGCGGGCCGGCGTCAGCGAGAATCCTGTCCTGCTCACGCGCTCGGTGGCGAAGGGCGAGACGCGCGTGACTCTTGGCGGCGCGCCGGCGCATGTCTGGGCAGGCGGCGGGATCACCGTGATGGCCGATGTCACGCGCATGCCAAAAGGCTCATTCGGCTATGTGCCGACGCCGGCGATTGTCGCGCCGATCGAGTTCACGCTGCCGCGCGCGCTCTATGAGCAGCTCGGCGGGCACATGGATGACATCGTCGGCATGGATGAGGTGATCCGCGCCTTCGCACCGCACGCCAGGATCGAGCCGTGGGCCAACGGCAATCCGTGGCCGATGCCCGGAGACATGCCGTGAGCTTGCGGAACATGGCGCCATGGCGCGACGCTGGCCCTGGCGAGCAGGCGTGCTACCGGCTGGAGGACCAGGTGGGTTTCCTGCTTCGCAAGGCCCAGCAACGCGCCACGGAGCATTTCAACCAAGCAATGGGGCATTTCGGCGTGACGCCGACGCAGTTCGCGGCAATGGCCAAGCTGGACGATCTGGGGCCGACGTCGCAGAACTTGCTCGGCAGGATGACCGCCATGGACCCTGCCACGATATTCAGCGTCGTCGGCAGGCTGGCAAGGCGCGGCTGGGTGACGATGCTCCCCGATGCGAAGGATGCGCGCCTCGTCAACGTGGCCCTCACCGATGACGGCGCCGCCGCCATCGCCGCGATGAAAACCATAGCTGGCGAAGTGTCTCGACAAACGTTGGCCCCGCTGTCAGAGGCAGAAGCGAAGGACTTCCTCGCCATGATCGCAAAACTGGGTTGAGCCGGATGTGGGATCGCCCTCTCGTTCAGGAACTGGTCGGCGGCCAGCTGCATATGCAGCATGGGCCAATCGACCTCGTCCTGAGGGCCTGGGGCGAGGAGCGCCATGTCGAGGCCGCTTATCGGGCCGCGGCGGCGCGCTTTGAATCCGTCCTGGGCGAGCTGGCGTCTGAATTGCCCGCCCTGCGCCGGCCGGTCGCCGACCGCCAGAATGTCGATCTTCCTGTCGCTCGCCGCATGATCCGCGCGTGCCTGCCGTTCGCGGACCAGTTCATCACCCCCATGGCCGCTGTGGCCGGGGCGGTGGCGGATGAGATTCTCTCCGTGATGTGCGGCGCGGCCGAACTCGACAAGGCTTTCGTCAACGATGGCGGCGACATCGCGGTGCACCTTGCGCCGGGCCAGGCGCTGGACATTGCGGTCATGGGGGATTTTTCACGTGCCCGCGTGCCCATCGCCAGCGCTGCGCTGCACCTCAAGGCGGAGCAGCCCATCAGGGGCATCGCAACCTCGGGCGCGCAAGGGCGCTCGTTCTCGCAGGGCATTGCGGATTCAGTGACCGTGCTGGCGGCGGACGCCGCTTCTGCGGATGCAGCTGCCACTCTGGTGGCGAATGCGGTCGATCTCGACCATCCCCGCATCGTGCGGCGCAAGGCCTCCGACCTCGATCCCGATAGCGATCTTGGCGATCGTCGCGTCACCGTGTTGGTGCCCCCGCTCACGCAGCAGGAGATCGCGCAAGCTCTTGCACAAGGCCTGCGCCTGGCCAAAAACCTTGTGCGGCGTGAGTTGATCGCCGACGCGGCGCTGAGCCTTCAAGGCCAGACGATGACGCTTGGCGTATGGCCCCTTTTCGAGACCGGAACGCGCAAATGGCTGTGAACCTTCGCAAGATCGTGACGTATGTCGAAGAGATCCGGCATGATGGCGGGCCGGCGCTCGACAAGCCCGTGCGCAAGGGCTGGGTCGCCGCCATCATCCGCAACCCGTTCGCGGGCCGCTTCGAGGCGGATGTGCAGTGGTTCATGGATGAGCTGAAGCCGCTGGGCCTTGAATGCTCAAAAAGGCTTTGCGCGGCGATGGGCATCGAAGCGAATGAGGTCGAAGCCTATGGCAAGGGCTCCATCGTCGGTGTGGCGGGCGAGATCGAGCACGGCGCGCTGTGGCACGTCCCAGGCGGCTACGCGATGCGTGAGTTGATCGGCCAGGCCCTGGCCATCGTGCCGTCCACCGCGAAGGTCGCAGCCATGGGTGCGGCGCTCGATCTGCCGATCCACCATAAGGACGCCGCCTATGTGCGCTCGCATTTCGACGCGATCACCTGCGTCGTGCCCGATGCGCCGCGGCCCGATGAGATCCTGTTCGCGCTCTGCATGTCCACGGGTGGGCGGCCGCATGCCCGAATGGGCGGGCTTGCGGCGTCAGCCATCAGCAAATGGGATGGGCAGCGATAGTCAGACACCGCGATGAATGCTTGGAGCCGGCCGACCGCTGGCTGCAGCGCAGCGTTGCATGGGAGCTGCCGCGGGCAGCCTCTGCCCCTTACTGGCCCGCTGACTTCAGCCTCGCCCGGCATTCGACGTTGAACACGCGCCAGGTCTTGCCCTGGGCCGCCAGCGCTGCCTTGTTGCCGCGCCA
Organism: Allobosea sp.; assembly: GCA_031412095.1. Classification (GTDB taxonomy): domain Bacteria; phylum Pseudomonadota; class Alphaproteobacteria; order Rhizobiales; family Beijerinckiaceae; genus Allobosea. The sequence continues at coordinate 10,348 of JANOCI010000014.1, forward strand.
TTCGGCGCCGCATTTGCGCATTCGGTCGTCATTGGCGAGTTGGGCGGCGGAGCGCTCGCGCTTCGGCTTTGCGGGCGCCGCCTGGGAAGTGGCCGCCTGTGGCGCCGTGGCCTGGGAGGGAGCGGCCTGGGCCGGCGCGGCGGGGCGCACCACCCGGGGCTGCAGAGGATTTGCCGGCACCGGGGCTGCAGTCTGAGCCAAAGCGCCCGTGGCTGCAAAGGCAAGCGCGGCGGCGGCTGCAAGGCGAGCGATCATGTCAATTCCTTCCCGAGGAGATGGCCGGTTGGCCGCTTCGGGCGCGCCGCATCTGGCGGCCCCTGCACACCAAGTTTAATGCCGGCGACATGAATTGCAACGGCGGCCGGCGCGCCGGCCACATCGCAATCTTGCGGCGAAGCGGTCGCAAATCAAACCGGCAGTGTTTACGTAGGCGATGATGCAACAGGAGAGCCCAATGGCGAGCGCACCGCAAAACCCGATCGATCTGTTTTACTGGCCGACCCCGAACGGGTGGAAGATCTCGATCGCGTTGGAGGAGATGGGCCTTCCTTACAATGTCATTCCTGTGAACATCTCGGCTGGCGACCAATTCAAGCCGGAGTTCCTTGCGATCTCCCCGAACAACCGGATGCCAGCGATCGTCGATCCGCACGGACCCGACGGCGCTCCGATCTCGATCTTCGAATCAGGAGCCATCTTGCAGTATCTCGTCCGCAAGAGCGGCCAGTTCTATCCCGCCGATGAGCGCGGCCGCGTCGAGGTCGATCAGTGGCTGATGTGGCAGATGGGCGGCTTCGGCCCGATGCTTGGCCAGAACCACCATTTCGCCATCTACGCGCCCGAGAAGATCCCGTACGCGATCGAGCGTTACGTCAAGGAGACGAACCGGCTCTACGGCGTGCTCAACAAGCGGCTGGCGGATCGCGAGTTCGTCGCCGGAGCCTATTCGATCGCCGACATGGCAATGATCGGCTGGGCGAAGGGCTGGGAGCGCCAGGGCCAGAACATCGAGGACTTCCCGCATGTCAGGCGCTGGATGGCGACCTTGATGGCGCGGCCCGCCGTCGAGCGCGGGCTGGCTGTGGCGGGCGAACTGCGCAACACCAACAACATGCAGGACCCGGCCGTCAGGGCCGTTCTGTTCGGTCAGACAGCCAGGACCTGAAGTAGGGTGAAGCGAAGGATGGCTGGGCCTGCCCGGCCATCCTCAACAGTTTCGCCAACACTGCGAACCGCCATCGGCGCAGCGATGCGCGCAACAGTCGCAAACGATTGATGAAGGCCTCAGTTCACCTTCGTCCAATTGACAGACCGGCAGACCATTCCCCCAAAGCGGCAGCCGGCCGTCGTCAACGTGCGGCCGGAAAGCGTCATCTTGCCCGTGTAGTTCTGGCCATCGTCAGGGTTGAAGGCCTGCCCCGACCACGCGTTCTCGCCGTTCGGCTTCATGTCGAAGATGACGCGCTGGCCGACTTTGGACTTCGACGTCGCGGGATCTTTCAGCCAGGCGACAGTTCCGCACAGCGCATCGCCGCATTTCGCAACGCGAATGCGAGATTCGCCTGTGTCCCGCAGCCAGGTGCCGGTCGGGTCGGCGAGCGCGGGGCCGGCTGCGAAAGCCGCGAGAGCGGCAGCAAGATAGAACGTCTTCATGGTGTTCCTCCTTTGCGGAAGCGTTGACCGCCCGCATGTTGTTCATATGTGAACGTTAGAGGCCCTCAACGCGTTTTTCAACTGACTGCTGACGGCGCCTTTGCTGGTTGATCCGAGTTGCCCATTGGCGATTCAGCGGTCATGAATGGTGCGTTGACGACGCGGCGGGCACGCCTCGTGCGATGCTGGCGATTGAACGCCCGGGAAATTTGAATGTCTGCAGCATATGACCTGGCCATCATCGGCGGCGGCATCAACGGATGCGGAATTGCCCGCGATGCCGCCGGGCGCGGCCTCAGCGTCCATTTGTCCGAAATGTCCGATCTGGCGAGCGGCACGTCGTCATGGTCGACGAAGCTGATCCATGGCGGCCTTCGATATCTCGAATACTATGAATTCCGGCTCGTCCGTGAAGCGCTGATCGAGCGCGAGCGGCTTTGGGCCATCGCGCCGCACATCGTTCGGCCGCTTCGCTTCGTGCTGCCGCATCACAAGGGCCTGCGGCCGGCATGGCTGCTGCGCCTGGGGCTTTTCCTGTATGACAACATCGGCGGCAGGAAGCTGCTGCCGGCCACCAGGACGATCGATCTTGCGTCGGACATCGCGGGCAAGCCGCTGAAGCCCGGCCTGTTCACCAAGGGTTTTGAATATTCCGATTGCTGGGTCGACGATGCACGGCTCGTGGCGCTGAACGCGCGCGACGCCGCGGAACGCGGAGCCGTCATCCGGACGCGCACCAAGGTGACCTCCGCGACCCGAGACGGGACCGTGTGGGTGCTCACGACCAGCGATCAACGCACAGGCCAGAGCGAGACGGTGAGGGCCAGAGCTCTCGTCAATGCCGCCGGGCCATGGGTGGCCGAGGTGCTGACAGGTGCCTTGCGGTCGAATTCGAAAGCGCGCGTGAGGCAGGTGCAGGGCTCGCACATCGTCGTGCCGCGGGTCTTCGAGCACGACCGCGCCTACATCTTCCAGAATGCCGACGGGCGCATCATCTTCGCGATCCCCTATGAGCAGGACTTCACGCTGATCGGAACCACAGACCGGGACTATCAGGGCGACCCGTCCAAGGTCGCCATCACGCCGGAGGAGATCACCTATCTGTGCAACGCCGCGTCGGAGTATTTCGCGGCCCCGATCGTGGCGGGCGACGTCGTCTGGACCTACTCGGGCGTGCGTCCGCTCTATGACGACGGTGCGAGCGAAGCGAAGGCTGCGACGCGCGACTATGTCTTCGAAATGGACGCGCCCGATGGCGCAGCGCCTCTGCTGTCCATCTTCGGAGGCAAGATCACGACCTACCGCCGGTTGGCCGAAGAGGCGCTGGAGCGTCTGGACCGCCATCTGAAGCCATCGGCGATAGGCTCGCCTACGGGCTGGACGGCGGGCGCGGCTCTTCCGGGCGGCCAGTACAAGCCCGGCGGCACCGAGGCCCTGGCGGAGCGCCTGCGCGGCTCCCATCCTTTTCTCAGCGAGCGCGATGGGCTCCGGTTGGCCCGCAGCTACGGCACGGAGGCAGCCGTGTTCCTCGCAGGCGCGGCTGCCCGCAGCGATCTCGGGATCGATTTCGGCGGGGGCCTCAGCGAGGCGGAAGTGCGGCATCTGATGCGGAAGGAATGGGCGATGGAGGCAGAGGATGTCCTGTGGCGGCGCACCAAGCTGGGCCTGCATCTCGACGCCGCGCAGCGGGAGCATCTTGCAAACTGGATGAGGAGCCTGTGATGGCCGGGCGATGGGATCACGGGCAGGGCGTCTCGCAGCTGCTGGCCGCGTATGCGCGCAGGACGGTGTCGCCTGTCGAGGTGCTGACCGACGCTTTCGAGCGGCTGGACGCCGTAATCCCGACGCTCAATCCCGTGTCATACGAAGACCGCGACGCCGCCTATGACGCTGCTCGCGCCTCGGAGGCGCGCTGGATCAGGGGCGAGCCTCGCGGCAGGCTCGACGGCGTCGTCACCAGCATCAAGTCGAACGTGATGAAGAACGGCTGGCCGATGCGCAGGGGCTCTCTCTTGTCGTCCGATGCCGCGATGACGTTCGACAGTCCCGCCGTGGCCAGCCTTGAGCGAGCAGGCGTCGTTTTCCTGTGCCAGACGGCGATGCCGGAATTTGGCTGGAAGGGCGTAGGGGACAGCCCGCTCACCGGCATCACGCGCAATCCGCATGACGCCACCCGCACCACCGGCGGCTCATCCGCCGGCGCGGCTGTCCTCGCAGCGCTTGGCATCGGCCATCTGCACCTGGGGACCGATGGCCTCGGCTCCGTCAGGATACCAGCCAGCTTCTCCGGCGTCTTCGGGCTCAAGCCTAGCTTTGGCCGTGTGCCGGCCTATCCGGCATCGCCGTTCGGCATCCTCGCTCACCTGGGGCCGATGGCGCGCACGGTCGACGACGCCGCTTTCATGCTCAACGCGCTGGCCCAGCCCGACGAGCGCGACATGCTGGCCTGGAATTCGATGCCGCCCGACTTCCGCGTCGCCCTGAATGACGGCGTGGCGGGGCTGCGCATCGGGTGGTCTCCGCGCCTGGGTTTCGTCGAAGGGCTCGATCCGGAAGTGGAGAGGCTATGCGCCGACGCCGCGCGGCTGTTCGAACGTTTGGGTGCGCATGTGGAGGAGGCTGTGCCCGGCTTCTCCGGCACGGATGCACGAAACGCGGCGGACATCATGTGGCAGGCCGGCGCCGCCTCGTTGCTGGATGGCTTGCCCGAAATGCGGCGCGGCGAACTCGATCCCGGATTCGCGGCCGCCGGCCTCGCCGGTCTAGGACATCCCGCCATTGCTCTGGTCGGAGCGTTCCAGGCGCGCGCTGCCATTGCGGAGGCCATGCGGCGCTTTCACGAGCGCTATGATCTGTTGTTGACGCCGACCATGCCGATCCCGGCGATCGAGGCTGGCCGCGATGCGCCGGAGGATGGCTCTTTCGGCCAGGACTGGGTCAACTGGTCGCCTTACACCTACCCGTTCAACCTGACCGGTCAGCCCGCCGCCTCGGTGCCAATAGGGAAAACCGCCGTCGGCCTGCCGGTGGGCCTCCAGATCGTCGGACCGGCGCGCAAGGACCAGTTAGTGATGCGGGCCTCGCGGGCCCTCGAAAGCGTCGCCGGTTATGCGCACATATCCATCGCATCACCTGCTGAGGTCGAACGTCCATGACGTCGAGAAGCCCAGCTCGAGCTGGTGCCGGTTACCGAGCGGGCTGACCACGACCGGAGCGCGCGAGGCGCCGCCGACGAGATAGTCATACTTCATGTATGCGGTCGACTTGAGGGCAGGCGTCCAGCGATAGCTGCCCTGAGCGATCGCGCCGACGGTGTTGACGCCGCCCTTTCCGGCATAGACCGGATAGCCGCTCGCTGCGGACTCGGCCGGGCCGACCGAGAAATAGCTGTCGATGTAGCGCGTGTCGACGATGGTCATGCGCGGACCGGCGCCGAACGACCACTGCGCGTTTGGATCGGTGAACGCGTCGAGCTTGAGCTCGCCCACGAGCCCCTGGTGGCCGCGGATCGCCTGCCGCAGGTCCACGCGCGCGCGCAGCCATGTGGTCGGATAGTATTCCCCGAAGCCGCCGATCTCGACGCCGAACGGCACCTTCTGGAGGCCGTTCAACCGGCGGTCGTCCTTGCCCGAGCGCGAACTGACGAGCGCGGCGCCCGCGCCCGCCCGCCAATTGCCGCCGTTTACGAGGCCGATGCTGATGGAGTCATCCTCGGCGGACCACCAGCGCACCGCGCCTGCGCGTCCGAAGCTGATGATCGGCCTGTAGGCGATCGAAAACCGGTCCGAACCCTCATAAGAAGGCTGGAGCCTGACGCCCGCGCCAACGGTCGCCTGCCATCCGGCAAGTGGGTTCGACTGCGCCAGCGCGGATTGTCCGTGCAGCAGCGTGACGCATAACGCGCCCCATGCTGCCAGAACTACGCGAGATGAAGTGGCCATAGGTTATCGTCCAGACGTAAGGATTTGATGCGGAGATGTCCGCTGATGCCTAAAGTCGGCGGCCCATCTGCCGCCATTCACATCCCGTTATCCTGAATGAAGCCGGTCAACGCACCGCTAACGGATGTGGTTAAGACGAGTTTAAGCGATTAACCGCCCGCCTTCCTGGCCGCCATACGTCCTGTTGACGCACCTTGGACGAATATCGAGCGCGACGCGACGCGGCCGGAGCGCGAGGGGAGCGCGCGCGAACGACGCGGCTTCCGACCGCGGTGGCGTGCACTCTCCTGCTCAATTGAACGGATAGATGCCGGGCTTGAGGTGATGATACGTCAGCCTGTTGTTGTCGGACGTCGTCACGCCGTCGCCGTCCAGCGTGATGCGGTGTTTTTCGTAAGGCCTGAAGCCTGCCCGGTAATGCACGCGGCTTTTCAGCAGGATGTATCGGCAATGGGCCGGGTCGATGCCGATATGCGTGAAGATGCCGGCGTCCCATGGCTCGTGATGCAGGCTCGTGACCACGATCTGCATGCCGCCCGTCTCGAACACGGCTGTGGGGCCGGCGGTGACTTTGGAGCCGGTGTACATCGGTCCGCGCACCGTCCATTCGCCATCGGACAGGCGGCGGACACGCCCTGTCAGGGTCAGAGGGCTCGCAGGAAAGCCGATTGACGGCATTGCGGTCCTTCCGCCGAGCTCAAGCGTGAGCGATGCGCCCACGCCGGCTTTCTGCATGGCCTTCACGGCGGCCGGGTCCCACACCGCGGCCATCGCCACACCTTCCAGTCCCTGGCGCAGCACTTCGGCGATCACCGTCATCACGTCCGACGTGCCGCCCGATCCGACGTTGTCGGCATGGTCGAGCAGCACCACGGGGCCGTCTTGAAGCGTCTCCGCCCGCGCCACGGCTTGAGCAAGCGGGTGATGGACGTGGAACCACTCGGTGCGGTGGTCCCTGGCATAGGACAGCAGCCTGTCGCGCGATGCGTTCCCATCGGTGAGGCCGGCATCGGCGACGACGACGGCAGAAAGGCCTGCGTCCGGAATGTCCGCCATCGGGAAGCCGCCGAAGATGGAGGCGGCGAGAACGCCCTCTCGCTGCTCCTCCTCCAGGCACGCGGCGATCGCGCCTTGCATGGGCTCTTCATCGGTCCCCATGCGCAGTGTCTGCGCCAGGATGCCCGCCTGGCCCCAGGAGATCACGGGCTTGACCTCACCTCGCAGCGCTTTCAGCATGATGCGCGCGCACTGCTGTCCAGCCTGCCGCATGTCGATATGGGGATATGTCTTGTAGCCGACGACGACGGTCGCATTGTCCATGATGTCGGCGGTCATGTTGCCGTGCATGTCGAAGGTGATGCCGATGGGCAGGCCGGGAGCGATCTCCCGCATGCGCTTCAGAAGCGGCCCTTCGCCGTCGACCATGCCTTCCGGCACCATTGCGCCATGGAGGTCGAGCAGCGCGGCGTCGAAAGGGCCCTGCGTGCGCAAGGCTTCGAGGATCCGCCCTGTCAGGTATTCATAGGCTTCGCGGGTGACGAATCCTGACGGCATGCCCTCCGCGGCGATGGGCGTGACGATTTCCGCGCCGATCTCGGCGGCAAGGTCGAGATAGGCGGCGATGGGGTGGTTGGTGCCGCGGTAGGCTTCCGGAACAGCCTCGTCCTCGCGCATGCCCCAGTCGCGGAAGCGCTGGAGCGGCGTCGGAACGGGCGAAAACGTGTTCGTCTCGTGCTTCATCATGGCGAGGAGGAGGCGCATGGCACTGCCTTTCGGGGGCTGGATCACTGCCTGAAAAGCAGGCGTCGGCTGGACAATTTGAAGCCAAGTTGACAGGCGGCGCAATGGCGTCCTGTAATCGTTTTCTGGAAGACCTGTTGTGTCTGGCGCATGGCTCGCGCACAACTGTTCTGCAACAGTTTCGAACCGACCTCGGGAGGGTCTTGTAGGCATGAGCATTTCACGTCGTGACTTGATGGCTGGCGCGGCAGCGCTCACAGGCGGCCTTGCAGGCGGTCTGTCGCTTCCGGGCCAGGCGCTTGCGCAGGCAGCGCCGAAGGGCACATTGCGCGTCATTCCGCACGCCGCGCTGACGATCCTCGATCCGGTCGCGACGACCGGGTACATCGTCCGCAACCACGGCTACCTCGTGTTCGACACGCTCTTCGCGCAGGACGAGAGCCTGGCCGTGAAGCCGCAGATGGCGAGCGGCGTCGAAGTTTCCGCCGACAAGCTGACATACCGCATCACCCTGCGGGACGGCCTGGTCTGGCATGACGACACGGCCGTGACCGCCGACGACTGCGCGGCCTCGCTCATCCGCTGGGGCAAGGTCGACGGCATGGGCCGCCGCCTCTTCACGTATGTCGACAGCGTCACCTCCGATGGCGCCAAGGTCATCGTGATGAAGCTGAAGACGCCCTATGGCCTCGTGATGGAGTCCATCGGCAAGCTCTCCACCAACGTGCCGTTCATGATGCCGAAGCGCCTTGCCGAAAAGCCGACGACGGAGCGTCTCAGCGCCGACGAGCAGATCGGCTCCGGACCATTCCGCTTCGTGAAAGGCGAGTTCCGCCCCGGCGCACGCGTCGTCTATGAGCGAAACGGCAAGTACGTGCCGCGCGCCGAGCCTGCTTCCAATGCCGCGGGCGGCAAGGTGGTCCATCTCGAGCGCGTCGAGTGGGTCAATTTCCCCGATCCGAACACGGCGCTCAACGCGCTGGTGTCCGGTGAGGTGGACTACTACGAGCAGGTGCCCGCCGACCTTCTGCCGATCGTCTCACGCGCGCCCGGCGTCAAGGTCCAGAACTTCAACCCGCTGGGCAACCTGGGTCAGGCCCGCTTCAACCACCTGGCTGCGCCGACCAACAATCCGGCCATCCGCCGCGCCATCGCCAAGGCGATCAACCAGAGCGAGTTGCTCAAGGTCGCGATCGGAAACTCCGATTACTACAAGACATGCTATTCGGTTTATCCCTGCGGCACGACCTTCGACAACACTGCAGGCTCTGACCTCATGGCGAAGTCGTCGCTTGACGAGGCGCGGGCGATGCTCAAGGCCGCCGGCTACAATGGCGAAAAGATCGTGCTGCTCGCCACGACCGACATTCCCGTGCAGAGCGCCATGGCGCAGTACATCGCCGACGTGCTCAAGCGCATCGGCATGAACGTCGACGCGCAGGCGATGGACTGGGCCACCGTGCTGCAGCGCCGCACCAGCCGCAATCCGGTCGATCAGGGCGGCTGGAACATGTTCTTCACCTGGTGGGAAGGGGCTGACCTGCTCGATCCCGTCATCCAGTTCGCCCTGTCCGGCCTCGGCACGGAAGGCGCCTGGGTGGGATGGTCGAACGATCCCGAAATGGAGAAGCTGCGCACGCAGTATGCCGAGGCCGGCTCGCTGGACGACAGGAAGCGTCTGGCGGCCGCAGTTCAGGCGCGGCAGTTCGAGCAGAACTTCCAAGTCTACACCGGGCAGTTCTTCGTGCCGACAGGGTTCCGCGACAACGTCTCGGGCATCCTGAACGCACCGCCGTTCTTCTGGAACATCAAGAAGGCCTGATGCAGGTTTGCAGTGTCATCACCGGCCTTGTGCCGGTGATCTCAGCCAAGGATGTCCGTCCGCCATCCGGGACGGCCGGCACAGGGCTGGTCATGACATTGTCCGTCAGGCGTTCGCTTGCGGCCCGGAACGTCTGAAAGCTACCCATGATCAGCCTCGTCGCCACACGCATCCTGTCAGCCGTCCCCGTCATGGGAGTGGTGGCCCTGATCGTCTTCTTCATGCTTCGCCTGTCAGGCGACCCTGCCGCGATCCTGGCGGGAGACACAGCTTCGTCCGAGCAGATCGAGCGCATCCGAGTGTCGCTTGGGCTGACCAAGCCGCTCTACGAGCAGTTCTTCGGCTGGATCATGCAATTGGTGCGATTCGACCTCGGCACCTCGCTGTTCACCGGGCTGCCCGTCACGACGCTGATCGCCCAGCGCATCGAGCCGACCGCGATGCTGGCGCTGACCACGATCATCTTCTCGGTGATCGTGGCCGTGCCCATGGGCGTGCTGGCGGCGTGGAAGTCCGGCGGATGGATCGACCGGCTCGTCATGGTGATCTGCGTGCTCGGCTTCTCGGTGCCGGTGTTCGTGATGGGCTATTTCCTGATCTTCAACTTCGCGATCACGCTGCGATGGTTCCCGGTCCAGGGCTACACCAGCCCGTTCACCGATTTCGGCCGCTTCGTGACGCAGATCACGCTGCCCACGCTCACCTTGTCCTTCATCTACATCGCCCTCATCGCACGCATCACCCGCGCAAGCGTCATCGAGGTCCTTGGCGAGGACTACATCCGCACGGCCAGAGCCAAGGGGCAGATCGAGCTGAAGGTCCTGTTCCGCCATGCGCTCAAGAACGCGGCTGTGCCGATCGTCACCGTGATCGGGCTCGGCGTGGCGCTTCTCATCGGCGGCGTCGTCGTCACCGAAAGCGTCTACAACATCCCCGGCCTTGGCCGCCTCGTCGTGGACGCGATCACGCGGCGCGACTATCCGATCATCCAGGGGCTCATCCTCTTCTTCGCCTTGATCTACGTGGTGCTGAACCTGATCATCGACATCGCCTACACGCTGGTGGACCCGAGGATACGCTATTGAGCGCCCCTGCCGCCATCATGCCGCCTGCGCGGCTCACCGGACTTTTCCCCTTCTTCAGCCGCTACCCGCTGGTGGCTATCGCGGGCGTGATCCTTTCAGCGATCGTGCTGAGCGCGATCCTGGCACCCTTCATGTTCACCCAGGATCCCACTGCCATCACGGCGCTGCAGCGATTAAAGCCAGCTTCCGCGCTGAACTGGCTGGGCACCGACCATCTTGGCCGCGATGTCTGGAGCCGGCTGGTCTACGGCGCGCGTGTGTCGGTGCTGGTGGGCCTTTCGGTGGCGGCGCTCTCCATCGGCTTCGGGCTGGTCATCGGGTTGGTCGCCGGCTATATCCGCTGGCTCGACGCCATCGTCATGCGCATCATGGATGGCCTCATGGCGATACCGGGCATCCTTCTGGCCATTGCGCTCGTCTCGGTGTCGGGCGCAAGCCTGATGACGGTGATCGTCGCCATCATGGTTCCGGAGATCCCCCGCGTCGTCAGGCTGGTGCGGTCCGTCGTGCTGACGGTGCGCGAGGAGCCATATGTCGAGGCGGCGGTCTCCGTCGGCACCAGGCTGCACCTGATCCTCATTCGTCACATCCTGCCGAACTGCATACCTCCTTTGATCGTGCAGGCGACCTATGTCTGCGCTTCGGCCATGCTGACCGAGGCTATACTGTCATTCCTTGGGGCCGGCACGCCGCCGTCCATCCCGAGTTGGGGCAACATGGTGGCGGAGGGGCGGCTCCTGTTCCAGATCGCGCCGTGGAACCTGCTGTGGCCTGGCGTAGCGCTGGCTGTCACGATCCTCTCTGTGAACGTGCTTGGCGACGGCCTGCGTGACCGGCTCGATCCCAAACTTGCGAAGCGGATGTGAGCGATGGCTGATCCGGTCTTAAAGATAGAGAATCTCGTCGTCGCGCTGCCCCGTGGGGCCGACCGTGCCCACGCGGTGGAAGGCCTGTCACTGGAGGTCAATCCCGGCGAGATCGTCTGCGTCGTCGGCGAGAGCGGTTCCGGCAAGTCGGTGACCGCTCAGGCGGTGATGGGGCTGCTGCCCAAGGGCCAGCTTAACCGCGCCGGCGGACGGATAGTCCTTTCGGGCGAGGACATCTCGGACGCCAGCCCGGACCGTCTGCGCGATCTGCGCGGCAGCCGCATGGCCATGATCTTTCAGGAGCCGATGACGGCGCTGAACCCGGTCATGACCTGCGGCGACCAGATCGACGAAGTCCTGTCGATCCATACCGACCTGAGCGCCGACGAGCGCAAGGCGCGCGTGCTCGACATCATGGCGGCGACGCAGCTTCCCGACGTGGCGCAGCTGTTCGATGCTTATCCCCACCAGCTTTCGGGCGGCCAGCGCCAGCGGGTGATGATCGCTTCGGCGCTGGTGCTCGACCCGGCGCTGCTGATAGCCGACGAGCCGACGACCGCGCTGGACGTCACGACGCAGAAGCAGATCCTCCAGCTCATGCGCGAACTGCAGCAGCGGCGGGGAACCGGTGTCCTGTTCATCACCCATGATTTCGGCGTCGTGGCGGAGATCGCGGACCGCGTCGCCGTAATGCGCCATGGCCGGCTGGTCGAGCAGGGACCGGTGGCCGACGTGCTTCGACGCCCACGCGAGGATTACACCAGGATGCTGATCGGCTCCGTGCCCAGCCTCGATCCGCCAAAACGCGAAGCGATCACGGCAGGCGAGGTCGCGCTGAAGACCACCGCTCTGGCGAAGACCTATGGCGGCGCAAGCTTGTTCGGCAAGGGTCGGGTGGTGAAGGCGGCCACCGACGTGACGTTCGAGGTCAGGCGAGGCGAGACGCTCGGCATCGTCGGCGAGTCAGGCTCCGGCAAATCCACCGTCGCTCGCTGCATCGCCCGGCTGATCGATCCAACAAGCGGCGAAGTGAGGATCGCCGGCGTCGACATCGCGAAGATGGGGCAGGGCGAACTGCGCCCATACCGACGGAAGGTCCAGATCGTGTTCCAGGACCCGTACCGCTCGCTCAACCCGCGCCGCAGCGTCGGCGCGAGTATGGTCGAGGGCCCCATGAACTTCGGCATGTCCCGCGTTGATGCGGAGCGCAAGGCAGCCGAGCTCATGGTTTTGGTGGGGCTCAAGGCCGACGCGCTGGGCCGGTATCCGCACCAGTTCTCCGGCGGCCAGCGGCAGCGCATCTGCATAGCAAGGGCGCTTATGATGGAGCCGGAACTGCTGATTGCCGACGAGGCGGTTTCGGCGCTCGATGTCTCCGTGCAGGCGCAGGTGCTGGAGCTGCTCGACGATGTCCGCAAGCGCTTCGATCTCGCCGTGCTGTTCATCACGCACGATCTTCGGGTTGCTGCACAGATCTGCGACCGGATTGTGGTGATGAGCAAAGGCCAGGTGGTGGAGCAAGGCGTCACGGCGCAGGTGTATGCCAATCCGAGCCATCCCTACAGCCGCGCGTTGCTGGAAGCCGCGCCCGGCCGCGGATTCGCCTTCGGCATGGGCTGAATCGATCCTGTTCACCCCACACCATTCATCCTGACCTCACGGTCCTCATCCTGAGCCCGTCGAAGAATGGTCACCAGTTCGGACATGCCGTGGAACTCCTCCCGAGACGGGCTCAGGATGAGGAGCTGTGACGATGTCGATCACGCCGTGGTGAATCCTCCGTCAACGCCGCAATGTATAAATCAGCCCTGAATCATTGAAAAGACTGAGGAAATGGATCAATCGCGGTTTCCACGATATGAATCCAGTCTGCTGCAACCCTCGCGTTTACAAACAGTTTAGCTCGCATTTTAGACGAATTTTCGCATTTCCCGCCCATGTTCAGTCTCAACGACCGGCACATCGAAACGCCGGCGAAACGACAGGCAACAGTTTCAGGGTGGTTCAAATGGCACGGCAGATGATGGAAGAGATGAACGCAGTCGCCGCAGATCCGGCGGGCATGTCGGGCGACGCGTACTACGAGTTGGGCCTTGCCTATGCCTGCGGCCGCGAGCAGCCGATGGACCTGGTGGCCGCGCATAAATGGTTCAACGTCGCGGTGATGCAAGGCTGCCGCCGGGCAGCCGAGCGCCGCGCTGAACTCGCCTGCGAGATGACCTCGGAGGAGATCGCAGCGGCATTGCGCGAGGCGCGGGTGTTCATCACGCGCCATTGAATGCGCCGGCGTCGTGACGAACGTGGCGGCTTGTGGGCAGGCGGGGGCGTCGCTATAGCTGCGCCTCAACCGGCATTGCCCACAAGAGGAATTCCCGATGGCCACCCAGCATACCTTCTCGATCATCAAGCCAGACGCCACAAAGCGCAACCTCACGGGCGCCGTGAATGCAGTGATCGAGGCTGCCGGCCTGCGCATCGTGGCGCAAAAGCGCATCCTGATGACCCGAGCCCAGGCGGAAACGTTTTACGCCGTGCATTCCGCGCGTCCGTTCTTCGGCGAATTGTGCGATTTCATGACCTCCGGCCCGGTGGTCGTCCAAGTCCTCGAGGGCGAGAACGCCGTCGCGAAGTACCGTGAAGTCATGGGCGCAACCAACCCGGCGAATGCGGCGGAAGGCACGCTGCGCAAGCTGTTCGCCCTGTCGGTCGGCGAGAACACCGCACATGGTTCGGATGCCCCCGAAACCGCAGCCATGGAAATCGCGCAGTTCTTTGCGGGCAACGAGATCGTTGGCTGATCGACCTGTCATCGTCGAAGGATGGCGGCCCGGCGCGCTGGGCTTCATCATCGGCGAGCACGGCCGTTACTACGCCGAGCACTGGGGTTTCGGCTCGTTTTTCGAAGCCGGAGTCGCCAGTGAACTCGGCGCTTTCCAACGCCGGTACGACCCATCCCGCGACCTGCTTCTGCTGGCCGTGGTGGATGGGACCATTCTCGCGTCACTCGTCATCGACGGTCATGATCCCACATCGCCCCCCGGTCACGCACACCTGCGCTTCTTCATCATCTCCGAGACGGCACGTGGCCTAGGCCTTGGCGAAAGCATGCTCCGGCGTGCCCTGTCCCATGTCGACCGGATCGGCGCCCCCTGCTGGCTCACGACCTTTGCGGGCCTCGACGCAGCGCGCCATCTTTATCAGCGCCACGGCTTTCGTCTTGAGGCGGAGAGCGACGCCGCAAGCTGGGGCGTGACGGTGAGGGAACAGCTTTTCCGCCGCCCCTTGCCTTCTGTGGCTTCCGCTGCGATTCATGTCGCATGAACGCCCTGCCCAAGATCGCCCGCCACGCCACCGTGTGTCCGCATGATTGCCCTTCGGCATGCTCGCTGGATGTCGAGGTGCTGGACGGCCGCGCGATCGGCCGGGTGAGGGGGCACAAGGAGCAGAGCTACACCGATGGCGTGATCTGCGCCAAGGTTGCGCGCTATGCCGAGCGCATCCACCATCCCGACCGGGTCCTGCATCCGTTGAGGCGGATAGGCCCGAAGGGCTCCGGCCAGTTCGAGCGGATTTCGTGGGACGAGGCGCTGGACCTGACTGCGGAAGCCTTCCTGAAGGCGCAGGCCAGCTTCGGGGCGGAGAGCGTCTGGCCGTACTATTATGCCGGCACGATGGGCTTCGTGATGCGCGACGGCATCAACCGCCTGCGCCACGTCAAGAAATACTCCGGGCAATATTCGACCATCTGCACCAACATGGCGTGGACAGGCTACATCGCTGGAACCGGCAAGCTCGCCGGCGTTGATCCGCGGGAGATGTCGAAATCCGATTGCATCGTGATCTGGGGCACGAACGCCGTGCACACTCAGGTCAACGTCATGCACCACGCCGTCAAGGCGCGGAAGGAGCGCGGCGCGAAGATCGTGGTGATCGACATCTATCGCAACGCCACGGTGGAGCAGGCCGACATGGGTATCGTGCTCAAGCCGGGCACCGACGGTGCGCTGGCCTGCGCGGTGATGCACGTGCTGTTCCGCGATGGCCTCGCCGATCGGGAATATCTGCGCAATTACACGGACTTCCCCGACGAGCTTGAATCACATCTGCAGTCGCGCACGCCTGCATGGGCGAGCGCCCTGACCGGGCTCGACGTCGCGGAGATCGAGGCTTTCGCGCACCTTGTCGGCCGCACGAAGAACACGTTCTTCCGGCTGGGCTACGGCTTCTCGCGCCAGCGCAACGGCGTCGTCAACATGCACGCCGCCTTGTGCATCCCCGCAGTCACTGGCGCCTGGCTGCATGAAGGCGGAGGCGCTTTCCACAACAATGGCGGCATCTATGGTTGGGACAAGTCCCTGATCGAGGGGCTGGACGCCGTCGATCCGTCGGTTCGCCAGCTTGATCAGTCGCAGATCGGCCGGGTGCTGACGGGCGATGCCGACGCCTTGCGGCATGGCGCGCCGATCAAGGCGATGCTGATCCAGAACACCAACCCTGTCTCTGTCGCGCCCGAACAGCGGCTGGTGAAGCAAGGTTTTGCACGCGACGACCTGTTTGTCTGCGTGCACGAGCAGTTCATGACCGAGACCGCCATGATGGCGGATGTCATCCTCCCCGCCACCCAGTTCATGGAGCATGACGACCTCTACCAAGGTGGCGGGCACCAGCACGTGATGCTGGGCCCCAAGCTGGTCGATCCGCCCGGTGAGTGCCGCACCAATCACGATGTCCTTGTCGGGCTTGCAGGCCGCATCGGCGCAAGCCATCGCGGCTTCGGCATGTCGCCCCAGGACATCATCGACTGGACCCTGCAGGCGTCCGGCCATGGCGACTACGCCGCCTTGGCGGATGCGCGTTGGCTCGATGTGCAGCCTGATTTCCGCAAGGCGCACTACCTGGATGGTTTTGGCTATCCCGACGGGAAGTTCCGCTTCAAGCCCGATTGGCCGGCGGTCCCGAACAAGAACGCGGGCCCGATGGGGCCATGGCAGGCGATGCCCGCGCTGCCGGACCATTGGGCGGTCATCGAGGCGGCCGACGACGAGCACCCCTTCCGCCTGGCCACCAGCCCGGCGCGCCACTTCCTGAATTCGACCTTCACCGAAACGCCGACCTCCCACGACAAGGAAGGCGGCCCCCAACTGATGATCCATCCGGACGACGCTGCGATCTTGGGGCTCGTCCAGTCGGCTCCGGTGGTGATCGGCAACCATCGCGGCCAGGTCCGGCTCAAGGCGCGGTTGTTCGCGGGCATCCGGCGCGGCGTGGTGATCGCGGAGTCGATCCACCCGAACGCCGCGCATCCCGATGGAGAAGGCATCAACACTTTGACGGGAGCGGACGCCGTTGCGCCGTTCGGCGGCGCGGCCTTCCACGATAACAAGGTATGGGTCCGCGCTGCGTGACGCCGGCCGGAGACGGCGTCGAGCGGCTCAGGGCCCGTTCTGGTAGGCCAGCTTGAACTCACGGCGCTGAGATCCCGGAGGCTTGGGCTCCGCGCAACTGAAATACATATGGGCCATGGTGCTGAAGATCAGGAACAGCATCGTCATGTCCACAAGGTCGTACGGGCGGAACTGGATGATGCTGATGCTGAGGGTCACTCCCAGGGCCGAGAAGATCAGCCCGATATGCCGCATGTGGCGCTGGCCTTCCGTGGCCCCGATGGCGCGGACCATGTAGTCGCGCGCCAGGTCCGAATTCCAGTCCTTCTCGGCATCGCGCGAATAGCGCGCCAACAGCCGCCAGAACGATGCGATGGTGATGGCCCCGAACACAAGCGTGATCACGGTTGCAGCCGACGTGCGCATCAGCGCTGTGGCGAAGATCGCCAGCAAGGTCGCCATGATCGTCGCCGTCGCCACCTGCCGGAGGATCATCGGCATGGTCAGGTTCATCCGCTCCTGCAGGCGCGCGGCTAGGCTGTTGACGGCGCTCAGGCAAAGATCGTCGACTTTTGCGAACACGGGCCGGGCTCCTGACGCCAGTTTTAACACTTTCTTTACCATAGCCGGCTCGAGCGACCGGCTCAACCTCGCCGTGCCCGCGATCCTCCAAAGCGGTTAACGGCTTGACGCGAACTTGCGGCTTTGCGACCACAACCGCCGGGCTAGATGACGGGCGGGAATCATCCGCCGCAAGCAGGCCGGAATTCGGACAATGGGGTTGGGCATGAGACTGTCGGCAATTCTTCTCGTCAGCGCGCTGGCGCTCTCGCCCTATGCGGCTCTTGGCGCAGCCGGAACGGCGCCGCTGCCGGAGCCTGACCCAAAGACCAAGAAGATGTCGCGCCAGCAGATCCAGCTTCGCGCGTTCGATGCTTGCCTCATCAGCCAGTCGCGGCTGCAGCAGACCACGCGGGATGCGGTGAATTCAGCCTGCAACTGCTATGCATCCGGCACGGTCAAGGCCATGACCAACCTTGAGGTTCAGGCGTTCCGGGACACGAGCGTGTTCGATGAGAGCACGCGCGAGAAGGCCTTCGCGCAGATCGACAAGTGCAAGCTGGTCCGGCCTAGCTGAGAGCGGCGGGCGGCTCGCCGGAAAATTGAGCCGCAGCGTCCGCCTCGCGGATCGCCGCAGCCAACGCGGCAGGATATAGCGCATGCTCCTCGGCGAGCACGCGCGCGGCGAGTTGCGCTTCGCTTTCGCCCGGCAGCACATCCACCTTCGCCTGTGCGATGATCGCTCCCGCATCGAGATCGGGCGTCACCCAGTGCACGGTGCAGCCATGCTCGGCGTCGCCCGCCGCGATGGCGCGGGCGTGCGTGTCGAGGCCCTTGTGCCTTGGCAGCAGGGATGGATGGATGTTGACGATCCGGCCCCGCCAGCGCAGCACGAAGTCCGGGGTGAGGATGCGCATGAAGCCCGCAAGGGCGACAAACTCGATCCGGTGCGCCTGAAGGCACGCGTCGAGGGCGGCGTCGAAGGCTGCGCGGTCTTTGCCGAAGGTCTTGTGATCGATGGTTTCGGTGCCGACGCCCGCCGCTGCCGCCTTCGCAAGCCCTCCGGCTTCCGGGCTGCTGGACAAAACAAGCCGGATGTCCGCCGGATGGTCTGGACTGCATGCGGCGCGCACGAGCGCCATCATGTTCGAGCCGCCGCCGGAGATCAGGACGGCGGTGCGGGTCTTCCTCACAGGCCGAGCGCGCCTGAGTAGGTCACGCGTTCATCGCTCTCATGCGCCGTCACTGTGCCGAAGACGAACGCCGCAGCGCCCATTTCCGCCAGCGCGGCGCTGACCGGGGCGACGTCGGCGGCATCGACAACGGCGATCATGCCGACGCCGCAGTTGAATGTGCGCAGCATCTCGCGCTCGGCGATCCCGCCTGCGCGCGCCAGCCATCCGAAGATGGTTGGGACCTGAATCGCCGCGAGGTCGAGGCGGGCGCCGAGGCCTTCCGGCAGCACGCGGGGGATGTTGTCAGGGAACCCGCCGCCGGTGATGTGCGCCAGAGCCTTGACCGACCCGGTCGTTCGGATCGCGTGGAGCAACGCCTTCACGTAGATGCGCGTCGGGGTGAGGAACGCTGCCGCCATGGTGACGCCGGGCGCGAACGGGGCTTCGTCCTGCCAGCCCAGCCCGGAGGCCGCCGCGACCTTCCGCGCCAGCGAATAGCCGTTCGAGTGCAGGCCCGACGACGGCAGCGCGAGGATCACGTCCCCAGCCGAAAGATCGAGCCGCGGCAGGAGCGTTCCTCGCTCGGCTGCGCCCACGGCGAAGCCCGCGAGATCATAGTCGTCCTCGGCGTAGAGCCCCGGCATCTCGGCCGTCTCGCCGCCGATGAGGGCGCAGCCGGCGAGCCGGCAACCGTCGGCGATGCCATGCACGATGTCGACGGCCGTCCGATGCCGGAGTTTGCCTGTGGCGAAATAGTCGAGGAAGAACAGCGGCTCGGCGCCCTGGACGATGATGTCGTTGACGCACATCGCTACGAGGTCGATGCCGATCGTGGTGTGAAGCCCGGTTTCGATCGCGATCTTGACCTTGGTTCCCACTCCGTCATTCGCGGCGACGAGGATCGGATCGGAGAAGCCTGCCGCCTTGAGGTCGAACAGCCCGCCAAATCCGCCGATCTCGGCATCAGCGCCAGCCCGGCGCGTCGCCTTGACCAGCGGCTTGATCGCATCGACCATCGCGTTCCCAGCGTCGATGTCGACGCCTGCCTGGGCATAAGTCAGGCCATTTCGCTCAGGATGTGTCATGGCTGATGGTCCCGTGGTGCGAGAGCGATAGAAACCCCGCATCGGCTTCGCAAGCACGAATGCACTCGTCAGGGTGATTTTCGGTGTTTAATCTGCCGACTCGGCGGCAAGGGGTGGCCTTTGGGCCAGCCAAGGGACTTCAACCTCATGACAATCCCGAACTTCATCACGATCGGGCGACTGTTGATGGTGCCGCTCGTCGTCATGATGATCATTCAGGGAAATTGGCAGCTGGCATTCGGCCTGTTCGTGCTGGCAGGGGTTTCCGACGCTGTGGACGGCTTCCTGGCGCGAAAGTTCGACATGCGCAGCGAACTGGGCGCGTATCTCGATCCGGTCGCCGACAAGGCGCTGCTCGTTTCGATCTACCTGACTCTGGCGATCGTCGGGATCATCCCTGCCTGGGTCGCCATTCTCGTGATCTCTCGCGACATCTTGATCGTCTCCGCCGTCATTTTGTCGTGGGTGCTGGAGAACCCGGTCGAGATGCGCCCGTTCCTGGTCAGCAAGCTCAACACGTTCGCGCAGATCGCCTTTGCGGCGGCGCTTCTGGCGGCCAAGGCCTTCGGCGTGTCGCTCGGCCTGTGGTTTGACGGCTCGATGTGGACGATTGCGGCGTTGACGCTTGCGTCCGCGGCTGCCTATCTGGCTTTCTGGGTGAAGCACATGGCGGGTTGAGGCTGGCCACGCGCATCGGGAGACGCGCCCGGCCAGGAAATCGATATGCGCCGGACGTGCAAGGCTCTACATCATCCGGGCATACGCTTCAGGGAAGATGGCATGACTTTGCAAAAGCAACTCGGGTTCTGGCTGGCGGCGTTCGTCGCCCTGTCGCTGGCGCTCTATGTGCTTGGCGGCGTGCTGCTGCCATTCGTTGCAGGGCTGGTGCTGGCGTACCTGCTCGATCCTTTGGCGAGCCGAATGGAGCGTTGGGGCGTCAGCCGCCTTGTCGCGACGATCGGCATCCTTTCGGCCTTCGTGTTCATCTTCGTGCTGGCGCTGGTGTTGCTCGCTCCGCTCCTGGCCCAGCAGCTCACGGCGTTCGCCGGCAAGCTCCCAAGCTATGTCTCCCAGCTCCAGGCCATCGCCAGCGAGCGGGGTGGGCCGTGGTTCGAGTGGCTCGGAGGCGGCACGGGCCTTCAGGACGCACAGAAGGTCATCGGCGACTTTGCAGGCGAAGCGGCCGCATGGGCGACCCGCGTCGCGCAGACGGCGTTGGCGGGCGGGCAGGCGATCGTGAACATCATCTCGCTGCTGGTCATCACGCCGGTCGTCGCGTTCTACCTGCTTGTCGACTGGCGCAAGATGGTCAGGACCATCGACAACTGGCTGCCGATCAAGCAGCGCGACACGATCAGGCAGCTTCTTGGCGAGATGGACAGCGCGATTTCGGGCTTCATCCGCGGCCAGTCGCTGGTTTGCCTGCTGCTCGGCTCTTATTACGCCGTCGGGCTCTGGATCATGGGCCTGAATTTCGGCGTCCTGATCGGAATCGTCTCGGGTTTCCTCAGCTTCATCCCCTATATCGGGTCCATCACCGGACTCTTGCTGGCTGTCGGGGTGGCCACGGTGCAGTTCTGGCCGGACTGGACGATGCCTCTGATCGCACTTGCGATCTTCTCGTCCGGGCAATTCATCGAAGGCAACATCCTGGCGCCCAAGCTCGTCGGCGAGGCCGTGGGGCTCCACCCGGTCTGGCTGATGTTCGCGCTCGTCGCGTTCGGCTCGCTGTTCGGCTTCGTCGGCCTGCTGCTGGCGGTGCCGCTCGCAGCGATGGCAGGCGTCCTCGCCCGCTTCGCCCTCGGCCGGTATCTCGCCAGCCCGCTTTACAGCGGCAGGCAGGTCCCGCGGGAGTACGGCGATGTCTGAGCCCATGGGCGCCAGGCAGAGGCAGAGCGCGCAGCTTGCGCTCGATCTGGCGGGCGACCCCAGCTATGCGGTCGAGGACTTCATCGTCGGGCCATCCAACGACGACGCCTATGCGCTGATCGAGGGCTGGCCGAACTGGCCTGATCCCGCTCTCGTGCTGATTGGCCCCGAGGGGGCAGGTAAGACCCACCTTGCCGCGATTTGGGCGGAGCGCTCCCACGCATGGCGCGTGCTGTCGAGCGACGTCACGCAGGCGCGCGTGCCCGAGTTGGCGTCGAGCGGGGCTCTTGTCATCGAGGATTGCGATTTGCGCCGCATGGACGAGACGGCGTTGTTCCACCTGCTCAACCTCATCCGCTCACGCTCCGGCGCGGTGGTGCTGACGGCCCGGACCGCCCCTGATGCCTGGGGCATAGCGACGCCGGACCTGCTGTCACGCCTCAGGCTTGCGCCGTCGGTGCGGATCCACGCGCCGGATGACCAATTGCTGAAAGCGCTGCTGTTCAAGCTGTTCATCGACAGGCAGCTCATCGTCGACACAGGCGTCATTGAAGCCGTCGCCATGCGCATCCCGCGTTCGTTCGCGCAGGCCCGCGCCGTGGTCAACGCCATCGACCGCGCCTCGCTGGAGCGCGGCCGGCGCGTGACGCGTGTCTTCGCCTGCCAATATGCGGACGAACTCGCCGCAGCAGCGGAATAAGGCGCCTGCAGCATGTCGTCAGAACGTCATAAGCCTGTTGCAGGTGGAGCGGATCGCAAGAGGAAACAACCCGTGGCCGACACTGATAAGCTTGACATCGCCATCGTCGCCAAGGCCGCCCCGACCACGTCGCCTGCGCCTTCGGTTACCACGGCCAAACCCGCGGCCCGGACTCCCGTTAAAGCCGCTTTGAAGACGCCGGCGCGGACGGAAGCGAAGGCCTTGGAGACTTCCGGCACGAAGGCTCCGCAGCCCGAAGCCGGGAGCAAGCGCAGGACATATCCGTGGCAGCGAGACCCGCAGCGCTTCATGAACCGCGAACTGTCCTGGATCGAGTTCAACCGCCGGGTCATGGAGGAAGCATCAAACCTCAGCCACCCGCTTCTCGAGCAACTGCGGTTTCTGTCGATCTCGGCCAATAACCTCGACGAGTTCTTCATGGTGCGAGTGTCGGGCCTGATCGAGCAGGTGAAGGCCGGCGTGACCACCCCTAGCGAGGACGGGCTCAATCCAGCGCAGCAACTTGTGAAGATCGCCGAGTCCGTCGCTTCGCTCACCGCCGACCAGCAGAAGCGCTGGCGTGAGCTGCGCGTCAATCTCGCGAGCGCCGGCATCGTCATCGTCGAACCTGCGGACGCCTCGAGGCAGGACCGCATGTGGCTCGAGGATCATTTCCTCAACCACATCTTTCCGGTCCTGACGCCGCTTGCCATCGACCCCGCCCATCCGTTTCCGTTCATTCCAAACCTCGGGTTCACGATCGCGCTTGACCTAGCGCGCGAGACGGATGGCCGCGCCCTTAACGCCCTCATCCGCATCCCGGCGCGCTTCGACCGCTTCATCGAATTGCCTGACGTCGCAAGGACGGGCGACATCCGCTTCATCGCGCTCGAGCACACGATCGAGCTCTTCATCGGCAAGCTGTTTCCCGGCTATGCCGTGCGCGGCCATGGCTCCTTCCGGGTCGTCCGCGACACCGACCTCGAGCTGGAGGAGGAGGCGGAGGACCTGGTGCGCATGTTCGAGAGCATGCTCAGGCAGCGCCGGCGCGGCGTCGTGATCCGGCTGGAAGTCCAGTCATCCATGCCCGAGCGCCTGCGTTCGATGATCGTGCATGAACTGAAGGTCGAGCCGGACGAGGTCGTCGCCATCGAGGGCATGATCGGCCTCAACGAGCTGTCGCAGCTTGTAGGCGTCGACAAGCCCCAGCTCAAGTTCAAGCGCTACGAAGCCCGCTTTCCGGAGCGCATCCGCGAGCATGGCGGCGATTGCTTCGCTGCGATCAGGCGCAAGGACATCGTGGTGCATCACCCATATGAGTCCTTCGACGTCGTGGTGCAGTACCTGCATCAGGCGGCGCGCGATCCGGACGTTGTCGCCATCAAGCAGACCCTCTACCGCACCTCGTCGGATTCCCCCATCGTGAAGGCTCTGGCTGAGGCGGCCGAAGCCGGCAAGTCGGTTACGGCGCTGGTGGAGCTCAAGGCGCGCTTCGACGAGGAGGCCAACATCCGCTGGGCGCGAGATCTGGAGCGGGCCGGCGTGCAGGTCGTCTATGGCTTCCTCGAGCTGAAGACCCACGCCAAGCTGTCGCTGGTGGTGCGGCGCGAGGGCGCGCAGCTCGTCACCTACTGCCATGTCGGCACCGGCAACTACCACCCCATCACGGCCCGCGTCTACACCGACGTCTCGTTCTTCACCGCCGATCCGGTGATCGGCCGGGACGTGGCCCGCATCTTCAATTTCATTTCAGGCTATGCCGAGCCGCAAGAGCTGGAACTGATGGCCGTCTCGCCGATGACCGCGAAGACGAGGCTTCTAAGCCATATCCGCGAGGAGATCGAACACGCGAAAGCCGGCAGGCCGGCGTCGATCTGGGGCAAATGCAACAGCCTCGTCGACCCGGTCATCATCGATGCGCTTTATGAAGCCAGCTGCGCCGGCGTTCAGATCGATTTCGTCGTGCGCGGCATCTGCTGCCTCAGGCCCGGCGTGGACGGCATGTCCCAGAACATCCGCGTCAAGTCGATCGTGGGGCGTTTCCTCGAGCATTGCCGGATCTATGCGTTCGGCAACGGGCATGGCCTGCCTCACGCCAAGGCGCATCTCTACATCTCATCGGCCGATCTGATGCCGCGCAATCTCGACCGGCGCGTCGAGACCTTGATGCCGATCATGAACGCGACGGTGCATCAGCAGATCCTCGATCAGATCCTCATGGCCAACCTTCTCGACAATGAACAGAGCTGGCGCATCTTGCCTGATGGCTCTTCGCAACGCATTGTCGCCGCGAAAGGCGAGGCGTCTTTCAACGCGCACAAATACTTCATGACGAACCCGAGCCTGTCCGGACGTGGAAAATCGCTTGCACTCTCAAGCCCGCTCATACTTGCCCGCAGGGGCGGCTGACGCATTGAACAAGGCTGCCCATGGCCGGCTCGCCTTTGGAGCGCCGGTGGCCATCGTCGACATCGGGTCGAACTCCGTCCGGCTTGTCGTCTATGAAAACCAGTCCCGCTCGCCGACGCCGATCTTCAACGAGAAGGAGATGGCGGGCCTCGGGCGCGGCGTGACCTCGACAGGCGAACTGGCGAAAGGCGCCGTCGAGAAGGCGCTCGGCGCGCTCCAGCGTTTCCGCATCCTGTGGGAGGCCATGGCCGTGACGGATGTGCGCGTCATCGCCACCGCCGCAGCACGCTACGCCCGCAACGGCCCCGCCTTCCTCCAGGACGCCGAACGCATCTGCGGCCGCCCCATCGAGCTCATCTCGGGAGACCGCGAGGCGTTCCTGTCCGCTTTGGGCGTCGTGTCCGGCTTCAACAACGCCGACGGCATCGTCGGCGACCTGGGCGGCGGCTCGCTTGAGCTTGTCAGCGTCGAGGGCGTCAGCATCGGCCAGGGCGTCAGCGTCCCGCTCGGAGGGTTGGCCTTGCAGGACCGTTCCGGAGGCTCGCTGAAGGTCGCCGAGAAGATCGTCAGGGACGAACTCGACAAGCTCCCTCAGATGGACGCGATGCGAGGACGCTATTTCTACGCCGTCGGCGGCACGTGGCGCGCGCTCGCCAAGCTGCATCAACGGCAGGCCAATTATCCGCTGAGCGTCATGCACGGCTACACCGTTCCAGCCAAGGACGTGACCGACTTCGCGCGCATGATCGAGCGGGTGGACGCCGACATCCTCGATTCGATCGACGCAGTGTCTTCCGCCCGGCGGCCGCTCCTGGCCTACGGCGCGCTCGTGCTGGACCATCTGATCAAGCGCGGCAGGCCGAAGGCCGTGATCGTGTCCGCGCAGGGCGTGCGGGAAGGCTTGCTGCATGAACAGCTCGACCCGGACGAAAAGGCCTCCGATCCGCTCCTGCGCGCCGCCGAGGACTACAACGTGCTGCGCTCCCGCGATCCGGCCCATGCCATAGACCTGATCAATTTCGCCGACCGGTTCTTCGCCAGCGCTTTCATCGATGAGACGGCGGAGGAGCAAAGGTTGCGCCGCGCCGCTTGCTACCTGGCGGACATCGGCTGGCGGGCTCATCCGGACTATCGCGGCGAGCAAAGCCTCAATGTGATCGCCCACGCCGCGTTCATCGGCGTCGAGCATCAGGATAGGGCCTATCTGTCGCTGGCGGTGTTCTACCGCTATGCAGGGCTCAAGGAGGAGGGCGTATCGCTAAGGCTCAGGGAGCTAGCCGGCGCGCGCCTCCTAGACCGCGCGCGCCTGCTGGGCGCTCTGATGCGGGTGGCGTACCTGCTGTCGGGAGCGATGAACGGGCTGCTGCCCAGGATGAGCCTGACCGCGACCGAGAAGAAGGTGGTCCTGCAGGTGCCGAAAGAGCTTCAGTCGCTGGCCAGCGACCGCGTGGCAGGGCGGCTCAAGCAGCTTGCCAAGCTGTTAGGCAAGGATGGGTCGATCGTGGTGAGGGATTGAGCAACCTCGTTGGTGTCATCCCCGGCGGCCTGCAAGACCGGGAAGGGGATCCACCTTCCGCATGCGGCGTGATGGATCCCCTTCCCGACGCCTATGGCGTCGCCGGGGATGACACCAACCCTCAAGCCTCGACATTCACCTTGCCGTCGCGCATGCGCAGGCTGATCTGACCTGATTTCAGCGCCAGCGCCTTGTCGCCGAAGATGGTGCGGCGCCAGCCTTTAAGCGCCGGCACGTCGGCGCTGTCGTCATGGGCGATGGCTTCGAGGTCGTCGACCGTCGCGATGATCTTGGGCGCGACACGCTCTGCATCGCACACGGCTTTCAGCAGGACCTTCATCAAGTCAAGCACCGCGCCGTTGCCGCCGCGCGAGTGCTCGCGGTCCATTCGCGGCAGGCTTTTGTGGTCGATCAGAAGCGCACGCTCGACGGCTGCCAGCACATCCGCGCCGGCCCGTGAGCGCTCGAAGCCGCGCGGCAACGAACGCAGGTCGGACAAGGCCTCAGGCTCGCGCGGCGCGCGCTGCACGATGTCCATCAGCGCATCGTCCTTGAGGATACGGCCGCGCGGCACATCCTTGGTCTGCGCCTCGCTCTCGCGCCATGCAGCGATCTCCATCAGCAAGGCGACCTCGCGCGGCTTGCGCACGCGGCCCTTCAGCCGAAGCCAGGCATCCTCCGGCTTGGTCTCATAGGTGCCGGGATGATTGAGGACGGCCATCTCCTCCATGAGCCAGGCAATCCGGCCGGTGGCTTCCAGGTCGGCCTTCAGGGCCAGGTAGATGTCGCGCAGATGCGTGACGTCAGACAGCGCGTAGACCAGTTGGGCCTCGCTCAGCGGACGGCGCGACCAGTCGGTGAAGCGGGAGGACTTGTCGATCCGCGCCTTCGCCAGATCGTTGGCAAGCTGCTCGTAACCGACGGAATCGCCGTAGCCGCAGACCATCGCGGCGATCTGCGTGTCGAACAGGGGCGCGGGCAGCAGCCGGCCGAGGTTCCAGACGATCTCCAGGTCTTGCCTCGCGGCGTGGAACACCTTCACGACGTTCTCGTCGGCCATCAAGCTGAAGAACGGCGAGAGGTCCAATCCCTCCGCCAGCGGGTCCACCAGCACGCCTTCATCCGGCGAGGCCATCTGCAGAAGGCACAGCTTCGGGTAATAGGTCGAGTCGCGCAGGAACTCGGTGTCGACTGTGACGAACGGATGCGCCGCAAAGCGTTCGCAGGCGGCGGCCAGATCCGCCGTGGTCGTGATCAGGTTCATGTCTCGCGCATACGCGTTGCGCGCGCGCGCGTCGAGTCCCTCATGCGTGTTCCATGCCTCAGCGGCGCCGATCAGCGGCTGATCTGGCAAGTGCTCCATAATTCCTGCTTGTAGCTGTTGCTTACAGGTGCCGCCCAGCGCGTGCCCCGGTCGCCTGGCTGCGCGGGAGCCTGCGCGGCATAAGTCGCGAACACTCTAGCGTAGCAGTTGGCTTTGTCGCCTTCGTAGCCAAGTCTTTTTGCAGCGTTGCGCCCAGCGGCCTGAAGGCCGCCGCCACCTGCGGCTGGCTTCGCCGACGACGCCGAAAGCCGGTCCACTTCACAGGTCCGAAGCATCTCGGAATTGTATGCTGGCGTGGACTGGGCCTGCCACATCCGTCGTCCATTTGCGGTCTCAATGACCTTCGCGTGCTTTGCGAAGACCTTCGCGTAGCAATCAGCATTGGCGACGCCACGCTTCGCCGCAACCTTCCTTGCTCGCCTGCAAGGCCGTGCCCGACTGCGCACAAGCAGCTTGACTCCAGCCGAGACCCAAAACAATTGCGAACGACAACTGAACAACACAAAATTTCATGACCACAATCGTACAGACGTTTCCATGCGCAGTAGTGACGGCAATAATGGCTGCCGGGTAGTATGTAGCATTACGCATCTTGGGTTGAAGTCGGTCCTCGCTATTCAGCGTCTCGGCAGCAAATCTGCAGCCGCTCAGTACGACATCAGCAGCGGCGTCGCCGCGGTCATGATCATTGACACCGTCACCCCGCCGAGCACGAACTGGCGCAGCCGCGAATGCCCATAGCCGCCCATGGCGATGATGTCGGCGCCCGATTCGGTCGCATGCTGGTCGAGAGACGTCGCAACAGCCCCCTTCGATGCCGGCAATTCGACGATGGTCGCGTCGATGCCCTTTCGCGACAGGTGCCTCGCGAAGTCGGCGCCTGGAAGGGCGGCCGCCATATCCTTGTCGCCAAGCACCGACACGATGTCGACGTGCTTGATCGTGTCGAACAGGCTTATCAGATCGGCCGCAGCGCGGGCGGCATGCGCTGTACCGTCCCAAGCCAGCATGGCCTTCGTCGCCGTGTGCATGGCGTCGCGCTTCGGCGTCGCGACTAGGACAGGGCGTCCCGAATGAAACAGCGCTTCCTCCAGAATCGATGCGCGGGCGTCGAGCACGGCCTCTGGCTGGTCGATCACGATCAGGTCCGACGCTCTGGCTGCACGCACGGCGATGCCCGATGCCTGCCCGCCGATGTCCTCCAGCACCGTGATGTCGGCGTTGACGCCCGCGATGCGGAGCGCAGTCCTCGCAATGTCGGCCGCCTCGGCAGCCTTGGCCCGAGCCCTCGTGTTGAGGTCATTGACCATGCCGGACGCGAGCGACGACCAGATGGGCGAGTAGGGCGTCACCAGGTGCTGCGACGCTATGGTCAGCGACAGATGCGCCTCGTTTGCGGACGCCAGCCGGATGGCCTGCTGCATCGCCGTCCCGGGCATCGTGTCGCCCGCGCGGATGATGCACGCTATGTCGGCGATGCGCTTCGGCGATTTCATTGACATAGCCATCTCCTTCGGTTGCGGGAGCCCAAGACCTAGCACATCGTGATGCAAGTTTCGCTGATCTGCATCAAGGCTGGCGGGAGGCGCGGCCGCCACACTTCCGGCCAGGCCGCTCCGGCGCTACAGCGGGATGTTGTCGTGCTTGCGCCAGGGCTGCTCCGTCTGCTTGCTGCGCAGCATGGCCAGCGCCCGCGCCACGCGGCGGCGGGTGGAGTGCGGCATGATCACTTCGTCGATGTAGCCGCGTTCGGCGGCCACGAACGGGCTCATGAACCGGTCCTCGTAGGCCTTGGTCTGCGCTGCGATCGTCTCCGCGTCCCCACCGCGGAAGATGATTTCGACCGCGCCTTTCGCGCCCATCACGGCGATCTGCGCCGTCGGCCAGGCATAGTTCACGTCAGCGCCGATGTGCTTGGACGCCATCACGTCATAAGCGCCGCCATAGGCCTTCCGCGTGATGACCGTCACCAGCGGAACGGTGCATTGCGAGTAGGCGAAGAGCAGCTTCGCGCCATGCTTGATCAGCCCTCCGTATTCCTGCGACGTGCCGGGCAGGAAGCCCGGCACGTCGACGAAGGTGACGATGGGAATCTCGAACGCGTTGCAGAAGCGCACGAAGCGCGCGGCCTTGCGCGAGGCGTCCGAGTCGAGCACGCCGGCCAGCACCATGGGCTGGTTTGCGACGAACCCGACCGTGCGGCCCTCCATGCGCCCGAAGCCGGTGATGACGTTGCGGGCGAAGGCTTCCTGCAGCTCGAAGAAGTCCGCTTCGTCGACCGTCTTCAGGATCAATTCCCTGATGTCGTAAGGCTTTGTAGCGCTGTCAGGAATCAAGGTGTCAAGGCTCATGTCGACCCGGTCGGGCACATCGAAGCTCGGCAGTTCCGGAACGCCGGCCTGGTTGTTGGAGGGCAGGTAGTCGATCAGCCGGCGCACCTGCAGCAAAGCCTCGACGTCATTATCGAACGCTCCGTCGGCGATCGACGACCTGGTGGTGTGGACCTTGGCCCCGCCAAGCTCCTCCGCCGTGACGCTCTCGTTCGTCACGGTCTTGACCACATCCGGCCCGGTCACGAACATGTAGGACGTGTCGCGCACCATGAAGATGAAGTCGGTCATGGCCGGCGAATAGACGTCGCCGCCGGCGCACGGCCCCATGATGACGCTGATCTGTGGAATGACGCCGCTCGCCTGCACGTTGCGCTTGAACACCTCGGCGAAGCCGCCGAGCGATGCGACGCCTTCCTGAATCCGCGCGCCGCCCGAATCGATCAGGCCCACGATGGGTGCCCGCATCTTCAGCGCCATGTCCTGGATCTTCATGATCTTCTGGGCATGCGCCTCCGACAGCGAGCCTCCGAAGACGGTGAAATCCTTGGCGTACACGAACACCGCGCGGCCGTTGACCGTGCCCCAGCCCGTGACGACCCCGTCGCCCGGCACCTTCTGCTTCTCCATGCCGAAATCGGTGCAGCGGTGCTGCACGAACATGTCGAACTCCTCGAAGCTGCCTGAATCCATCAGCAGGTCGATCCGCTCGCGGGCCGTCAGCTTGCCCTTGGCGTGCTGGGCCGCAATGCGCTTGTCGCCGCCTCCCTTGCGCGCGATCTCGCGGCGGGCCTCGAGTTGGTCGAGCATGTCTTTCATGGGAGGTTTCTCCGGCAACATCACGATTGGTCGCCGCGACTGTTAGCGCCGTTGCCGCCGCCGCGCCATACCCAGAAGGATGGATGAGCAGGAGCTAAACATCTGAAGCTCGTTACTGAACGGCACTCTGGACCATCATCGTCTGGAACATCAAATAACCGATCTGCGAATGGCGGTCCGGGCTAAAGCTGTAAACATTGTTCAGCGAGTCTGGCGGCACATAGAGCCATCCCAAGCGGAAGCCACCTGGCGGTGGAACCTGCGTGATCTGCCACGACACGGCACCGGCGATCGCAGGTATCGTCTTGTGCGCAACGATCATGTAGGCGCTATCGAAATCCATCATTTCCCGGATGATGCCGGTTGACGACAGTACGTTTGCGAAATTGAAGAGGTGATCGACACCGGAACTGAAACTTGCCACACCGATCCGGGTAAGGGTTTGAGTATTTCCAGTTCGGCCCAATTTGCGCATGAGTTGCATCTGGATTGCCGCCATCACAGCATCCAGAGTGTCTTTCCCTCGGGAAGCAAACATGTTTGTCGCGGAACTGCCTGATCGCGAAGCGCCGGTCATGAACGGCACCAGAAGAACCTGCTGACGCACTGCGGCCATCTGAATGCCCTGCATGGACACATAGCGTTGCACAACCTGCCATCGGCCGGTGAACTTGCGGTAAGTCCTGTCATCGTCGCCGCCCATGGTCGCGGGATGGAAGTAGACGTAGGCACGCGTGAAGTCTGATGTCCCTTCTGGCACCGCGGCACCAATCCAGAACGTTGAGCCATCCTTCTCGATTTCGAAAAGGAATTCATGGATCCGGCCTTCGGCCTTGCCTTCAACGAGCCGCACGTTCTTGACCAAAGGCCGAATGGTAAGGGGCATCGCGCTGCCAGGCAGAATGGACGCTCGCGACCCGTCATGCGCAGAAACGTAATTGTCTCCGAGCGCCTGTCGGATTCGTATGCCATTGAAGTCGATGAAGTCAGACTGCGGAGGGGGTGGCGGGCTTGGAGGCGCGCCTGCGAGCGAATCCATTTTTGCCAGCGTGCGCCCACCGGGATCGACAACGCCGTCTGCCCTCCGAAACTCTCCCTGCACCACCCAGAAGGCCTGGAATGCCATGATGGCCGCAGCGAGGAGAGGCGCACATTGACGATCCGCGCCGGGTTCGGGTGCCAGCGCGGGCGTCCCTTTCTGCCCTCCGCGTGTGAAATCTATGTTCCAGAGGAGCGCGATGACTTTTTGCTGGTCTTTTGAACGGCTCGCGACGGGCTGCAGACCTTCTCGCAATCCTACGGCAGCATCGAGAATTGTCATTGCGTCGTCTCCGAATGCAACGGGAGATACCTACAAAAATTGACGGGCCTCACACATGCCGCAACTCAGGATGAAAATTCAGGCATTTGAAGCGCGTATCGCGCTGAATCCGCGAAGACGTGAGGTCGGCAATTAAAGCGGCTGCGGATTGAATTGCCACCGTTCAAAGCCACCCGATTAAAGTCGGTTTCCCTAAGGATGTCGATGTTGATCACAGATTACGCTAGGTCTGTTCGTCTGGCAAGCTTGCAGCACGCGCAGATATCGATGGGGTCGTGCGCATCGATACAAACAGTAACGTAACTGTGCGTTAGAAACATTTCTGGACGCCTGAAATTGCTCCCCTCGTGAGCGTCACTCAACCTTTCTGCAGAAAGTGTCAGGTGACAAGGACGGACATGTGCTGCCCACTACGCTTGAGAATGTCCCGAAAAGCAGAGCCTTGAAACAGGAAACAAAACGCGGATGGTCGGGTCAAGCTCGACCAGGGCCCCTTTTTTCAATGCCGGGCAGCAATTCGATCCGCTCGACCGCCGCCGCGTCGACGGCCTTCGCGGAGAAAGGCATCGGCACATAGCCGCCTGCCGCCCAGATCGGGCCGAGATCGTCGTAATGGCGGGAGCGCGGATCACCCGACTGCCCCGGCGCATTGATGCAGATCGACCGATCCGGGTCGGCGAGGTCGACCACCATGCGGAACGAAGCCCCTGCGATCACGCGGAAATCGCTCAGCCGGTAGCCGGTGTGCATGGGTGAGGATGATGAACCGCCCATCGGCCAAGGGCCGATGCCTCGCAGCCCGGCCTCCTGCGCGCCCTTGATGCACGTCAGCGGATGCTCGAAGCAACCGTGATGCAGCTTGCCCCACGCCCAGGCGGCGGGGTCCGGACCGAGCCGGTCCGACAGGTGGGCGGCAGCGGCCGCCAGCGTGAAGGACAGGAAGTCGTCACGCATGGCCGATGGCTGCGGGCCGAAGCGGCGGTCGGGCCGCTCGAGCACCGCCAGCGCCGTCTCCTGATCGACAGGCGTCAGCATCGGCCAGACCTTGCGCTGCTTGACGAGCATTTCCACGAGGCCCGGCTTGACATGCCTCATCCACCAG
The DNA here is from genome assembly GCA_031412095.1 of Allobosea sp. Taxonomy (GTDB): domain Bacteria; phylum Pseudomonadota; class Alphaproteobacteria; order Rhizobiales; family Beijerinckiaceae; genus Allobosea. The sequence goes on from JANOCI010000014.1 coordinate 43,050, forward strand.
ATCTCGAACAAGGCGGCTGCCCCGCTTCCGGGGTGCAGCGCGCCGTCCCATCCTTTCAGCAGGTCGAGCGCGGCGGCGGTCGCAGGCGTCGGCCGAAGCGCGAGCGCCAGCTTCGCCATGCGCCGGGCGGGCAGGGAGACCACATCCGTCTGCAAAGCGGCGGCCTTTGCCACGCCATGCGATGTGGCTGCGCCCAGCACCTCCTCGAGGCGGTTGAGCCTGGCGTATTCGACCCATTCGAACCCGAGCGGCCGCCTTGCATGGTCCCAGTCAGGCGGCAGGTTCATCGCATTGGCGGTGGCGAGCCAGCCGCTGGCCGGATTGATCACGAGCGGCATCTGGCTGGCGTCCATGAAGCCATCCCAGCGGTGCTTTCCATCCGCCGGCGCTGGCAGCAGCCCGTCATGGGCAGGCCTGATCGGCGCGAGCCCGCCCGGCCGCCAGCCGATGTCGCCGGCCCTGTCGGCGAAGACATGGTTCGTCGACGGCGTCTTGTTGCGGTGGAGCGATGCGGCATAGCCCCTGACGGTGGTCTCGCGCATGCCGGTGAGGCTGCCGAGATAAGGCCCGGTTCCAGGCTCCTGCGCGACGGATCGCAGGGCGAATGCGTGCGTCCCATCTTCATGAAAGATCGGGCCATGCGGCGAGAACCTGAGCCGCATCGCCTGGTCGGCGCAGCCCCTGACCTTGATTGTCTCCGTGATCGTCCTGATCCGTCGCCGCCTGCCGCCCTCAATGAAGGCATCGGCATCATCCGGGGCTTTTCGCAGGATGAACACGTCCTCCTGGTCGATGTAGAAAATCGTGCCGGAGAAGGCGAGGTCGCCGTTATGCCCGAACGATATGCCCGGCGTGCAGGCCTCGCCCGCGCCGATCACGTCAAGCCCCGGCGCCGTCAGGTGCGCGATGTAGCGCAGCGAGGGGAGGGCATGGCTGCGGTGCGGATCGGAGGCCAGGATCGGCGCGCCCGTCCCGCTGAGCGCTGCGCTGACCGCCCAGTTGTTGGAGCCCGCAAACGCGGCGTCGCGGATGACGTCGCCCAGATCGGTCACCTTGCGCCATTTGCCTGCGTCCGCCAGCGGCACAGCGAGCCGTTCAGGCGAGAAGCTGACATCGGCGGCTGCGAGCTTCAGAAGGTCCAGCGCCTCCAGCGGCACGCTGGCAGGATCGAGCCCTTCCGGAACCTTCGGCGTCACCGGCGGGTGCAGCGAGCGGCGGATAAGGTCGGTCTCCAGATCGGCCCCGGCCAGCACGATGGCGCGCAGGATTTCCGAGATCGCGTTGCGGCTGAGGCTGTGGCTGCGGATGCGCACCACGTCCGGCGCCTTCCAGCGCGCTGGCTGCGTGCCCATCAGCGCAAATTCAGGCGGCAGCCTTTCCGGTTCGCCTTCGCACAGTGCGATATAGGCGTTGATGCCCGCCACGAACGCCTCGCAGATCGCCTTGTCGTCCGCGGAATAGCTTCCCCATTCGCGCGACATCGGCCCCCGATAGAGCATCAGCCGGCTGGCGCGGTCCTGCTCGATGTAGCCGGGCCCGAAATCGGCGGCGAGCAGGCCGAGGCCGCGCTTGCGCCACAGGTCGATCTGCCACAGCCTGTCCCGCGCCGCGTTCCATCCCTGCACGACGAACGCGTCGAGGAAAGTCCCGGCTCGGATATGCGGGATGCCGTGGGCGTCGATGACGATTTCAGCAGGGGCGGAAAGAGCGGGAACGGTGATGGCCATATGGCGAGTGAAGCGGGTTTGCAGCACACGTGCAATGACGTGAAGCCACAAATCCTCATCCTGAGCCCGTCGAGGCCTCATCCTGAGCGCACCACGATCCTCATCCTGAGCCCGTCGAAGGATGAGCTTGAGTGTTGCGGCTGGAATTCGTCCTTCGACGGGCTCATGTTGAGCCCGTCTACAAGCTCAGGATGAGGCTTCGACGCGCTCCGGACGAGGATGGGCATCAGGCACCGAGCGCGCAGCCCTCACCACCTTGACAATCACCCCCCCAAAGCCGACTGACAGCGCTCGCAAATCCGACTTTCGAGCCGAGAAATCCGATGTCCCTGCACCGTTACCGCTCCCATACCTGCGGCGTCCTGCGCGAGGAGCATGTGGGCCAACTCGTCCGCATCTCCGGCTGGTGCCACCGCGTCCGCGACCATGGCGGGCTGTTGTTCATCGACCTGCGCGATCATTACGGGATGATGCAATGCGTCGCCGATCCGGATTCTCCGGCCTTCAAGGCGGTCGAGCAGGTGCGCTCGGAATGGTGCGTCCGCATCGACGGCAAGGTGCGACGCCGCCCGGAAGGCACGACCAACACGGACCTGCCGACCGGCATGGTCGAGATCTTCATCACCGAGCTCGAGGTGCTGGGACCGGCCGGAGAGCTGCCGCTGCAGGTCTTCGGCGACCAGCAATATCCCGAGGACACGCGGCTGAAGTACCGCTTCCTCGACCTGCGCCGCGAGAAGCTGCACCAGAACATCATGACGCGCGGAGCCGTGGTCGATTCAATGCGTTCGCGCATGAAGAGCCAAGGCTTCTTCGAGTTCCAGACCCCGATCCTGACCGCTTCCAGCCCTGAAGGCGCGCGCGACTTCCTGGTGCCGAGCCGCATCCATCCCGGCAAGTTCTATGCGTTGCCGCAGGCCCCGCAGCAGTACAAGCAGCTCATCATGATGGCGGGCTTCGACCGCTATTTCCAGATCGCGCCGTGCTTCCGCGACGAGGACCCGCGCGCCGACCGCCTTCCCGGCGAGTTCTACCAGCTCGACCTCGAGATGAGCTTCGTCGAGCAGGAGGACGTGTTCGCCGCCGTCGAGCCCGTCATCACCGGCATCTTCGAGGAGTTCGGCGGCGGCAAGCGCGTCACGCAGAAGTGGCCGCGCATTCCCTATGCCGAGTCGATGGCGAAATACGGGACCGACAAGCCCGACCTGCGCAACCCGCTCGTGATGCAGGATGTGTCTAAACACTTCCGCGATGGCGGCTTCGGGTTGTTCGCCAAGATACTTGCTGAGCCGAAAAATCGGGTTTGGGCTGTTCCTGCAAAACACACAAGCGCCAATGTGGTTGGCGGCAGCGGACCGATCGCTCGAGCCTTCTGTGACAAAATGAATTCTTGGGCTCAGGGTGAGGGTCAACCTGGCCTTGGCTATATGTATTGGGCGATGCCTGAGACTGCCGATATTGCTGAAGCTCGCGGCGTTAACGTGCCTTTTGCGAAATTTGCAAAAGGTCCAATTGCCAACAATGTTGGTGTTGAGCGTTCAGAAGCCATCCGCCAGCAACTTGGATTGAAGCACGGCGACGCCTGCTTCTTCGTGGCTGGCGACCCCGAAAAATTCGTCAAGTTCGCTGGCCTTGCCCGCACCAAGGTCGGCGAGGATTTGAACCTGATCGACAAGGAACGCTTCGAGCTTGCCTGGATCGTCGATTTCCCGATGTACGAATACGACGAGACCGAGAAGAAGATCGATTTCAGCCACAACCCGTTCTCGATGCCGCAAGGCGGGCTGGAGGCGCTTGAGACGCAGGAGCCGACCTCTATCAAGGCGTTCCAGTACGACATCGCCTGCAATGGCTATGAACTGGCTTCCGGCGGCATCCGCAACCATCGCCCTGAAGCCATGGTCAAGGCGTTCGAGATCGCGGGCTATGGCGAGAAGGACGTGGTCGAGCGCTTCGGCGGGATGTACCGCGCGTTTCAATACGGCGCACCGCCCCACGGCGGCATGGCGGCCGGCGTGGACCGTATCGTGATGCTGCTCTGCGGAACCGCCAACCTGCGCGAGATATCGCTGTTCCCCATGAACCAGCAGGCGCTCGACGTGCTGATGGGTGCGCCTGGCGACGTGACGCCGAAGCAGCTGCGTGAATTGCACATCCGGCTGAACGTTCAGGAATAGGCTTGTGCGCACGGAATATGTTGCGCCAGTGACTCCGTCTCCCCTTGCGGGAGAAGGTGGCCTGAGGCCGGAAGAGGGGTCGCGCAGATCCGGACAATGTTTTTTGCGACCTCTCTCCCTAGCCCTCTCCCGCAAGGGGAGAGGGAACTGGAGAGCGGCCTTCATGTTGTCCGCGCCGCTGCTCCTCACGGCCTGCAACCAGCACAGCGCCTACGCTCCCGGCACGCCGGAATATGCGGCGGCGATTGTCTCGCGTGGCTACGATTGCGGCCTGCGCGTGGAGCGGGGCCGGGTCGTGGCGGTCTATCGCGGCGGCGAGCGCCAGCGCTTTGTCGCCACCAACCAGCAGCTTGCGGTCCAGTCGTACAACCTGCCGCGTGCCTGCAGCGAGGCCGAGCGCGCCGACGTGGCCAATGCGTTGCGCAAGCTCGTGCAGCGATAAGGAATCTCGCGGCGCTGAACCGGTCTTACTGCGCCCGTGCCTGAACTTCGATCTTGTCGAATATCGCCTGTGGTTCGGCCATCACGGCTACGGCGTCGGCAAGTCCGATGCCCGATGCGGACCTAGACCTGAGATCGACCTCGAGCACGCCCGGCTTGGCCACAAAGCGCGAAAGCGCGGCCGTGAGCGCCTTGGCCCCGTCGGAATCGCCTAGAATGGCGGGGAGCCCGATCGCAGCGAGCGAGCCCCACTCGCGCCGCAGCGCCTCCGGTGTCTTCTTGGCCTTGCGGGCCTCGTTGGCGACGATCTTCTCGAAGCCGCCAAAATTCCGCACGTTCAACGTCAGGCGCTTTGCGGTGGCGGAAAGCCAGGCCACCTGCGCCACCGCGGTGTCGATCGAGAATGCCTCCTTGCTGACATTGCCAAGCTGCCCGGAGATGGATGCGGACAGCAGATCCTTCCCGGAGATGTTCAGCGCCTTGATCTCAAGCTGGTCGGTGTCTTTCTGCCAAGCCAGGTCGGCCAGCCACGACACGTTGATGTCCTTGATGCCAAGCGCGAGCAGGTCGCGCACGTTCTTGTCGCGCGAGGTTGGAGGCAAGACGGTGGCGAGTTCCTCCGCGCCGAACCGGATCGCAGTCGGAACGCCGTCCATCTGTCCGTTCACGCCCAGTTCGAGGCTCTTCAGCGAAGCCCGCAGGATTTCCGGCGGTCCCTGGCGCCGCGGCCCGCTCGTGTCCGGCGTCTCGACGCTGAGGCCGGCGATGCGGATCGTGCCAAGCTTGGGGATCAGCTTCATGAAGTCCGTGCCAAGCGAATCGACGTCGCCGCGCTCCAGCATGCCCACAAGGGTGCGGATGCTGTCGCGGAAGCTGAAGTCACGGATCTCGACTTCGGCGAGGCTGACTTTCGTGGCCCCTGCATCGACCTTTATGTCGCCGATGGCGAGCCCGCCCTGCTGCGGCTGGTCGCTGAACCGCATCTTTGCGATCGACATGGAAGCAAGCGCCCCCGGCTTGCCGAACGTGCCGCTGAAGCCCTCCATATCCATGACGCCGTATTCGAAGTTCTCGAGGAACGAGAATGCCTGCGCGATCATGGCGATTTCGGCTGGGTTGGGGCTGGAGGTCCCGTTCGCTGGGTTGTTCTTTTCGGCAAAGGCCGTCAATTCGCGGATCGAAGCGAGCAGCGGCTGCTTGCCGGGGCGGGCTTTCGTGTCCCGCAACGACACCTTGGCGATGCGGAGTTGACCCGCCCCATCCGGCAGCCCGACGACATAGTCGCGGTACGAAAGCGAGCGATAAAGCGGCGACAGGGCCACTTGCTGCGGATCTGGGACAGAGCTGGTCAGCACCCGCGCCAGAAGCGGCAGGTCAATGCCGTCGCCCAGCGTTTCGCCGATGCTGAAATCCACGCGTCCCACGCCCTTATCGGCCATGACGCCTTTGATGCTGGCCGTACGCATGCGGCCGATGACGCCCGAAACGACATCGTTCATGCTCACGTCGACATAGGTCAGCGTCTGCGTCGAGCCGTCGATGGTCTGTTCGACGATGACCTCAGGAATGGTCGCTGACGTCGCCTGGAGCCTCAGAAGCCGCTCGACGGGGTTGCCGGACGCGTTCGCGTCAAGCAGCGAGCGCAGCTCCGTTTCGCTCAGCGGCGTCCCAACCACATCGAGACGTGGAACCGTGACCCTCATGAAACCCAGATCATAGCGCAGGTTCGTCACCGAGACGTTCTGGGCCACTGCCTGCGGCATGCCGGCCCAAAGGGCGAAGGCCGCCAGCATGAACGGCGCCAGCAGACGCCGCAGATTTCCAGGAAGCGCAAAGGACGGCATATGGCATGACCTCATCAGGAAACATGGGATGCGAACGTATCGGCCGCAGTCTTGAAGAGCCAGTTGTGGCGATTGTCCGGCCAGCCCTTCCGAAGCCTGCCGCAGGGCAGGCAGGGTTCTGGTTTGATCCAGCCATGCGCTGCGCGAGTGTGGACGCTTGCGCGCGATCCGGCAATGCGCTTGCCCTGAATATATCCCCTAGCGTCAATGCCATCTGAATTCCGCGGCGTCGCCGGCTCATGCCAAACGCCCAAACGGTGTCTCGCCTCAAAGCGCGAAGGAGGTGCCGCAGCCGCAGGACGAGGTCGCGTTCGGGTTCGTGATCTTGAAGGACTGGCCGATCAGGTCATCGACAAAGTCGATCGTCGACCCTCCCAGGAACTGCAACGAAGCCTCATCGATCAGCACGGTGGCTCTTTGCCCCGCGACGTCGCTCGCCAGCACCATGTCGTCGCTGTTCTGCAGCTTGTCCATTTCGAAGATATATTGGAAGCCGGAGCAGCCGCCGCCGTTGACTGCAACACGCAGCATCGTGCCGGACGGCTCCTTAGCCAGAACGCTGGCGATGCGCTTGAAGGCGCGGTCTGTCACGTTGACGCGCGCGATCATGGTTTCGCTCATGTGCAAGGCCCCTGCAAGGTTCAACTTGTGTGCATGTCGCCTCACAAGGTAAGGACCATGCTTGATGAGTTCAAGCGACACCTCGGTCACAACCGGGTGCGCTTTGGAGAAGCCATCCGCAATGCTGGGCGCGCATTCGCGCCCAAGCGGGTGAACTCTTGCCACCGCCTCCATGATTTGGCTCGACAGCGGACTGAGGACCATGCCGGAACCAGGTGAGCGCTTCAGGTCGTCCTTCGCCGCGAAGCCGTCATTGACGAGGGGGCGGCTGGTTGACGAAATGTCATCGCCGACCCGCAGCGATTTCCAGCGCGACCGCGACCGCATCATCCACTCGACCGCGTTCCGCCGCCTCAAGCACAAGACCCAGGTTTTCGTGTTCCATGAAGGCGATCATTTCCGCACGCGGCTGACCCACACAATCGAGGTCGCGCAGATCGCGCGGTCCATCGCGCGCTCCCTCGGGCTCGACGAGGATCTCGCCGAGGCTCTCGCGCTGGCGCATGACCTTGGCCACACTCCGTTCGGCCACACCGGGGAGGATGCGCTGCAGGAGTGCATGGCGGCGCACGGCGGTTTCGACCACAACGCTCAGGCGCTTCGGATCGTCACGCGGCTGGAGCGGCGCTATCCGGCTTTCGACGGGCTGAACCTGACATGGGAGACGCTTGAAGGCCTCGTGAAGCACAATGGCCCGTTGATCGGGCAGGACGGCGGCCCGACTGCACGTTATCTCGAGCAGGGCGTGCCCGTGGCCATCACTGAATATGACGGGCGGCACGATCTGTGGCTCTCGACGCATGCGAGCGCCGAAGCCCAGGCAGCCGCCGTGGCCGATGACATCGCCTATGACGCGCATGACATCGATGACGGGCTACGCGCCGGATTATTCGATCTGGACGATCTCGCCGAAGTGCCCTTCCTCGGCGGCATCCTGGCGGAAATCCGCTCCGCCTATCCCGACATCGAGCGGCCGCGCCTGGTGAGCGAACTGGTGCGGCGCGTCATCACGCGCTTTGTCGAGGATGTCATCGACGAGAGCGGCAAGGCCTTGGCGGCGTCCGGAGTCATGTCCGCCGACGAGGTCCGGCACGCTGGCGAAGCGCTCGTCAGGTTTTCGCCGACGATCGCTGAGGCTGACCGTGCGATCAAGGGCTTCCTGTTTCCGCGCATGTACCGGCATGCGACAGTGATGCGCATCAGGCACGATGCGGCTGTAGTGGTCAGCGACCTTTTCAAGCGCTTTCTGTCGATGCCAACAACCATGCCGCCCGAATGGTCGGCGGGGTTCGATGCGCTTAACGAGGCGCGCGCGGCGCGGCGCGTCTGCGACTACATCGCCGGCATGACCGACCGCTATGCGCTGGATGAGCATGCCAGGCTGTTTGACGCGACGCCATTGTTGCGATAGCGCGACCTCCTGGGCATGTCCTTTACGGCGCGCCGCTTGAATCAATTTGACGGGATGCGCCGCCAAGGCGTTGCTGCACATGACCATTTTCGATCTTTTCACCGCACGGATAGGCGCTGCGCTCGACCGCCTGGCGGCTGCGGGGCATCTTGCGCCCGGCATCGATCTATCCCGCGTCGTCGTCGAGCCTCCGCGCGATCCGAGCCATGGCGACCTCGCGACCAATGCGGCCATGGCGCTGGCGCGCGACGCCAAGCTGAACCCGCGGCAGCTCGCCGAACTGATCGCCGCCGAACTGGGCGCTGACGCCGACATCGCCGCCGTCTCCGTTGCAGGCCCGGGCTTCATCAATCTCAGCCTCAAGCCAGAGGTGTTCCACGGCGTGCTGAAGACTGCGCTGGCGGATGGGGAGGCGTTCGGCAAGGGTAAGCTGAAGCCGCTGCCGAAGGTCAATGTCGAGTACGTCTCGGCCAACCCGACCGGGCCCATGCACGTCGGCCACGGCCGCGGCGCGGTCTTCGGGGACGCTCTGGCCAACCTGCTGGCCTTCGCGGGCTGCGACGTCACGCGCGAATATTACATCAACGATGCCGGCGCTCAGGTCGACGTGCTGGCACGCTCCGCCTTCCTGCGTTACCGCGAGGCGCTCGGCGAGGACATCGGGCCGATTCCCGAAGGGCTTTACCCCGGCGCTTACCTGGTCGGCGTCGGCACGGCGCTTGCCGAGGCACATGGCGGGACGCTTCTGGCGCAGGCGGAGGCCGCATGGCTCCCCCTCGTGCGGCAGTCCGCGATCGACGCCATGATGCGGCTGATCCGCGAGGACCTCGCGGCGCTGGACGTGATGCACGGCGTGTTCTTCTCCGAACGCTCCTTGCAGTTCGGCGGCGATGGCGGCGAAGTTGCGTCCGCCATCGAGGCGCTTGGCGCGCGCGGCCTTGTCTATGAAGGCAGCCTTCCGCCGCCCAAGGGTCAGCCCGATCCGGATTGGGAAGACCGGGTGCAGACGCTCTTCCGCTCGACCGAGTTCGGCGACGATGTGGACCGCCCTCTGCTGAAGTCGGATGGGGGCTACACGTACTTCGCTTCGGACATCGCTTATCACAAGTCCAAGTTCGACCGCGGCTTCGCCGAAATGATCGACGTCTGGGGCGCGGACCATGGCGGCTACGTCAAGCGCATGCAGGCCGCCGTGAAGGCGATCACCGGCGGGCAGGGCACGCTCGACATCAAGCTCGTGCAGCTCGTCAAGCTGATGCGCAACGGCGAGCCCGTGAAGATGTCCAAGCGCTCGGGTGACTTCGTCACGTTGCGCGAGGTGATCGACGAGGTCGGCCGCGACGCCGTGCGGTTCATGATGCTGTTCCGGAAAAATGACGCGCCGCTGGAGTTCGACCTGGCCAAGGTGCTGGAGCAGTCCAAGGACAATCCGGTCTTCTATGTCCAGTACGCGCATGCCCGCTGCGCCTCCGTGTTCCGGCAGGCGGCGGAGATGATGCCTGAGCTCGACCTTTCGGAGGCAAGCCTGCGCGGCGCCAGCGCGGACCTTTTGGCGGATGACGGCGAGATGGCCTTGCTGAAGCTGCTGGCGCAATACCCCCGCCTGATCGACCAGGCCGCCGCCGCGCACGAGCCCCACAGGGTCGCATTCTATCTCTATGATCTGGCTCAGGCGCTGCACGCGCTCTGGAACAAAGGAAGGGACGACGCGCAATTACGGTTCGTTAATCATAAGCAGCCAGAGTTGACCTTGGCGAGACTGGCGCTTGTGCATGCAGTCAGGTCCGTTCTCGTCTCCGGATTGGGCATATTGGGCGTTTCCAGTCCGGCAGAAATGCGTTGAGGTCGTCCGGGCCGCAGCGCAGGACAGTTTTAGCGTAACGTTTGCGTGACGGGCATGAATTCGCCGCTTTGCGCCGACAAGGAAGGTCGCCATGTCAGAACAGACAAAATCGCGTTTTGCCGTCGATCTCGATGATCTTGAGCGGCAGCTGCGCCAGACCGCCGGCGGGCAGCCTCGCGCCCCCCACAATGACCCGCTTGCCGAATTGGCCCGCATCGTCGGGCAGGATGATCCGTTCAAGGCGATGTTCGCCGAACGCAAGCCTCCGGCGCCCGCACTTGTTCCTGCCGCGCAGGTCTATCGCCGCACCGATTCCGCCCCAGCCGTGAACGGCGCGATGGATCACGGCGCGGCTCCGTCGTTCCAGGCCAACAAGGGCGCGCCCCTCGACAGTGACGCTCTCGACGAATTCGACGCTCTTTTGCAGGCTGAGCTGCGTGGGGGCGTTTCGCCGCAGAGCGGCGCGCAGTCCGGGGTCCACGCCAGCTCGATCGCGGATGAGCTTGAGCGCGAGCTCGCGGCGGAGCGTGATTTCGCCAAGCCCAAGCCCAAGCCTTTCGCCAAACCCGACCCTGCCGAGTTCGCGCGAGCCGCCGAGCCGCAGGATCTGGACGACCTGCGCCAGCAATCGTGGGCGCGCGACGAAGATCAGCGTGAACCTTCTCAGTCTCCGGAGGCGCTCGCTTATCCCGATCCGCCGGAAGAGCCGCAGGAAGACTTGCGCAGCCTCGAGCCGCAGCAGCCTCGCAAGGGCCTTGTCATCGCAGGCGCGCTGCTTGGCGTGGCGGTTCTCGGCATCGGCACCGTCGTCGGCATGCGCGGCTTGTCGGGGCCAGTGCGCCTCAATGGCGATCCTCCCGTGATCAAGGCTGAGGCGGGGCCCACGAAGGTCCAGCCGCAGAACCCGGGCGGGGTCGAAATTCCCAATCAGAACAAGCAGATCCTTGAGCGGACTCCCGAGCCGAGGGCGGCGGACACGCGCGTCGTCAACCGTGAGGAGCAGCCGATGGATGTTCAGGCCGCGGCCCGGGCCGCGCCGCGCGTCATCCTGCCTGGCCCGTCATCGGGGCCAACATCGGCAGGCCAGCCAAACGGCAGCTCGGCAGCGGCCGATGCGCCTGGATCGGCCGCAGGAGCTTCTTCGGTGGCCGTCACGCCAGCGGCTGGGCCGCAGGCTGCATCTGCAGCTTTGGGCGAGCCCCGCCGCGTGCGCACCGTCGCTGTCCGTCCGGACGGCTCGATAGCGCCGCCCGCTGGCGCCGGGAACGGAACGGCGGCCACGCCGGCAGGCGCCGCACCTGGCTCGGCCCCGGCGACGACCGCGTCATCCACGCCTCGGGCAGCTCTGGCCCCAACGCCGCCCCGGCCTCCAGCGCCGCCGCGTGCGGAGGAAGCGGCTGCCGCAAGACCGCCGCAAGCCCGCACTCAGGTCGCCGCCTCGCCGTCCGCAGCTTCCGTGCCAGCGCCCGTTCCAGCCCCTGCGGCGGCGGAGCCCGCCGCGGCAGGCAGCGGCTTCATGGTGCAGCTCGGCGCACCCGGCAGCGAATCGGAGGCACGGGCCACATTCGCCTCGTTGCAGCGCCGTTTCTCGGAGCAGCTCGGCAGCGATCAGCCCACCATTCGCAGGGCCGACGTCGGCAACGGGCGCACCGTTTACCGTCTGAGGGTCGGACCCTACGGCCGTGAGGCTGCGGCCGAAAAGTGCGAGGCGCTGAAGGCTGCGGGCGGCAACTGCTTCATCGCGCGGAACTGACCGCCGCGTATCGGGCAGCTGACAGCCGCCGGCGCTGCCCGGCTGCGTCGGCTTGATCCCCAGCAAATCGGGCCTGGCTGCTTGACCTCTTGCGGCCTTTGCCGTCCGGTTCCGCCGATGACGACACACGCCTTCATCGCCGGGTGCGCCGGCCTTGAACTGAGCTGCGGGGAAGCGGCCTTCTTTACGAAGAGCCGCCCGTGGGGCTTCATCCTGTTCAAGCGCAACATCGAGGACCGCAAGCAGGTCCTGGCCTTGACGTCCGCCCTGCGCGCTGCGGTCGGGTGGCGCGCGCCCATCCTCATCGACCAGGAGGGCGGGCGCGTCCAGCGAATGCGCGCCCCGAACTGGCCGGCCTATCCGCCCGGGCGGTGGTTCGGCCAGGTCAACGATCCGTTGAGGCGCACGGCGTTGGCGAGGCTGTCTGCAAGGCTGATGGCGCACGACCTTCGCGAAGTCGGCGTGGATGTGGACTGCCTGCCCGTCCTGGACGTGCCCGTGGCAGGCGCGCATGACGTGATCGGCGACCGGGCGTACGCTTTCGAGCCTGACGAGGTTGCGCGCATCGGCCGCGCGGCGGCCGAGGGCTTGCTCGCGGGCGGAGTGTTGCCCGTCATCAAGCACATGCCGGGCCATGGCCGCGCCGAGGCCGACAGCCATCACTCGCTGCCGCGGGTATCCGCGGCGCTGGACGATCTGCGCTCCCATGATTTCCGGCCGTTCCGGCATCTTGCCGACATGCCCATGGCGATGACCGCGCATGTCGTGTTCGAGGCTATCGATGCGTCCGGCCCGGCCACCACTTCGCGTAAGGTGCTTCGCCGCATCATCCGGGGCGAGTTGGCGTATGACGGCCTGGTGATGACCGACGACTTGTCGATGAAGGCCTTGTCGGGGACCTTCGCCGAGCGCACCTATGCTGCCTATGCCGCCGGCTGCGACATGGTCCTGCATTGCAACGGCGTCATGGACGAGATGGCGAGGGTGGCGGAGGCGGCGCGTCCGCTGGCCGGCTCGGCGAAGCGCCGGGCCAAGGCTGCGCTTTCGCGGATCTCGCACGAGCCAGAGCCGCTTGACCGCGCGGCCCTGGCGGACGACATCGCACGCATTCTTGCAGCAGCCTCCTGACCAAGGCACGCTTGAGCGCCTGGAGAACCGAATCAGTGGCGAAGGGACTGGCTTTCGATGAATTCACGCCGGCGCAGCGCGGGGACGACGATCCGTCGCTCGTGGTCGACGTGGACGGCTTCGAGGGCCCGCTTGACCTTTTGCTGGAGCTTGCGCGCCGGCAAAAGGTCGATCTCACGCGCATCTCGATCCTCGCTCTCGCCGACCAATACCTGGCCTTCGTCGAGAGCGCGCGGCGCTTCCGGCTTGAGCTGGCAGCCGATTATCTCGTGATGGCGGCGTGGCTGGCTTATCTCAAGTCCCGCCTTCTGCTGCCGGATCCGCCCCGGGCCGACGAGCCCAGCGCCGCCGATCTGGCGACCGCGCTCGCCCTCCGCCTCCGCCGTCTCGAGGCGATCCGCGAAGCGGCGAAGCTGCTCGCATCGCGGGCTCAGCTTGGCCGGGACGTCTTTTCGCGCGGACATGTCGAGCACCCACGGACGGACGCGGAAGGCGCATGGAACGCCTCGCTGTTTGATCTGCTGCAGGCCTATGCCCGCCAGCGCCAGAAGCAGGCGGTTTCGCGCGTCACGGTTCACAAGCGCTTTGTCTGGTCCCTCATCGAAGCGCGGGAGGCGCTGCAGAAACTGGTGGGCCTGGCGGCGGACTGGACGACGCTGGACGCCTACCTGATCGAATACGCGGGCGATCCCTCCATGAAGGCGACCGTGCGCGCCTCCGCTCTTTCGGCGATGCTCGAAATGGTCCGCGAAGGGCTGGTGGACCTGCGGCAGGACAGGCCGTTTTCGCCGCTGTACCTGCGCAGGCGCCTCACGCCGCAATTGGCGGCAGAGTAAGGAAGCATCAGACATGGTTGCGCCGGCACGCCAATTCGATCACGATTCCGCCATGGATCACGATCCTGACCAGATGGCGGAAGCATTGCGCATCGGCGAAGCCCTGCTGTTCGCTTCCGCCGATCCGGTCTCCGAGGCGGAGCTTGCGAGCTTCCTCCCCTCCGGCGTCGCCGCGGTGGAGGTGCTCACGCGCCTTGAGGCGGCCTATGCGTTCCGGGGGGTCAATCTTGTGCGCGTCGCAGGCAAATGGGCCTTCCGGACCGCCGAGGACCTAGGGCATCTTCTCGTCCGGCGAGTCACCGAGCCGCGACGCCTGACGCGGGCCGCTCTGGAGACACTGGCCATCATCGCCTATCATCAGCCCGTCACGCGGGCGGAGATCGAGGAGATCCGGGGCGTCGCCACCTCGAAGGGCACCTTGGACACGCTGCTTGAATCTAGTTGGATCAGGCTGAGGGGCCGACGGCGCACGCCGGGCCGCCCGCTGACATACGGCACGACAGCCGCTTTCCTCGAGCAGTTCGGCCTCGACCGCGTCGACGACCTGCCAGGCCTGGACGACCTGAAGGGCGCCGGTTTCCTCGAAGGGCGCATGGCGAAAGGCCTCGATGTGCCGGTCCCCAGCGACGACGAGGCGCTTCGCGACGACGAGGACGCGCTCGACGATCTTTTCGCGCCCCTTGACGCCGGAAGCCCGGACGGTGATTGAGCAGCCGCGCGCATGCCATCGCGGCATGCGGCGCGTGCGCTTCATGACGGCAGGCATGCGATGACGATGGTTCCTGACGCCGACATCGAACGCGGCTGGCGCGGCTGGGGCCGTCGCGGCACGGCGGGCGCCTCGATTCCCGTATCGCTCGGGTTTGAAGACGTCTGGCAGCAATACGGCGACGTGACCGCCTTGGCCGGCGTCTCCCTCGAGGTCGCGGCGGGGGAGGTCGTCTGCCTGCTTGGCCAGTCCGGCTGCGGCAAGTCCACGCTTTTGCGCTCCGCTGCCGGCGTCGAGCAGCCTTCGTCAGGCCGCGTCCTGCTCGATGGCCGTGAGGTGGCCGGGCCGAACCGCTTCGTCGATCCTGACAAGCGCGGCGTCGGTCTGATGTTTCAGGATTATGCGCTGTTTCCGCATCTCAGCGTCATTGGCAACGTGAGCTACGGGATCCGCGGCCTTTCCGCAGCCGACACTAAGGCGAGCGCGCTGCGCGCACTGGACAGGGTCGGGCTCGCGAGCATGGCGGAGGCCTATCCGCATATGCTGTCCGGCGGCGAGCAGCAGCGCGTGGCGCTGGCGCGAGCAGTCGCGCCGCGCCCCGGCGTGCTGCTGATGGACGAGCCCTTCTCCAATCTGGACCGCCGGCTGAAGGACGCCGTGCGCGAGGAGACTGTGGCGGTGATCCGCGAGACCGGCGCGACGTCCCTAGTCGTCACCCATGATCCTGAGGACGCGATGCGCATCGCCGACCGCATCGTGCTCATGCGCAAGGGCCACATCGTGCAGTCCGGCCCTGGCGAAGAGCTCTACATGAGGCCGAATAGCCTGTTCGTGGCGCGTTTCTTCAGCGATTTCAACGAGATCGAGGCCGTCGTCGCGAATGGCGCGGTAGAGACGCCATTTGGCCGCATTGCCACGCCACACTTGTCGGATGGGCAGCGCGCCGTCGTCTGCATCCGGCCGCAGGCCATTATCCTCCGGGCGGCAGGGTTCTGCCTGCCGGGCCGCGTCCTGTCTCGACGTTTCCTCGGCGAAGTTGATGTGCTTCAGGCTGCGGTGCAGGGCTTCGATCGACCTTTGACGATCCGGGCGCCGGAGCACAAGCCGTTTCCGGAAGGCGCGGATGTCGGGATCGACATCAAGCGTGAGGAAGTCCTTGTGTTCTTGGATGCCGAACCCTAGTTTCCAGCACAAGGTTGGCACGCATCGACGGGCCGTGGTCTTTGACGTTGAGGAGTTCGCCATGGGTGGCGTCAGCATCTGGCACTGGATCGTGGTCGGCATCGTCGTGATGCTGCTGTTCGGGCGCGGCAAGGTCTCCGAACTCATGGGCGATGTCGCGAAGGGCATAAAGTCGTTCAAGAAGGGCATGGCCGACGAGGAGAATCCGCCTCCGCCGCCACCGGCTGCGGAGCCGCCCAGGACGATCGACCAGACCACCACGGCCACGGCCCACAAGGTCGAGGCGGAACGGAAGGCCTGAGGCCGGCCGCCCGGCGAGCACGGCTCAAGGGCTGCGCCTGCGGTTTCCCGAGAACGAGCGCCGGCCTTCGAGCAGGAAAGCTGGAACAGTTTGATGTTTGGCACCGCCAATGTTTGACATAGCCTGGAGCGAGATGCTGGTCATCGGTGCCGTCGCGCTCGTCGTGATCGGCCCGAAGGACCTGCCCAAGGCATTGCGCTCGGTCGGCGAGGCCGTCGGCAAGGTCAAGCGCATGGCGGCCGAATTCCAGGGCCAGTTCAACGATGCGATGCGGGAAGCCGAACTGCACGACCTGAAGAAGCAGGTCGAGGATGTCGGCGGATCGGTCAAGACCGCGACGAACGTGGACTTCAACCCCATCCAGACCATCCGCGATGAGATCAAGGGCTCGGCCACGACGCCGCCGACCGCTCCGCTTTCGCTCACGACAGACGCGGCTGCCGCAAGCCCGGCCGCTGCGCCCGCTCCCGAGCCGGTCATCCCGCTTCCGGAGCCTCCGCCTCCCTTCAACCCGTCCGAACTGATGCTGCCGGAGCGCATGAATGAACCGGAGCCGGAATTGGTGGCTGAGACGCCGAAGCCCAAGCGCGTGAGAAGCAAGCCTGCGCCCGCCAGTGGAGATGCGGCGTGACCGACGCGATTGCCGACGCCACGACGAAACGCCCTGGCGAAGACGACATCGAGGCGTCGCGGGCGCCGTTGATCGAGCATCTGATCGAGCTGCGTTCGCGCCTGATCAAGTCGATGGCCGCGTTCATGGTGCTGTTCTTCGTCTGCTTCGCAGGCGCGACCTACATCTACAATGTGCTGGTGCTGCCCTATGTCTGGGCGGTCGGAGGGCCTGAGAAGGCGCGGCTGATCTACACTGCACCCCTCGAATATCTGTTCACCCAGATCAAGATCGCGGCTTTCGGCGCGGGCTTCTTCGCCTTTCCTGTGATCGCCACGCAGATCTACAAGTTCGTCGCGCCGGGCCTCTACAAGAACGAACGCGACGCCTTCAGGCCCTATCTGTTCGCCACGCCTGTGTTCTTCGTGGCGGGAGCAGCAATGGTCTTCTTCTTCGCCATGCCGGTGCTGATGCGCTTTTCGCTGGGCATGCAGCAATTGGCGACGGTCGACCAGGCCGGGATCGAGCTTCTGCCCAAGGTCAGCGAATACCTCTCGCTGATCATGACGCTGATCTTCGCATTCGGCATCTCGTTCCAGCTTCCCGTGGTGCTGACCCTGCTGGGGCAGGCCGGCATCCTCGACGTGAAGTTCCTCAAGGAAAAGCGCCGGTACGCCATCGTCTTCGTCTTCATCGTCGCGGCGGTCCTCACCCCGCCCGACGTCCTCAGCCAGCTCATGCTCGCGGTGCCGATGCTGCTGCTCTATGAGCTGTCGATCTTCTCCGTCGGCTATGTCGAGAAGAAGCGCGCGGCCAAGAAGGCGGCGGAGGATGCTGCGGCGGCTTGAGCCTTGACACTGGAGCTCCTCCTTCGACGGGCTCAGGATGAGAATATTGGGTCCCTCGAAAGAAACGTGAGACACCAAGCATCCTCATCCTGAGCCCGTCGAAGGATGAGTTCCAGCCACGAACAAACCCATGAAACCCGACCCGTTCTTCGGCGCCGTAGTCTATCTGCTCAAATGCGCCGACGGATCGTACTATTGCGGCATAGCCCGGCAAGAGATCGAGGCCCGCGTCGCCGAGCACAATGACGGCATTCATGCTGACAGCTACACAGCCGCCCGGCGTCCGGTGACGCCTTTATGGAGCGAGCATTTCCAGTCCATCACCGACGCCATCGCCATGGAGCGCC